>CBFIJD010000040.1:0-25627 GCA_965662845.1 uncultured bacterium | reverse complement strand
AATCTTCTCTTGCTGCTGTTCGACTTGTGTCTCGAGCTGTCCGCGTTGTTGTTCGGCGTGCTCAAAGTTGTGGCGCGTTTGTTGTTGTTCCTCGCGCAAGCGGCCTTCTTCTTGAGCAATGCGGGCTAGGTCTTTGCCGAGTTGTGTGCGGAACCCTTCGGCGCGTCGCACCTCCATTTCGTTGTGCTCTTGCTCTTGTTGCAGGCGAGAGAGCTCCAGTTGGTTCTCGTGCAGCTGCTCTTGGGCCTCTTGAATCTCCATTGCGCGCTCTTGTTGTGCGTCTTGCAACTCTTCTAACACCTCTTCGGCTTCTTGAATGCGAATCTGCCATTCTTCGGTTTGCTGGCGGAGTTGGGTGATCTCTTGTTGTCGTTGCAGGAACCCAAAAGACGCGCCGCTCAGGCGGCCAAGGCGCGCGTTGCCAAAGTGGGGCAAGAAGCTCCCCTGAGGGGAGACCCACGCGGTGGTCCCTGCGTTGATCGACCACGCAACGAGCGCAGCGTGCCAAGCGTGCGGTTCTTTGTTGAGCAACACGACGCGCTCGAAAAATCGCTGGCTCCACTCGGTGAGCGGTGCCTTGCACCGGACGAACGACGCGAGGGTTTCGCCTTGGGGGCGCGGGCCTGAGACCTCCGGCAGCTGATCGAGAGCGAGAACTTGCAGGCGCCCAATTTCGTGCTGCTGACAAAAGGCTTCAAAGGCGGGAAGTTGCTCAATGGAGCGCAGCACAACCCAGTCTAAGAGTTCAGAGAGCACAGGCGCCAAGCGGTCTGTTTGATCGGTCAAAAGCTCGGTGAAGTCTGCGAAAATGCCGCAAAACCCAAGCTGTTCGCGCGCTTCGGGGAATTGTCGGAGTTGTTCCAAAAGCTGCTGCACGCCATCGCTGAAATCCTCATATTTGCTTTGAATCTCTTCTAAAGAGCGCAAGCGGGATTGGGCTTTCCCAGAGTCGTATTGCAGGTTTTTGAGTTGTTGTTCCTGCACATGCACGCCTTCTTTCTGCTCTTCGTACTCGCTCTGCCGTTCGGTTAGTTGATCGTGGAGTTCGACTTGTTCTTGTTCGAGGACATCGGCGCGTCCGCTGGAGCGGCTCAGTCGTTGTTGGGCCTCGCGGAAGTGCTCTTCGGCGTCGCGTTGCTGCGCGCGAAGTTGGGAGAGGCGCTCTTGTTGTTGGGAGAGGCGCTCTTCAAAAAAGTTGAGCTGGTTGGTCGCGTTGGTGAGCTGGGTGTGCACTTGCAGCAGCTGGCGTTGCAGCGCTTGCAGTTGCTCGCTCTCGGCCTGCAGCGCTTGGTTCCCTGCGATGCGGTGGTCTTCGATGTCGCGTAACAGACTCTGCTGGCTGTCGTATTCTTCTTGGAGTTGTTGGATCTGCGCTTCTTCGTCGCGTTTCTCAGCATCTAAATCCGTGATCATACTGGCAAAGCTGGAGGCATCGTCTTGCAGCTGGGTTGTCCGCTCGTGCGCGTTGTGGATGTTCTGAGTCTCCAGTTGTTGTTGGTTCTCGGCGTCTTGAATCGCCCGCTCTTGCTGGAAGAGTTGATTGCGCTGTTCTGCGAGGTCTTGCCCTAGCTGAGTTTGTTGCAGGGAGAGGGCCGCTAGCTCGGTCTCGTGCTGCTGCTTCTCATGGTGCAATTGCTCTTGCTGTTGCTCGAAGGCTTGGAGCGTGAGCGCGGATTGCTGCTCTTTTTGTAGAGCGAGAAACCAGCGCCGCTGGGTCAGCTGATGCTCGGCAACCTGAATTTCTTGGCGGAGCGCGAGATATTTGCGAGCAACCTGGACTTGATCGCGCAGTCCTTCTTCTTGGCGTTGCAGCTCTTGCAACACATCGTCAACCCGCAGCAAATTTTGGCGAGTCTCTTCTAGGCGTTTTTCGGCGGTTTGGCGTTTTAAGCGGAATTTGACGATGCCGGCGGCGTCGTCAATGAAGTTGCGGCGTTCTTCGGGGCGCGCGTTGATGAGCTCTTCGACCTTACCTTGCTGGATGATGGAATAGCCGGTGCCACTGCCGACGCCGGTGTCCATGAACAGCTCGCGGATGTCCATCAACCGCACGGGGGTTTTGTTGATCAGATATTGGCTTTCCCCAGAGCGGTAGAGGCGGCGCGTGATCGCAATTTCGGTGTATTCGCTATATTTGGGGAGAGTGTCGCCTTCGGGGTTGGTGAACGTGAGGGTGACTTCGGCCATGCCGAGCGGCTTCTGGAAGGAGCTGCCCGCGAAGATCACGTCTTCCATCGAGCTGCCGCGCATTTGGCGGGCGCGCTGTTCTCCCAGCACCCAGCGGATAGAGTCCACCACGTTGGATTTGCCGCATCCGTTCGGGCCTACAATGATCGTGATGCCATTTTGTCGAAATTGGAAGGAGGTGGGGTGGCAGAAGGACTTGAAGCCCGCAACTCGCAGGCTTTGAATGCGCATGGGGCGTCAGTTGGCTGGGGGCGAGTCTGCCGCTGAGATGGTTCCCGTCGTCGCTTCTGGAGGCAGGTTGGCGTGGCTCTCTTCGGCTTGGGCCGCTTGCTGAGCGGCGCGGACGGCTTCGGCTTTTTCTTTGCGAGCGTTCAGCAGCTTGCGAAAGGCAAAGTCTTGCTCCTCCATTTCTTCTGTGAAGAAGGTCTTCCACACGCCGCCATCGGGAAAGTTCATCTCATCAAAACAGCGCACGAACATCATCAGCCACTGCCGCTCTTCTTCTAGCAGCATCAAGTAGTCGTAGGTCAGGTTTTCGAGATTGAGGGTCTCTTGGTCGCGCAACTCAGAGACTTCAGCGCGGAGTTGGGGGTCGGCAGAGTGATCGGCGGTGTTGGTGAGAATTTGATTCTGCAGCCGCGCGAGTTCGAGTTGTTTGCGGCACTCGACGAGCTGAGAGATGTTCGAGACCGAAGCCTGTTCTTGGAGACGCAGAGTTTGGATGAGCAGCTCGCGCTCGGTGTTTTCAGCGGGGACGTGGTCAGACATGCGGAACCTTGATGCGGAATGGAAAAGCGTAGCGATGATGGAGACGGCGGGCGTCGCGCGGGTCAGGCTTTGTCGCTCAGGTGCTTCTGGATGACTTGGTGGATCTCTTTCATGGAAAAGGGCTTGCCGAAGTTGGCGACAATGTTGAGTTTGCTGAGGGCCTCGTCGATTTCTTCTCCCGCCAACTCACCTCCCCCTGAAGCAGCAATGATCGGCAGCTCGGGGCGCGTTCGGTTCAACTCACGGATGACTTCCAGCCCATTTTTGCGGGGCATGCGAATGTCGGTGATGACCAAATCAATGGGGGTGTCTGCCAGGATTTTCATACCGTCGATGCCGTTGGTTGCTGCGTGGACTTCATATCCCAGCACTTCAAGAAATTCCTGCGTGGTGTTCAGCAGGCCGATTTCATCTTCCATCAATAGAACTTTAATCATAGCGATGCCTTTCAGGCGGTTTGTCTGAGTTCTTCCAGCGCGCTGCTAGCCTCTTCCCAGCGCTGCAGATGTTGTGCAAGACGCTGCTGAAGATCGGTCTTTTGCGCTTCTAAACGCTGAATTTCTTCGTTTTGGGTGTCTCGATAAAAATTTTCAGAGCTGAAGCGCTGCTCGATTTGTTCAATCTGCGTTTCGTGGGCAGCAATTTCCTGCTCGAGTTTGTCTACTTTCTTTTGAAGCTGAGAGATCTGCTTGCGTTGCTCTTTGCGCTCTGCCCCTGAGAGTTTGGGCTTCTGGACAGCTTGAGCCTGAGCGGGCTGCGTTTGGCTGGGTTTGGCCTCGTGCAGATGCGTCATATCGCGATTGAGGTAGTCGTCTCCAAAGCGCTCTAAGTAGTCCTTGTAGCTTCCAGAGAAGTCGCGTGCGCCGTCTGGGGTAAGCTCCAAAATATGCGTCGCGACCCGCGCTACAAAGTGACGGTCGTGGCTCACCACGATGACGGTACCTTCGAACTCGGCGAGGGCATCGGCGAGGGCGTCGACGCCTTCTAGGTCGAGGTGGTTGGTCGGTTCGTCCAGCACGAGCACGTTGCGTTTTTCCAACATGATTTTTGCGAAGAGCAAGCGAGCGGCTTCTCCTCCGCTGAGCGCGTTGACGCTTTTTTTGACAGAGTCTCCTGAGAACAAAACTTGCCCCAACAAGCCACGGATGGTGCCGATGCTTTCTTGGGGAGCGAAGGAGTAGAGCCAGTCATAGACGCTGACTTTTCCGGTGAGCAGATCGTGGTGATCTTGAGCAAAGTAAGAGACTTGTGCTTCATAGCCCCACTCGGTCTCCCCTTGCTCGGCGTGTAGATTGCCCAGCGCAATTTTGAGCAAGGTGGACTTTCCTACGCCGTTGGGGCCAATCAGGGCGACTTTTTCTCCGCGTTGAATTTCGGTGCTCACCCCTTTGAGAACACGCACGTCGCCGAACGATTTATGGACGTTTTTGAGGGTGAGCACCGTCTTGCCCGAAGGGCGCGTCTGTAGAAAACGCAAATTCGGGGCGACCCGTGTGGAGCGTTTGGCCTCTGGAATGTCCATCTTCTCGATCATGCGGACGCGAGACTGCGCTTGTCGCGCTTTGGTGGCTTTGGCGCGGAAGCGATCTACGAAGGCTTGCATTTCTGCGGCTTTCTTCTCCACGCTGTCGATCTCTTTCTGGCGTTGTTCGGACGCGAGATCTTTGGCGTCTAAGAATTTGTCGTAGTTGCCGACATACGGGCGAACCTCTTGGTAGTCGATGTCCACGATATGAGTTGACACGGAGTTGAGGAAGTCGCGGTCGTGCGAGACAAAAATCAGCGTGCCTTGATAGGTGTTGATCAGAAAGTCTTCGAGCCAACGGATTGAGACAATGTCAAGGTGGTTGGTCGGTTCGTCCAAGAGCAACACATCGGGCTGACTGAAGAGCACTTGCGCCAAGAGCACCCGCAGCTTGAAGCCACCAGACAGCGAGCGCATCTTTTCTGGATGATATGGTTCGGCGATGCCGAGGCCGGCGAGGAGTTCTGCGGCGAAGGCTTCAGCGGTGTAGCCATCTTCTTCGGCGATGACTTCTTCCAAATGCGCGAGCTGGTGCCCGGTCTCTTCGTCCATCGTGCTTTGGGACAGCAGCCTCTCTTTTTGCTCAAAGGCTTCCCAGAGGCGCGTTCTGCCTTGCAACACCACGTGCAAGATCACGGTCTCTTCGTAGCTGAAGTGATCCTGTTTGAGGATGCCCAGTTTGGTTTCGCGGGGGACGGCCACTTTGCCGTCAGAGGCGTTCTCTTCGCCTGTCAGAATCCTGAGGAGGGTAGATTTTCCAGCTCCGTTGGCGCCGACGAGGCCATAGCGTTTTCCGGGGTCGAAGTTGAGGCTGGCTTGCTGAAAGAGAATCTTGGGACCGTATTGCATCCCAAGGTTAGAAATGGAGATCATGAGGTTCGGCTGGAAGATTCGTCGCGGAGGCGTTGGACAAGGGTCGCGAAGGCGTTGTGCACTTCGTGTTCGGTAGCAGGGTAGCGCAAGCGGAGCTTGATTTTGCGAGGCAGCGTCAGGTTGCTGTCGGCATAGATCCCAAGTCGCGCGCTTGGCCAGGCGCGGCTAAAGGTCTCAACGGCAGCGGCAGCGTCTCCTTCTGGGATCTCAAGTTGCTCTTCTTCTTCGGCCCACTGGGCGTGAGGCAGGGTCCAGAGGTCGAGCGTCTGCGGGACCATCTCTTGTAGCATGCTCGGAAAGCCGGGGAAGGCGAAGATGTTTTGCAAGTAAAAGCCTGGGGCCCCGTGGGTGTTCGGAATCAGAGAGGCGCCTTCCGGGAGGTCGGCCATGCGCGAGCGGGCCTCATTGAGGCGGTCTTGGTACTTCTCTTTGAGTTGGCCGTAGCATTCTCGATGGCGCACCAAGGGAACGTCTAAGGCGCGCGCGATACCAGCGCGGGTGCAGTCATCGTGAGTCCCGCCAATTCCGCCAGAAACCAGAATCGGGCTATAGTCTTCGCGCAATTTGCGGAGCCAATTCCCAATCACTTCAACATGATCTGGCAGCGTAATCGCAGTGCCCGCCGGCTGTCCTTGCTCTTTGAGCCACTGCAACATCCACTGCAGATTACCGTTTGCTAATTCACCTAAGATTAACTCGTCCCCAACTGTGACCACAGCCGGTGCTGGAATCAAATGAATCATCGTGCTTCCACATCTGGGATAGGGTGACGGCGCCAAAACCACAACAAGACGAAGAATGAGAGGCCAAAGTTGGCGAACATGTAGGGGTAGTGGCTCTCGACCTCTGCGAGTTTGAGGAGGGGCATAATAAAAAAGGACAACGACGCCAAATTCCAGATGGCGTAGCAGATGATCATGATCATTCTGCGGCGTTCTATATCTTGATGCAGGACTTCAGCTTCGCGATTGAAGCCAGGCTGGGCAGGTTGTTGCGGTTCTTGTTCTTGAGTGACGCTCATAGTGGCTTCAAATGGAAAGGATGTTACAGAGCTAGCAATGTGGCAAGCAGACAAACCAATATGATTCCACTGAAACAGCCAAACGGCAATGGTTGCCATTTAGGAAGGTAGGCGAACTGATGCAGCATGGTTCCTCAGACTGGAGGGTTCTCACAAGCAAGGGGTGGGACACTAGCACACAAAAGGAGAACTACAAGGAGGAATTTCGTCGTGGGGTGAGAGCGGCGGGCCGCTCTCGGTGGAGGCATCAGCGCAGAATATTTTGCAGAGACGCGATCTTTTGCTGCTGTTCGCGCTGTGTGGCGAACTCTGCGGCTCGGTCTAGGTGAGATAAGAGCTGCCGGCGTGTCTCTTCCATTTGAGAAGAGTCTTGCTGCTCTTTGGTGCTCTCTAAAATTTTGCGCTGTGTGTTAGAGATGATCAGGTCAGGCAGCGTCTGGAGCAGGGTGTCTCGCTGCAACAGCGCTTGTGCGATCTCTTGGTCATTCTGCGCGTTGATCGCCGCGTCATGCAGGCTCGCAAGCGCGCTCAAATAAGTGTCAATCTTCAGGTGGGTATTAGACTGCCGTTGCGCGGAGCGGATCTGCTCGACTGCCCTCAGGTAGTGTTTCTCGAACTCGGTTTCTTCTGGATAAGCAAACATCGCCGATTGAAGCCCTGTGATGGGGACACGGGATTCCATAAACTGCTGGCGACGTGTCACGGTTTGGTCGGTGACCGTGAAGAAGTTGACCACAACAGAGTTGTTGCGGGTGACCTCTACATAAGGCGGCAGCTCAAAAATCTGGGGTGTAATCTGAGCGCGGAGGAAGACTCGCTGCTGATGCTCTACGTCGGTGACGACTTCCACGTGTTGGAGGTATTCAAGGGCGCGGAAGCCGGGAACCTCGCGGATCTTCTCAGCGTTGGGGATCATCACGTGGATGAAAAACTGGTTTTTGCGCAGGCCGGTCTCTGGATCTCGTAGGTTTTGCTCCACGATTTGGTACGGAACCATGTCGGGTGTGAGTTCCACATTTTGATCAAAAATAATCTCGACTCCAAAGCGCCAGATGTTGCGCAGCTCATCCTCGACTTGGCGAGGGATCGCGACCAGCTCGCGGACCAGATAGGGTTGGGTCAGCACGACGTCGTCCTCTAGCGCCTTTTGCACGAAGGCTCCGTTGTTCATCAGCTGGAAGGCGTCTAAGTAAGTCAGAATTTCGCGCCCGCCGTTGTCTAGCTCCAAGACATAGCGAAAGCGGTTCCCTTGCTCATCTTGCGAGAATTGCTCTTCTTCGTCTGGGTGCAGCATGCGGAAACGGCGAATCCCAAAGATGAGCTGCTTGTTCTCCAGAAGGTCGTGCTCTCCATAAGTCTTCACGAACGCTTCGGAGGTCAAGACCATGCGATAGAACTCGTTTTTGTCGAGGACGCCGAACTCGGTGCTTTCATCGGACGGAAAAACCAAGACGCGGTTGCCGGTGAGCTGCAGCTGGTCTGTCAGGGCCCACTCATAAATTTGGTTCAGGCGCCACTCTTGGCTAGAGCCGTCTTCGAGGACGGCTTGCAGGAAGTGCTCATCGTTGGTGCGATTCTTAACGAAGACAGAGGCGATGCGGAGATCACGATATTGGCCTTTGTCAAGAACCTCAGCGAGGCGAATGGCGTTTTGACGGGAGGTGTATTCTGGGAAGGCCCAGAGGCTTGGCGCTACAGCTACTAAGCCTAGCAGGATCCAAACTGCTGCTTTACGGATCAAACGTCGCTCACTCAAAATTTTCTCCTACATACACTTCGATGTCAGTTCCCATCCGTCCTTTGTGGCTGGATGGCATGAGTTCCACGATTTGCTCTCCGGGAATCACTTCCGCCAGCGACAACGCGGCCTTGAGGAAGTTGGGGCGGAAGTAAATCTTAGTGCGAGGCAGTACCATTCCCTCGCGAACAGAAGAAATGTTGGTCACCTCCAAGCGCATGCCAATCTGCTCTTCCAAGCGCTGGCGCTGTTGGCGATCGAGCAGAATCGCTAGGCGTTGCGCATTTTGATCACGACTGGAGGCATTGAGTACCGAAACATTGAGCTGCACAGGTTGTTGATACATCAACATCGCGGCGACAGGATGCAGCAGCACGGCGTTGCGAGCTGCGGAAGCCATCGGCTTGATTTGACGCACTCCGTTGCCAGCGGCCTCGGCCATCTGTTGCATCATCCCCGAATTTGGCTGCGTCTGGCGGGCTCGGTTTTGATCTTGCTCGCGCAGGCGGTCTCTCATGGGGACGAGGGTGAAGGTCAACTGCTGGGCATCAGACTTTTCACGATCTAGCTCAATCTGCACGTCCCCATTGGCGGCGACGACTTGCATATCGACCAAGAAGTCGATGTTGCCTCCGCCTGTGCGGCTGATGCGCTCTTGCAGCGAGACCCTCTGTACGCTTTGCTCTTCAGCGAAGGCCACTTCGCGATCCGGCAGAGTGATGTTATTGACAAAAGCTTTGGGGATTTCGATGTTGAACTCTCCGGCTGCGTCGCCAGAGTTGATCTGAATGGAGGGGAAGAGCGTCTCGTCAAAGACCCCTTTGACGGTCAAGTAAGAGGGGTCGCCGGGGATGAATTCCAGACGATCAAGCATGTGCCCGGAAGTCGGTTCCTGTGCGACGCCAGAACCGGCGAGCGTCGTCAGGAACAGCAGTAGTGTCGCGAAGAAGGAGAGTGTGCTGCGCATGAGGATGTCCGTTGCAGGTGACCAAGGGAAACAATTTGTGGGCACAAAATGCAGAAAATGCGCCACCTCTTGGGAGGGTCACACTTCAGCGGTAGTTTCCTCGGTGGCTGCGGCGTCTTCCTCTTCAGAGGCGTCTTCTTCGGTGACGGGCGCGACGGCGATGACTTGCTCGCCTTCGTTCAGCCGAATCAAGCGAGAGCCTTGGGTGACGCGTCCGTAAATGGGAACTTGGTTGGTGTGGATACGGATCATGCGCCCGGTCTGCGTGATCAGCAGCAGCTGCTGTCCTTCCACAATTTCGAGCATCGCGACGACTCTCCCTGTGGTTTCGCTGACTTTCATGGTGCGCACGCCTTTGTTCCCGCGATTGAGAGACAGCGGGAAGGCGTCAATTTCAGACTGCTTGCCATACCCACGCTCGGTCACGGTCAGGAGATTGCCGGCGGTGTGTGTCAGCGCCGACACCACTCGATCTCCGTCGGCGAGCCGAATGCCGATGACGCCGCGGGCGTCTCGCCCCATTGAGCGAATGGTGGACTCGTGCACACGCAAGCCGATGCCAAAGTGGGTCGCGAAGAAAAGCTCGCGCTGTCCATCGGTAAGCGTTGCTGAAATCAAGGAGTCGCCTTCGTCCAGAGTAATCGCGCGGATGCCTGTGCGACGGATTTTGGCGGGGTTGAGCATTTCGATCTTCTTGCAGATTCCGTTCGAGGTGCACATGAGGATGTGCTTGAGATCTTCCATCTCAGCGTAGTTCTTGGGGACGACCAAGCAGATTCGCACCGTTTCGTTTGCTTGAAGTTCCAGCACATTCACGACGGCTTTGCCGCGGCTGGTGCGGCTCGCTTGTGGAAGCTCATACACCCGAGAGCTGTAGATGCGGCCGGTGTTGGTGAAGAACAAGAGGTGATCGTGCGTCGAAGCGACAAACATTTGCTCAACAAAGTCGCCATCTTTGGTGGTGGCAGCCTGAACACCCATCCCACCACGCCGCTGTACGCGATACTCGGTGATGGCGGTGCGCTTGACATATCCAGCGTGGGAGAACGTCACGGCCATGTCTTCTTCGGTGATCAGGTCTTCGATGAGAATATCGGAGTCGTCATCCACGATCTCGCTGCGGCGTTCATCACGGTAGCGGTCGCGGATGTCGCGAGATTCTTCGCGGATGATCTCTAAGACGCGGGATTCTTTGGATAAGATGTCTTCGTAGTCGGTGATGGCTTTGCTGACGTCTGCGTGTTCTGCGCGGATTTTGTCCTGTTCCATGCCAGTCAAGCGCTGGAGGCGCATATCCAAGATGGCCTGGGCCTGTTTTTGCGAGAGTTCATACTTTTGCATCAGCGTCTCTTGCGCCGCGCCGCCGTTGGAGGCTTGGCGGATGTCTTCGAGCACGGCGTCTAAGTTGGCAAGCGCGATCATCAGGCCTTCCAGCAGGTGCATGCGTTTGCGCGCTTGCTCTAGCTCATGCTGCGTGCGGCGGGTGACGACCTCAATGCGATGCGACAGGAAGAACTCTAGCGTTTGCGCGAGGGAGAGCACTTTGGGTTGGCGGTCGACAATCGCCAGCATCGTGATGCCGAAGGAGGATTGCAGGGCCGTGTGCTTGTAGAGGTTGGAGAGCACGACGTTGGGGTCATCGCCTCGTCGGACCTGAATGAAAATGCGCATTCCTTTGCGATCGGACTCGTCGCGGAGGTCGGTGATGCCCTCCAACCGTTTGTCGCGCACCATGTCGGCGATGCGCTCTAGGAGCATGGCTTTGTTCACCATGTAGGGCAACTCGGTGACAATGATGGAGTCGCGGCCTTCTTTGGTCTCTTCAAAGTGAGCCTTGGCGCGAATGCGGACGATGCCTTTGCCGGTCGTGTAGGCGTCATAAATCCCTTTGCGTCCCATGATCGTGCCGCCTGTCGGAAAATCTGGGCCGGGCAGAAACTCCATCAACTCAGGGAGTGTCGCAGCGTAGCGGTGGTCGATGTAATAAAGGAACGCGTCCATCACTTCGCCCAGGTTGTGGGGCGGAATGTTACAAGCCATGCCAACCGCGATGCCGGTAGAGCCGTTCACCAGCAGGTTGGGAATGCGCGTGGGCAGAACGACGGGCTCGGTTTGGGATTCGTCGTAGTTCGGGATGAAGTTGACAGTGCCTTTGTCGAGGTCGCTCATCAGCTCATGGGCGATGAGGCGCATGCGCACCTCCGTGTAACGCATGGCGGCGGGGGCATCGCCATCGACCGAGCCGAAGTTTCCTTGTCCGTCGATGAGAGGGTAGCGCATAGAGAAGGGCTGCGTCAGACGCACGATGGTGTCATAGACGGCAGAGTCGCCGTGCGGGTGATACTTACCAATCACATCTCCGACCACGCGCGCCGATTTGCGGTACGGTTTATTGTAGTGATTCCCCTGATCCTGCATCGCGTAGAGCACACGCCGGTGGACAGGTTTGAGCCCATCACGGACGTCGGGCAAGGCGCGTCCTACGATGACGCTCATCGCATATTCCATATAGGAATCGCGCATTTCGTGGACAATATCAGTGAAGACGATGCGTTCGGTCATATCATGCAACTACGTTGAGGGTTCCGGCACAAAGAGGTCGGTCGTAAACCTGATGGGGCGAGAGAGCGCCACGCCAAGGGCAATGTCAAGCAGGGGTCAGGGAATGATGATGTTGGGCTTGTCGTCGGTAGGCAAATCGCTGGGGGCGCTCTCTTCCTCGGAAGCCGCGTCTAAGTTGAGATCTCCGAGTCCCAAGGACGCGAGATCTAGCCCGGCAAAAGGCGTCGAGGTCTCTGCGTCGATCCACTGTCCGTTTTCAAAGACGAACAACTTCGCGACGCCTCGGAAGGGAGTGTAAATCTTCAGATAGGATTCTTCGTCTTCTGCTTCAATCGTGATTTCGTGTTCGTTCTCTTCAATCACAGTGGCAGAATATTTGACGTTTAGGGCGCTGGGGAAAGTGAGGCGTTTGCCATCAATCTTCATCGCAATCCTCCTTGGTTTGCTGAGAATTTGAAGTAAGGCGGGATGTCGGTGGCTCTTGGGGGGAGCCTGAGCCGCAGTGTTCCGACGGAAAAAATGAAGAAAAACCGAATGAATCGGCTAGAAAAAAATTGAAAAAAGATAAAGCAAATCGTGGTGGATGCAAGTTCTTTTCCCGCTTAGGAAGCGAGCAAACGGCCACCGTCTACAGGCAAGATGGTGCCGGTCACGAAATCGGCCTGCACCAGATAAAGCACGGCTTGCGCAATATCTTCAGGAGCCCCCATCCGCTTGAGGAGGCTGCGCTCTATCGAAAGGTTGGTGTCAAAAGCAGAGCTTTCAGGGGGAGGGAGGACGGTGCCTGGCGCGATCCCATTGACCTGAACGGCGGGAGCGAGGGCCTTGGCGAATCCCTTCGTGAGGGAGACGAGCCCGGCTTTGGAGGCACAGTAGGGCAAGAACAGAGGCCACGGACGCTCCGCCGAGACATCCACCAAGTTGATGATTTTCCCCTGACCCCGCTCTACCATCCGCTTTCCAATCGTCTGAGACAAAAAGAAAGGCGCTTTGAGATTGAGGGTGTGCAGGTGGTCCCACTGCTCTTCGGTCACCTCACCCACCGGCGTGGGGTAAAAATCTGCGGCGTTATTCACCAAGATATCAATGGGGCCTAAGCGGTCTTCAATGTCAGAGATCGCTTGCGGCAAGTTACCGATTTGTTGCAGATCCGCCTGCCATAGCATGTGTCGCTTTTCATCATGACCTAATTGTGACAACGTTTTTTTTGCACCGTCTTGTGATCGGTGGTAGTGTACAGCGATTTTCACGCCTTGGCGCGCCAAAGCAATGGCAATCGCTTGTCCTAGTCGAACTCCCGCCCCTGTGACCAGCGCGACGCGATTCTGTAAATCCATAAATATTCCATGATGTTACGTGCTCGACCGAGACTTGGTGTGACCATGGGAGATCCCAATGGGATTGGCCCAGAAATTGTGATCAAGGCTTTAACAAAATGCAACCCTTTCCCCGATTGGCAACCCGTCGTGTTTGGAGACGTTCAAGTGCTGTCAGATGTAACGAGGTCTTTGGGTTTACATCTGTCTTGGTCTGTGCTACCCGATCTTCAAGCCTCGCTCCCTGAGGGGCTGTGCGTGGTGGATTTGGGAACGGAAACGGCGCGAGATTGGTGCCTTGGGGAGGTGAACGCGTGGGGCGGCGCCTCGGCATATCGCTTTGTGGAAGCGGCGGTGCAAGCTTGCCAACAGGGTAAAATTGATGCAATTACGACCGCGCCCTTGAGCAAAACGGCGTTGCACATGGCTGGGTATCATTTCCCAGGGCACACGGAGCTGCTCTCTGCGCTGACCAACGGCGCGCCTCCCATCATGATGTTGGTGGTCGATGAGCTACGAGCCATACACGTCAGCACGCATGTCTCGCTGCGTCAGGCGATTGAGCTGCTGACTCCGGAGCGGGTGACAGAGGTGGCCCTGGTCGCAGATCAAGCCTTGCGACGCATGGGGATTCGGTCGCCCCGTCTGGCTTTGCCGGGGTTGAATCCACACGCGGGCGAAAATGGAATGTTTGGAGACGAAGAGCAGCGCATTTTGGTGCCGGCGCTCCAACAGATGCAAGAGCGGGGTTTACAAGTGACCGGGCCGATTCCTCCTGACACGGTCTTTCTGAGGCACCGCAATGGTGAATTCGACGCCGTGTTGGCGCTCTATCATGATCAGTCTCACATCCCATTGAAATTATTAGGTTTTGAACGTGGAGTGAACACGACTCTGAACCTGCCCTTGATTCGGACTTCGGTAGACCACGGGACCGCTTTTGATCGGGCTCCAGCGTTTACCGCAGACCCTGGTTCCCTTTTGGCCGCAATTGATTTAGCCTTGCGTTTTGTTAGACAATAAGCGCGTTCCCGCTCCTTGGTCTGTTTTTTGATTGTTTTTCTGAGCCCGCAGCACAAATCCCTCTTGCAGAATCACGGAGAATCTCTTGGCAAATATGAATGTTGAACAAATAGCAGCCGGGATCTACTGGTTAGAGATCCCTGAAGCCGACCTCCGGATTCTTTGCGGTTGCCCTGCTGACAGCGTCAAGCACTTGACCTATAGCGGAAAAATTAAGCTGACCACGCAAGGAAACGCCACCTTCGAGACAGGCCCCAACGCGATCCTCTTGAGTGATGAATGGATGCAAAACGGACTCTTCGCCAACATGGCAGAGTTCCCTGTGTTGCAAATGTTCTACAAGCAGGGGCAGATCATTCCCAATCACCCGAACAACACCGGCCTCCGTCCCATCCTCATCGGCTCTCGCCAACAAGTGCACTCTCAGCTGCAATACATTTACTTAGGGAATTATGGGCTGACGACGGCAGAAGAGCTGATGGAGTGCGGCGCCAAACTTGATGAAGCGCTGGATATGATGGCCATGAAGATGCACTTTGCGTTTGGCAAGATCATGCGCCCCGAAGAGCTGCTCGCGACTTGTGTGGTGGAAGGCGACGGCTGGTTTGACATCCGCAACGGGGTGAAGGTTCGACGAACGGGCCAAAGCCAATATTTGGTGAGTTACAACGGCGAAGAGCAAGCCTTGGATTTGCGCTTAGCTGCCGACGAGAGCTATCCACCCCCCTACACCCTCCCAGAGATCGCGCTCCCTCGAGACCGCTTCTGCGTGTGGCACACAGGGGAAGGCGACGGCTGGGATCATCTGCGCCCGTGCATGGGCAGCATACTGATGATTCATGGGGCGCCCTACCTCATCGACGCGGGGCCGAATATCCACTACACGCTAGAAGTGCTGGGAGTAGACCTCAGCGAGGTCGCCGGCATCTTTCACACGCACTCCCACGATGACCACTTTGCTGGGCTCCCCAGCTTGATGCGCGCCGGGCACCGGCTCAAATACTTTGCGACTCCGCTGGTGCGCCGCTCGGCCTTCCGCAAGCTGTCGGCCTTGCTGGATTGCGAATTAGAAGAAGCCGAGAGCTACTTTGAATTTCACGATCTCCCCTTTGACGACTGGTCTTCGATTGCGCCAGGAGTCGAGGTCCTGCCGGCGTTCTCTCCTCACCCAGTTGAGACGAACATCTTCTACTTCCGCCACACGCACGGTGAGACGCAGGAGAGCTTCGCGCATCTCGCAGACATCATCTCCTTCGGCATTTTAGACAAAATGCGGGGCGAGCAGAATAAGCACCCCGTCTCGCAGGCGTTTTACGAGAAAGTCAAAGCGAACTACTTGCGCCCCAGCAATGTGAAGAAGATTGATGCCGGCGGTGGGCTGATTCACGGTGAGGTGGTGGATTTTCAAGACGACGAGACCGAAAAGCTGATCCTAGCGCACACCTCAGGCACCTTCAGCGCAGAACAACTCCAGCGCGCAACAACAGCTAGTTTTGGCAACTGTGATCTGCAATATGCAGGAGGCGAACGGAGCATCACCGAGCGCCTGGTGCGTTGGCTGTTGCAGCGGTTGCCTGCCCTAGATCCACAGACGACGCAAGAGCTGCTGATGGGCGCAGAGCTGCGCTCCATTCCCTCCGGCGCGACTCTACAGGCTGCGGGGTCACGCCCCGAGGAGCTGCTGCTGTTGGCGACGGGCCGCGTGCGATATGTCACCGATCAGCGCACGATTCAACTCCCTGTGGGCACAATGCTGGGCGAGACCGCAGCTCTGTGCGAAGAACCCATCGCGCAGGACATCGTCGCGCACAGCCCTGTGCAGGTGCTGCCGATTGACGTCAAGGCATACCGAGCTTTGTTACAAAACGCGGAAGCATTAGAAGACCGCCGCCAGCTGCTACCCCAACAAGACGCGCTGCGGAATACGGCCTTGTTTTGTGAGCTGATCGACGATCTCAAGCTGTATGACATCTTGCGTGAGGCGCAGTCACAGGCGCTGTCTGCTGGGGAGTCCTTGGCCATTCCCGCCGAGCGCCTCGGTTTGTTACAGTCGGGAACCGTCCAACTGTCAGCGAGCGCGATCGAGATTTCTGCGGGGGACGTGTGCGGGGAAGAGTTCGTCTTGCAGCACAGCCGCCCCGAGTCGTTGGAGGTCTCCTCCGAGGGCGCCATGCTCTGGATTCCTGCAGAGCTGTTGCGCGACATCCCCATCGTCCGCTGGCACTTGTTTGAAACGTACCGTCGCCGCGAAGCCGTGCGCGCAATATGACCACTCTCCCGACGCTTGCCGCGACACCTACCGTCTCCCGCGAACTCTCCGCAGACCGCGCTCTTGAGCTAGTCTTTGGCAACTACGCTCCCAACACCCGCCGCGCCTATGCCCGCGCTTTCCGCGACTTTCAGCGTTGGGCCAACATCCAGACTCCGCAACAACTTGAGCAGCTAGATAGCTTGCAGATGCTGGAATACAAAGAGTTTCTCAAGCAAGCTGGCAAAAAGCCGGCGAGCATCAATCAGTCGATGAGCGCGCTGAAGAAAGTCTGCAAGGTGCTGACGGAGTGCGGCTATCTCCAGCAAAACCCCTTCAAGTCATCGCTGATCCGCAACGAGCGCGTCTCACAACTCAGCAACAAGGGCGCTCTGCGGGTGAACCAGTTGCAGCAGATGCTCGCCGCCAATGACCATGTCGCTTATGACGAACGAATCGACGTTCCCCTGCGTAGTCGAAACCGCGCGCTGTTGAAGTTTCTGTATTTTACGGCAGCGCGTCGGAGTGAAGTCGCTGGGCTGCGCTGGGAACACATCCGCCAAGACGGACGCTTTTGGGTCGCCGTGTTAGAGCACACCAAGAGTGGCGTCGTGCAAAAGCTGAAAATTCGGGAGGAGCTGTATCAAGATTTGCAGACGTGGCGGGCGGTTGCGCAGGAGTGGGAGATCACAGCTCCGTGGGTTTTTCCTTCACTAGGACATCGCACGATGGGCCAACAGATGACCGGCAAAGGCATCAATGAAGTGGTCAAGCGCTTGGGCAAAGAGATCGGTATTGAAATCTCCACGCACTACCTGCGACACACCGCGATCACTCTCGCGCTAGAACTCGGCGAACCGCTGCAGAAAGTCCAAGCGTATGCCCGCCACGCGTCGGCGAATACAACCGTGCGCTATTTTCACGACCACCAACTGTTGGAAAAGAATCCAACGGACACCCTGCCTGCTTTGTAGCCGCCTCTACAATACAACTTCTGAACATGTCGAAGGCTCCGCTCTCAGAAGCGTCTCAACGCGAACGCCTCGCTCGTCTTGACGCGCACATTCGCTTTGAATACGAGCTAACCGCGCAGCGCATGACTTACCTAGCAATCTCCGAGTCCTTTCTCTTCTCCACCTACATCATCGCGCTGGCGAATTTCGCTCAAGGAGAAGGGAGCCCGCTGTTGTCGCAAGTCGTGTCGCTGGTGCCTTGGATTGGCTCAGCCTTGGGATCGGTCGTCTTGGCTGCCGTGCTCGGTTCCATCTCCCTCACACGCAAACTGCGACGCGAGCGGACCGAGCTGGAAGAGTCTCTGAACGGAGCGGTGTTACACCGAGATCTGAGTGATGCCAGCCTAGAGGTGTTTCTGGGACATTTGCCCCCAGTGTGCGTCTCGTCCGCTTTTTTAATCGCTTGGCTGATTGTCTGGCCAAGTTGACCTCTCCAAAGTAGCAAGCCCCCAATGTCTGACTCTGACGCCCGTTCTCAAGCGCTCGAAACGCAGCAAAGTTTCATTGTTCAAGCACCAGCCGGTTCGGGAAAGACCGAGCTGTTGACGCAACGGGTGCTCGCCCTGTTGGCCGTTGTGGAAGAGCCAGAGCACATCCTCGCGATCACGTTTACCAACAAAGCGGCGGCGGAGATGCGCCATCGGATTTTACAGAGTCTCCGAGCCGCCCAAACACAGCCGCGCCCTGAGAAAGCTCACGCGCAGCAAACCTACGATCTCGCGGCGGCGGCCTTAGCGCAAAATCACGCGCAGCAGTGGAATTTGCTGGAGCAACCCACCCGATTGCGTGTGCAGACCATTGACTCCCTCTGCGCGACGATCGTGCGTCAACACCCCTTGCAGTCGGGAGTGGGGGCCGCAGCCAAGGTGACGGAGAAACCCCGTGATTTGTATCGTCTCGCGGCGAGACGGACACTTGCGCTCTTAGAAGCTGAGGAGGATGCACTCGCCGCCTCGGTCGAGACGTTGTTGGCGCACCTGAACAACGATCTCCATCGCGTAGAAGAGCTGCTTTGCGACATGCTCGGGCGCCGCGATCAGTGGTTGCGCCCCCTGTCCCGCGCGTCAGACGACCCGGAGCGCTTGCGACGCGAGTTGGAACAGACCTTCGCCGAGGTGATCCAACTGGAAATGCGCGCGCTCCCGCAGTGTTTTCCAGAGACATCCCAACAAACCTTACAGGGCATCGTGCAGGCTGCGCTGACAAATCTCCAAGCGGCAGGAAGCGAAATAGCACAGCTGGCAGCGTTGCAAGACTGGAACTCTACGCTGACAGCCCGGGCTGAAGACCTCCCAAAGTGGCAAGCGCTCGGTCATTTTCTGCTCACCAAAGAGGGAAAGTGGCGCAAGCAATTCAATAGAAATCACGGCTTCCCCGCAGGAGACGCCGGCAAGGCGATGAAAGAGGCCGTACGCGACCTGCTGAGCGCCCAAACTCCCGAAAACGCCGAGCTGCTCCATCGTGTGCGAAACTTCCCATATCCGCTGCGCTATGAAGAAGACGCGTGGGAGGTCTTGTGGGCTTTGCTGCAAATCTTACAGGCGGCAGCCAACACCCTTCAGCGCGTCTTCCGCAGTGAGGGGGCCGTTGATTTTGCCGAAGTCTCGCAACGCGCAGAGCGGGCGCTCCAAGAGAGGCCAAACCCGATAAACGCCCCCCAAGAGCTGCGCCATCTGTTGGTGGATGAGTTCCAGGATACCAGCCAAGGACAATTTCAGTTGCTGGAAAGCCTGACGTCGGAGTGGCCCAAGGATGGGTCGCACACGCTGTTTGTCGTCGGAGACCCGATGCAGTCGATCTACCGCTTCCGACAAGCGGAGGTCAGCTTGTTTCGGCAAGTGCAGCAGTTTGGGCTGAGCGCGCTGCGCCCGATTCCATTGCAGCTGCGCCGGAATTTTCGCTCTCAGCAAGGCATCGTGGACTGGGTCAACGCCACCTTCGCGCAGGTGCTGCCCTCACAAGAGAACGTCGCGGTGGGCGCGATCTGTTATGAACCTTCTGAAGGCGTTCATCCGGCCCTAGCGGCTCCGCCTGCGGTGGAGGTGCACCTGTTGCGCGCGGAGGAAGAGCAGGCAGAAGCGAACCGCGTGGTCTCGCTCATTCAACGCACATTGGAAGGCACCGACGAGGACCACCGCGTCGGCGTGTTGGTGCGAAACCGAGGACATCTCACAGAGCTGTTGCCCGCGTTGCGTCGGGCTCAGATCCCTTTCCGTGCGGTGGAGATTGAGCGCTTGGCGGAGCAGCAAGTCGTGGAGGATTTGCTGCATCTGACGCGGGCCGTGGTGCACGAAGGCGATCGTGGCGCGTGGTTGGCGATCTTACGCGCGCCCTGGTGTGGTTTGACCTTGGCGGATCTGACGCTGTTGTTTGGAGAACCCGCAGAGCATGAGCGCACCGTGAGCGCGATTTTGTGGGAAAACAAGCGTTGGGATGCGCTGAGCCAAGACGGGCAACAACGCCTGATCCACTTCCAGCAGGCGTGGGAACCCGTCGCCTCACAACGCTGGCACCTGTCCCTGCGCGAACTGGTCGAGCGCCTGTGGCTGCGCTTGCGGGGGCCGCAATGCCTGCACGCGCACACAGAGCTTCAACACGCCGAGAGCTTCTTCTCTTTGCTGGAAGACTTAGAGCAGCGCCAAGTGCCTCTGCCTGACCGCTTAGAAGAAGCCGTCCAAGAGCTCTTTGCGCAGCCCGACACCACGGACGCCCGAGTGGAGGTGATGACCATGCACAAATCGAAGGGATTGCAGTTTGGCACCGTGATTTTGCCTGGACTGCACCGCCCGAGCCGCAACGAGGAGACTCCGCTGCTCCAGTGGCGCGAACAAGCCGTAGAGGAGCGCCCCTCCGCCTTGCTGTTAGCCCCCATCCACGAAGCTGGCAGTGACGAGACCTCCAAAAATCGATTGTATGAGTACCTGCGAGATTTTGAGAAAGAGAAGAGCCGCTATGAGCTGGGGCGGCTGATGTATGTGGCTGTGACGCGCGCAGAGCAGCATCTGCACCTGTGTGGAGCGCTGGCAGAAGATGCTAAGAATCATGACTGGAGTGACCCGCCTGCGAACACCGCGTTGGGAATGCTCTGGGCCTCACTGCGTGAGCAAGCCTTGATTGGAGCGCTCCCCCCTGCAGAGCCACGCACGGCCGCGAGTGTGACGCTCAGGCCTGCGATGTTGGAGCGGCTGCCTAGGGAGCAGTGTTTGCCTGAGCGTGCGGTGAACTCCCCTCCCGCGATCAAACCGAGCTGGCATGAGGAAGACGCCGTTCTGCTCCCAGAAGAGCCTGCGGCGGGGTGGATGGGACGCGAGCTGGGCGTGCACATTCACGCGATTTTGCAGCAGATCGCAGAGGATGGATTAGACGCGTGGCCGGTCACGGTTTTGCCCCAACGACGAAGCAACTGGGAGCTAGCGCTGCGCAACAAAGGCTTCCCTGAAGCCCGCTTGTCCTTCTTCTCAGGGCGCATCGAACAGGCCATCCGCACAACGCTGCAAGATCCTCGTGGGCGGTGGTTGTTGCAGGCTAACACAGACGCCTTCAGTGAGTTGGAGTTGACCTCGGCGCAAGACGGCGCGCTGGTTCGGCGGACGATTGATCGAACTTTTGTGGACGAAGGGGTGCGCTGGATTGTGGATTACAAGTCGTCAGAACCGCGCTCGGAAGAGACGCTGGAAGAATTTCGGGAGCGCCAGTCACGAAGCTATGCGCCACAGTTGAGGAGCTATCGAGAGTTGTTTCAGCAAATGGAAGAGAGGGCCGTGCGGTGTGCGCTCTATTTCCCCTTAGTCGGAGAGTGGCTAGAGCTGTTCACGGAAGAAGCCTGCGCTTCATAGCTCGCGGTCAAGGGTCAGGAAGTCGACAAGCTCGAAGAGAATCGCGCGCGCAGGGTGTTCCGGCAGCTGTTTTAGTTCGTCGCGTGCTTGCTCTGCATAGGCTTGACAGGTGTCGGCAGCAGCCTGGAGCGCGCCCGTCGCCTCGGCTTGCTCAATCGCCCAGCGGATGTCTGCGTCCTGTGTTTGCGCGGCGGGAGTGAGCAAGATGCTGCGCAGACGCTGTGCGTCAGCCTCAGAGAGGTTCTCAAAAAGGTGAATTGTAATCAGCGTGCGCTTGCCCTCCATGATGTCTCCGCCATATTCCTTGCCATAGCCTCCTTGCTCGGCGGCAGCATTGCGCAAGTTCAGCACATCGTCGCGAATCTGAAAACCAATGCCTAACGCTTCCCCGAAGCGCCCGACTTGTTGTCGTAGATCTGCCGACGCTTGCGCCAGTAGCGCCCCAGCCTCACAGGGCCCACGACCGGAATACATGCCTGTTTTGCGGCGGATCATCTCAAAATATTCCTGGCGTGTGGGGAAGTAATCCTGTGAACCCCAGCCAATGTCATAGGCTTGCCCTTCAAAAGTCACCCGGAACACGTGCGCGAACCATCCCTGCAACGCGAGGCAACGGTCGGCTCCCAGCGTGTGACGCAGCTCCAGCAACACTTCCCAAACCAAGCCAAACAGGCTGTCTCCGGCGTTGAGCGCCAGCGGGACGCCGTGCTGACGATGCAGGGTCGGTTGGCCACGACGAAAGAGAGAAGAGTCCTCAATGTCGTCATGCACGAGCGCAAAGTTGTGAAACAACTCCAGCGCGACGGCTGCAGGGAGGGCCTCCTGCCAATTGCCATCGAGCCACTCGGTACAAAGCAGCACGAGCGCGGGGCGGAAGCGTTTGCCCCCACGTTGGGGATAGTCTCGCATCAAATCATAGAGATACGAGCGGGGCTCCGCGTCCGGCAACCTAGCTGTGGTGGCTTGCGTGATCTCTGCGGCTGCGCGCTGCAAGAAGCTGTGGAGGTCGGGAGTGTCACCAAACAGCGATGAGGTAGCCATCAGGCGCCTGTAGGGAATGGGTAAGTGAACAGTTCGTGGTGGGCCGTTCCAGAAGAGACGCGGGTGACCGCTCCGCGCATGGTGACCTGAAATTGCGCGTCCAGTGTGATTTGTAAGGTTCCGCCTGGCATGTGAACTTGAATGTCGGCGTCACACCATCCCAAGCGATGGCAAACGGCGGCTGCGGCGCTAGAGCTGCTGCCTGACGCGAGCGTGTAACCGGCTCCCCGTTCCCAAATCTCAAGGTAGATGCGCTTGCGATCCAGCACTTTCACAAACTGGACATTGGTGCGCTGGGGAAAGCGTTGGTCTTTTTCCAGCAGGGAGCCGAGCCGACAAGCCAAGGTGGAGTCAGGGGCTTCACAGCGCAGCACGCAGTGAGGGTTCCCAATCGTTGCGGCGCTGAATTGCCACGTTTGGCCTTCGAGTTCGATGTCTTCCAAGAGCACTTCACGAGAGCTGCCGGTGACAGGGATCTCGTCGCTGAGAAAAGAAACGCGCCCCATCTCTACGGTGACCTCGGCGCCGAGGTCGTGCACGGTTGCGCTCACGTTGCCTCCGAGCGTGGAGACGACAAAGGTTTCGTTGGTTGTCACACGCTGTTGATCCCACAAATAGCGACAGAAAATACGGAGTCCGTTGCCGCTCTTCTCTGCTTCGCTGCCGTCGGGATTGAAGATGCGCAGCCCAAAGTGAGCGTTGGGTTGGGGGGGCGCTTCCCACAAGATCCCGTCGGAACTCAAGCCGAGATGTCGGTGGCAGAGGCGCTGGACGTGCGCTGGGGTCAGCTCTAGCGAAGACCAAGCTTCAGGTGGCAGAACGAGGTAGTCGTTGCCGAGGGCGTGATACTTGTGAAATTGCATGCGCAGCGGAGAAGAGGTGGCCCCGTGGGGGAAAAGGCTACCAGCGTAACGCTAATGGCCCGCAGATGCTAGGTCGCAGGGAACTTCTTTGAGAGAGCGCATCATCGGACGCAAGCGCACAGGGAGCGTTTCTTCTAATTGACGAGCTGTGAGATGCAAGCGATGAGCAGAAACCGTCGCGTTACGCCGGTGACCGAAGAGGATGGCATTCCCTCCGGTGTCTGTGCGGGACTCAAACAGCTGTTCGCAGAGAGAGGCCCAGAGTTGGCGCTGTTGGGGATAAAGGCGGAAGAGAGACCAGAAGTTCCCGACAAGCCAGCCATGCGGTTGCAGGTGGTCTTGCAAAAACATCAGCAGCTCTGCGGAATCAAAGACACTGGCTGTTCCTGAGTTCTCGTAAGCATCGAGCAAGATGAGGTCAAACTCTCCTTCTACCAGCTCCCGCTGCTGCACTAAGTCTCCCAGCCGGAGCTCTAAGCGCTCGTCGTTAGGCACCTGAAAAAAACGTTGTGCGGCGTCCACCACGACGGGGTTGATCTCCAGAACGGTCTGCCGCAAGTTGGGGAAGTGTTCCCGCAGGAAACAAGGCAGGGCTCCACCACCGAGGCCGATGTGCAAGATGCGTTGAGGTTTGGGCACAAAGGCCAGGCTCAACAGCGTGTGACGCGTGTAGCGCAACAAGAGACAGTCGGGCTGCAAGAGCGAACGTGCGCTTTGCACAATTCGGTTCCCAAAACGCATTTCGCGACGATCTCCTTTTTCCCAGACCTGAACAACGGTGTTTTGCCACGACTGCTCAAACACGAGGCGTTCGCGAAAGTCAGAGATCATTCTCGGACGCTAACAGGGAGTCCTTCGCGGAGGCGACGTGCCTTGTCGGAGAGCAGACGCTGGCGGGCTTCTGCGGACGAGGTGAGAGGCTCTGCGGTCGTAGGTTCGAGAGAGCGTGTGACGAGGCGTCGAAACAAAAAATGCATAGTGCACTCTGGATGAAAGATGGACGCTAGGCCCTCCTGGCGAGGCGACATTCCTCCATGAAATGCTTTGTTTTTTTGTTATTTCAGCAGCTTTTGTGCCAGCCCGTGTGACGGCCTTTGTGCGGCGGGGAGACTTCAGAAAACGGTCGCCATTGGTATGTGAATTGTAGTACTGTCCCTGTGTTTTGTTTGATTTGGGAGCTGTGACGGCTCCGCTCTGACTATCCGGACAGGAAGTCCCGCCGAAAGCTATGGAAGGTCATCACGCCAACCTTCTTTTTCTGGGACAACCATGAAAAAGCGCATTCAACTTCGTGTAGACGCGGACCAGCGTGTTCACGTGCAGGACGTGATTTCCTTACTCCGATTGGTGCGCCACGACTTGCAGGTCGAAGTCGTGGACGAAGCGGCCGGTCGCCCTATCGCTGCGAACCCTTCTGTGGTTTTAGAGGAAGTGATTGAGGCTCAAGGCAAGCGCCATGACGATGGAAATCTGGAAGGACTGGACGAAATCGGTTCTCTGCTCAGCAGTGTGACCCGCCGATCTCGCTTTCAAGAGTACGAGACCGCGTAGCTCCTGTTCTTAGATCATCTTCAGATAGCGTCTTTTGTAAGACGCCACTCGTTCTTCTACCAACGACATCCCCGCCTCCGCTCCTAACTGCATCGCAGCCGCAATCGACGTCTTGGGATTTGCCGCAAAAATCTCAAGCAGCAGGGCGCGCTCTTCCACACTTAAGAGCGTGTGAGGGGGCGGAGGAACACTCGCCTCGGCGGCCAAGTGCATGTGAAACGCACGGGCCACTTCTTCCCAAGACTCTCCTTCTTCCAACAAGAGTTGAACTTCTGTGCGCTCTTGTTTGGAGAGATCCTGCCACCGGCGCTGCCATCGAATGCCCGCTTTTTTGCACCAGGTTTTGAGCGTTGAGAGTCGGAGGTCATACTCCTCGGCGATCGCGTCCAAATATGCGCCTTGCTGCACACGCTCCACAATGAGCGCGCGCTCTGCTTCTTTCCAGCGAGTCTTTTGCTTCTGGAGCGCGGCAGACGCCGCCGGCGGCTCACTGCGCAGTGAGCGGGCGAGCGCTTGAAGCTCACGCAAGGCGACGCCGGAGCGTTGGGCTAGCTCTTCCGGCGCGATCCCTTTGTCGAGTTCAATCAGCAGTTCAATGCGCTGTAGGTCGTCCATCGTAGAAACGGTTCAGAAGACGGAGTGAGCGGAGAGAGCGTTGGAGACACCGACGGAGAAGAGCAACGTAAGCGAGGTTTGAGGTGAAACGACAAAAGCGGGGGGAGGGAGAGGCTGAGATCCTCTCCGCAAGAGGGACGTCGCTCACTCTTTCCAGTTGTAGGGGATAGCGTCGCGCATGCGCATCAAATTCTTCTCTTGGACTTCCGCGTCGTTGAAGTATTCGGTGCGGCGGGTGAGCTGTTCAGTTTGGGGCACTTCATAAGTCCCTTCAGGCACAGGGTAGCGTTCGCCTGTTAAGGCGTCACAGCCTGATAGAGCCAACCCAGCAAAGACCAACCACATCCCCGACTTGCGCAACAACTGCATGCGTTCTCCTAGTTTTTAGTGTGACAAAACGATGTTTGAAAGACGACGTGCTCAAACGCCTGAAAGGAACACAACTGCCAGCAAGGTACAAGTTACGAATCACAATTTCTG
>CBFIJD010000039.1:0-26279 GCA_965662845.1 uncultured bacterium | reverse complement strand
AAAGAAATGTATTTTCCCTCTGCGTTCAATTCGTGCATCAGTGAAATCACCTGCGTGGTTTTTCCAGTTTGTTTTGGTGCGTGCAGAATGAAGTATTTTCTCTGTTCAATCAGCTCTTTCGTTTGAAACAGCCTCTCTGAAGTTGGGACCATATAATGATCTTCCGGAAAACAAGGCCCAGCGGTGTTAAAGAATTTGTACATGATGTTTAATCTAGTTGGAATTTGTCACATTGTCTGAGGATCCGGTTTTTGAATGCCATGACGCTGCTGGCGATTGCTCTCTGTCTACGACAGAGTATAAAGCCCTGTAAGCACTTTTCCTATTCACATTTTTGATAGAAGAGTTCGTGCCCACGCCATCCCATTTCCTCAGATCCTCCTCACTCGCTTGAGCGCGCCGCTCGGTGGCTGCCTCTCGCCTCTGCGACGGCTCTGTGACGGCTGAGCGATCCCAGCGGAGCTTAGTCTACACGCCCGAAGTCATCCTCAAAGCGCTCGATGTCATCCTCGCCAAAATATGTCCCCGTCTGCACTTCGATGAAGACCAACTCTTCGGCGCCGACATTTTCTATGCGGTGCTTGGTTCCGAGCGGAATGTCGATGGCTCGCCCTGCCCCACACGGCACCTGTTGCTCGTCGAGCGTCACCTTGGCTTCTCCTTTCACAACAAACCAGTGCTCTGCGCGGTGTTGGTGGCGCTGCAAACTCAGTCGCTTGCCGGGCAATACGACGATACGCTTGACCTTGTGATTGGCCTCATCAGCCAGCACAGTGTAATGTCCCCAAGGACGATGATCGGTGATTTCGGTCATGAATACTCCTTCGATGAAAAGATTGCGTCACGACAACAGCGTGACGAGAGAGTTCAACCACTTTCAAAGAGAAAGCTATGCCACGTCAACGATTTTGGGGGGTCTTCCTGCTTTGCTTCTGGATGGGGGCTGCTGCTCAGGCCGCGACATTAGAAGAGCTGGCTGCACAGCCGCAAGGGAAAGTGGTGCTGCTGCGTCACGCGCTCGCCCCTGGTTTTGGGGATCCGAGCAATTTTCGGATTGGGGACTGCTCTACGCAGCGCAACTTAGATGCGGTGGGACGCCAACAGTCTCGCAATTTGGGCCAACGTTTCCGGGACGCGGGAGTTCGCTTTGTGGCGGTCTTCTCCAGTCAGTGGTGTCGCTGCTCAGAGACGGCGCGCTTGATGGAGGTTGGGCCGGTACAAGAGTTTTCGGGGCTCAACTCTTTCTTTCAGGGGTACGCTGACCGCACGGAGACGCTGCGACGGCTGCGGCAAAAATTGGGCGAGTTGCCCCCAGACCAAGGCCCCTACTTGATGGTCACCCATCAGGTCGTGGTCTCTGCCATCACAGGACGCAGCGTGTCGAGTGGAGGGGCGATGGTCTATGATCTCGCTTCGGGCAGCGCGAGCTACTTGGATTTGTGAGGTCTAGCGCCGGGAGCCGAGTTTCGCCTTGGTAGGAGTGCTGTCCAGCGCAGAGGTAGGGAAGGGGGGCTCTCGGTTCAGAAAGAATATTTCACGTCAGCATACAGACGATCATTGTCCGCGATGCGCTTCGCGTAGTCGGAGTCGCCCGTTTGGTAAAGGAGCACTCCGCCGGCGACGTTGAGGCCGTCTGCCCAGTCATAGTCTAGGCCAAGGCGTTGTGACGAACCCGAATCGCCGAGCGCACCAAACTGGAAGGCAATCGCGTTGAGCGAGAGCGTTTGGTTCAAAAAATCTTGCTGGAACCGAATCGCCGTCGTCACCGTGTCGCGCTTTTGGCTGTTGGGTTCTTTGCGCAAGCCAGGGGCATAATCGCGCAGCCACTCCCACGCGACCTCGACGCTCAAGGAGCCCTCTGGAATTCCAGAGAATTCAACGCCGAGCACATGATCTTGCCGAGAGAAGCTCTGGTCAAAACCTAGAAATCTCAGCCCTTGCACATCCGCCAGCTCTCCCCGCAGAATCCAGCTCCCTTCCACCGCGCTGAACGCGGCGCCAATTACCTGCAAGCGATCGTGCACAACTCTGTCAGGGAACTGATTCTGATCAGGGTTGAACGTGCCGGCAGCGCGGCCAGCGTCGTTGTAAACGCTCGCGCCATACACTGAGAGATCCCAGCCAGAGAAGTACCCGTTGAGAGCGACGCCGTATTCGGTGTCTGTGGGGATTTCTTCGGGGGGAAGCTTGGTCTCTGTGAAGTAAAACTCGCTGCCAAATTCTGGCTCTTTGCCAAAGCGGATCTCGTGAATCACAACGAGGTTGAGGTTCCAGTCGCCCGTGTAGTAGTCGAGTTGGGTCATCGTCACAGGCAAGCGGCTGTCGTCAATGTCAATCAAGCCGGGCTCGCGGTTGTCCGTAGGGTTCAGCACGTCCACTGCGCTGAGCAAGTCTGCTTTGCCCCACACTTTAATCTGCCTCCCAAACTTGAAGTCCACATCTGAGCCGAAGGACGTAGCGAAGAAGGTCTCACGCAGCTCCGCTTCTTGTTCGTAAGACTTCAGGTAAGCGTCGGAGTAATCGTCGCGATCCACAAACTGATAGGCCAGGTCTTGCGAGGCTTTGCCGTCGATGAAGAAGCTCGTCCGGCGTGAGAACTCGTACTCATATTCGAGCTGCAGAAACAGGCGCAGCTTGCGCAGTCCTCGGTAGTCGGGTGCGTCTTGGCGCGGGGCTTTTTGCGCATAAGCGTAGGAGAGGTTCATGCCCGCCGAGCCTGCCAGCCCTGTGGGAAGAAGCGGCGAGGGGTCTTCTGCGGCCACGGGATCGGTGGGGGCGTCAAACCCTCCCAGCAAGTCGTCGATTGGCTCGGGCGCAAAGTTAAGCTCGTCGTCAAACCCTTCGGTCAGGTCGTCACTGGCCTCATCGTCAAAGCCGCCGAGCAGGTCATCCACAGGCTCTGCTTGGGTGGGTGGTTCGTCAAATCCTCCGAGCAGGTCATCCAAGGATTCTTCTTGCGCGGCGACAGACGCCGTGCTGAGCCAGAGAGCCGCCAGCCAGCAGACAGTCTGTTGCGGGAGCTTCACAGCCCTTGCTCCAAGCGACGCTGCGAAAAGAGCGCCTCGTCTAGTGGCTGGTTCAAGCGGATGTTCTCTTGCTTGAGCACGGTTTGGTGCACGGTCTCGCGACCAAAGCGGCGCTGCGCTTGGATCTCTGTCGCGAACCAGACGCCGTCGATCTCTCTGAGGTTCTTGAACTCGAAGAACTTTATGTCAGGGCTCTTGTGGACCCAGTTTTTTGCGCGGACGACCACGTAGTTGTCCTTGCGAACCCAGATCACGCTCTTGGAGTAGCCGGTCTCTTCCATCACGTCTTCGCTTTTGGGCTCAGAGAAGATGACCCACGCGTCTGCGCCATCGACGGGGGCGCTCTCTTTCAGCAGTTTGTAGTTGTAATCGCTGAGGTTGTAGGAGGTGAGGTCGGAGTAGTTGAAGTCTGAGCCCATGAACGAGCCGCTCTTATCGCTAGAGGCGATGCGTTTGGTTTTGCGCAGCGCGGGGAGATACATCCATTGGTCGTCGTCCATGCTCTCGTCGTCGTAGTCATAGGTCAGAAAGCCGGTGTCTTTGACGTCAGCCGGCTCCTCGAAGAAGATGACGCTCTGGGTGTCTTCTCCTTTGTCTTTGCGATATTGCTGCATGCGGCGCACGCGCTGTTCGTTGTTTTTGTTGATGAGGATCATCTGCATGTTCATGACGATGTTGTCGCCATCGTCGCGATCGTTAACGCGTTGCATAATCTCATCGGCGGTGAGGGCGAACGCGCTAGAAGCACCCCACAGCAGCAAGGAACTCAAGACAGCTGCAATCCACTTTTTCATGGTCTCTTTCTCTTTTGTGATTGGGTTGAGGTGGAAGAAGCGCGGAGGCGCTTAGTTCAAACTCGCGAGTTCTCGCTCATTTTCGTAGGCCTTCACGGTCTCCGGTTTGGGGTGCCCATAAACGAGCATCATCAGCGCAGGCGCGACGAGCACGTCCAAGAGCAGCGCGGTGCCGATACAGACAACGAGCAGCATGCCGAAGGCGAAGATGTTCACAAAGTCGGCGACAGTGTAGGAGGCGAAGCCGCTGACCAGAATCAGCGTGGTGAAGAGCAGGGCGCGGCCCGTCGTAGCCAACGTCTCTTGGATGGCGCGAGGAGCGTCACTGTAGCGATCGTAGTAGCGCTGGAACACGCTGAGGAAGTGGACTGTGTCATCGACGACCAAGCCGATGCCGATGCTCCCAATCAAGATCGTGAAGGGATCCAACGGCAGGTCTAAGTAGCCCATCAGGCCAAGGGTAATCAGAATCGGCGTCAGGTTGGGGATCATGCTCAGGAGCCCGATTTTCCAGTTCCCCAGAAACACGATCATCAGTACCGTGATCAGCACCAGCGCGATGATGTAGCTGTCGCGCATGCTGTTGAGGACGTTTGTCATGGTGCCTGCCCACAGCTGCGCGATGCCTGTGATCGAGTAGTCTACTGTGTTGCCAAAGATGCTTTGAATTTGGGCTTCTAGCTGATCGGTGAAGACGATGGAGTCCACGCCATCCAGGTTGGGGATGTAGAGGCTGAGCCGTGCTTTGCTGAAGCTCACATCGGTGAGTTTTTCCAAATCGTCTGAGCCGCTGTTAGAGAACAGGAACATCTCTTGAGCGATCAGGTCACGCGATTGAGGGACCGCGTAAAACTCTTCTCGGTTCTCGTTGAGAGCCCGATTGGACTCTTTGAGCACATCGAGCACGGACTGCGCTTTGCCGACCACTTCGCCATTCGGGAAGCGCAGTTCTTCGGTCGCGACCGTGTTCAACTGCTCTAAACGGTTCATGAAGTCGGGCTCATACAACCCACCAGCCACCCCGGTGTCTAGCAACACCTCAATGTTGGAGGAGCCGCCCATGCGTGTATCGATGACTTCGGTGTGCTGGCGGAACTCAGCGTCTTCTGGGAACCAGTGCAGCGGCCAGTTGGAAGGGCGCAGCTGTGCGGCTCCCAGCAACATCACGGCGATGAGGCCACCACAAACAAGCATGACCTGCTTGGGGCGCTGAATCGCGATTTGCCCGCAGCTTGCCAAGAAGCGGTCAGCCACAGAGGGCGCGTGGGCTTCCAACTCTTTGGTCTTGCGTCCGAACAGCGGCTGCTGGTTCCCTGGCAAGATCGCTAAGACCGCAGGCAACAGCGTGAGCGAGAGCACCATCGCCGCCAGAACGCCTAGGCCACCATAGATGCCTAAGTCGGCGATCGGAGCAGACGCCGCGTTGGCAAACGACCACAACCCTCCGGCGGTCGTGAAGCTGGTCATCACAATCGCCAAGCCAGAGTGCCCCAGCGCGTGAGCGATCGCCTCCGCCTTAGACTGTCCAGCTACTCGGTAGCGGTAGAACAGCGTCAGCAGGTGGACCGCGTCAGCGACGCCTACCGCCAAAATGAACGAGGGCAGAATCTGGTTGATGACCGTAAAAGGACGCCCGAAGGCGCCCATGAAGCCGAGCGTGACAAACATGCTGAGCACGACCAGCATCATCGGCAGCAGCACCCCTGACACTCTGCGGAAGAGGACCAGCAGCAGCACAACCATGATGCCCATCGAGATGCCAGAAAACTTAGGCAAGTTCGCCTGCATCGACGCTTGAATCGATGAGCCGTACACAGGACCCCCTGAGATGAAGGTGCGGAAGCCCTCACTTTCATAGCGCTCCATCACCGCTCTGGTCGCTAAAATCGCTTCGTTCTCTTCGACCGAAGAGACGGCCTGCATAGGAGCGGCTTCCGCCGGAGCGGCTGCGTCGTCAAATCCTCCTATCAACTCATCTGCTGCGGCTGCGTCGTCAAACCCTCCTAGCAGGTCATCTCCCTGCGTCTCGGGCAAGACATAGGGGTTCAGCTCTAGGGTGATCGTAGTGAGCGTGCCGTCTGGCGAGATCACCCAGTTGGGGTAGGTGGGGCTGTTGAGCACATATTCCTTGAGCGCAGCCATTTGGGCGGCGTCTTGCGGGATCTCTTCAATCAAATCGCCAACGATCAGCTCGTCTTCTGCTCCGCGCGTGGAGCGCACCGTGAGGAGGCTGTTGACCTCGCGAATGTGGGGCACTTCGCGCTCCAAGTCGTCTTGCATCGCCTGAAGTTTTGTCAAAAACGCAGCGTCGAAGACTTCCGGCGTGTCGATGCCCACCAAGATCAAGTCATCGCGTCCAAACTGATCTCGGAAGGCATTATAGTTCACAAGAACAGGGTCATCGCTGTTGAAGAAGGCTTCGTTAGAGGCGTCGAAGTAGAGGTGGCGCATCTGGGAGGCGAAGCCTCCAATCACGACCAGCGAGAGCGCAATGATCAGCCAGCGGAAGCGCACGACTTGATAGCCCCAACGCTCCATCGAATGATCAACGGTTTTCTTCCAATTTTGCATTTTTGTCCTTTTTTGAGAGCTATGAGCTTTGCGACAGATTTGCGAACAGAGGCTCTCGGAGAGAGGCCTAGCGAACCATCAAAACAGGGAGCGCCCTTCAAACGACTCGCGGTCGATCGTGGTGTGAGCGTGTAGTCCCGCAGCTTCATGCTGCAGCGCGCTGGCTTCCATGAGGCGGCGTAGCTTCTTCAGAAGCTGCAACGTGGCGGCTTCTTCTTCGGTGGTGAATTCACAGTAGACGGTTTTTTCCATGTGTTTGTGGAGGGCGACAGAGGTCAGCTCTAGCAGCTTGTCTGCGGCTTGGGTGTGCGACACACGGAAGGCCCTCCGATCGTGAGTGCAGACGTTGCGGGTGATGAGCTGGCGTTCTTCCAGCCGCTTGAGCATCCGCGAGACGGAGTGCTTGTCTAAGCAGTTGACCTCAGCAATCTCATTTTGCGACATCGCGCGGTTGCCGCATTCCAAGGTTCGTAAGATGCCCCACTGCTCCGGGGTGAGATCAAACTGGTAGAGCACCCGCACAAGCTCTCGTCGGTAAAGATGAAAGACACGAAAGATTTGGAAACCGAGAGAGGTCTCACCAACGATGGGAACCATTTCACAAACTCAAAATATGGTAGAAGGCGCAACTAGTTTTGCAAGTGAATTTTTCATTCGCTGTTTTGGTGGTTGCGGAAGGAGGGAGATGAGGCGAGAAGATTCTCATGCCAGCGAGTCAGCGAGGTCAAAGCTGCAGGAAAAGTGCCCATGTGACAAAAGTGTTTCCTCAGGAATTTGTCTTGAACCTAAAGTCAAACCTGAGTGTAGAATGGGTTCTTCATTTTTTGGAGTGCCTACAAAAAAACAATAAAATCAAAGTAATGCTTGATTTGGGCACAGAGGCAAGCATCACATTTCTTCCAGAAAAACACTTATGTCAACGTCACAACATCACCGGTTGATCATTTTGGGATCCGGCCCTGCGGGGCTGACTGCTGCGATTTACGCGGCTCGCGCCAACCTGCGTCCAGTGCTGGTGTCGGGCAATCAGCCCGGCGGACAGCTCACCATCACCACAGAAGTCGAAAATTACCCTGGCTTTCCGAACGGCATCCAAGGCCCCGAGATCATGGAGCTGTTCAAGGCGCAGGCGCAGCGTTTTGAGACGCAGTTCATCACAGGGGAGGTCACCTCAGTAGAGCTCGGCGAGCGCCCGTTCCAATTGCAACTCGGCGACGAGTCGGTGTTGACCTGCGACGCTCTGATCATCTCGACAGGCGCCTCCGCGCGCTGGCTGGGCATTGACTCTGAACAGGCCTACATGAACCGAGGCGTCTCGGCCTGCGCGACGTGCGACGGCTTCTTCTTCCGCAACCAAGACGTCGCCGTGGTGGGTGGCGGAGACACGGCCATGGAGGAGGCGCTCTATCTCGCCAACCTCTGCAAGAGCGTCACGGTCATCCACCGCCGCGACGAGCTCCGCGCAAGCCAGATTATGCAGGAGCGCGCCAAGAGGCATGAAAAGATCAAGTTCCTCTGGAACAGCGCGGTGGAAGAAGTGCTCGGAGATGAGTCGGGCATGACAGGACTGCGCGTGAAGAATCGCCAAACGGGGGAAGTGAGCGAGCATGCGTTCACAGGGCTCTTTGTGGCGATTGGACATCAACCCAACACGCAGATTTTCAAAGGAAAGCTGACGATGGACGAGAACGACTACATCATCGTCAAGCCCGGTTCGACTTACACCTCCGTTGAGGGGGTCTTCGCTTCAGGCGATGCGCAAGATCACGTGTATCGACAGGCGATTACCGCCGCAGGAACCGGCTGCATGGCGGCAATGGACGCCGAGCGCTGGCTGGCCGAGCAAGACCTGTAGCCAGTGCTTGGACAGACATTTGTATGACCAAAATGGGCTGTGAGCAGAGCGATTACGAAACGGAGCGCCGCGCTTGAGCCCCCCTTCAATGCAACTCCCCGTAAATAGGAAAATACATGCAAAGCAAAGTCTTACTCAGCGTGATCGGGACGCTGACATTAGGAATTTTGGGTCTCTTGGGATACTTGTGGCAACAAGAAATCTTAGTCCCTGATCGGCACCCTGTCCTGCTGCTCGGAATGTCAGCCATCGCAGGCATGGGCATCATTGTCGGCATTCAGGCTTATCGCCACAACGAAGCTCAGCAAATCGAGGCCATTCGCGCCTCAATTCCCCAAGGCCGACGCCAAGGCGCGGTCAAGTGGTTTGACGCGAAGAAAGGCTTTGGGTTCATCGCCCAAGACGAAGGCGAAGACTTGTTCGTGCACCAGTCCGAGATTCAGCAAGACGGGTTTCGCTTCTTGAACGAAGGAGAGCGCGTTGAGTTTGAAATTGGGCCGGGCAAGAAGGGGCCGGTCGCTCTGCGTGTCGACCGCCTAAATCCTGAACCCTTGCGTGAAGAAGAATACACTGTCAACGATGAGTCCATGTCCCGCGCTTCTTAACTCACCCCCGCTCTAGCCTCCCTGCGAGGCTTCACTTCCCTCTCATTACAACAAGTTATGTCTCGAGAAAAATTGGTGCTCGCCTACTCTGGCGGGCTGGACACCTCGGTGTTGGTGCACTGGCTGAATGCGCAAGGTTACGATGTGATCGCGCTCTGCTTGGATCTTGGTCAAAAAGTCGAAGACTTAGAGGAAATCCGCGAAAAAGGCGCAAAAGCCGGCGCAGTCAAGGTCTTGATTGAAGATGTGCAAGAAGAGTTTGTGCGAGACTATGTGCTGCCTGCCATTCAGTGGAATGCGATCTATGAAGGCACGTATTTGCTGGGGACTTCGCTAGCGCGACCGCTGATTGCCAAGAAGCAAATTGAAGTCGCTGAGCGCGAAGGCGCCACGGCGGTCGGACACGGCGCGACCGGCAAAGGCAACGACCAGGTCCGCTTTGAGTTGTCCTACTATTCGCTGATGCCGGACATCAAAGTCGTCGCGCCTTGGAAGATCAAAGCTTTCTACGAGATGTACCCTGGCCGCACGGAGCTGTTGGCCTATGCCGAGGAGCATGGGATCCCTGTCAAAGCGACCGTCCAGCAGCCGTGGAGCTCAGACGAGAACCTGATGCACATCAGCTTTGAGTCCGGCATGCTCGAAGACCCTTGGCAAGCGCCGCGTGCCGACATGTTCGAGCTGTCCAAGTCTCCACAAGACGCCCCAGATCAAACCCGAGAGTTGACGGTTGATTTTGAAGCTGGTGTCCCGGTGGCTGTAGACGGCGAGCGCCTGTCGCCAGCCAAGTTGCTAGAAAAGCTCAACGAGCTTGGCGGAGAACATGGGGTCGGGCGCGTTGACATGGTCGAGTCTCGCTTTGTGGGCATGAAGTCGCGAGGGGTGTATGAGACCCCCGGAGGAACGATCCTGCACGCGGCGCACCGAGCGGTGGAGTCGCTGACGTTGGATCGGAACGTGATCAATCTCAAAGACTCGCTGATGCCGCGCTTCGCGCAGTTGGCATACAACGGGTTCTGGTTTGCGCCGGAGATGGAGGTGTTGTTGGCGATGGGGCGTCACACTCAGGAGAACGTCACCGGCACCGTTCGGTTAGAGCTCTACAAAGGCAACTGCACCGTCACCGGACGCAAGTCACCGCTGAGTTTGTATGATGAGAACGTCGCGACGATGGAAGACGACGGTGGCTCCTATGATCCTCAGGACGCGAACGGCTTCATCAAGCTGCATGCCTTACCGTTGCGCATCCAGCGCAAGTTGAAGAACCGCGCTTAACCTCCCTGCTGCCGCATGGCGTCTCTCTCTGCCAAATTTGGAGAATGCGCGCTGTGCGGCCACGACTGCGAGCTGACCTTCCATCACTTGATCCCCCGCCGTTGTCACAGCAATAAGTGGTTCCGTAAGAATTTCAGCCGCGAAGAGATGCGCACGCGCGGCATCAACGTGTGCCGTCCGTGTCATCGGATGATTCATCGATCTCACGCCGAGAAGGAGCTAGGGCGGACATACAACACCTTAGCGGCTCTGCTGGAGAGCGAGCCCGTGGCTACCTACGTGGAGTGGGCTCGAAAGAAGCGGAGGTGCTGAGAGAGAGCAGGGGGAGGTTAGGGCGAGAGGTAAGAGCCGGCCCTCCGTAGCAGAGGGCACAGCGAGGAGTGAGATTAACTGGCGGCGAGCTTGCCAGCCGGAGCGGGAGCTTGCTTGGTTTCGCCATGGTCAGGGGAGTCCATGGTGTATGCCGAAGACGCCACGAACTCGGGATAAGCGGAGACCCCAAACTCAGGCATGTCGAGCCCTGTGAATTCTTCTTCTTCCGAGACGCGCAGCCCGATGGTCACTTTGAGTACGAACCACACCCCAAAGCTCGCGCTGAAGACAAAAGCTCCCACGCAGACAATCCCCATCACCTGAGAGACCAGAGACACGTCTGGGTTGAAGATGCCGACCGCCAAGGTTCCCCAGATGCCGTTGACCAAGTGGACGGAGAGCGCTCCGACAGGATCATCAATCTTGAGCTTGTCAAACATCGGTACGGCATACACCACGATGGCGCCACCAATCCCACCAATCAACGCGGCCAAGGCCATTGAGGGATAGTCGGGTCCTGCGGTGATGGCGACTAAGCCAGAGAGCGCTCCGTTCAGAACCATCGTCAGGTCCACCTTCTTGTAAAGCACTTGGGTCAAAATCATCGCGACAACCGCCCCCGCCGAAGCTGCGATGTTGGTGTTCGCCAAGACGGCGGAGATCGCATCTACGTCATCCTTAGACCCCAACGCCAGCTGAGAACCTCCGTTGAAGCCGAACCAGCCGAACCACAAGATAAAGGTCCCCAACGTCGCGAGAGGCAAGTTGGAGCCCGGGATCGCGTGAGCGCGGCCGTCAGCGGTGTACTTCCCCTTGCGGGCCCCCAAGAGGATGACTCCGGCTAAGGCTGCCCAGCCACCGGCAGAGTGCACAATCGTAGAGCCGGCAAAATCGCTGAATCCATCCATCAAGCCACCCAAAGCCGTCCCGCCCCAGCTCCAGTGTCCTTGGATGGGGTAAATCAGCGCGGAGAGAATGAGCGTGAAGATCATGAACGGCCAGAAGCGAATGCGCTCAGCCACGGTCCCCGAAACAATGGACGCCGCAGTCGCCACAAAGACCACTTGGAAGAAGAAGTCCGAGAGCAGGCTGTGTCCGTCGGCAGAAGTGCCCGACAGAGCGAAACCAGAGCCGACGAAAGCGTTCCCTTCGCCATACATCAGGTTGTACCCGATAAAATAATAGGCCAAGCAGGCGAGCGCGTAGAGCCCGATATTTTTGGTGAGGATCGCAGTGGTATTCTTACTGCGCACCAAGCCCGCTTCGAGCATCGCGAAGCCCGCGGCCATCCACATTACCAGCGCACCGCTGATCAAAAGCCAGATCGTATCCAGCACATATTTCATCTCGGCTGAGAACTCCATAACGTCTCCTGTCAAAAATATAGGCATGTCGTGAAAGTGAGCACCGAATTCAGATTTGGTGTCCGTGCATGCTCTCTTCAGCAGAGGATGTACCAAGCCGGAAATTATTGAGTAAATTACTGAAATCGTTCGTGAAAAAAATATTCGGCTGAATCTGAGGAGGCGGGAGACGCGGCGAAGAACTGTGCTTGTGCACAAAAAATAAGCAAAGCGGGGCTTGTAAGCAGGCTGCCAAGACGAGCCTGTGCTGGGCAGGAGCCGCCGACCGTGGCAGGGCCCGCACAGGATGGGGAAGAGGCTAGATTCAGGTCGCGGAGGTGCGGTCTAACCAGCAGATGAGCCCTTGCGCATTAAGCTCCCAGTCCAACGCCAGCAGCTCTTGGGCGCGCTCTGCGGTCACCGGCGCTTGGCGTTGCTGTATTTTTGTCCACAGCGCTCGCCACAGCGCTTCTTTAATGACGGGGACTCGCTTGTCTCCTTGCAGATGTCGGGCGCTCTCTGCGGCAGCGACGTGCGCATCAACAAGCTCGTGGAGGTCGGAAGCGAGCTGATCCGACCAAGACAAGCGGCTGAAGTGGGTCAACATGACGGCGCTAGGTTGATAGTTCGCGACGCGGTCAATCGTCGCGTGCATGTCTTCGGGATCGAATTGCACAGGAGAAGTCGTTGGCAAAATGAAGACTTGGTCTTCGGAGTCAAACTCTCGATAGGAGAGACCGAAGGCATCCCCTGTGAAGACGCTGCGAGTTTTCTCGTCAACGATGCAGTTGTGGTGCTTCGCGTGCCCAGGGGTGTCCCAAAAATGAATCGGGCGCCCGTTAAAATCTAAGGTGAAGTTGTCCTCAGCGATCACTACTCGCTCTTCGGGGACAGGCAGAATCTCGCCGTAGGTTCGCTTGATCTCTTCTTCGCCATAAACGGCGGTTGCGCCAGCGATCAATTTGCTTGGGTCAATCATGTGCCGAGCCCCACGTGGGTGCACGACCAGCGTGGCGTTGGGCAGCTCTCGCATCATCACACCGACCCCGCCCGCGTGATCCAGATGCACATGCGTCGCGAGGACGTACCACACATCTTCACGTTGGAGCCCTAAATCAGAGAGCGCGGCCAGCAAATGAGGCGCGGAGGTGGAGGGGCCAACATCTACAAAAGCGGCCTTGCCGCCTTCCAGAATCAGGTGGCTCGAGACCATAATCGGTCGCATCATGTGCGTGTCGAGCGCGACGATGCCATCCGCAAACTGCTGATAAATCGTTGGATTCATGGGGCCTCTCCTGAAAGAAGTGTAGGTCGTGGTGACAAAACTCGTGAGCGAGGGACGCTCCCTCGTCGGCGAGCGAACCACAGAAAAAGAAGGTTCCCCCGCAGTTTAACTTGATCTCGTTTTGAGATTTCCATAACTATAGAAATATGGATGTAGCACAAGCAACAAAAATGCTCTCCGCTTTGGGGCAACCCACGCGGCTGGAGATTTTCAGGCTCTTAACGCGGGAACACGACAACGGACTCGCGGCAGGTGAGATTGGGCGCACGCTCGGCGTCCCAGCGTCAACGCTCTCGGCGCACCTGTCTCAGATGGAGGGTTGCGGGCTGCTATATTCAAGGCGGTCTCACCGTCAAGTCATCTATTATGTGAACCAAGCTTTTGTGCGGCAGTTCTTCACGTTTTTGACGGAAGACTGTTGCTATGGAAGGCCGGAGCTCTGCGGTTGGCAATATCACCCGCGCACCCTTTCGTCCTCTACACCCCTTGATCCGGAGTCTTATATGGATGCGAACCAACCTCTGAACGTCCTGTTTCTGTGCACAGGCAACTCTGCTCGCAGCATCATGGGCGAAGCTATCATGAACAAATTTGCGATGGGCCGCTACAAAGCTTACAGCGCAGGTAGCGACCCCAAAGGTGAGATCAACCCGCTGACCATTCGCGTTTTGGAGAGCGAAGGGCACCGCACCGATGAGTTTAAGTCGAAGAGTTGGGACCAATTTTTAGAACTCAAGACGGAGTTCAGTTTTGTGTTCACGGTCTGTGATTCGGTGAAAGAGCAGGGATGCCCAACATTTCCAGGGCAACTCTTGACGGCGCACTGGGCCTTGCCGGACCCGGCCGCTGTGACTGGAACCGACACAGAGAAGATGGCGGCCTTCCGCGAAGTGTACGGCATGATGTATCGACGGATTGATATCTTCTTGAATTTGCCCATTCGTGCGTTGGAGTCCAAGGCGCTCCAAGCAGAGCTGGACAACATCGGGAAGCAGAAGTAGCCCCTCCCCTCGGAGGACGCGTCTGCACCGCAGAGGTGTCCTCCTCCCTCCTAATGCCTCAACCGACCAAAGGCGCCGACGGCAAGACGACCGTCTCTTCTCTGCGCGGACCGGTAGAAATGATAGAGATCGGCGCTCCGACCAAGGCTTCTAGTCGCTGCAAATACTTGAGCAAATTCTCTGGCAAATCCGCTTGTTTGCTAATGCCTTTGGTGGATGTCTTCCAACCCGGATGCGTCTCGTAGATCGGCTCGACTTGTTCCAGCTGCGCCGAGGGAAAGACGGTGCTCTCGGATCCGTCGGCGAGACGGTAAGCGGTCGCAATTTTGATTTCGTCCAGTTGATCCAAGACGTCGAGCTTGGTCAGCGCGAGGCTTGTGATGCCGTTCAAGCGCACAGCTTGACGCACGAGCACCGCATCAAACCAGCCGCAGCGCCGAGGGCGCCCTGTCGTTGCGCCAAATTCTCCCCCTTCGCGTTGTAAAAACACGCCCATTTCATCTTCTAGCTCGGTGGGAAACGGGCCGCTTCCAACGCGCGTCGTATAGGCTTTCGTGATGCCTAGCACATCTGTGATGCGGGTCGGGCCAATCCCGCTTCCGGCGCAGGCACTTCCGGCGATCGTGTTGGAGGAGGTCACAAAGGGATACGTCCCATGGTCTACATCCAAGAAGGTACCCTGCGCCCCTTCGCAGATCAGCTTTTGCTCCTGGTCGAGCAAATCGTTGAGCATGTGAGACGTGTCACACAGGTAGGGCTTGAGCGCTTCGTAGTGTCGCTTCAATTCTTCGAGGACTTGCTCGACCTCAAAGTATTCGTTGCCAGCTTCGAAGAAGTACTGAATTTGCGAATTTTTCTCTGGAATGATGCTCTCCAGTCTCTGCCGGAGGTAGGTGTCGTCGGCCAAGTCGCCAAGACGAATTCCTGAGCGCCCGACTTTGTCTTCGTAGGTCGGGCCAATGCCGCGCCCTGTCGTCCCGATCTTTTGTTCGCCTTTGTGCGCTTCGCGCAAGCGGTCAAAGAGGAGGTGATAGGGCATCACGACGTTCGCTTTGGAGCTGATGCGCAGATTCTCTTCTACGGGGATCTCCAAAGCTTCTAGCTCCTGAATTTCTTTGAGCAAACTCGCCGGATCAATCACGACTCCGTTGCCCAAAACGGAAACTTTGCCACGCAAAATCCCTGAAGGAATCAGGTGCAACACAAAGGTTTTGTCCTCGAACATGACGGTGTGTCCGGCGTTGTTGCCGCCTTGGTAGCGAACGACTCCATCCGCGTGTTCGGTGAGCAAATCTACAATTTTGCCTTTGCCTTCGTCGCCCCACTGGGTGCCGACAATGATTACGCATGCCATAAGATGTTGTTCAGTTAGGGTTGAAGGTCAGGCTCGCGAAAGCTCACGAGCGCGCAGAAAGGCTTGTTGGAGGCCCGCTTGGATCGAGTGGCCAACGTGTTTTTGGTCAAAGGTGTCTAAGGCGGCGGCGGTTGTGCCGCCAGGGGAGGTGACGCGCTGTCGCAGCTCGGTCGGCGTCCAGGAGCCCGATTGCCAGAGCTGTGTGGCGCCCAGCAGCGTCTGTTGCGTCAATTGGGTGGCTTCTTCTGGGCTGAATCCCAGCTCTTGCGCTTGGGCGACCATTTGTTCTGCTAGGTAGAAGACATAGGCGGGGCCGCTGCCTGATATCGCGGTGGCGGCATCAATTTGCTCCTCAGCGTGCACTTCCAAGCAGGAGCCGCAGGCTTCAAAAATCTGGCGGATGCCCAAGCGGGCTTCCCGAGGCACAGACGCGTCGGCATAATAGACCGACATGCCGGCAGCGATCTGAGCAGGCGTATTGGGCATGACGCGCGCGACGCGCTGGTGCTGCGTCCAATCTTGAATGGTTGGGATTGCGGTGCCGGCCAACACCGACAGCAAGGTCTGAGAAGCGTCGAGTACGGAGGTCAGTTCGGGGAGAACGCTCGGCGCTTGCTGAGGTTTGATCGCAAGCAGCACAAAATTGTACTCAGGTCGCAACGCCGAGACCTGCTCGGTGATCAGGCACTGAAAGCGCGCGCGGAGAGATGCGCGTTGCTCTGGGTGTGCCTCGATCAGCAGCAAATCATCTGAAGACAGTAATTGAGCGCGCAAGACGGCGTCCACAATCGCGCCGCCCATGTTGCCGACTCCGAGTACGGCGAGCTTCATGGTTTCAGTCCTCCATCAACGGTACTGAGCGAAAAACAAAAGCTCTGAACCTAAAGGAGAAGCCAGTGAAGTGTCCAGCGAAAAGCAGATGCTACGGAGCGAACATGAACAGCTCTCAAGCTACGACCGTGAGTTGAGGACGCGAACGGCGCGTCTTCTCAGGGACAAGAGGATGATTCAGAGCGCGGAACGCGCTGAGCGCTCGTTGCCACAAAAACTCTTGATCTGCGGATTGATCTTTGTAGGCGAAGGGACAGTGGCTGTAGAGAAGCTCCGATTGCGGCTCCCCCACATTGAACCAATTGTGTCGCTCTGGACAAAAGACCCAAAGCTCAAGCTGTGTGATGGCGGCGAACTGCTCGCGGAGCTGTTGGCGGCGGATGGGATATTCTGCGGGGAGCGCCGCGAGTTGCTGATTTTGGGCGTGCCGTACTTCCGACCAAGCGTTGCGTAGCGCTTGGCAAAACAGGCGCGCATCAGAAGCGCGGAAGATGGCGAGAGGCTGAAACCCACTGGAGAGGCAAAGCTCCAAGGTGGGGGCTGAAGCTGAGGGACGACTTTGGTGCATAGGCCTCCTTTTTCGTAAATGAAGCGATGCTAATTCCGTTGCGTCCACGGCAAACAAGGCTTCCTCCCAAGCGACTTGTTTGAGGTGGTGTTGAGCGAAAAATTCGCTATGTATGATGAAAATAATTCAACAACGGTGCTCTGATTTTATGAATTATGAGAAATAAAGCCGCGTGGGGAATGATTTTAGCGAAATTTCGTTCGCTGGCGAAAAAACAAAGATTTCTGAAATTTTGCGGAAATTCGCAATTCTAGTTTGAAAATAAAAATCGCGATAAATCAGAAACTTATGAGAAGTATTAAAGCATGGTCATTTGATTTGTACAGAAGAAAATTGCTAAAATTTCATGAACAATAAATTGTGCAACGCACAAAAAAGGAAGATAAACTCAGGAGAAAAATGAAATTAAAAATACAGAGTTGTGAGATTACAAAAGACACCGTGATCGCCTTAGCTTGGGACGATCAAGCCTCGTTTGAAGAGATTTACAGGCGGACAGGGCTGCGTGAGAAGGAGGTGAAGGTGTTGATGCGGAAAGAGCTAAAACGCGGGAGCTATGTGGCGTGGCGCAAGCGAGTGCAAGGGCGCAAGGCCAAACACCGCAAGCGCACAAAGTGCTTAGAGGATTGGAGTCGTGAAGCTTAGGACGAGGGGGGCACTGGGGGGACAAATGCGAGCTTTTGGTTGAAGCCCGACGCGTTGCGGTGACCGCCGCCGCCGAACAAACCTGCGATCCGCGAGACATCTTCGCCTGCGTCCGTTGAGCGCAAAGACCAGCGTCGTTGTCCCTCTTTGTCTTGGAAGCCTGCGGCAAAAGGCTTGCCTTGGGTCAAGATGTTCAGAACCTCGGAGCTGATAGCGGAAGGGCAGTTCACCACAGGGATGGTGAAGCCCGCGATCTCAGCTTCAAACGCGCGTTCTACGTAATCCTGAATCAGGCGGTTGCGATAGCGCTCAATGCTCTTGCCTTCGGCGAGGAGCTGCTGGATGCCGTCTTCGCCAGCTTCTAAGAGGGTGTTCCACTCCGCAAATTCCCAGTCGCGCGCGGCTAAGCCGGAGAGAACGGTCTTGGTCTCTTCATATTGGAAGCGCCACAAGTCCTGATCTTGGATCAATTGCAGGAGGCGCGGCACCGGTTGCGCGGGATGGAAATATTCCCACGCGAGCACGGCTCCGGATTTTTCCATGTTGAAGTGACACTGTAAGTTTGCCGGTGCTTCGGCCCAGTCTGCCAAGCGTTCCTGCGCCGAGATGTGGTGATCGACCACCGTCACCTGCTGGGCGGTGGCGCACAGTTGGGTCATCGGCTCCGGCAAGTAGGCAAAGTCCAAAATAAAGACGTCACGTCCTTTGGCGTCGGGGGGCTCTTCGCCGTGCTTGGCGCCGACGTATTCGGCTTGGGTGCCTAATTTGCGAAAGGCAGCGAGCGCGGCACCGGAGCCGTCCAGACATTGAGCGTGGTAAATCACCAAGGTGTTTGCAGACATGAGTGCTCTCGTAAAAAGATCATACATCAGGAGAGGGAGACGGCGCGGTGCCGTCGGTGGGCCAGGTCAGGATTTGGGTGCGGAGTTCCAGTGGACTTCGAACAGGCGTTTTTCCTCCAGCTCGGCGAGGGCGTCGCAGTCGCGTCGGTGCACTTTGATCACGCGGTTTTTGCCGAGATAGCCCACAACGTCGTCGCCTTTTTGTGGTGAGCAGCAGCGGGCGAGGCTGGTCTCCACATCATCCAGCCCTTCCACAAGCAAGAGGCTTTTGCTGGGCGCAAGGGGTGTCGAGGGCTTGGGAGTGGTCTTGGGTTCGGGAGTTGGTCCTGCGGGGACTTCCGATTTCTCTGAAAACCACTGCGCTAACTCGACGGGTCGCATTGAACCCTGCCCAATGCAATGCAGCATATGCTCAAACGACTGGGCTTTGCGTTGTTGGGACTCCAGCTCTAGTTTGTTTTCGCGGACCATCCGGTTGAGGTTCAGGCCGTGTTGACGAAATTCTTTGTCTAATTGTTCCCAAGCGGTGCGGCGGAACTCTTCGCGCTGTTGTTCGCGGACGGCGTGCCGGATCTTTTGTTGCGCCTTCTTCGTCTTCACGAAGAGGAGCCACTCCTTGCTAGGGCGCTGTTTGGGGGAGGTGAGAATTTCGACTTGATCGCCGTTGACCAGAGATGTGTCGATTTTGCTGATGCTGCCATTGACCAGCGCTCCAGAGAGCTGATTGCCGACGTCAGTGTGCACAGCGTAAGCGAAGTCTACGGGAGTGGATCCTTCGGGCAGCTCAATGATCTCTCCTTGGGGGGTGAGGGTGTAGACGTTGTGGAGCACCGCGCGCAGCTCGCTACTTTCAGCCGCCGTCCGAGTCAGGGCAGATTTGCGATCACTTTCTTTGTAGAGCCAGTGCGCCGCGACACCGTACTCTGCGATCGCGTGCATCTCGTGCGTGCGGATTTGCACCTCTACAGGTTCGCCTTCTTGCGTCAAAATGGTGGTGTGCAGCGACTGATAGCCGTTCGGCTTGGGCTGGGCAATGTAGTCCTTGTAGCGTTGCTCCTTGGGAGTCCAGTGCTCATGAATGTAACTCAGCGCCGCATAGCAGTCTTCGACTTTGTGCAGCAAAATGCGCAGCGCGATCAGGTCTTGAATCCTTTCAAACTGCTGATCCACTTTCTTGAGCTTTTCATAGATGGAGTAGAAGCGCTTGTAGCGCCCGTACACCTGATGCCGAATCCCTGCTTGGATGAGCATTTTGCGAATTTGGCGCGACATGGACTCCACAATTGCGGAGCGCTGGTGTCGCTTCTTCGCGACTTTCTTTTTGAGGGAGTAGTAATTGTCTGGCTGCAAGAACTGGAAAGCGGTGTCTTCCAGCTCGGCTTTGATCCAGAAAATGCCCAGGCGGTGGGCGAGTGGTGCATAAATGTGCAGCGTTTGTTCGGCAAAAGGGATCTGCCAGTCTGTGGGAAGCTGCTCAATGTGCTCGGAGCGCTGCAAGCGGACAATGAGCAACGCGGTCAAGAGAGGGAGGTCCCCGGTCATCGCATAGACCATGTTGCGGGCGTGCAGTCGCTGCTTCTCTCCAGAGACCGGCAGGGGCAAGCGATCAATTTGCATCAAGCGCAGGTAAAGGTCCCAAGCAGTGGGGCTACAAGCCCGCTGCAGGTGCTCGGAGCGTGATTGATAAGCTGGATAGAGATAGAAGAGTAGGGAAGCTAGTAGATAATCCTCATGCGGACAGACTTGGTAGAGTCGGTTCAGCAGGGAGTTGATTTGTCGCAAGTGTCCTGTGTCGCCGTGCTCGGCGTCTAAAATGGGACGCAGGTCGGGGAAGTTCGCAAAAATCGGTGGGAGTGTCGGTGAGACGGACAAGCCGGGCGTGTGCGCTTCCATGAGCATAGCGTTTCCGGAGAGTTGATCTATCATTCGTCGAAGACCGGCAAAGGAAGCAGGTGTTCGCGGAAAAAAGCGAATAGTTTGACATCCAGAGTCGTGCTGCGGAAGGTCTCCTGTTGGAGCAGGGGAGTCAACTCCGCTGGATGCAGGGTGATCACATCCAAAAACTCTCCCGGATCGGTGTCTTGTTTGGGCGTTTGATTTTCAGGAGCCTGTTCATCTACGGTCATAAACACGTACTGGCAGCCTTCGCTCAGCAGCCCTGGAGAGGAGTACATCACGTCTGTCACTCCTTGCACCTTCCCATGAAAGCCGGTTTCTTCTCGCAGCTCTCTCAAGCCGGCTTCGGCAGCTTTTTCTCCCTCATCCACAAGGCCGGCTGGAAACTCAAGGACATAGCCTTGCGTGGGGGGGCGGAACTGTCGTACTAAAATGTATTTTCCAGAAGGCCGCAGCTGCGCGACGATGATAGCGGCGAGATTGCGTTGCCGACGGTGCACGGCTTCCCAACTGCGCTCGGTGCCGCTCTCATCACGATATAAGATTTCTGTTACTTCCAGCCAGTGAGCTTGATGCAGCGAGCGCTCATTCAGAATTTGGCTTTTGTGCAGGTGCAGCATGGGGTGTTAGATCTCTGACAGAGGAATTTCTTTTTTGGAAGACAAAAAGGCTATCACTGAAAAAACAGAGTCACCAGCCTTTTCGCGCTGAATTTGTGAGAACTTCGCTAGCAAAGACTCGACCAGAACTCTGGAAACGCACGGAGAAAAGGCTCGATTGTACGGCTATGTAACATCAAGGCAACGCTAGCCGTAGAACTGTCTACCAAATAAAAATCAGGAAAAGGGTCTCCTCACGAGACCAGTTTGCAGTCCTTTTGCTTAGTCACCATCACATCGGCACGGAAGCCCAATCGTTCATGGAAGAAACAACAAGGAAATCATGGAAACGACCTCGAACGCTCAGTTTGTTGTGAATGGAGGAATCCCTCTGCACGGAGAGATCACTCCTTCTGGCAACAAAAACGAAGCCCTCCCTGTCCTCGCGGCGGTCCTGCTCACCGAAGAGCCTGTCCTCTTGCACAACGTCCCTGAAATTGCAGACATCGTCGCCATGCGCACATTGCTGCAAAGTGTCGGAGTCCAAGTGACGCATTTGGGGAATCACTCTTATCGCTTTGAAGCTCGTGAGATCACCACGCATGAGCCCGACCCTGTCGCTGCCGCACAGATTCGCGGCTCCTTTTTGTTGGCGGGTCCCTTGCTGGCGCGTCATGGGAAAGTCAAGCTGCCAGCGCCCGGTGGCGATCGCATCGGTTTGCGTCCCGTACAAACGCACCTGCTGGCGCTGCGCGAGCTGGGCGCGCAGATTGAGCGCGACGAGGAGGGAGATTATTTGATGCAGGCGAGCCGTCTGCGCGGGACTTATCTCTATCTTGATGAAGCGAGCGTGATGGCGACAGAGAACGCCGTCATGGCGGCCGTGATGTCTTGGGGGCGCACCACGATTTACAACGCCGCTTGTGAGCCTCACGTGCAGGGCCTGTGTCGTTGTTTGGTGGCGATGGGGGCGCACATCACGGGCATTGGGAGCAACTTGCTCACGATTGATGGGAGCGCGCAGCTGCATGGCGGGGAATACACGATCCAGCCGGATCACACGGAGGCGGGCTCTTTCATCGGGCTCGCGGCGGTCACCAAGTCTGAGATCCTCATCAAAAATGCGGGCGTAGAGCAGCTCAAGATCATTCGCATGATGTTTGAAAAATTGGGAGTCACCACAGAGGTGCGCGGCCACGATGACCTGCTGGTTCCGGCAGAACAGACGCTGCAAGTCTCTCAAGACACTGCCGGCATCCCCAAGATTGACGACGCGCCGTGGCCGGGTTTCCCAGCGGATTTGACCAGCATCATGACCGTTGTCGCGACACAGTGTCGAGGCACGGTGCTGATTTTTGAGAAGATGTTTGAGAGTCGCCTGTTTTGGGTGGACAAGCTCATCTCTATGGGAGCGCATATCATTTTGTGTGATCCCCATCGAGCTGTGGTGTCAGGGCCTGCGCCATTGCAGGGAATGCGGGTGTCTTCTCCAGATATTCGGGCGGGGATGGCTTTGCTGATTGCGGCGTTGGGCGCGAGGGGAGAGAGCGTGATTCAGAACATCCACCAGATCGATCGGGGCTACGAGCGCATTGATGAACGCCTGAAGTTGTTGGGCGCGCAGATTGAGCGGGTGGAGTGAGGCTAGCGCGCAGAGGAGCGGTTTGCCGGCGGAGCCTCACTCTGCGAACAGAGAGGTCTGTCTCTTCTCTGGGCGAATCGCAACGCCGAGGTGTTCATAAGCGCTGCGCGTGACCATGCGCCCTCGGGGGGTGCGCTGCAAGAAGCCCTTCATCAGCAAAAAGGGTTCATAGACCTCTTCGAGCGTGTCTTGTTCTTCAGAGACGGCGGCAGCGAGTGTGTTCAAGCCGACAGGGCCGCCGTCGTATTTTTCGATGATCGTTTGCAGAATGTTGCGATCCATCTGGTCGAGCCCGAAGGGGTCGATCCCCATGCGGTTCAAGCTGTGTCCGACGAGTTCTTTCGTGATGACTCCAGAGGTCTCTAAGTCGGCGAAGTCGCGGCAACGTCGCAGCATGCGGTTGGCAATGCGGGGAGTCCCACGGGAGCGGGCCGCGAGCTCCATCGCGGCTTCCTCTACAATTTCAATGTCTAGCAAAGCCGCAGAGCGAATGACAATCAGCTTCAGCTCTTCAGGGGTGTAGTAATTGAGGCGACATTGAATGCCGAAGCGGTCGCGGAGGGGCGCGGTCAAGAGCCCGGCTCGCGTGGTCGCTCCCACGAGCGTGAAGCGCGGAATGTCCAATTTGACGGTGCGGGCGGCGGGGCCTTCTCCAATAATGATGTCGAGTGTGAAATCTTCCATGGCAGAGTAGAGGACCTCTTCTACGACTCGGTTCATGCGGTGAATTTCGTCGATGAACAACACGGAGCCTGCGTCCAAGTTCGTCAGAATCGCGGCCAAGTCTCCTTGGCGCTCAATCACCGGCCCAGATGTCGAGCGGAGCTGCACGCCCATTTCATTGGCAAAGATCGTGGCGAGGGTCGTTTTCCCCAGCCCAGGGGGGCCACTCAGCAGGACATGATCCAGCGCTTGTCCGCGCCGTTTGGCGGCTTCAATGAAGACGCGCAGGTTTTCTTTGACGTCGCTTTGGCCGATGTATTCTCCGAGCCACGTGGGGCGCAAGGAGAGATCTTGGGACTCGCCCGCTTGCACTTCCGGCGTGACGAAGCGGTCTTCCATTTCCATATCGTCTTGCATTGAGAATTCCGTAAAAAAAATCAGTTGGAGGGAGCGGGTGAATGGTCTTCTCGTGGGGCGGGCTCCGGCGAGAGGTTCTTGGTGAACCAAGGCGAGACGACGTATCCCAACAAGTAAAAGAAGGCGGCATGGCCAAAATAGTCTGTGAAGGCGAAGAGGATCATCAGCGCCGCCGTCAGGCGTCCAAACCAAGGATTGCGGCTGAAGAAGCGACCTAAGTGCAGGTAGCGGATGCGATAGAGGTTCATCAGCGCGGCCATCGCGAGGAGCAAAAACGAACAGAAATAGGCCCACACAACGACGCTGCTGGAGTCCTCGTGCCATGCTTGTTCGAGCATGATGAAGACGGAGGCGACAAATAAGGCCGCGCCTGGGGATGGAATGCCTTTGAAGAATCCGGGAGTGGGCGTGGAGTCCAGCGTGAAGGCGATCAGCCGCGCAATGCCGGCTCCCGCATACACGACGGCGATCAGGCCATAGGGCAAGGCTTGGACGCTCGGCGCGTCAATCCGGTCCATGATCAAGAAGAAGATCAGCGCGGGCGCGATGCAGAAACTCACACCATCGGCGATGTCATCGAGAATACTGCCCGTGGTGATGCTCCGTTTTTGGTGCGGATGGATGGGCTCGGTGAGCCCAAGACGACGGGCAAGCGCGCCATCAAGTTTGTCAAAAAACGCGGCGCCAAGGAGGATCATATAGGCCTCTCGCATCTGCTCTTGCTGGGCGAACCAAATGGCCAGCAAGCCCATCAGCGCGTTCATGACGGTGAGCGCGTTGGGAAAGGAGGCCAGAATGCGCCGGCGCAAGACAAGATCGCCCAAGCAGAGGTCGTCTAAGCAAAAGGTGCCATATTTGCGGCAGTAGCTCGCGATGGAGCCAAAGTTGATGATGAGAAAGAACACTTCTAAGACCAACATGCTTTGGAGCGACAAACCTCCCAGCCGGTTGACCCAGGTGGGCAGGACTTCGGCAGCTTCAGGGATGTAAAAGGCGTAGCCAAAGAGAGCCGCGCCGACCGGTGTGGCAAACATTGTGCGCAGACGAGTCAGCTCTCGCATGCCGGGCGTGTCGCCGTGGGTTTGGGCAAAGCCAAGCATGAAGTGCGCGAAGTGATCTCGCATCAGCACCGTCACGCTCAACAGCAACACGAACATCGCATGAAAAAGCTCCAAGCGTACGGTCGGCCCATCTTCCGGCAGGTGGTGATACCGCCACATCATCCCAAACGCCACGAGGGGGAAGATGAGCGAGTACACCACCTTGTCCATAATCCGCTCCGCGAGCTCCGCGAGCTTGTGATGCGTTTGAAAGCGCGCGGCGAACCAGCCATCGATCAGGTCAAAGAGCATCGCGATCACCAAGCAGGCGAGCCCCACAAAATAGAGCGTGGGACTGCGCAAAATCATGGTCAGCAGGGCACAGGCTAAGGCTGCCAGCGCCAAGGGAGGGCGCCCATAGACCAGAAAGGCGGTGACGCGGCGTGAGATGGGACGAGCATGAGAGGCGTTCATAGCTTACTTTGAAGCAGCGGTTGGAGGAGAGGTCGCACAGCGCAAAAATTGGACGATCCACTGCGCTACAAGAGCGTGATCGAGGGGGGTGATGAGTGATTGCAAGCCTGCTTCCAGCACAGAGGTCGGAATGCGATCTCGGCGGATTTCCATGAGCGCGCGCGCGTAGCTAGGGAGAAACTCAGGGTGACCTTGTGAGGTGAAAATGTGGTCGCCCACGGTGAACATCGCGTTTGGACAAAAGTCATTGCCGGCGAAGAGAGTGGCCGTTGGCGGCAAGGCCGTGACCTGATCTTGGTGGCTCACCAGCACGGCAATCTCGCGAAGGACTGGCTGCAACCATGGGGGCTGGGCAAAAACTTGTTGGCGCGACACGCCAACGCCCCAACCTTTTGCTGCGCGCTCCACTTCTCCTCCAAGCGCTTGCGCGATCAGCTGGTGTCCAAAACAGACCCCCACCAGAGGCATGCGATGGCTATGCAACGTGCGCACGCAGTCTTCTAAACCCGCAATCCAAGAGACCTGCTCGAAGACACTGCGCTTGCTGCCGGTGAGCAAATAGGCGTCGCAAGCTTGGGGCGTCTCTGGCAGTTCGTTTTGGCAGGCCACGAAGGTTTGAAACTCTAGCGTAGCATCGACGCTACTGAGCAATTTCCGAAACATATCGGGATAGTCGCCAAATGTTGGCTGAAGGTGGGAACGGACAATATCGCACTGCAAAATTCCAAGTTTCATAGAGAACGATCAGCCATGCTTAGAGTTGAGTTTTTACACGCAAATGGTTTTCCGGCGCCGTGCTATCGGCAGCTTTTCGCAAAGCTACACGATTGCGAGGTCTCGTTTGTCGAGTGTTTGGGAGAGTCACAAAATCCGTGGCCTGCTTCGTGGCAACTCATCGCAGCTGAGGTCGTGGCGCGTCTTTCGCCTCAGCGGCCATGTGTTGGGATCGGGCATTCATTGGGCGGGGTGGTGTTGTTGGAAGCAGCGGCGCAGCAGCCGCAGGCGTTTGAGCAACTCATTTTGCTAGATCCTCCGCTGTTTCATCCCGTCAAGCGAGGGGCGCTGTGGTGTCTGAAGCAAGTTGGGCTGATGGAAGCGGTGACGCCAGCAGCCAAGACCAAGCGGCGCCGGGCTTGTTTTGCGTCGCGGGAGGATGCCTTGAAAAATTTTCGGGGTAAAGGTTTTTTCCGAAATTTCCCGCTTTCCGTGCTGGAAGACTATGTAAATGAAGGCCTTGTGGA
>CBFIJD010000038.1:8045-28121 GCA_965662845.1 uncultured bacterium | reverse complement strand
CGCGGTGCGCGGCATCTTCGGCGGGCTCTTTGATCAAACGCACTTAGAGGTCGAAGCCTCGCTGCGCAACAGCACGCGCTTTCGTCACTTCAGCGAAGCCGACTCTCGCTTGCTGGAAAATGTCGCCCGCCAGTTGAGCCCCGTTTTGCGTCAAACCGCGGAGGACTTGCTACAAAAGCGGTTTTTTCGCTTGTTTGACTCCATCGGGGGGCGACTGGAGCACTATCCCCCGCTGCTCAAGCATCCCGCGACATGGGAGCGCCTCGCGACGATTGCCTCCACCAGTGAGACGCTTTGGAATCACTTGCTCAATCACACCGAGCTGCTCCAACGCTTAGACCCCAGTGAGCTGCGCATTCAGCGAAAAGCGTGGCAACACGAGCTACAGCAGCAACTGGCGGCTTGTGCGTTTGAAGAAGACGAACTGGACACATTGCGGCGCTTCAAGCATACGCAAACGTTTTTGCTCGGCAGCGCTGAACTGGACGGGTTGATTACCTATGAGAAGGCGCGAGAAGGCCTCACCCTGCTGGCGGAGATCGTGCTGCAAGCCGCGTTCGAACTGTGTTTCAAGGCTCTGCAGCAGCGCTTTGGCTCTCCTCTCCATCGGGACGGAACGCCCGCAAAGTTCGCTATCATTGGGATGGGCAAGCTCGGAGGCAGCGAACTCACATATCACTCCGACTTGGACCTGATCTTCATCTATTCAGCCGGCGGAGAAACGGACGGGGCGCGCAAACAAGGCAACCAGCAATTTTATGTCAAACTCATCCAGCGCTTGATCACGACCCTCTCGACGATGACCGGGGCGGGCTTTGCTTACAAATTAGATACGCGACTGCGCCCCTCGGGCAACTCGGGCGTACTAGTGACAGCGCTGGACGCATACGCGGACTACCACCGCACATCGCAACCTTGGGAACATCAGGCCTTGATTAAGGGACGCGTCGTCGGAGGCGACGAAGAGGAAGAGTGGCGAGAGCGCGTCACACAGGTTCTGCAGCGCTCTGTATATGAGTGGAAAGCGCCAGAAGACATGCGTCAGCAGATCGCCCACTTGCGATATCGCAAAGAAACCGAGCTTGCAGGAGAAACCTCCCGAAAACGAAACCTCAAAGAAGGTCGAGGCGGACTGCTCGACATTGAATTCCTCGCGCAATATCTGCAGCTGCGTCATGCTGTTGATCACCCCGAGCTGCGCACGCCCAGCACGCTGGAGGCGATCCAAGCTTGTGGCGCCCTACAACTGCTCAGCGCGGAAGAAGTCAACACGCTGCGCCACGCATACCGCTGGGTGCGCCTCATCGAAAACTACCTCCGCCTGCTGTACGATGAATCTGTCAACACGCTGGATTTCGACAAGTTGCCACAGGGGCCGCTGTTGACGCTGCTCAGCCGACACAACCTCCACTCTGGCGACCTTGATCAAGAGCTAGGGCGCATCACCGCAGATGTGCGCACCATCTACGACCGAATCTTTCAACAGGAACCGGCTGCATGAGCGAAGAAACCACGGCGTCTTCTCGCGAAACAGAGTTAGGGACATTGCTGCGTGAGCGTCGCGAAGCAAAGCGTCTGAGCCTGAACGAAGTGTCAGCGCAAACACGACTCGATGTGCACATCATTGAGCACCTTGAGCGAGGCGAGCTAGATGTCCCGCCGGGCGCGGTGTTCTTACGAGGTTTTTTGCGCACTTACACCCGCTTCCTCAACATCGAAACAGAGACGCTAGCGCGGTATTCGAGCTTGCTGGATGTGTCGACAGCCGAGGAACCGCTGCTGTCACCAAGAGCGGAAGCCGAAAAACGCTCGTCGGAGGAACCGGCGAAGCCATTCAACCGGTGGCTGTTGACCCTGTTTGTGCTGGTGGCAGGAGGGCTGTTGATTTGGTCGCAAGAATCTGCGCTGCTCGAAGAGAGACCCGCAGAGACCGTCGAATCAGAAGCGGCGACTCCTGTGACGCCACCCCAAACAGAGGTCGCGCGGGAAGCGGAGCCGGTGAGGCTTGAGCCCACCACAGCGCCGGCCCCAATCGCCTCCGAGGTTGCGCAAGGGACCGCCACTGGCAGGTCGCTACCGAAGCCTGCGACAGTCGCCGAACCCCCAGCGGCCGAGCCTGAACCCCCGGCAATGGCGGTGGTGGAACCACCCGTCGCGCCAGAGCAAGCCTCGGTTGCCGAGACGCCAAGCTCAGCGTCACAGGCCACCAAACCTGCCGCGAGCAGGCCGAATCTGGCGCTCTCTATTGTCGCTTCGGCTCCGGTGTGGATCTCCGTTCAAGCGGATGAGCAGCCACCCGAGCTGCTCAAACTCCAGGCCCAAGAATCACGCGCTTGGGAATCGGCAAAGGAGCTGTATGTCCTCACGGTTGGGGATGCCAGCGCGCTGACCGTCAAACTCAACGGACAATCCGTTGAGCCACCGACTGCGAGCCAACTGCAAACCAACTGGCGCCTCTCCGCTTCTTCTTCCGCAGAATAAGTTCCCTTGCCCCGCATTTCGGTGATTGTTCCCACTTGGAACCGCGCACACTGCCTCTCAGAGGCTCTGCAATCGGTCTCACAACAGACGTATCGGGATGTTGAGTTGATCGTGGTCGATGATGGATCGACGGATGAGACGCCCTGGTTGTTGGAGCGCGATTTTGCCCATGTGCGGCGACATCGTCTCAGCGCTACCCAAGGCGTGAGCGCAGCCCGAAATTGGGGGATTTCCCACAGCGACAGCGCATGGGTGGCTTTTTTAGATTCGGACGACGTGTGGCTGCCTCACAAATTGGAGCGTCAAATGGCGGTCGTGGCCCAGCGCGCTGAAGCGGTGCATTTCACGGACGAAATTTGGATTCGGAACGGCAGGCGCGTCAACCCTGCAAAGCGACACCGCAAGCGCGAAGGTTGGATCTTCATCCCAAGCCTAGAGCTTTGTTTGATGGCTCCTTCCACAATCTTGCTTCGCAGAGACGTCTTCGAGGTCTGCGGTCTCTTTGACGAATCTCTTGAGGTCTGCGAGGACTATGACTTGTGGCTCCGCATCGCCTCGCGATTCCGTGTGAAGCATCTCCCAGAAGCCCTGATGCTGCGGCACGGCGGCCACCCCGATCAACTCTCTGCGCGTCACTGGGGAAACGATCGGTTTCGCGTGCAGTCTTTGCAGAAAATTGCGGCGACCGTTCCCCTCAATCAACTGGAACAAGCCGCCTTGCAGCGTGTGTATCGACGCAAATGCGAGATATTAGAGCAGGGATTTCGCAAACGTGGGAAGCAAGCGGAGGCCGATCAATATGCGAAATGGAGAGCGAGCGAGCTGTTTGGGTGAGACCGTCTGTTTTTTTGGCACTCTAGTGGGCGGATGTTCGTTTTTTGAGCAGCATCCCGTGATGATTTTCTGGGCAAGCCCGCACAAATTCTAGGTTGAAGGGGCTGGCATACGCGTTGAAGAGTGCTCTCTCGATTTCATTTTTTCTTAACCATCTCTGCGGAGCCGACGATGAAAAAAATTGAAGCGATCATCAAACCATTTAAGTTAGACGAAGTGAAAGATGGCCTCGCAAGCATTGGCATCAAAGGGTTGACCGTCTCGGAAGTCAAAGGCTTTGGTCGCCAAAAAGGACACACCGAACTTTATCGGGGTGCCGAATACGAGATTGATTTCCTGCCAAAAATTAAGGTAGAAGTTGCTGTTTCAAACGAAAAATTTGAAGAAGTTTTACATGTCATCCAAGATCGCGCCAAAACAGGAAAGATCGGGGATGGCAAAATCTTCGTCTATGAACTGGATCGAGTTCTGCGAATTCGCACCGGCGAAGTGGATGAAAATGCACTCTGACGGCATGACAAACTCTGCATGAACGAAACCCCCCTCTCTCAAGACGCTGCCCTCCAGATTCTGGCTGATATCAGCCAGATCATCACGACCTCCCACAACGCCGACGAAACGCTGCAGCAGACCGCACGCATGATCGCCGAACGCATGAAGGTGGACGCCTGCGCGATTTACGCCTATCAAGCGGAGCAGGAGCTGCTGCGCCTGAAAGCGACCTATGGTCTGCAACCAGACGCGATTGACTCGGTTAGTATGCCCCCGCATGAAGGGTTGACCGGCCTAGTGTTGCAAGAGTCGCGTCCGCTGCAAGTGCTAGCCATGCACCAGCATCCACGCTTCAAGCTGTTCCCCAACATCGGGGAGAGCGCCTACGCCTCTTTCCTCGGGGTGCCGCTCTTGGTCTATCGCCGCAGTATTGGCGTGCTGAGTGTGCACACGACCCGCCAGCGGAGCTTCTCGGCAAGTGAAGAGCAGCTGATGACGACCATTGCCTCACAAATTGCGGGGCTCGTCTCGAAGGCGCTGCTGATTAAGAACCTTGACGATCAAAACGAGACCCGCCCGCTTGAGCTGACGGTGGCGGCGACTCCCACTAATCGACTCGAGGGCACGGCGGTCGCGAACGGAGTGGGCTTGGGCAAAGCGATTGTCTTGGAGCAGACTTCCCTCGAGGAACCGTCACGAGAATCACGGCGCACCATTGAAGAAGAGACCCGCATTTTCCATGACGCGTTACATCGGACGATTCAGGATGTGTTGGGGTTGATCGATCGCCTCTCTGGACTGGTGAGCCCTGAAGAAGCCGCCATTTTCCATGCGCACATCATGTTTTTGGAAGACTCTGTTCTGCAGGAGAAGATCCGCCGCTACATCAACGCAGAGAACTCCGCAGCCTGGTCGATCTATCAAGTCATTCACGAATACCTCGCGGCCTTCGACAATATCGACGACGCCTATCTGCGAGAGAAGAGCTCTGACCTCCGCGATGTGGGCTTTCGTTTGTTGCATCACCTGGGGCACGGAACGTCTGCGATGACAGATCGTGAGGGCGTGTTGGTGGCGCGACAAGTGTTGCCGAGCGACATGGCTCGCATTGACAGCCAAAAGATTCGCGGCATTGTCACCTGTAGCGGTGGCGTGGTCTCGCATGCGGCGATTCTGGCGCGGTCGCTTCTGGTGCCCGCGATCTGCATCCCTGAAAAGGCGATTGACCAAATCAATGAGGGAGACCTCCTCGCCTTAGACGGCCAAGCCGGCAGCGTCATCGTGCGGCCAAGCAACGAGGTGGTGGAGGAATTTTCCCGCATGCTGGAAGAGCAGGCGCGCTATCGCACCCAGCTGGAGAGCTATCGAGACCTCCCGTGTCGGACTCAAGATGGGACGCGCATTGAGATCTTCGCAAACGTCGCGCTGGAAAATGAGACCTTTCAGCTACAGCAGTATGGTGCAGAAGGGATCGGGTTGTATCGTTCAGAGATCTATTTCTTGTCGCTAGACAGCTATCCAACGCTTGAGCACCAGTGCGAGACATACGGTAAAATTGTGAGGAGCGTCCCTGCCGAGCACCCTGTCGTTTTTCGGACCTTAGATCTGGGCGCTGACAAAGCTGCGCCTTACATGGGCTTTCAACCGGAAGACAACCCTTTCTTGGGGTACCGCGCCCTGCGGCGGCAGCTACAAAATCCTAAGGTGCTCAAAACGCAGATCAAAGCGGTGCTCAAGGCCGCCGAAGGACAAAGCAACGTGCGGCTGCTGTTTCCGATGATTACGGAATTGCGCGAAGTGCAAGGGGCCAAAGCGCTCTATCAGGAGTGCCGCGAGGAGCTGCTGCTTGAGGGGCATCACCCGCCCGAGCTGCCCATCGGCATCATGTTTGAAGTCCCCGCAGCGGTGTTGACCTGTGAGCGGCTGTTGGGCGAAGTGGACTTCTGCTCGATTGGTTCCAACGACCTCACGCAATATGTCTTGGCGGTGGATCGAAACAATCCCAACATTGCCAACCTGTACGACCCGCTGCATCCTGCGGTGCTGCAAATGATTGCGCAGCTGGTGCGAGTGTGTGACCAAGCGAACAAACCGCTCGAACTCTGCGGAGAAATGGCCTCTGACCCAGACGGCTGCATCATTTTGGTCGGCTTAGGAATGCGCTTGCTCTCGATGACCGCTCCGCTGATTCCGGTCGTGAAAGAGCGCTTGGCTCACATCACGCTGCAGCAAGCGCAAGAGCTGGCCCAGTTTGCCTTACACCAGGCTGACTCCGCCCAAGAAGTCCGCAGAGAAATCGCCGCTCGCCTTGCTCCTGCCTATCGCCCTGCATGAAACGCATCCCTCCTGTCACGCTGCTGTACGGCAATCAGCAGCTCGCCCTCGACGAAGAAGTGCAGAAAATCCTAACCATCTTGGTGCCAGAAGCCGAACAACGAGAGCTGTGCCTGGAGCGATACGCGGTCTCGGAAGCGGTCAAAGGTGGCGACGCCGACAGTGTGCTGAGCGACCTCACCATGAGCTTGGAAGCGCTGCCCTTCTTGCAAGAACGCAAAATTGTGCGTTTGGATCAGGCGGAACTGATCAAAGCGACCAAAGGCAAAGAGTCCTCTTCAACGGCGAGGTTGCTGCAGAGCATTCAGCAGTTTGCCCAAGCGCCGCTAGCAGGCGTGTGGCTGATTCTCTGTAGCTCAGCCATGCGTGAGAGCGACCTGAGCAAGCCGCTGTTGGCTGCCTGCAAAAAGGCGGGGCGAGTCGCGAAGTTTGTGGCCTATGACAACGATCAGCCGGTGGAGTGGGTGCGACAGCGCGCTCAGCAGAAAGGACTGCAACTACGAGGCGCGACTCCCCAGCTCTTGATTGAGATGGTGGGGAATGATCTGGCCGATTTGGAGCAAGAGCTTGAGAAGCTCTCCTTGTTGCTGGGGAGCCGCGCGCAAGTGGAAGAGGCTACGCTGCAACAGCACGTGCAGGGACACAAGCACTTCTCGGTGTTTGCCTTGTCAGAAAGCGCCGCCCGTAAAGATTTGCGGGGCGCTCTGGCGACCCTAGAACAACAGCTGCGCGAAAATCCGCGTGAGACGGTCAAACTGTATGGGCTGCTCACGGCACAATTCCGACGGTTGTTGCAGATTCATTACGGCTGGCAGCAGTCGCTCCCTGAGCAAGAGATTCTTTCCCGCTTGCGATTGCATCCTTTCATCGGCAAACAGGTGCTCCGCAACGCGCGGCAATTCTCTGTAGAAGAGCTGGAACGGATCTTAATTCACCTGGCCGACCTCGACCTCGCCGTCAAATTTCACCAACAACACGCCAAACCTTTGTTGCAAGATTTGCTGCAGCAAATCAGTCAGGGAGCCTTCCGAAACGCATGAAATGGGAAGCCTACGCGCTCACAGACGTCGGTCAAATACGCGCGCACAACGAAGACGCATTTTTGCTGCAGACAGTGCATCAGGAAGGCGCAGTCGCTTGGGCAGAAGAGAGCGAGCCACCCCTCTTCGCGGTCGCAGATGGGGTCGGAGGCATGCGGGCAGGAGAAGTCGCCTCGCGGCACGTCCTCAACGTGTTGCAGGAGCTCCCCGCCAACGCGACGCTCTCTCAGCTGCAAATGATGGTGCAGCGCAGCCACGAAGAGTTGAGGATGCGAGGCGCACAGCAGCCTTCCCAACACGGGATGGCGACCACTCTCGCGGGGTGGGGACGCTTCGCAGAGGGGTGGTACACCTTCCATGTCGGCGACAGCCGTGTGTATCGTTTTGCTCATGAAAAACTGACGCCGCTCACCAAAGACCACTCGCCCGTTCAGCAGCTCGTTGATCAGGGAGAGATGTCGCGAGCGGATATGTTGTTTCATCCGCAAAAACACCTCATCCACCACGTTGTCGGTGGGACGCGACCAGACCACGTGCACCTGGAACTCACTCCACAGGCGGCTCCCCAAGCTGGGGAACTCTACCTGCTGTGCTCCGATGGGCTCACCGATTTGTTGCAGGAGTCTCATCTGGAGACGTTGCTCCTCAAGCAAGCTTCTCTCGCAAACCTCGCGCGGCGCCTTGTCGATCTTGCCAATGAGGCCGGTGGGACGGACAATATCACGGTCTTGCTCTTCCGACGCCTCTCCTAATTCCTCAACGCCCCAACGGAACTTCTTCTCACTCTCAACCCTGTCGGTCTCATGCCTCGTCTGTTTGCCATTGACTCGATGGCGCTTTTCTATCGCAGCTACTTCGCGATGATCCGCAACCCGTTGATCAACTCCAAAGGCTTAAACACCAGCGGGATTCGTGGCGTTTTGCAGCAAATTGTGAAGATCGTTGAAGAAGACCAACCGGAATATCTCGCGGTGGCCTCCGATGCCTCTGAACCGACGTTTCGACACCAACAATTCCCAGAATACAAAGCCACTCGCGAGAAAATGCCCGAAGATCTCGTAGAGCAGCTGCCCTATCTACCGCGCCTCGTCGAAGCGCTGCAGCTGCCTTATTTGATCTTACCGGGATATGAAGCGGACGATATTATCGGGACGCTCATGCGCTGGTGTGAAGAGCAAAAGCTGGAGGGTGTGATGGTCACCAGCGACAAAGACTACCTGCAGCTCGTGACGGAGGAGATCACTCTGCTCAACCACAAAGGAGAGCGCGTTGGCCTAGAGGGCGTAACGGAAAAGTTTGGCTGCGCCCCCGAACAAGTGATTGAGGTGCTCGGGTTGATGGGAGACGCCTCCGATAACATCCCTGGCGTGCGTGGAGTGGGAGAAAAAACGGCGATTAAGCTCGTGCAAGAGTTCGGATCCATTCCGCGCATCTATGAGAACTTGGCCAACATCAGCAGCAAATCGGTGCGTAAAAAACTAGAAGAAGGACGGGAAAATGCGCTGCTCTCACGAGAGCTGGTGACGATTTATCGTGAGGTCCCGCTCACGGCAACGCTGGAAGATTTACATTTAGAAAAAGTGAATCTTTATGAAAATGATGCGTTCCATGAAATTTTACGAGAGCTGGAGTTTCACACCTTGCTGAAGCGCTTTGCGGGGGGGACGTCGAAGTCAACTCAGGGGGCGAAGTCGGCAAAGGCGGAATCACAAATCGAAGAACCGCCAACCCCAGAAGGCATCACAGAGGTGCCGCACTTTCAGCACGAGACAAAGGGGCCTTCCGAGTTGGAGGCGTGGCTTCAGACGCTGGAAGACACGGCAGACGTCACGGTGGCTGTGCAACCAGAGACGATTGTGAGTTCCAAGCGTGAGAGTCAGCTCGTGGGCGTGGCGTTCTGTACCAACGCTGCCGCGAGCTTCTACGTCCCCAACGACCAACAAACGTTGCCGCTGCTAAGGCGCTTCTTTGAAAATGAGTCGCTTCAGAAAGTCTTGCATCATGTCAAGCCGTTTTGGCAGGTCTGTCGGAACCAAGACATCGCCTTGCGAGGGGTGCTTGGCGACGTGACGATCGCTTCGCATTTGACGGATCCTTTAGAGAAACGCTTTGACCTAGACTTTCTGCTCACACGCCGCCTGCAGCAGCAGCGCTCAGAGAGGCACACCGAAGCGGAGCCCGCGCAGCTGTCGATGTTGCCTGAGGCGTCGTCGAGCAACGTCGCGTTGCAATGTGAGAGCGTGGTGATTGTGTGGCAACTCTGGCAGCACTTGGCATCCCAACTCCAACGCAATCAGCTTTGGGAGCTGTATCAGCACATTGAGTTACCGCTTGCGCACTCCTTAGCTAAGATGGAGTACGAAGGCATTGCGATTGATACGGAGCAGCTCGCGAGCATTTCCCGTGAGTTTGAGAAGCGTTTAAACGACCTGCGCAGCACCGTGCACAACTTGGCCGACCACGAGTTTAATCTGAACTCCGTGGTAGAATTACAAAGTGTGCTCTATGAAAAGTTTAAGCTGCACGAGGCTTGCGGCATCAAACCCAAGAAGATCAAGCTCGGCAACGGCATGTCTACAGACGAAGAGACCCTAGAAAAAATGCAGGAGTACCCGCTGCCGCGTACCATTCTGGAATATCGCGCGCTGAACAAGCTGAAGAACACGTATGTAGATCAGCTGCCCACATACGTGCACCCTGCAACGCATCGCATTCACTCCACCTTTCATCAGGTCGCTACGGCAACAGGGCGTCTCTCCTCCGACAACCCGAACCTGCAGAACATCCCCATTCGCAGCGCAGAGGGACGTCGCATCCGCAAGGTGTTCATTCCCTCCCAGCCAGATCGGATCTTGCTCGCGGCAGACTACAGTCAAATTGAGCTGCGAGTGGTCGCGCATTACTCGAAAGATCCGACGTTCTTAGAGGCCTATCGCCAGCGACTCGACATTCATGCGCTGACGGCCGCTGCTATCTTTCAGGTGGCCGAGAGCGACGTCACACGAGAGCTGCGCTCTAAGGCCAAAGAGGTCAACTTTGGTTTGATTTATCGCATGGGGCCAGAGCGCCTCTCGATGGTGACGCAGACTTCCAAAAGCGAGGCGAAGCGTTTCATCGAGGCGTATTTTCAGAAGTATGCGACGATTCACGCGCTGCAAGAACACTTTCTGGAAAAGGCGCGCAAGGAGGGGTACGCTACCACGCTCTTTGGGCGACGGCGCTATCTGCCGGAAATCAACGGCAAAGGCTTGCAAAAACGCATGGCAGAAGGGGCGGCGATCAACACGCCGATCCAAGGCAGCGCGGCGGAGATCATCAAGCTGGCGATGCTCGCCGTGGATCGGCGGCTGCGCAGAGAGCAACTTGCGACCCAGATGGTGCTTTCGGTTCACGACGAATTGGTGTTTGAGGCTCCGCGTGATGAGGTGGACACGGTGCAAGCGCTCATCCGCCAAGAGATGGAACAGGTCGTCTTGCTGGAGGTCCCGCTTGTGGTCGAAGTGGGCGTAGGAGAAAACTGGCTGGAGGCCCATTGAGTTCAGCCCTTCCCCAGGGCCCACGGCCCAACCCCTTCCGTAATCTTTTAGCTAGAACATTATGCATGCTCCAACATTAGAGATTGTGCTGGCCAGCCCACGAGGATTCTGTGCTGGAGTGGATCGCGCCATCATGATTGTAGAAAAGGCTCTCGAAAAGTGGGGGCCGCCCATTTATGTGCGGCATGAGATTGTCCACAACCGACACGTGGTCGAGCGCCTGCAACAGCGCGGCGTGATCTTTGTGGAAGAAGTCACCGAGATTCCAGAAGGCGCCCACGCGATCTTTTCAGCACACGGGGTCTCTCCTCAAGTGCGAGAACAAGCGCGCGGTCGTGGACTGGACGTCGTGGACGCGACCTGTCCCTTGGTGACCAAAGTTCATGGCGAGGCGCAACGCTATGACCGAAAGGACTTCACCATCTTGCTGATTGGGCACGCCGACCACGTGGAGGTCCAAGGGACGCTAGGAGAGGCTCCCGAGCGGATGATGGTTGTGGAGACTGAGCAAGACGCGGAGACGGTCGAGGTGGCCGATCCCGCGCGCGTTGCGTATTTGACTCAGACTACGCTCTCGCTGGACGATACGGCGAAGATCATTGAGGTCTTGCGCCGCCGCTTCCCCCAGATTGAGGGGCCGGCTAAAGACGACATCTGCTATGCGACGCAAAATCGCCAGAACGCCGTGAAAGAGCTGATCAAAGAGGTGGAGCGCGTGCTGGTGGTGGGGGCGGCGAACAGCTCTAACACGCTACGGCTGGTGGAGGTCGCCCAAGCGCGAGGGATCCCAGCACGGCGTGTCGAGTCGGCAGATCAGGTGCAAGCGGAGGATGTTCAGGATATTACTCGCATCGGCATTACGGCTGGGGCGTCGGCGCCAGAAGACATCGTGCAGAGCATCGTGCAGCGCTTGCAACAGCTGGCGCCGAGGCACGCGGTGCGCGAGCTGAGTTATGTGCGCGAGGAGGTCAACTTTGCGTTGCCACCGGCGCTAAGAAATCTTTGAGCGCTTGGGCCGCGAGTGTCCGCATGGAGTAGCGCTGCTTCTCTGCGGCTGTCATCTCCGCAAAGGTGTGGGTAGAGCCCTCAGGCTGAAAAATCGCATCCCACCCAAAACCCGCCTGCCCACGGGGTTGTTGGAGCTCGCCGGCCACCACTCCCCGAAATTGGTGCACTTCTTCTCCATCTTGCGTCAAGCCGATCACACACACTGCGCGGGCGCGCAGGTTCCCTCCCACTGCCACCGCTTGCACAAGCTGCTCTAGCGACAGGTTCCGCAGAAACCACTTAATCAACGGGCCAGGGAGGTTTCCCCATGCGTCAAAGTAGAGCGAGGTGTCTTCGACAATCAAAGGCTTTGCGCAGGCATCATAAGCCGTGCGAGCCTTGTAGCCGACAAGCTCTTCCAAGTCATCGGTCTGAATCTCAGGTAGCAAAAGCGGACAGAGTTCCAACGGAGTTTGCAAAACATTCTGCAATTCCTTAGCTTTATTTGTATTCGAACTCACAAATTGAAGCATACCTAACCTAGTTGAGATGAAAGATGCGGCACTTGACCTTAGAGAAAGTCTTGGCGATTGCAGGAAGCATGCTGGTGGTTTTGGTGACTATCGCGCTTTTGAACACGTACACCGACATCTTCAAAGATTCTTTTGAAGAAGAAGAGCAAGCCTCTGTGGAAGAGAAGCCTCTGCTGGAAGCCAAGCCCAAAGAGGGCCAGTGGGATCATTCCCAAGAAGGCGCCGAGGGCAACGCTCCGACAGCGAGCACAGCGGGAGATGAGCAAAAACCAACGCCAGCCCTCAAGTTTGTGCAAGAGGTTCACAAAGAATATCCAGAGTTGCTCAAAGTTCGCGCAGATTTTGAGCAAGGTGGTAAGTGTTCGGCGCAGCTCCTGCTGGACGCTCCCACGTTGGCGCAATGGCGCAGCAACCAGAATCGTCTGGTGCGGGCCATGACCTCTGTCCGCGACAAAGCGACACAGTACAGCCGCAGCGCCAAGTGTGTGGTGGATGTGGTTCTGGGCGAAAACACCGTGATCCGCGCCTCTCCGCAAGGAGGACAAACAAAGGTCACCCTCTTCAAAATTCCAAACGAAAAGAAAGCATGAGATTTGTTTGTTGGCTCGGATTGGTCATCGCGTTGCTGGGAGCCTGCCCAGCCTATGCGGTGTCGTATGACGATGTGCTCGCTCGCCTAGAAGGGCGGCACTGGCAACCGCCAGAAGACTTCGCCACCCTTGGGGCAGGAGAAGTCGTGCACTTGCAGCGTATCGCGGAAGAGGGCGCTCTGCCCAACTTTTACCGACAGCGGGCTCTCCGAATGTTGGAGCGCTACCCGACTACGGCAGTGCTGACCTTTCTGCAAAACTTTGTGCAACGCGAGCAACAGCCCTTGCCCTTAGTCCGACAAGGACTACAAACCTTGCGCGTGGGATTTGCAGAAGCCTACCCCGCAGAGGTGGAGCAGGTCGCCTTGGATTTCATCGACCACGCAAATCCCCAGGTTCGTGTCATCGCCGCACAAACCATTCGTCCTCTGAACATGGAACGGTTCGAGGCTTTTCTTGCGCAGGAAGCGGAAACATGGGTCCGTCAAGCCGCTCAGCAATAAGTCGTGTCGCTCAACAAGGCGCGTGGTTGGCGCTGCGCGTGTTGGGCGTCCTTGCCTCGGGATTTCTCGTTGATCTCGCGGCTCCCTCCTCGGTCTTCTCCTTCTCGCACCTGATCGCGTGGATTGCGCTCGTTCCGCTGGCGCTGGCGCTGCACAGAAGCTCTCCGACTGTCGCTGCCGCGCTGGGGCTGTTGTATGGAACGATCTTGTGGAGTTCACAAACCGCCGGTCTCCCAACCACGCTAGAGCAGCTGCTCGCGACGTCCCCAGAGTGGGCAAGCTGGGGCTGGTGGGGATTTTGTGTGCTCTCCGCCGTGCCATACGCCCTCTTTGGTGGGTTGCACGCTCGGTTGCCGTGGTTTCATAAACCAGCGGGGGCGATGCGAACCGCGTTGCTCTGGGCGGTGCTAGTGGACTCGATCCCAGCGGTGTTCCCAGTGCACTTAGCGCACTCACAGGCCCTGCAACCAGAGTGGGTGCAGCTGTTCCCGTGGGGAGGGAGCCTGTTGCTGCATTGGTTGATGGTGTGGAGCAACTGGTTGCTTGCCCACGGAATCTTACGAGCGCTTCGGAGGCGGCGCCCTCCTCTTATTGAAATCGTGACCGCCGGGCTGATTCCCCTTGGCGTTTGGAGCTTTGGCAAGTCTCAACTCGCAGAACCGAGCCCTCCGACGGAGAGGCTGCGCGTCGGCTGGGTGCAACCCAACTTCAGCACGTTGCTCACGGACAAGGCCGCGTCGACGGCAGATCCACTCGATCAACTGCTCTCACAAACAGACTCATTGATACAAAGCTCTCCGGCCCTTGCGCTGCTCGTCTGGCCCGAAGTCCCGTTTCCCTTGTCGTGGATCGATTATGCTGACCAGCAGCTGAAAATTCGGAGCGCTGTGCAAACCTGGCAAGTGCCGCTGTTGCTGGTTTCAGGCACCGTCGATGTCCCCCAACAAATCCGCGGCGAGGGCTTCGCCTATCGCAACGAAGCGCACTGGATTGCGGCGTCGGGAGTGTTGCGGGGACAATATGCCAAGCGCCAACTGGTACCTTTTGGAGAAGAGCTGCCTTGGGAAGAGGAATTCCCCGCATTGCGCGAGTGGTTCCCGCACGCGCGTCGATATCTGGCAGGAGAAGAAGCGGTCCTCTTCCCGGTGACCTCCAAGGTGAAGGTGCTCCCGTTGATTTGCTACGAGATCGCCTCTCCGGCCTTTCATCGGGAAGGCGTGCAGCAACAAGCCCAGCTGATCTGGAATCCCACCAATGACGGCTGGTTCCCAGAACGGATGGCCCAGTGGCATCGGGCGCTGGCCCAGAGCCGGAGCGTGGAGAGCGGGCTCCCCTTGCTCCGAGTCTCCAACTCTGGCGAATCGGTGTTCACCGATGCCCAAGGTCGTGTGCTCGCAAGCGCGGCTTGGAACACGCGCGCGCAAGGCGTGATCGAGGTCGCCCTGCCGCAAGACGTCGCGGCTTGGCCTTACATTGACCAAGAGGTCTTGTGGGGATTGCAAGCGTGGTGTTTGCTGGATGTGGGCTTGGGGATGCTGCTGCGGAAAAAGCGCGAAGAGGAAGAGAGCGAAGAGGAGGCGAGAGAGCCTGCGAACAGGCCCTGATGCGTTAGAAAGGGAAGCCCAACGCGAAACCGCCGCCATAGTAGCTCAGATCATCGCTCGGAAACTCAGGAGACACCGAGAAGTTGAACTTCTTTTGAATGTAGAACGCGCGGATAGACACTCGGTCAAACTCGCCTTCCACGCCAATCTTCAGATAATAAGGATTGAGATAGCTGCCGGTCAGGCGTTCAAACCGCTGAGTGCCGTCATCACGCTCGCCAGCAAGCGTCCCTCGCACCGTCCCCCCTTCCAAGCCCAGCTCAAGCGTAACGCGGCGACCGTAACGCAATCCGGCATGCCCGCCCAAGCCAGAGAGATAAATCTGCTCTGTAGACATCCAGAGCCCATCAATCCCGAAGTTCAAATACAGGGGCGCGTCGCGCGAGCCCGCGATCTCAATCTCACGCTGGTAGTAGATTTGCTGCACGTCCGGCTCTTCATCTTGATAGGCGTAGTCTGTGCCCGTGGCCTCCTCGTCCAGCTCTGAGAACGGCACCGCAGAGGGCGTGGACATTTGATAAGCGCCAATCGTGACATAGTCTTTTGCTGCCCAAGCGGATGGGGTGATGGCGAAACAAAGTGAGAAAGCGGCGGCGGCCATCCAGTGGGAGCGCTTCATATTTTCCTCAGAATTTCAGTCGACAAGGCGGACTCACATCAAATCCGTTGCTCTTTCAAAACAAAGGCTGTGATGCAAGCGCCAGACCTGAGATTGATCGCGAGGGCAAGCGCTGCAAACACGTTCGTCTGGTGCTGGGAAACTGTGCTTTTTTGTTCACGAAAGAAGCCTCTGAAAGCCTCCCAAGAGTGGAGGAGAGTTCCGTGCGTCGAGATCCCCTGCTACTGGATGGAGGGGCGTTCTCGTCACGGTGCTCTGTGACCGCGCGGCAGGTGTTGGGCGGATCACTCCCGCCACACAAACCAACGCAGTCGGGTCGCGAGCCCAAAGCGATCGCGCACAAACAACTCAATTTCATTTTGTCCTTTCTCCAATTCGGTCGCGACTGAGAGTGCCGAGGTTGGCACGCCGTTCAGCGGCAGGTAGGCTTGCTGACGTTGGTTCACGAACCAGAAGGCGTCGCGCAGCCCCTCGGCGTCGTGGGCTTGCAGCTGCCAAATCCGCTCAGTGCTATACGTCGAGAGGATGTCTGCTTGAAAGACAAAGGCCGGCTCAACGGTCGGTCCGACCAGCGGAGAGTGAGGGGCTTCGTCGCCATCCCATTGATAGCGCCACAGCGGCTGATCGCTGCGCTGGGAAAAGATCACGATCTGCCAGCGGCCTGTGTCTGCCAAGGCTGGAGGCAGACGAACCAACAAATGATCCTCGATCTCCTCTCCAGCCCGCACCTCGTCAAACTCCACGCGATCTCGCAACCACTCCAGCCGATCTTCTGTGCTCGCCGCGATCACAATCAATTGCTCTGGTGTGTCGGAGCCTTGCCACGTTAGGCGAAACGGCAACGCGATGGTCTCTGTGGCCTGAGGGATACCGTCGCCGTTCCCTTGACTGTGGAAGTCGCCATTGTCGCGAAACGCCAACTCCATTTGCAGCTTGGCGACAGGCTCGGGTTCCAGCGACCAACGAACGTGGCGTGTGAGGAGTTCTTGATCCGCCCCAGCGAAGGCGCGGAACGTCACGGGCAACCAAAAGGGAGGAGTCTTCTCATCTAGCGGCAGCAAGTGAGTCCAACTCTCTGATTCGCCAGGCGCCAAGCGGCCAAAGGGAAACTCTAGGTGGTTCAACCACGCTTGGGGGCTCTCTGTGGTCACCAGCAGCCGTTCGAGCGTGGTGTCTCCTGCGTTGAGCGCTTGCACACGCAATCGCAAAGGACGCTTGGGGCGCAAGGGCGAGAGCACTTCTTCCCACATTCCTTCGGTGTTTTGCTGCTCGGTAATCAGCTGTAGCTCCAGCTGGTGGTCTGCTGTGGAGGGGGCGCTCAGCGCCCAATCTAAGTCTGCTTGCTGTCGTAGTTGCCGCAAAATCTCGGCTTCGGCCTCGCGTTGCAGTTGAGGGTGCAGGCGCTGCAGCGTCTGTGAGAGCGGTTCATCGGTCGTGCGCTGCTCCAGCAAGGTCTGCGCGACGCGCACAAAGTCATCCTGTGCCAAGACGTCTTCGTTGAGCGGCAGCTCGTCGAGGACCATCGCGTCTTGCGGCATCCGGAGGTAGTGCAGCACCAGCGCACCGTCCTGCGGCTCTTGTTGCAGCGAGCGCAAGCGGACGGTTTCTGGTGAAAAGCGCAGGGGATCGAGGCGCAAGTTCGGCGTCACGCCCACATCTTGGATGGAGCGGTTCTCTGGTGTGAGATAGCGCGCGATGGTGAGTTTGAGGCCGAAGTCATCCACAACAGGCCAGACCGACTGCACTGTGCCTTTGCCAAAGGTGGGCTCTCCGACCACGATGGCTCGCTGATGCGCCTGTAGCGCAGCGCTCACAATTTCGGAGGCAGATGCGCTCTCAGCGTTCACCAAAATCACCAGCGGGATCTCTTGTAGCGCGCTCGGTAGCAGGAGCTGATGGGAGTCGAAGCCGTCGAGGTCACTGTTGGTCTGTGTTGAGACGATCCGTTTGTTGGGCGGCAGGAACAGGTCGCTGACTCGGATGGCTTCACGGAGCAACCCGCCGGGGTTGCCGCGCATGTCTAGAATCAACCCGCGCACGTCTTCGAGGTCGGCGAGGTGCTCTTCTAAATCTTGCGACGTGTTGGCTTGGAACATCCGCAGGCGCACATAGCGCAGCTTGCCGGATGCGGCCTCTTCTCCCAACGGCAGGTCGAGCGTGGCAGTGCTCGGGACTTCGATGTCGGCGCGTTGGAGGGTGACGGTCAGCTCGGTGTTGTCTCGGGCGAGGTCCAGTTCGATGGAAGTGCCGATGGGGCCGCGCAGCCGCTGCACAATCGCGTTCAGGCTCATGCCGCTCGTCTCTTCACCGTCAATGCGCAAGACGCGGTCGTCTGTGGCGAGCCCGGCTTGTTGCGCGGGGCCGTCTTCCATGACGGATAAAATCGTCAGCTGCTCATCGCGCATCCCGACCACAATCCCAACGCCGGCGAAGCGTCCTTGCGTGTTCTCGTTGAACTCCGCGTAATTCGTGGGAGGCAACACCACCGAGTGTTGATCGAGCGCCGGCATCAGGCCAAGCAGCGCGACTTGTTCCAGATGGCGCACAGAGTAATCCGGCAGCCGCTGGTTCAGATTCAGCAGCAGGGGTTGTAGTTCGTTGAGGAGCGCGCGGAGCGTGGCAGGCGGAGCGAGCGTCGCGAGTGGTTGTTCATAGAGCAGAACGCGGAAGTGGTCGCCTTCATGTTCGGGCGGCAGTTGCACCCGGAGCTCAGGGATGCTGCGTTCTAGCGACAACAGCGCCTGCGAGAGCAGCTCAGATTCGTCAAGTTTTTCGACTTCGAGGTAGTCCAGCTGTACGCGCATGAACACCTCAGCCAAGAGCGGAGTAGGCGACGGCTCGGGGTTCTCAGGGACGCGGAGCGGAGCCGGGCCAAGTTGACAGGCGCTCAAGGTGATCAAGAGCAGCAAAAACACAGAGGTGCGCGCGGAGCGCCAGCGGAGTAGAGACATGGGGAAATTTAGAGAAAGGTGAGCCGAGCGTTGTCGGGATCGTGTGGAGCGCGTTGGGAGACACGACGCTGAGAGACGGTGCAGAATGTTCGTCACAAGCCAACGGGAGGACGCGGGCTGCGCGAACACGTCGTTTCAGCAGCACCGCTGCCGTTGCCGCACGACAAGAGGCTCAGCCGTGCATCCAATCAAAAAGTCCTGAGTACATCTGAGTCATCTTGCGATAGGCCCAAGTAATCATAATCGCTCCAATGGGGGCAAGTACTAAGAGGTACGGCGTCTCTTGCATTTGCACAGAGCGCAAGCCCCAGAACCACAAAATGAGCCCCAGCACGACAAAGAAACCGTAGCCGCTGAATTTCATCTCCCAATATTTCGGCAGGTCGGGGTTGTGGCCGTTGCGCCGATAGTAGGCGCGCTGCTGAGGGACTTTCAGCAGGTCGTAATACAGCCACCACACGATCAGAAAGAGGGGCCCGAACACGCCAAGACAGTCGCTAATCCAGTGATGCCCGGTCATGGCGCGCGCCACGCCCATCGCGACGCCGTTGAGCAGAAAGAGGGCTCCCCACACCACCGCGAGGACGGGTTTGCGGTATTTGTAGTCTGTGAGCCAAATCAGCGAGAGCAGCAGGGGAATGAGCACGGCCGCCGTGTGTCCGCTGGGGAAGCTGCCGCGATAGATGCCTTCGGCGATGTAGTGGGGGCCAAACTCATACCACTCGGTGTAAGGCATCTTCTCCGACCACACCAACTTAGGGCGCGCGCGTCCAATGATCCACTTCAGACAGTGCACAAAGCCCAGCCCACCCGCCAACGTCGCGGTGGTGAAGAACCCTAGGAAAGGGCGCCACTCCATCAGCCGAGGCGAGGCGTTGGCAGAGTAAGACCGGAAATAGAGAAAAAAACAGGCGAGAATGAAGACGATTGAGGGGTCGCTCGCGCCAGGCAACGAACCCTCAAACATTGTGCGCCCCATCCACTCCCCAAAGGTTGGGTCTCGGTGTTCGCGCAGCCAGAGCGTCCACGCTTGGTCATAGCGGCCAACATAGAGCAGAATGCCTAAACTGAAGGCGCCGAGCAGCACATACGCGCCGTTTTGGCGCCAGAACAACACAAAACGACTTGGAGGAGGAAGTGGGCTATTGGTCACGTTGGTCGTGTGCTCTGACGGAACGGGTGAGCAATTTGATCAGGCTAGAGGTGTCCCAGCGGCCCCCGCCCATCGCTTGAACTTCAGAATAAAACTGGTCGATTATGGCGGTCATCGGCAAGTGCGCTCCGTTGTTACGGGCTTCTTGCAGCACAATGCCGAGGTCTTTGCGCATCCAATCGACGGCGAATCCGTGGTTGAACTCATCGCGTACCATCGTGGCGTGGCGGTTTTCCATTTGCCAGGACTGCGCGGCGCCTTTGGAGATGACGTCGATCACGGCCAGCGGGTCGAGCCCTGCTTGCTGCGCAAAGTGCAAGCCTTCCGAGAGCGACTGCACAACGCCTGCCACACAGATCTGGTTGACCATCTTGGTCAGCTGTCCACAACCGACGTCTCCCAATCGTTTGACCGAGCGT
>CBFIJD010000038.1:1427-7946 GCA_965662845.1 uncultured bacterium | reverse complement strand
ACGCCTGCCACACAGATCTGGTTGACCATCTTGGTCAGCTGTCCACAACCGACGTCTCCCAATCGTTTGACCGAGCGTGCATACGCTTGAATGACAGGCTCTGCGCGCACAAAGTCCGCTTCCTTTCCGCCGCACATCACGGTGAGGACTCCGTTTTCGGCGCCGCTCTGCCCACCGGAGATCGGAGCATCCACAAAGCCGACCCCGCGCTCTTGTCCAATGGCGGCCAACTCACGCGCGACAGCGGCGGAGGCGGTCGTGTGATCAACGAGCAAACTGCCGGAGGCCATCCCCTTGAAGGCGCCTTCAGAGCCGTCGACGACTTCTCGCAGGTCGTTGTCGTTCCCAACACAGACGAACACAATTTCGGAACCTTCCGCCGCCGTCGCCGGCGTAGTCGCGTGGGTTCCGCCATATTGGGCCACCCAGCTCTCCGCTTTGGCGGTCGTGCGGTTGTATACACAGACTGCGTGCCCCGCTTTGACCAAAAAACCAGCCATCGGGAAGCCCATCACGCCGAGGCCTAGAAATGATACTTTCATGTGTGACTCCTGAGAGAAAGTTGCAGTAGACGACGTCTACTTTGAAATCAGATGTTCTGCTGCGGAGCGCTGGGCACAGAATCTCAGGGCGGTTGACAAGCTGCGCGCTGAGGTTTGGGCTGGGGATGCGTTGCGAAGTCTATCGAAAGACAGCCCCCGACCCGCCCTGCCGCCTGCCAACAATCTGCTCTTCCAAAAGGACGCAGTTTCGTCGATGAGAGCCGGGTCGGCCTCTCATCCAAAGGTCTTCAAGACTAACGAAGGAAAAAGGGTTTGTCGCGGAGAATGATCTGAGAAAAGCATCCTGTAGACGCGAGCGTTGTCTGGGGTCGGTTTCACATCAAGTGCTGGGCGTCAAGGTCAATGGCGATGTGCTCGTCGCGTCCCAATGACAGCGGTGTGGGGTGGGTGAGGCTGACTTCCAAGGCTTGGCGTAAGCGTTGGGCTGAGTCTGCTTTGACGAGGATCATCCAGCGAAAGCGGTTGTTGACTTTGGCGAGCGGGGCTTCGGCGGGCCCCTGCAAGAGGAGTTGTCCGGCAAAACCATGGCGCAAATTGCGGGCGAGCTGTTCGGCGTGTTGCTGAACGCGGTCTTCGTTGGGGCCAGAAATGAGAGCCAACGCCAACTTCAAGAAAGGCGGATGCCGCAGGCGTTCTCGGAGTGGGAACTCGGTTTGGACAAAGGCTTCATAATCATGTTGGGCAGCGCAAAGCAGACTGTGATGCTGCGGGTTGTTCGTTTGAATCAGCACCTCGCCGGCTTTCTCACCGCGCCCAGCGCGCCCAGCAACTTGGGTCAACAATTGGAACGTCCGCTCAGCAGAGCGAAAGTCCGGCATATTCAGAGACAAATCGGCCAGCAGCACGCCGACGAGCGTGACATTGGGGAAGTCATGCCCCTTGGTGACAAGCTGCGTCCCGATCACAATGTCCACCTCATGCGCGGCAATTTGACGAGTCATCTCTGTGAGCGCGTGTTTGCCGTGCAGGGTGTCGCGGTCGATGCGCAAAATGCGGGCTTCTGGAAAGACGACCCGCACGTCAGCTTCAATTTGCTCGGTGCCGGTTCCTAGGAGTTTCATGGGGACTTGGTTGCCGCATGTGGGGCACTGCCGTGGAAAGTTCATCGTGAAGTCGCATTGGTGGCACTGCAACTGCGCGGTGCTCTGGTGATAGACCAAGCTGAGGCTGCACGACGGGCAGTTGACGGACGTCTCGCAGTCAGGGCACTGCACGACGGGCGCATAGCCACGGCGATTGAGGAACAAGATCACCTGCTCTTGATGCAGCAGCCGTTGCCGCATCGACTCCACCAGCTCGCTAGAGAAGAAATAGCACCCTTGCTGACGAGTGGCGGTGCGCATGTCGAGCAGCCGCACGGCCGGAAGCTGGGAGGTGGCCTGAGCGCGCTGGGCGAGAGTGAGCAGATGATATTTGCCTTGCTGGGCGTTGTGGTAGGACTCCAAGGCTGGGGTCGCCGAGCCCAGAACGACGGTCGCTTGATTGCAAAAGCCTCGATAAATCGCGACGTCGCGTCCGTGATAACGCGGCGCTTCTCCTTGTTTGTAAGACGGGTCGTGCTCTTCATCGACGATGATCAGACCGATGTTTTGCAAGGGAGCAAAGACGGCGCTGCGCGCCCCAATGGCGATGTGAGCTTGTCCGAGTTGCAAGCGAGACCACTCGTCAAAGCGTTCGCCGTCGTCCATGCCGCTGTGCAGCAACGCGACGTCATCGCCAAAGCGAGCGCGGAAGCGGTTCACCAGCTGGGGAGTCAGCGCGATTTCGGGAACCAGCACTAAGGCCGTCTTCTTGGCTTGAATGCAGGCTTGCACTGCGTGCAAGTAGACTTCGGTTTTGCCGCTACCGGTCACACCGTGGAGCAAGAAGGCCTGGTATTTTTTTTGTGACAAGTTGGTGACAATGTCACGAAATGCTTGCCTTTGTTCAGAGTTTAGGGTCTGAAAGGGCTCTTTGGGGGGCAGGTCACTGGTGAGAAAGCGGCGAAAGACGCGCTTCTCGAAGACTTCGATGCACTGCGCTTTTTCTAGCTCTCGCAGGATGGAGGCCGGCGCTTTGATCTCATCACGCAGCGTGAGCCAGCGAATTTCTGAGACGTCTTGGAGGCGTTCGAGCAGCTGCTGCTTTTTGGTTTTGCGTCGCGCGGACTTTCCTGTTGCTGCTACCGGAAGCTGGAGGAGTCGCACCCAACGCTCCATTTTGGCTTGGACTTTGTGCTGCACCAAGTGGCGCTGCACCTCTAGTTGGCCTTCGCGCAGCCACGCTTGTCGTAAGATCTCGTCATCGGCTTTAGGGCGAGCGAAGCGCCACGCTTGTTCCGTCCATTGTTCTGGCGCGACAACAGCCTGCAAAGCCACGCTCAGTTCACACACATTGTCTGGTCGTGTGCGCCAATGATATTCGGTCTGGACATGAACGCCGATCCCGCCGGGAACGGCTCCGTTGAGGACGTCGCCCCAGCTGCAAAAGTAGTACTCTGCGACCCAGCGAGCGAGCTGCAAGAGCTCGGTTTGAAACAGAGGCCGCGCATCCAGCACCTCCAGCACAGCGCGAACGTTCGCAAACGCGGAATCGTCTTTGCAGCGCACCAGCACACCACTGATTTTCTGGCGACGAAACGGGACCAACACTCGCTGCCCGAGCTTGGGTTCTGGCAGATGATCTGCCCACGCATAGTCAAACACCTGCCGCAGCGGCAGGGCTAAGGCTACTTCCACAAACTTCACGCGATGTTCCTCTTCCTATGAATTCCACTTCTTCTTCAACGTCCTCTCTCGCAGAGCAATCGCCGAGTCTGGAGAGTTCCTCTCCGGCTGTCAAGCAGCGCCTGATCCAGCTTGGATTGTTCATTGTGGCCGTGCTCGTTTGTTATGGGATCTCGGTCCAAGTCCGCCATCAACAACTCGAGACGTGGCGCAGCAATCCACAACAATTTTTTGTGGGTGACATGCCGCTGATGACGACGCTAGATGCTCCATATTATATGAGGTGGGCGCGTGAGTTCAGAGATGGCGAGTATTATGGAAAGGGACATAAGCGAGCGTACCCTTCCAGCACAGATTGGTTTCGGAAGGGACATAAGCGAGCGTACCCTTCCAGCACAGATTGGTTTCGGCAGAAGCAAGAAAACCTCCGAGCGCAAGAGGAGGGGCGAGAACCTCAACAACTAGAAGAGCAGAGGCCGCGGACCTCCCCTGGCGATGTGCCCTTGCTGAGTTTTATGGCTGCGATGCTGAGTCCTTTTTTTGCGGGGAATATCTACCTTGTCGGGCACTGGATGGTGATTGTCTGTGCGGGGCTTTTCGCGGTGCCGCTGGGCATTTATTTTTACCGGATTGGCTATCCCGCAGCAGGGCTGCTCGGTGGGTTGGTGGGGACGTTTTGTACCGAATATTATGTGCGTTCTTCGGTCGGGAGGATTGACACCGACATGCTGAATATCTTTTTTCCTATGCTGGGCGCGCTTTTCGTGTTGTTGGCGTGTCAAAGCAAAGCAGAGCGGCACGTGTGGCTATACAGCGCCCTGGCGGGGGTGAGTATGTACTTTTTCTGGTGGTGGTATGAGCGCCCTGGTTTCACCATCGGTTGTTTTGTGACGCTCATACTGGGCCTGGCCGTTCACAAAAAGTCGGCGCGTGTAGTGTTCCCTGCCGTGCTTCTGTTTGCCGTCTTTGCGCACCCTACCAACCTGCTAGCCGGGCTGGCGAGCATAGAGTCCTTCTTAGGGAACTATTTTTTTGTCGGCGCGGTACGTGTCGCGAATGCCCAAGAAGTTGTGAACCCGGTGACTTTCCCGAATGTGTTCAGCACGATCTCCGAAGCTGGGAAAGTAAAGATGAGTGAAGTCTTGCAGCAGGTCTTACGGCAGTCGGAGTGGGGCTGGGCGGGGCTGGTCGCGTTTGTGGCGTTTGCGCTGCGCTATTGGAAGGTTTGTCTTCCGTTGCTGCCAGTCTTCGCCTTGGGCCTGCTGGGTTTTCAATCCTCACGTCGTTTCATCATGTACTTAGCGCCGTTTGTCGGCGTCGGTTTAGGCGTGTTGATGAGCGTAGCCGTGCAGCTCGCTTGGCAGTGGATTCGGTCTCGTTTTGAGCCGGTCGAAGCCGAAGCCATCGAAGCGAACCCCCTTTGGAAGCATGCCCAACCCGCAGGACACCTCTTCGCGTATGCCGGATTGGCGGGATTCTTTGCGTATCTGGCTCCCCAAACCGCGATGTCGTATGTCCCCGTCCCCTCGATTCCCCCTCCGATTTATCAAACCTTCAACGAGGTCCAAAAACGTGTCCCTCCACAAGGAGCCATCTTCACGTGGTGGGACTTCGGATATGCCATCACCGACGCGACGAGACTGGCAACGTTTAACGACGGAGGCGCTCAACTGGGGCCTAAAACATACTTCATGGCGCGTGCGTTCATCAGCTCGGAACCGGAAGAAATGACGCGAATCATCGGTTTTTTGTCTGAGGAAGGCTCTGCAGGAATTGGCCGATTTAACACATCTAAAGACGCGCTCTTGCGAGAGGTCTATTCTGGGAAATATCAGCCTCGCGACCCGATTTATGTGTTTTATACGTATGACATGATTGGCAAATTCTCCGCGCTGTTTTCCATCGGCTCGTGGAATTTCGACACGCTGAAAAATTCCGTCAAAGGCTATCAGCGACTGCAGTGCTCCAAACTGGAGAACAACATCCTCACTTGCAATGGAGCCAAGATTGATTTGCAGAAAGGGCTGGTGAACGGACAGATCCCTTTGAAACGCCTTGTGCAATCCATGCAAGGGCGCCAAGCCGCGATCAAAGACTTTCCGCATGAGCAAGGGCTGACGTTGCAGATGCTCATGCCCAATCCGAATCAGTTTTCTGACATCTATCTGATGGAAGAGGTCGTGTATGCCTCCAACTTCAATCAGATGTATTTGCTTGGGAAATACGACGAAGAGAAGTACGAAGAAGTGTTCAACGCATTCCCCGCTGCGCGGTTGTTTCAGTTGAAACAGCAAAATGCTCAAACCGAGTAACCTCCTACCCGTCTACAGGTGCCTATGGAAACCCACTACCCCCTCTTAATCCCTGGTGTGAGCACAAGCGATGGTGACATCGAGGTGACCGCGCCTTATGACGGAGCGCACATTGCGGCAGTCACCGCGGCAGATGGAGAGGCCGTCGAGCTCGCGCTGCACAACGCAGAGCAGCTCTTTCAGGATCGTTCCCGATGGTTGCGCCCTGCACAACGCACGATGATCTTAGAGAAAGTCGCGCAAATTATGGCCGAGCGCGCCGAACAACTCGCAGTCGACGCAGCTCGGGAAGGGGGCAAGCCTCTGGGCGATTCCCGCGTGGAGGTCGCGCGCGCGATTGACAGTGTTCGGAACTGCATTGAGGTTCTGCGCACCCAATCCGGCTCCGAAATCCCGATGAATTTGAACTTGGCCTCGGAAGGGAAAATTGCCGTCACTCGGCACGAACCGATCGGGATTGTCGTAGCCGTGAGCGCTTTCAACCACCCGCTCAATCTGATCGTTCACCAAGTTGGCCCTGCGGTCGCGACAGGTTGCCCCGTCATCATCAAGCCTGCGGAGGACACGCCGCTGTCTTGCTATCACTTTGTGGCGATTTTGCGAGAAGCCGGGCTGCCTGCGGAGTGGTGTCAGGCGCTGGTTGTGAAGAACTTAGAATACGCAACCCAGTTGGTCACCGACCCAAGAGTCGCCTTCTTTTCCTTCATTGGCAGCGCCAAAGTCGGATGGACGCTGCGGTCTCAGTTGGCACCGGGAACGCGCTGTGCGCTAGAGCACGGGGGCGTTGCCCCTGTGATTGTCGCTGAAGACGCGGATTGGGAGCGCGCCTTACCTGCGATCACGAAAGGGGGATTTTATCACGCGGGACAAGTCTGCGTCTCCGTGCAGCGCGTGTTCGCACAAGAAAAAATCGCGTTGCCCTTCGCCCAACAACTCGCG
>CBFIJD010000038.1:0-1329 GCA_965662845.1 uncultured bacterium | reverse complement strand
TGCGGGACAAGTCTGCGTCTCCGTGCAGCGCGTGTTCGCACAAGAAAAAATCGCGTTGCCCTTCGCCCAACAACTCGCGGAGCGCGCAAGCAAGCTGGTTGTCGGCGATCCAACGTCCCACAAAACGGAGGTCGGCCCCCTCATTCGTCATCGTGAAACCGACCGCGTTGAAGCTTGGGTCAAAGAAGCGATTGATGGCGGCGCCGAAGTCCTGTGTGGCGGCAAGCGCATCTCTCCATCGTGCTTCGAACCAACGGTCTTACTGAATCCACCTGAAGATGCCAAAGTGAGCCAAATGGAGATCTTTGGCCCTGTCGTGTGTGTCTACACTTACAAAGATTTGGAGGAGGCGATTCAGCGGGCGAACGGGGTCCCCTTCGCGTTTCAGGCTGCGGTCTTCACGCGTAGCATCGACACCGCCATGCGCGTCTACCGTCACGTGGAGGCCTCCTCTGTGATGGTGAACGAGCACACCGCCTTTCGGGTGGATTGGATGCCTTTTGCCGGGTTGAAGCAGTCAGGGCTCGCCGTAGGCGGCATTCCGCACACGATGCACGACATGCAAATCCAGAAGATGCTCGTGCTGCACTCCGACGAGCTGCGCCCCTAAGGGCGCTGTTTAGGAAGCCGCGTCGGGGTCTGCGGCTTTGGCTTCAGACGCAGACGCGACCACATCTCGGGCGGACGCCAACTCGTCAACGCCTCCTTGATAATATTCAATCCACGGCCACGAAGGTGGCTCCTGCTGACGATAACGCTCCAACTTCTCTCGCCACACTCGCTCCAATTCTTTGAACGCGGCCTGCACCCTCTCTGCGGGTTGCTCCGCGACACGACCCAGCTCCCTGAGAATGACATGCCGCCCTTCGACGCGCTTGAGCGCCGGTGTGATGGCTCCTGCTTTGTGAATCGCGCACACGGATTGACCTTGCGTGGCCGCTACCAAGGCCGCTTCCACTTGCGGAGTGGTCTCCGCTAGATAGCGCGCGAGGGGGGTCGGGGAGGCTGTGGTCATGTGGTCTCTTAGGATGAGGGCGACGTTTGGCCTGAATGAGGGAAGTGAAGTCGCGACGGGGATGCCGCGGGGGGAACACATGGGCTCCCCCAAAAAAGAGCGGATGTCGCGGAAGAGACTGGGAGAGCACGCGCCCTCCCAGAGAGGACTCAGCCCTGCAGACGCTGGCGAACAGACGCCAGTTGAACACAGGTCACGAAGACCTGCATCGCTTGCTGCAAGGCCTCCACTTCTGGGAAGGTGGGCGCGAGACGGATGTTGCGATTGTCCGGATCAACGCCATAGGGAAAGGTCGCGCCGGCTGGAGTCAATTT
>CBFIJD010000037.1:0-29091 GCA_965662845.1 uncultured bacterium | reverse complement strand
GACAAAAAGCAGTTGAGGGCGTCGCGCAGCAGGTCGGGGTGCTGCCCAAAGAGCAGCTTGAAGACCAGATCATTCTTGGGTGAGAGCAATTGCATTGTTTGTGTTTTCTCGGAATCCGGTCAGGCACGGGGGCCAGCCCTGACGATGACCGCGTTTTTGTTTTTCCCGACCCGATAGGGGCCCCTCCATGGTTTCCCGTAGGGGCTTCGCGTTCGCAGGCTGGATCAAGCGTTGGGCACCGCCGGAGTGGGGAGAACATGCCAGAGGACGGCAAAAAAATGTGCGATGCTCCCGCCAAGCACAAACAGGTGCCAAATCGCGTGGTTGTACGGCAACCGCTGCCAGACATAGAAGATGACGCCCACGGTGTAAGAGACCCCTCCCAGAAACACCAACAACATGCCGTCCTCGCCGACGGTCTCGACCATCTCTGGCAACGCGATGACACAAAGCCAGCCCATGACCAGATAACCGCCGAGGCTCACCTTGGGGAACCGTTCCCCACAGCGAAGGTGAAAGAGAATCCCACCAATCGCCATTGCCCAGATCACCACAAACAAGCTCCATCCCCAAACGCCCCGCATGTTCACCAGCAAGAACGGGGTATATGTCCCTGCAATGAGCAAGTAAATCGCGGCGTGATCTAGCATCTGAAAGATCTGTTTCAGTTTGGGATGTTGCAGACCGTGGTACAGCGTGGACGCGAGATAAAGCAGCACAAGGCTCGTCCCATAGACGCTGACGCTGACCAGATGCCAGACGTCTCCATGAAACGTCGCGAGAGTCACCAGCAAGGTGAGCGCGGCTACGCTGAGCGCAGCCCCAACACCGTGGGTGACGCTGTTCGCAATTTCTTCAGAGAGAGTTTGGGATACACTCGACATGAAAACCTCGGGGTGAGAGGAAGTGAAAAGGAAGATGGGAAGATGAACTATAATGCGGGCAGCTCGTAAGCCGGAGCTACGTGTTTGCTCCCCGCTCCACGAAGTGAAGGCAGAGCCGACGAAGCGCTCGTTTTAGGCAGTTGAACAATTGATGGAGAGCCTTAGCACAGAATCGCAAGAGCAAGCAATGGCAATGCGAACACAACGCGACATCTCTGGCGTTCCCCCTCACTCCAACTGAGCCAAATACTTCGCGATGGCGTCGGCCAGCTCTTTTGAAGACGAGTGATATTCTTCGAGCCCTTTCACCCCAGGATGCGTAGCGACCATGCGATAGTGCTCTAATGCCTCAGGATACTGCTCTTGCGTGTGATGAAGCGCCGCGAGTTGATAGTGTATCAACACGAACCACTGCGACGCCGGAGGCAACTCACGACGGGCAAGATTCTGAAGCCGCAGGAGGGCGGAGTCGCTGCGTCCGGCGTTGATGTCGGCCTTGGCCAGCTCAAAACCGGCCTCTAGCTCTGCGTTGGAGGTGCCGCCTTGGTCGGCTTGTTCCCACCACTGCAAGGCCTGCTCCGGCTGCTGGAGAGCCACTGCATAATACTCTGCGATTTGTAAAGCATACGCTCGTTTGACTTCGGGGTCGGTCGTGCGCTCATGCTGCTCTTCTAAGAACACAACGAGCTGCTGGAGATCGCCTTGTTGCAGGTAGATGTCGGCGATGCGCTTTCGCGCTTGCTGTCCTTCGACGCTCTCAGGGAAGCGCTGCAACAGCTGTTGATAGTAGTTTAGCGCGCGCGCGGGCTGCTCTAAGCGCTCTTGCAGGGCGCCTTGTTGCCAGAGGGCCTCGGCGTTGAGCGTGCTGCGCTCATTCACTTGACGTTGGACTCGCCACGAAGCGAGGGCTCCTTCCCAGTTTTGTTGTTCTAACTCCGCACGACGCCACACCAAGATTTGCTGTAGGTCGGCGCGCTCGCCTTGCGCCTCAAGGGTCGGTCGTAACTCTCCAGCGACTTCTGCCCAGCGCTGCTCTTGGATGAGGGTTTGCAGACGATTTTTCGCCAAGTAATCGCTGATTTGGTCGGCTTGCTGTCGCGCGAGTTGTTGATATTCAAGGCCCTCTTCCGGCGCGGGCGCTTGTGCCGCAGATTCATAGTGACCGAGGGCATTCGTCCACTCTTGAGCTTGCTGGGCCTGCACGCCGAGTTGATAGTGCGCCAGTACATACCACAGCGACTCAGGAGCCGGATCGCGGGCGAGCAAGGTCTGCAAGATCTCCTGAGCCTTGGCGGTTTCGTTGGTTTGGAGGGCCTCTCGCGCTTGCGCCCACAAGGCCGCGAGGTCTTCATCTGCGTTCCCACCCTGGTCGAGCTGAGCGATCCACTGACGCGCCTTGGCCTCATCTTTGAGGTCCCCTTGAGCGTAAAAGATGATGGTCTGCGCGCAGCGACGTCGCAACGCAGGATCTTGGAGGTGCGGATATGTCTGCTCGTAGAGCGCGACGAGCTGCGGAACTTGTTCGGCGTTTTCAAAGGCGGGGCCCGCTTCATCCACGATGGCGAGCTGCTGTGTGGGGTCGTCAGCGCCTGTGGCCTGCCAAGCTTTTTGATACCAGTCGGCCGCAGGTGCCCAGCCTTGCAGTTGCAGCGTTGCGCGGGCTCGTTGCAAGTGCGCGTCTGCGGTTTGGGTCTGCGGCGGGTCATCTTTCTCTAGCAGCTGATAGGCTTTGAGGACGCCCTTCCAGTTTTGCTGTTCCACTTCGGCTCGCACCAGCAGCGCAAAGATGGGTGGATCGAGTTGAAGCGTGCCCGCTAGGTGTTCCTTGCGGATCAGGTAGGACATCCCCGCCCAATCCTCGTTTTGTTCCAGGCGGTCTAGCTTGTCGTTGAGTCCCCGTTGCGAGAGGGCTTTCCACTGCTGACGAGCGGCGGTTTGGACGTCTGCATATTCTGCCGGTGGTTCGGACTGTGCCGCTTGCAGATAGGCGTATTCTGCTTCTTCCCAGCGTTCAGCCTCCTGAAACGATTTCCCCAAGCGGAAGTGTGCGAGCACAAACCACGACGTTTGTGGCGACGGGTCTCGCTGCAAGACTGCTTGTAGGGCCTCGCGCTCTTGCTCCGCGTTTTGGGTTTGTTCGGCCCGCTCTACACGCCGCCACAGCGCCTGCAGCTCGGTGTCTGAGTTGCCACCTTGGTCGAGCTTCCTGAGCCAAGGCTCTTCGAGTTGCCAGTCGTTGAGTGATTGTGCGATGGCTTGTGCCTGCCACGCGATGGCCTCTTGTTCTTCGGGAGGGCTCTGGAGGTAGGCTTTCTCTAGCCAAGAGAGGGCTTCTCGGGGCTGGTCTTTTTGCAATTCGGCGAGTTGCAGCGCGAAGTCGCGCTGTTGAGGAGGCTGGGCGACTGCATAGGCTTGGGTGTAGAACGCGACGCTTTGGCTGGGGTCTCCGGCTTGGGAAGCTGCAAAGCCGCGGTTCTGGTAGTCGGCTAGATTCGTGACGGACTCGGGGTGGCGCTCGGCCAGTTGGTCATAGATCGCCCCCACTCTCGGCCAGTTCTCCTGCCGGGTCTCGGCTTCCAGCCACAAACGATACAACTCTTCGCTGTGCGCTAAGCTGCCGTCATTCAGACCCCGCTGGATCTGTTGGCTGACTTGCGGCCAATCTTCCTGCTCGCGAGCCGTGTTCAGCTGTTGAGTGCTCAAAAACTGGCGAATGGAGATGATTTGTTCTTTTGCCTGCTGGCGGGCGGTCTCATTTGCGGGCGATTCAGGGAGTTTGAGCACGGCTTGGTGATGTCGTAGCGCGGCCATCCATTGTTCTTGGGCCTGGTGCCAATTCGCGAGGCGCTGATGAATCGACAAGTAAAATGGGGCGGCGGGGGTGAGTTCAGGAGAGAGCGTCTGCTCCAAAGTTTGAATGGCTTGTTCCGTATTCCCATCTTGCTGTTGTAGCTCTGCGAGTTGAATCCGCGCTTGCAGGGACGATTCGCCGGAGTCGAGGTTGCCCAGTTTGACCAGCCATTCGCGCTCTAGCTGTGGGTCATTGCTCCGCTCACGCGCCCAAAAAACGAGCAGCTGTGCCAGTTGGCGTCGGTTCTCTAGCTGCCGAAACGAGTCATATTCGCGCACCACAATGGGGGGGAAGTCGGCTTTGTTGTCACGGGGATCTTTCTCAAACACATGGCGCAGTCGCTCCATCAAGGTGAGGCGTCGCTCTTCTTCGGAGGCGGGCGTTTGTTGCAGGGCGGCTTCATAATAGTCGCGTGCGCGCAGCCACCCACCCAGCCCTTCGGCGGCTTGTCCTTGGGCGATCAGCGCTGCGGGAGTCTCGGCTTCAGCAGGGCGCTCTTGTCGTAGCCGCGCGTAAATCGCGAGGACCTTCTCCCAATTTTGCGCTTGGGTCTCCGCGCGCAGCCACGCGTTTGTGGTGGGTGGGTCAAAGGTCAGCGTCCCTTTGTCCAGCTCGGCCTCCACAAAGGGCCCAACCTCGCTCCAGCGCTCTTGGTCTGTTAGCGCACGCAGCTGTTGTCTCGCAATGATTTGCTCTACGCTTTGCAGCCGTTGGGCGGCTTGTGTTTGAAGCTCGGGGTCTTCTTGCTGTGCGGCCACTCGTTCGAGATAGGGGCGGGCCTCTTCCCAGTTTTCAGACGCTTGGTGCAAGACGCCAATTTGAAATTGCAGCGGCCAAGACCACTGGGAGGACGCGGGCACCTCGCGTTGCTCGAACTGCTGCAAACGCTCTAAGGCGATGGCGTAATTCTCGTTGTTTTGGTCGAGTTCTGTTAGCAACAGCGCGGACTGTAGTTCGACATCCGAAGTTCCCCCTTGATCGACTTTGCTGAGCCATTCGGCGCCACGGCGTTCGTTTTGGAGTTTCTGCAAGCTGAGAATCCCTGCGCGCAGCGCATATTGTTGTTTCTCTGCGGCACGGTTCGTCTCAGCATAGAGGCGCTCGTAGAGCTGGAGCTGCTTCTCATGGTCTTCGCTAGCCTCATATAAACGAACCAGACGAGCTGAGACGCGAGGTCGGCGTTCGTCGTCAGCCGGCAGCTCTTTCAGAGCCCGCTCATAGAACGCGACCGCCTCACGCGGCTGCTTCAGCTGTTCGTGGGCTTCGCCTTGCCAGATGAGGTCATCGGTTGTCAGAGCCCGCTGGGGCTCTCTCTTCTGAACATCGTTGTAGACGGTTAGGACGCCTTGCCAACGCGCTTGCTGCTGCTCGGCGTGCACCCAAGTTTGGAGTAACGCGGGGGTTAGTTGGACGAGGCCCTGTTCCCAGTGGGTGCGGATGTGTGTGCTGACAGCGGGCCAATCTCTCCGCTCTAGTTGATCTTTCAAGTCACGTTGAAACACGAACTGTCGGATCTCTGTGGCGCGGGTTGCGGCGTCCTGTTGCATGGCAAGGTCTTGGTCGCGGGGCGCCGGCAGTCGCGAGACCTCCTCAAACTGTTGCAGCGCTTCGTCCCATTGCTTGCGCTCCGCGAGCAGGGTGGCCAGTCGGTAGGTCGCCAGAAACTGCGCTGACGCATCGGCTTGCTGCAGGCTCAGGCGTCGCCAAATCGGGAGCGCCAAGTCGGTCTCACCGCGTTGTTGATGAATGCCGGCTCGCAAGAGCGCAGCGCGCACTTCTGTGGGCGTCTGGCCTCCCCGATCCGCTTCTTCGAGCCACGGGAGGGCTTGGTCTTCGTTGTTGAGTTGCCGCTGGTACAGCTCACCAAGATACAAGGCATAATCTCGATATTTGGGAGCCTCTTCCGGCAAGAGTGCCAGCAGGTGGATTTGGTAGAGTTTGGGAATGTCAGCGACCCGATCTTGCTCTTGATAGAGGGTCGCCAGCCGCCCAACGGTCTGTTCTCGCAGCGCGTCCGGTTGTTCAGGCAGCAAAAAGAGGACGTCTTCTAGCAGGCGTGCTTCTTCGGTGGTTTGTCCGACTTGCCGATGGGCTCGGGCCCACTGCAACAAGTGCTCGGGGCGCTCTCTCAGCGTGGCATCGGCGCGGCTGTCCCAACGAGCATAGACCGTCAGTAGGGCTTCCCAGTCTTCTTGTTTGCGCAGCTCTTCGACCCACAGCTGCCAATCGGCGTCGCGCAGCAAGACTTCGGGTTCGGCGCCCCAAGCGAGGGTCTCCTGCAACGCTGGGCCGTCTTCCAATTGACGGTTGATCGCGACCAAACTGCGGAAGATCGTGGGGCGATAGGCTGGAACGTGGCGAACGCGCTGCAAATCTTTGCGGGCCAAAGCCCACTTTTTCTCCAGATAAAAGCAGCTGCCACGCTGTTGATAGAGCTGTTGTGCTTCGGGAATGTCGGCGGGTTCGTCGTATCGCACCAGCGTGTCTAGCAGGTCCAGACAGCGGCGCGCTTGATACTGCCGTGTGGTGAGCCGCAGCAAAAACTGGAGGCGTGTGCGCCGCGAAAACTCCGGCGCTTCTGACGCCGCTAAGAGCAAGCTCTCCAAGCGGGGTTCATCGGGAATGGCCGCGTATTGCTGCGCCATCAAGTTCCAGAAGGCGGGGTCACGACGATAGGTGGGGACGTCTTGCAGGGGCTCTAAGTGCTTAATCGCGGCGCGGGGTTCATTCTGCTGGGCGTGCAGGACCCCCAGTTGATAGTGCGCTGCTTGGCGATAGGCTTCATCGCGGGTTTCCAAGTAGCGCTCATAAGCCGCGATGGCCTCCTGCGGTTGCTCTGCTGCCGAATAGAGCACGCCGAGCCGAAAGGCTGCGAGGGGGCGATAGGTGGCCTCTTCAGTCGCCAGATAGCTCTCGTAGCGTGGAGTCAACTCCTTGGCAAAGCTGGGGTTGAGTTCACTCGCCTCGCTCTGGCGCACTTCAGCCAAGCCTCGCTGAAACGCGGCCTCGCCCCACCAAAATTTCGCCAAATTCTGGTTCGTTGCCGAGATCTCTTGTGTGGTGACGGCCACCTCGCCATAGCGTTGCTCGGCTTGCGGCCACTGCTCCAAGCGGCGATGCGCCGAGGCTAAGAGATAGCGCGTCTCTTCTCGCTGCGGGCTCGCCTCGGCTTGGGCAAGGTAGCTCTCCCAGTGTGGCGGAACCTGCTCATATTGCTGCAACACATAGCGCGCGTAGCCCGCTTGATAGTGGGCCTCAAGCTGCTGCGCGGGGTTGAGTTCCCCCTGCAGGGCGACTTCCAGATAGCTGGCGGCGGCGGCGGCGAGTTGATCGGCCTGCGTGGGGGCGTTTTTCTGGCGATACGAGACGGAGCGGCGGAAGACGGCTTGCCCCATCAAAAAGCGCGCTTGCGCATACTCTTCCGCCGAAGCTGGGATGGGTTCGAGGGCTTCTTCGGTGGATTGCATTCGCCCAAAGCGGAAGTGGATGTTGCCCAGCTTCAGGCGAATGGAGGGCGCGGCAGGGTGCTCTGGATGTTCGCGCAGCCACTCTTCAAACACCACAAACGCTTGCGACCAATATTCCTCGCCCATGCGCATCAGAACCTCTCCTTCCAGCTGCATGGCCTGAGAGCGGAATTGGCCGTTAGGTTCGCTCGCGCGGTAACAACTCAAATAGTCACGGGCGCTTGTGAGCAAGCCATCTGCGACCATGCGCTCAGCGAAGGCAAACTGTTGATCTTCTGAGAGTCCGGCAGGAAGGCCACACGTTGCCGCAGACGCTCCCTGCGCCGAGGCCAGCAACACTCCGAGCCAAAGGAGTTTCCAGCGTTGATGCCAATTCATAAGCTTGTCTGGAGAAAGGTCTGAAAAACGAAATGCACACTTTCAAGCTGCAAATGTAAGACCGTCTGACAATAGCTTATTTTCCGGCGGAGCGCAGGTGGTTTGTGTGGGAGAGGGGCGATCAGGCGAGTGTGGAAGCGGGCGCGCCCTAGCACAGGCTGGGGCAACAAAGGTGCGCTGGGGGTGACTGCGGCGCAAGCGTTCAGTCCGTGTCAGCTTGCATTCCCAAACTATTTGTCGTCCTGAGCTTGTTGGGTGAGCAACCGCTCCATGCGTTCCAGTCGCTCTTCGAGGCGTTGTACCGAGCTTTGCAGCTCTGGAGACGGCTGCTTCCCGGTAAAACTCCACCAATCCAAGCCGATTTCACGGGCCTTATCGACGGAGCAAATGATCAGGCGGAGCTCAATGGTCAGCAACTCAATGTCTACAATTTTGACCCGAATATCGCCGCTGATCACGATTCCCTTGTCGAGGACTCGTTCTAAGAGATCGGCGAGATTGGTGGAGGAGGTGTTGTGGTGAATCGACAAAAAGGGCTCCTAGCGCAGAGATCCCAAGGGACCAAGGTCAAGATTCAGATCGGCGGGCGTGAGACCACACAGTTCGCAGAGACGCTCGATCTCTTCTGCTTGACGCATCAGGGTGGTGCCGACTTCTTCAATTTGTGCGTCGGTGAGCTGGCCTGCGTCCATACGCTGCAGCGCCTGTCGCTCCAGCAAGTCATGCAGGAGTTGAATCAAGGTCAAGACGAGCTGGGCGAGCCCATTGGGGGCGTTGCTCGCGTTCAGGTTGAGGTTCTCATTCCACTCGGGGGGCCGCAGCACTTGGCGGAACGCTTCGGGCGTTTCGGTTTGAATGGGCGTCGGATTGATCGTCATGCTTGACTCGATGTTTGGTAGCGGAGGAACAAACCAAGAGGCGCAGGTCTAGATAGAGCAGCTCGACGTTTGCCACCGAGATCGTGGCTTCTCCGGCGAGCACGACCCCTTTGTTGAGCACGCGGTCTAGCACTTCACAGAGGGTGATTTTTTGCAGCAGGGCTTCGTCATCCATCAGCGTGTTTTATCCAGTGGGAGCTTCCAGATCTAGCTGCACAAAGTTGTGCGGACACCACGGACCGTTGAAGTCAAAGGTATAGTTTTGGTCGAAGGGGCGGGCGGCCTCAATCACCCATTGCTCAAACTGGGACTCTGCCTCGCGCGGGATCAAGCAGGCCACATGCACAATCTCTCGCTCGTCGCGGCAGTCGTTGCTCTGGATTTGCGTGCAGTGGGGCCTGAGCCGTTGCTCGACTTGCTCGAGGGCTCGCTCTCGTTCGGAGGTGAGCGCTTTCTCGAACTCGCGCCCTAGGTGAATCATCTCGTCTTGGTTGGGTTGACGATCGTTGAAGAACTGATCGCGCAGTTTCCCCAGAGTCTCATATTTGCCGACGAAGAACTCGAACACATTGGGGACTTCGAGCACGACGCGCAGTCCCATTTCCACTTGACCTACGACGCGGTCGAGCTGTGTTTGCAAGGTCGCTGCGTTGGCTTCTAGCAGACGTTCTACCGACCCAGCGGAATCGGCGATCATGCCAAATTTCATCGGCAGTGGCGTCGCCCCCTGTTTGAGGAGCCCAGCGAGCACTTCTTGGTGTCGCGCGAGGTGCTTGCGTTGAGGGCGCAGCTGCGTTGCGTTGGTTTCACTGACGACGATGGCGAGATGTTCCGTGCCGAGTATTTCGAGCGCTTGGTCTTCGATGCCGGCGCTCTCAGGTAAAGTGATTTGGTTGCCTGCTACGATGGCATACAGATATTTTCCAGCCACAACGTTCCTTGTTGTTAGTATCGAATCTTAAAGCTGTTCTCGGCTTCGACGGCAGCGGATTGCTGCTCGGCTTCGTCATGCCACAGCTCGATTTTTTGACGAAGTTTCTTTTGTTCTTCCAGGATGGTGGACTCGCGCTTTTCAATCGATTTCAGATGGATCAGCAAGGCTTCTTTTTCTTTACTCAAGCGAGTCCGTTCCATCTCCAAGGAATACAGACGCAAATAGGCGGTGTTGCCGTTGTGCGTTTGGGCGCCGCGTTGTTGCCCGTGAGTCAGGATATCGCGCATTCCTTTGCGTTGAGCCATGATGCCTCCCTATGTGTTGCCGTGATGACGGAGCTTAGCAGTATCGTGCAATAATTTCGTCGAGTTCGTGATTTTCAATCGGGTCGCCATCGCGCTTCACTCGTGCAATGTCGGCTTGCAAGATGTCATAGCATACTTTGCGGAAGAAGAGATCTTTAGAGGAGACCTGACGCTTTTGGTGAGCGATGACCTTGGCGATGGCGATGGAAGAGCGCATGGTCGGTCGGAGTTTGTGTGGGCTCAGCTCGCGCACCTCGCGGACGATGTTCACGATTTTCTCTGCGTCTTCTGTGGGGAGGCGCGCTTTGGCGATGACAATGCCAACCTCGGTGTGGCGGTCGGGGTGGTGCAGATCAATGATGATCATGCGGTCACTCAGCGCGTCCTGCGTCTTGTGAGTGCCGGCGTATTCTTCGGGATTCGAGGTGAAAATCACATGAAAGTCTGGATGCACCTCGACGTAACTCTGTTGCTCTTCGCCACGCCGCTTCGGCAAATTCAAAATGCCTTCTCCCAGAACACTCAAGAAGACGTTGTTGGCTTCTGGGCGCGAGCGATTGAACTCATCATAAATCAGCGTCTCGCCGTTGACACAAGCCTGCGTTAGACGATCGTCAACCCACAGTTGGCGGACTTCTTCTTGGGTGCGCATTACAGAGTGTACATAATTGTCGACGACGCGGTGGCGCTTAAAGCCCACGTTGGCGCCGACCAGATCGGAGGTCCCAAACTCATCATTTCCGTGAATCAGCGTAATCGGGCGCCCGAGCTGCGAGGCGAGGTGGAAGGCGAGCGTTGTTTTTCCGGTGCCTGCCGGGCCGGCAAAATGTACAGGATAGCCGACTTTCAGGTAAACCAAGGCGCGTTCGGTGATGTCCTGAACATAGGGGCTGTCAACAAAGCTGTCGCCCGTCTCAATGTGTAAGTTCTCGGTCATGCGGTCTTAGAAAAAGTCATGAGAGTCAGGGCTTGTGCGCTGTTGACGAAGCTGACGAGTTGGAGGTGTCATGGACGACAGCGGCGCCTCTGGCTCTTCGGTGGAGGACGCTGCGCCGGAACGCTGCGAGGCGGTCTTTGGGGTCTTGCCTGCCGCAGCTCTCCGTCGAGCGGGTCGAGTGACGGCGTCCGTTGTGGGTGTGGGGCTGCGAGGCTTCGGATTGGGGGACGCTGTGGCAACGGACGCGGGAGGTGACGCCTCTGGAGCGGTTGCGTTGGACGCTAGCTCGGCTTGGTCACGAGATGTCAGAGTCGCTGGCTGCTTCCGAGTCTGCTTGGCCGGTGACGCGATTGTAGGAGGTTGCGCGGTTTCCACAACGTGAGGGGGGAGCGACGCATCTGTGAGCGGGGCTTCGCGCTTTTCTAGCGGGAGGTCATCCTTTGTAGGGCTGAGCTGTGATTCTGAAGGCGTCAGCGCAAGCGAGGTATTTTCCACGATGGGAGTTGGGTTGCGTAAATTTTCACGAAACTCTTGGCGTTGTTTGCGAGCACGCTTCGCCGAGTCCTGCAGCTCTTGCCGCACTTTTTGCCGGAATGCGCTGACGTTGGTGCTCAAGTTTGCCACAAACTGCGCTCGCTCATTTTGAGCCTCTCTGCTGACAACTTGGAGTTGGGCGTGGGCTTGCTGATTTTCTGTTTGAACCGAAGCAAGCAAATCTCGCACATTGCCGCGTAAGTTCTGCACAAATTGTTGCCGTTCCGTACGATCGGCTTCCGCGCATTCGGCCAGATGCTGGGTGTTCGTTTGGAGCTTGTGGCGCATTTGCCCTTGCAGGTTACGGACTTCTTTTTGGAGGTGAACTTGAAATTCTTGGCGCGCTTGACGGGACTGTATGCCGAGGTCTCCCAGACGTTGACGCACGGTCTGACGTCGTTGTTCGGCGTCGGATTTCAGATTGTGCACAAATTGCTGGCGGGCTGCTCTCGCATCTGCGGCGCTGGTCTCTCGCGCTTGCTGCATCGCATTGCGCTTGTGGACGATGCTAGTCTTCAGCGTTTTGCGAAAGCTTTGCAGTTGTCCAAAGACCTCCTCGCGTGTGGCTTGGCGTTCGCTGCGATGCGTCTCGAGGAGCTGTTGCACTTCGGCGCGAATTTGTTCAAGGCTGGCTGGCATGCGACCTTTGAGGACAGCGTTGAGAGAATACTTCGTGCGAGAGGCTGGAAGAACGAGCCCAGTCTCGTTGGACGGACACGTGATCTTCAGAAGATACGGTCGATGATTTCGTCAATTTCATGACTGGGGATGGTAGATCCGCCGCGTTTGACCTTCGCAATGTCGGCGTGCAAGAGGTCATAGCACACTTTGCGGAAGAAGAGGTCGCTGGAGCGGACACGACGTTTTTGATGCTGGATCACTTTGGCAATGGCGATGGAAGAGCGCATGGTTGGGCGCAATTTGTTCGGGCTCAACTCACGCACTTCGCGGACCAGATCCACAATTTTTGCAGAGTCTGCTTCTTTGAGGCCAGACTTGGCGACGACAATGCCCACCTCGGTCTGTCGATCAGGGTGCTGCAACTCGATGGTGATCATGCGGTCTCCGAGAGCATCCTGCGTCTTGTGTGTTCCGGCGTATTCTTCAGGGTTTGATGTGAAAATGACGTGAAATTCAGGGTGAACCACCACGTAGCTGCTCTTCTCTGTGTCGCGCCGCTTGGGCAGGTTCAAGACACCTTCTCCGAGCACGCTCAAGAACACGTTATTGGCCTCGGGGCGTGAGCGGTTGAACTCGTCGTAAATCAGCGTTTCCCCACGGACGCAAGCTTGCGTCAAGCGGTCGTCTACCCAGAGTTCCTGCACTTCTTCTTGGGTGCGCACAACGGAGTGGACGTAATTGTCGACAATTCGGTTGCTTTTGAAGCCGACGTTGTCACCTACAAGATCGGAGGTCCCGAACTCGTCGTTGCCATGAATCAAGGTGATGGGGCGCCCCAGCTGAGCGGCGAGGTGGAAGGCGAGGGTGGTTTTGCCGGTTCCAGCGGGGCCTGCGAAATGCACAGGGTAGCCGACTTGGAGGTAGGCCAGCGCGCGCTCCGTTAAGTCTTCGACAGATGCGCTATTAACGAAGCTTTCGCCCGTTTCGAGGTGTAGGTTTTCGGTCATCCGCTCCTAATTTAGAACTGGTCGTTTGAGTCCAGTTTCTCGGTGGGGCTTTCGGAGGCCACTTTCAGCGTTTTGCGAGGCGTTTGGCCTTCGGTGGTGCGGGCGCGTTGAGCGGCGAGCATGCGACGTCGGCGCAGCGCGGCCGCTTCACGGGTCTCAGCGGGCGAGGCTTCTGTCGCAGGGGCCGCAGGCGGCGCTGCAACAGGGGCTTCTGCCGAGGCTGCGGGTTCTTCGGAAGCGGGTGCTGCAGGCGGCTCTTCGCTGACCAAAGTGGGAGTCGGAGTCGGCGCGGCCGCTTCTGCGACAGGGGCGCCTGTGGGGCTCTTGCCCGAGCGGAGCGCTTCTAAAAAAGCTCGACGGCTCTCGCGTCCAGCCCGCGCGGTCTCTGCGAGTTCTTGTCGGGTGCGTGTGCGGAAGTCCTGCACTTGGGCTTGCAGGTCGGAGACAAACTGAGCGCGTGTAGAGCGCGCTGCGTCGCCGTCGGCTTGCAACTGTGCCTGCATTTGCTGCAGGTCGGCTTGGACGCGGCTCAAGGCTTCGGTGATCTGATCGCGCAGGCTCTCAATGTATTCGCGTCTTTCGGTGCGTTGGTTTTCGGCTTCCTCGCTCAAGTTTTGACTGGCCGCTTGCAGTTGATCGCGCAGGTTTTGTTGCAGTTGGTGGACGTCTTGGCGCAGCTGTTCGAGGTAAGCGTGGCGTGTCTCACGGGCAGTTTGGCCTTGTGACATGATTTGATCGCGGGCGGCTTGGCGGAACGCTTCGGTCGAGTCTTTGAGACTTTGCAAGAAGGCGTGGCGTGCCTCGCGGGCGGTTTGGGAGCTTTGTTGAAAGTCTTGCTGCCTTTGTTGCAAGTCTTGTTGCATCTGCTGGCGCAGCTCGATGACTCCAGACTGGAGCTCTGAGCGGAAAGTGTTCAATTCGTTGACGATGGCTTCGCGACTGGCTTGGCGCTCATTGCGGGTGTTGTCGAGGAGTTGTTGAACTTGGGAGCGGAGCTGTTCGACGCTTGCTTGCATAAGACCTCAGGTGGAAAGAAGGAGGGGGCGAGTCTCCGTTGCAAGAACGGAGACTGAATCATCAGGCAGCAGTCTGGGTCAGACCGATGGCTTCAGCGTACTTTAGGTAGGTTTCAACAGAAGCTACAACAACGCGAGCTTCGATGGAGAGCAGTTCAATCCCCACGAGGGATACTTTCGCAAACGCATCAATCACGATGCCTTTGTCCAGCACGCGGTCAACTACTTCTGCAAGGCTTGAGGAATTGGTGGTGTTAGCTACGGTAGCCATGTCTTACTCCTGGACGACTATTGAAGGATTAGAAGAGAGTGAGTGGAAGCTCAGTGACAGCCCTTTATCAGAAAACATCTGCACAACCTGACAGACTTCCACGACGAGGATGTGCACAAAGAGTACCTGAGCGTGCCGTTCGTTTCACCTTCTGTTTACACACCAAGAATTTGGAGATGACCGGCTATCTTGTAAGAGAAGCGTTCGCGAGCTGTTTGGGCGAAGGCAGCGTCCACTCGGATGCGATCCGATCAGCCAGCTCCAGCATCTGCGTGATAAAAGCGTCCCCATAAGTGGACTGAAATAGGGGGATTTGATCGCGCAAGGCTTCGTTCACATCTTCATCAAAACCAAATTCTGCCCAGCACTGAAGATCCAGCTGCAAGCGCTCTTGTCCCAGCGTTTGGACTTGTTTCCAGATGTTCATGTCTTCGGGGCGCCCAACTTGGTTGCACAGCACACGGGGTTTCAGCTGCGTCCAGCGGTCGGCCACGCGTCGCGCGACGTTTGGATCATACTCTCCAATCGTTTGGTAAATTCTTTGTACAGTCACTGCGGGCTTGACGTTAATCGGTTGGAACAGCAACTGCTTTACAGCATTTTGCAGCTCCAGATTGCGCGGCAAGAAGTGCTCAATGCGACGAAACGCGAGCTGCTTCAAAAATCCGAGCAGATTCATCAAAGATGGTGTGTCTGCCCGCGACACCAGCAAACTACGGGGCGACATGGCAAAAAAGTCCAAGGTTTGGTTGGCGCTCCCCCCACTGAGATCGAGCAACAGGAAGTCGGCGGGAAGTTTGCGGAGGTTTTGCGCCAGTCGGATGCGCTGCGCGACGTTCATGTTGGCGAGGAAGGGAGTGGTCCCTTCTCCCGGTAAGAAGTGCACATGCTGGTGACTCGTATTCACGAGCAGGTCATCCAAGCGCGGGACGCGCCCCATCAGAAACTCGCCGATGCCCGGGTTGTTGTTTTTGAGTCCCAAATACGAATGTAGATTGGCGCCTCCGAAATCGAGATCTGCGGCGACCACCTGATAGCCCAGTTCGGCTAGGGCCATCGAAAGATTGGCGGTGATGAGGCTCTTGCCCACCCCTCCTTTGCCGCTTGCCACGGGAATGATCGTCGTCATACTGCGTCCTTTTGAAGAAAAAGCTTCTGCGCCCGCTCCACCTTGTGCGCGCTCCAGTTCCCCAACCTTTCAGTAGCGAAGTCCATGAACTCTGCAACCAACACCAAGTCATCCGCAACAATCATTCCAATTGCTGGGGGGAAGGGCGGCGTCGGCAAAAGCCTGATCTCAGCGAACTTAGCGCTTGTTCTGGCCCGCTTGGGATATCGGACCATTGCCATTGATTTAGACCTTGGCGCAGCGAACTTGCACTCCTATCTCGGGTTGCTGAGCACGACCAAGGGAGTGGCTGACTTTCTGCGAGGCGGCCCCAAAAGTCTAGCTGAATGCCAAACGCAGACCCCGTATGCCAACCTGAGCCTGATCGCTGGCGACGCGGGCAATCCGTTTATGGCGAACATCACGCCTGCCCAACAGATGCGCTTGATGCATGAAATCCGGAAGCTGCAGGCGGACTACATTCTGCTGGATCTCGGAGCCGGGAGTTCTTTTTTAACGCTAGATTTTTTCCGCATCTCGCCAAAGGGGCTGTTGGTCACGACGCCGGAATATACGGCGGTCACGAACATGATCGCGTTTTTGAAAAATCTCGCGTTTCGCGTGATGGAGCACGCGCTGCCGGTCAATCGAGAACTCCGCAAGCGTCTGCACGAACTTTACATCACGCCTGTAGAGATCAGTGATTACAATGTTGCCGGTGTGCAAGAGTTTGTGAATGAACTCGACCCCCAAGTCGCGGCAAAATTGCGCGCGGTGTGGCGTCAGTTCCGTCCTCGGCTGGTGTTCAATGTTGGCATGAGCCCAGATGACTTAGAAATCCTCACTGTGTTGGATCGGACGCTGCGCTTCATGTTGGAGCTTGAAGTCGACTACATCGGGTTTGTGCCAGAAGATCGAGCGGTTGTGGACGCCGTACGCAAGAAGACGGCGTTGATGAAGCACAACCCCAAATCTTATGCGGCCCAAGACATCATTCGTCTCGCGAAGCGCATCATTAAGCTCTGGGATCAGCCGATTCCGGACAGCGCGCGCCACCTGCAGCAGATCACACGCAAGCTCTATCAAGAGCGTCAGCTTCCGTCCTGAACAGCGCTGCGGTGCTTGAGGGGGCCTGTGTGCGAGCTTCGATGTCAGCGGGGGTTTGGAAGAGAAGGTTCAGTGACCATAGGCACGGAGCATCGTCTGGATGAGCGTCGTGATGTCGCTGTGCTGCGGAGTCCAGTTGAGCAACGACTGCGCCTTAGCAGAGGTCGCTAAGACGACGGCAGGGTCTCCCTCGCGTCTGGGGCCACGCCGCACAGAAAACTCCACCCCTGAGAGCTCCCGAGTTTTCTCCAGAACCTCCAAGACGCTTAGCCCGTTTGAGGTTCCGAGATTGAGGACAAGGTTGTCTGCGTTGCGTTGTAGGTATTCCAGCGCACGGACGTGACCCTCGGCAAGGTCGTTAACATGGATGTAGTCGCGGATGCAGGAACCGTCAGGCGTCTCGTAATCTGTGCCGAAAACTTCCACGCTGGCTCGGCGTCCGGTCACAGCTTCCATGACGATGGGGAGGAGGTTCGCCGGTTGTGTCTCTAGTCCGTTGATCTCGCCGTCCACATCATAACCTGCCGCATTGAAGTAGCGGAGCGCGGCATAGCGCAACCCACGCAGCGTGGCATACCATCGCAACAGCTCCTCGATTGCGAGCTTTGTGTGGCCGTAAAAGTTGGCGGGTTGTGTGGGATGCTTTTCATCCATCGGCACGTATTGGGGGTCACCATAAACGGCAGCCGTCGATGAGAAGACGACAAACTTCACGTTGGCTTCTAGGGCGGCGTTGAGCAAGTGAATGGTTCCGCTGATGTTGTGCTGAGCGTAGCGTTCGGGAGTTTGCATCGATTCGCCAGCAGCTTTGAGCGCCGCCAGATGGATCAGCCCGTCGACTCCTTCCAAGACTCCTCGTAGCGTATCGGGGAGCAACAAATCTCCATGCTGAAACGCGATCCCTTCCAGTAGATTGACCTGCTTCCCGCTTCGCAAGTTGTCAAAGACAATCGGGGTGTGTCCCGCTTGCCGCAGCGCTTTGGTGACGTGGCTACCAATGTAGCCTGCCCCACCGACCACAAGAATTCGCAAGCTCATGCGTGGGCCTCGGCATTGGGGTCTTCCACGACTTCAAAGAGGACTCCGAAGGGCGCGTCTTCGCGAGATTTGGGGTGTACAAAGAAGACGGTCGTGCCCCGTGAGCCGGGTCGCGGCGCTTTGTCGATGAGGCGAAAGCCTTGCTCTTGCAAATACTGATAGGCGATTTGGGCATTTTTTACGCGAAACCCGACGTGTGCGAGCCCTCCTCTTCCTCCTTGCCGATCAATCATTTTTTGTACAGGAGACTCGGCGTTCAGCGGTTCGAGCAATTGAATTAAGTTTTCGCTGTCGCCAATACGCAAAAGTGCCTCTCGCACTTGGTCGACTCCTGCAATTTCCTCCCGATGCACCTCTTGAAAGCCCATCTGTTCATAGGCCTTTACTTGTGCGTCTAGGGTTCCGGGCAAGACCGCAATCGCGATGTGATCTACAAACTGGAATCCGGGAATTTGTTCGGCAACGGGATGGTTCATGTCAATTTTCCTTGGTTGGTGGTGCAGAAAAAGGAGGAAATCCATGAAAGATCCGTTCAAACCACAAGTTAAAACTGCCCGCCAAAAAATACATCCACAAAAAGATATTCGTTGAATATCCAAAAATCTTATGTTAGGTTTCTGTTCACGTTCGGTACATGAGACCGCGGCGATAACAAATGGGTTCCCGAGGAGGAATATGCCACCAGAAAAACGTGAGCAAATTGCGGTAAAGATACCGAAGATCTTGCTCACGAGATTGCAGGAAGAATGCGATCGCACTGGCCGGAAACGGTCAGACATTATTTTGCAGGCCGTCGATGAGCTACTCGTTCGTTTTGAAGGCCAGCGTGGTTCTGTTAGAGAAGAGGAATCCTAACTCTCAAGGCACATGGAGGGCAACGTGATCGGGAAAGTGATTGACATTCGAGAAGTGCGTGACAAAAACTGGGAACGAAACTTGCGAGCTCAAGTTGAGCAATTAAACATGGAAAATCAGTTGCTCCGAAACGAGAATAACGAACTCAGGGCACGCCTGAACGGCGTGACGGAGCTGTATACAAACTTGCAGCAAGAGATCGGGAACATTGACCGGTGCATTACTGCGATTGAAAACTACGTCGTTGGCCGCTGAGCTGGCGACGAAAGGCGAATCGCTCCTGAAGAGGGGAGGGGTGCTCCTCGGATGAACGCGATTCGCCCCCGCTCTCGCCATTGCGTTAGGCAATGGCAACCAGCAGGTCATGCCTGAAGAGGGGAGGGGTGCTCCTCGGATTCATGACCTGCTCCCTCAACGATCGCTAGTCCTCTACGGGCTGGCGATCTCGTGCGGATCACGCCTGAAGAGGGGAGGGGTGCTCCTCGGAGGAAAGTGATCCGCCTCACCTCGAATCCTGCCGAATTGCACTTGAATCTGACCCAACCGCTGCGCATAGTTCCCCCTTTTCCTTCCTCCCAAGTCCCTAGGTATGAAAAATATATTTGTCACGACCTTCGCCAGCGAACTCACCTCTGTTTTGCAAGAACTCTACGGTGAACACGAATGGGACATGAACCCATTTCTGTCGGCAATTGAGACCCCTCCTACCCCTGAGCTGGGTGATTATGCCTTTCCTTGCTTTCCTCTCGCCAAACAGCTCCGTCAAGCTCCCCCACGCATTGCGCAGTCGCTGCAAGCCCCGCTTCAGCCCAGACTCATCGCCACCGGCCAATTCACCGATTGCGCTGCGGCGGGCCCTTATTTGAATGTCCGCGTCAACTATGCGTTTATGGCGACACAAACGCTCCCGACCGTCTTAGATGGGACGTACTTCCAAAGAAACGCAGCGGAGTCTCGCTCGCGGGTGATGATCGAGTTCTCGCAGCCGAACACGCACAAAGGCTTCCACGTGGGGCATTGTCGGAACGTGGCGCTGGGAGATAGTCTGGTCCAGTTGTATCGTTACAATGGTCATGAGGTCATCGCCGCGAATTACATTGGCGACGTCGGGACACACATTGCCAAATGCCTTTGGTTTTATCTTGATCACAACCAAGCTGAACCGCCAGAGACCTTTCGGGGGGAGTGGCTGGGTGAATTGTATACCGCGGCCACCTTGCACTTAGCCAACTTAGAAGGGGAAGAAGAAGCCTCAGCCCACGCCCGCATCAGCCAGATTTTGGCGCAGCTCGAAGCCAAAGAACCCGACATGCTGCGCATTTGGGATGAGACACGACAGTGGTCCCTCGCAGACTTCAACGCGATTTATGACTGGCTGGGAACGCGCTTCGATCATGTGTTTTTTGAGTCGGAGGTCGATGAAGCCGGGAAGCAGTTCGTCTTGCAAGGAGCCGAAGACGGCACATTTCAACGCTCAGAAGGAGCGATTGGAATCGATCTTCAAGAGCAGAACTTGGGCTTTTTTTTATTGCTGAAGTCCGACGGAAACACGCTTTATGCGACGAAAGACCTCGCCCTCGCACAGCGCAAGTTTGAAGAGTTTAGCATTGAACGCTCGATCTACGTGGTCGGGGCCGAGCAGACACTTCACTTCCAGCAAGTCTTCGCGACCCTCCAGCACATGGGATATGAGCAGGCGGCACATTGCTTCCATTTGCCGTACGCGTTGGTTGTGCTCCCAGACGGAAAAATGAGCTCCCGAGCTGGGAACGTGATTTTGTTCTCCGAGTTGCAGCAAAAAGTCAGCGACTTCATTCGCAGCACATATTTGGAGAGTCATCAAGGAGACTGGACTGAAGCCGAAATCTCCGATACCACCCGCAAAGTCGCTGTCGCGGCGATTAAGTATGGGATGCTCAATCAAGATCCGAACAAGCAGATTACGTTCTCGCTGCAAGATTGGTTGGTCGCAGAAGGAGACACAGGCGTCTACCTCGTCTATGCCTATGTGCGGATTCGCAGCATCGCGCGCAGTTTTGATGTAGATCTCTCCGATGTGTCTCCAGACTATGCGCTGCTGCGACACCCGACAGAGACCGCTCTGATTCGGCGCGTGTTTGACTTCAACGCGACCGTGGCGCAGGCCGGCGAACAATATCGCCCCTCTTTGCTCGCCCGATTTCTTTACGAGCTCGCCCGAGATTTCAGCCGTTGTTATGGGGCGTGCTCTGTGAAATATGCAGACTCTACCGCGCTGCAACACGCGCGCTTGTCTCTCTTTCACTGTGTCGGAGAGACGCTCCGGAGAGGACTGCAATTGCTAGGCATCGAACCGCCCGAGAGGATGTAACCGTATGCAACACATCACACGCGAAGAAATTGATCTGCACGGACTCTTGCTGCGCGCTAAACACTCTGCCGCTGGTGCCGTGCTCCTCTTTTCAGGAGACGTTCGCAATCACAGTGAGGGCAAAGGAGTCGAGTTTTTGGAGTATGAAGCGCATGAAGCTCTCGCCGAACGCCAAATTGCAGAGATTGTGAGCGAAGCCCAGCGACAGTGGCCCTTGCACTATGCGGAAGTCATTCACCGCTTTGGGAAGATGCGCATTCGGGACTGCTCCATTGGGATTGTGGTGGCGACCTCTCATCGAAGAGACGCTTACGACGCCAGCCGCTACATCATCGATACGGTGAAAAAAACCGTCCCGATTTGGAAAAAAGAACACTTCTCCGACGGTTCTGCGGTCTGGGTAGAAGGTTGCGAAGCCTCGTCCCTTGACGAGCTGCGACGTCAACAGGAAGCCGAGTGAGCTACTGCCAGACGGCGCAGGGGCACCCCTTCCACGGGCCTTACCACGACTTTGAGTATGGCTTCCCTTTGCACGACGAAGCTCAGCTGTTCGAGCGCCTCGCTCTGGAGATCATGCAAGCCGGCTTGAGCTGGCTGACCGTCCTCAAAAAACGGAGGGCCCTGAGAGAAGCCTTTCACCAATTTGATGTTGATCGAGTCGCCGCCCTCACTCCTCAAGAGATCGACTCTTTACGAAACAATCCGGCCATCATTCGCAATCAGCGCAAACTGCAAGCGCTGCAACACAACGCGCTGGTAATTCAGCGATTCCGCGCCTCGCATGGTGGCTTCGCGGCTTGGTTGGCTCAGTCTCACCCGCTTGAACTGGTAGCCTGGGTGAGGCTCTTCCGCGATCAAGGTTTTCGTTTTGTTGGGCCAGAAATCATTGGGGAATTTTTGATGAGCATCGCGTACCTACGCCCCCCACATGATCCAGACTGCCCTGTTTTTTTGCGTCAAATTGAACTCTCCCCACCTTGGTTGAACTCACCTCCACTGGACGCATGAACTCTTTTCAATGGGTGGTTCTCTGCCCTCTACACATCGAAAAGCTCCTTGCACAAGAGCTGCGGGCAATGGGCATCCAAGGAGCGCAGCCTTCCGCAGGAAAAGTCCAATTTGCGGCAGACTTGGAAGCCGGTTATCGAGTGTGTCTCTGGTCTCGCCTCGCGAATCGCGTGCTGATGCCGCTGCAACAGGCGGAGGTCAACGCTCCTGATGACTTGTATGAGGTGGCGAGAGAAGTCCCTTGGCACGAGCACCTCTCTCCCAACGGCACGTTTGCGATTGCCTTCCATGGAACCAACGCCTTCGTCAAGCATCCGCACTTTGGGGCGCTCAAAATCAAAGACGCGATTGCAGACGGCTTTGTGGAGCGCTATCAACGACGCCCTGACGTATCCCGAGAGCGCCCCGATCTGCCTGTTTGGGCGCACCTGCAAGGAAAACAACTGACGCTGTATCTCGACTTTGCAGGAGAGAGTCTGCACCTGCGCGGCTATCGGCGGGAAATCGGTACGGCAACGCTCAAAGAAAACCTAGCCGCCGCTCTGCTTTGGCAATGTGACTGGCCTCGGCTGGCGCGGCAGGGCTGGCCCCTCCTAGACCCGCTTTGCGGAGACGGAACGATCTTGACGGAGGGGCTGCTCATGGCTGGAGAGGTCGCCCCTGGAACGCTGCGCACCTACTTTGGTTTTCAAGGGTGGCGAGGGCACCAACCGAGCTTATGGCGACGCCTGCTAGATGCCGCTCAAGCGCGCCAGGCCGAGGCGCAACAGCGGCTTCCGCACGTGTTCGGCTATGACTCTTCCGAAGAAGCCTTGCATCGCGCAAAGGTTCACCTTCAACAGTTGGGGTTTGCGCAGCAAGCGAGGTTGCAGCAACTGGAAGTGATTCAGCTGCAACCTCCCGCGCCACAGGGGCTTCTGTTGACAGACCCTCCCTATGGGCATCGGCTGCAAAGCGATCCCGATTTGCCTCGCCTGTATCGTTTGTTGGGACAGCTCCGCGAACAACGCTTCCCGAATTGGCAGGTCGCCATCCTGACCAGTGAAGAGTCGCTTGCGCAAGACATCGGGCTCTATTATGACAAGCGTCACCCCTTCAAAAACGGTCCTCTGGATTGCCAGCTCTATCGCTACCTGCCCAAAGAAACGACGCAGACGCCCACCGCTCTTGAAGTGACCGCAGAGAACCCGTTCACGAACCGCCTCCGCAAGAATTTGAAGAAGCTCAAGCCATGGCTCAAACGGGATCAGGTGGAGTGCTTTCGAGCGTATGACAAAGACATTCCAGAGTATGGAGTCGCGGTAGATCGTTATGGAGAGTGGGTCCAAGTGCAGGAGTATGACCCTCCCAAAGACGTCGATGTCCTTGCGGCAGAGACGCGCTGGTTGGAAGTCTTAGCGGGAGTGACGGAGGTCTTTGGCGTGCCCGAAGACAAGCTGGTCACCAAACGCCGCAGTCGCCAAAAGGGAAGGCAACAATACGAAAAGCTGGCGAGCTCGCGAGATCGTTTTGTGGTGCAGGAAAACAACGCAAAATTTTGGGTGAATTTGCGTGACTATTTGGACACGGGCCTGTTTTTAGATCACCGCTTAACTCGCAAATATGTGCAGAACTTAGCGGAAGGGACTCGCTTTCTGAACTTGTTTTGCTACACGGGGAGCGTCACGGTCGCTGCAGCGTTAGGAGGCGCAGAGCGCAGCGTCTCGGTGGATTTGTCAAAGACTTACTTGGGTTGGGCCCGAGACAACTTACGGTTGAATCAATTGAACGAACATCGGCACCAATGCGTCCATGCGAATTGTTTGGAGTGGGTCAAAGGCCAACGGCAGCTGTTTGATCTGATTTTTCTCGACCCGCCTACGTTCTCTAACTCGAAATCGATGCAGGAGACTTGGGACGTGCAACGCGATCATGTGGAGTTGTTGCGTCATGTCTCCCGTCTGTTAACTCCGGCAGGCACTCTGATTTTCTCGACGAATCATCGGCGCTTTCGATTGGAGGAAGAGGCCTTACCTCACTTGCATTTCGAGGCGTTAGACGCCGAGTTGCTCCCGCCCGATTTTCAGCGCAATCCCAGAATTCATCGAGTTTGGAAGGTTCATCACGCGGCCTCTTGAGCCCAGCGCCTGGGCTCTGTCTGAACGCAACGCGGCTCGCTTCACTACTTTCTGATGGTCACGGCCCAAATGAAGCAGATTGGGATCGTACGCAAACGTACAAAGAGTTTTTATTACGTCTCTTTTGCAGACGGAGAGCCCCGCCTGTGTCGTGTGAAAGGCAACTTGTTTCAAGAGAGCCGCTACGACGAAAAGATTGCGGTTGGCGATCGTGTAGAAGCGGATCCAGAAGCGGCGGAAGACGCGGGTTTGATCTATCGGATTGAGCCGCGCACGACGGAGCTGGCTCGCAACATTCCAGAGCGAGAGATTCGCCAGGTCTTGGTGGCCAACGCCAATCAGCTGCTGATTGTGGCTGCGGTGCGTCAGCCCACATTTCGGCATGGTGTGGTGGATCGCCTGATCGTGGCGGGGTTGGCAGGGGGGCTAGAGCCTGTGATTGTCTTGAACAAGATTGATCTTGCGACAGAAGCGCAGACGCAGAACATCGCGGAGCTGTATCGTCATTTGGGATACGTGGTGCTCACGGTGAGCGCGTTGCAGGGGACGCTGCTCGACGCGGTCCGCGAGCAACTTCACCTCCAGACTTCGGTGCTGGCAGGGCACTCGGGGGTGGGGAAATCTTCTCTGGTGAAAGCGCTGTTTCCGGACTGGGAGATTCGGGTGGGGGCGGTCAATCAAAAAATTGGAAAAGGGCGACACACGACGACGTTGGCGGAGATGTTTCCTTTGCCCGAAGGCGGATATCTGGTGGATACGCCAGGAGTTCGTGAGCTGCGTCCGTGGGGCGTGCAGGCCGAGGAGTTAGATCAATACTTCGTGGAGTTTGTAGACCGCGTGGGCTGTCGGTTTCCCAACTGCACACACCGACATGAGCCCGACTGCGCTGTGAAAGCTGCCGTGCAAGCGCAGCGGATCCAAGACGTGCGCTATCAAAGTTATCTCGCCCTCTATGATTCCCTTTCGCCACGACGTTGATACACTGCTGCCATTAGCGTCATTGAAACGCGATTGTGAATCCTGCTGCCGAGAGAGTTCATGTCTGAAAAGCTCAAACCTGCGCTGGTAGTCGGCGCCGCCCGAGGCTTAGGCTGGGGGTTTGTTAAGCACCTGCTCGAACACAGCGACTACGCTCCGATCTTCGCTGTCTGTCGGAATCCGGAGAAGGCGACGGAGCTGCAACACCTCCAAGACAGCTCATCGGGGCGCGTTCGGGTGCTCTCTGGTGATGTCACACAAGAGGCGGATGTGGAGCGCATCGCTGTGCAAATCAAGGAACAAGCGGGGAGTCTGCACTTTCTGATCAATTGTGTGGGATACCTGCACAACGATCAACATGGCCCTGAAAAAAGCCTCCGTCAAATCAACGCAGAACAGATGCATGAGGCGATGCGAGTCAACACGCTCCCAACGGTTTTCCTTGCGAAGCATCTTCATCGCTTGTTTCGTCATCCCTCTCCCAGCATCTTCGCCGCCATTTCTGCGCGCGTGGGCAGCATTGCCGACAACCGCGCCGGCGGGTGGTACAGCTATCGGGCTTCTAAAGCCGCTTTGAACATGTTGATGAGCAACATCGCGATTGAGTTTCACCGCGTTGCGCCACAGACCAAGGTAGTCGCGCTACATCCTGGGACGGTGGCGACGAACCTCTCGGCGCCCTTTCAGAAGAATGTGGCTGCCGAAAAACTGTTCACCGTCGAGTACAGCGTCGCGTCGATGATGGAGTCGCTGGAGAAAACGACGAAAAACCCGCTGGGCGAGCTGGTGGCGTGGGATGGAGAGAAAATTCCGTGGTGAGGCGGCAAGCAAAGAAATAGGCTTGCTCTTTCAGAGGAAGTCTTGCAGTTTGTCGCACTTTTTTTCCTGCTTCTCCTCACTTGGAAGATCAACCCCCTCCTTGAGGTTCCTGTGCGTACTCCTCTGATTGCTGGCAACTGGAAAATGAACGGCAACCGCGAGTTGATTCAACCGATGGTTGATGCTCTGCGGTCGCTTTCGACTACGGCTCACATGGTGATCTGCCCGCCCTTCCCGCTTCTAGGCGTCTCTGCGGATGCGCTGCAAGAGAGCCCCGTCATGTTGGGCGCTCAGAATGTTCATGAGGAAGTGTCGGGGGCTTACACTGGAGAAGTTGCGGTCTCAATGTTGAAAGAGTGCGGTGTGAGCTATTGCATTGTGGGGCACTCGGAGCGCCGCCAATATTTTCAGGAAGACAACGCTCTGATTCACAAGAAGATCAAGCGCTTGCTACAGTCGGCAATTCACCCCATTTATTGTGTGGGCGAAACGCTGCAAGAGCGCGAAGCAGGAGAGCAAGAAGCCATCGTGAGTTCACAAATCACCACCGGACTCAGCGACATCGCGCTTGATGACCTGCGACGCTGTGTGATCGCTTATGAGCCGGTGTGGGCAATTGGTACCGGACACACCGCGACCCCTGAGCAAGCGAACGACATGCACCGCCACATCCGTGGCCTGATTTCCGCGCTGGCCAGCGCAGACGTCGCCGAGCAGATGCAGATTCTCTACGGAGGCAGCGTCAAACCCAATAATGCGAAAGAACTCCTCGCGATGAGCGACATCGACGGGGCTTTGGTCGGGGGCGCGAGTCTCAAGCCAGAAGATTTCGCCGCAATCGTTCAAGCCGCCTGATTTTTTCCTCTCAAGACTTTCTTCTATGTTCACTTTACTGCTCATCATCCACGTTTTTATCTGTCTTCTCCTCATCTTCTTTGTGCTGATGCAATCCGGAAAAGGCGCCGAGCTTGGCGCGGCTTTCGGCGGAGTCGGGCAGGCGCAATCCACGCGCTCGCCGATGACAGGCATTGGCAAAGCCACCACCGTTTTGGCGGTGTTGTTCATGACGTCCTCTCTCACCCTCGCTTACATGTCTTCTGAGCGAGCGAGCGACTCCGTCTTGAAAGAGCTTCAGACTCTCCCAGAAGTCCCCGGAGGTGTGCTGCCCCCTCCTCAAGCTGAGATCCCGCTGCCCGCCGGCGACGCTGCGCTCCCTGCGGCTCCGCTACCGGAAGAAGAGGCTCCTGCAGAACCGGATGTGGAGCTGGAGCAGACCGAGGCCCCAGCCCTGCCACCTGTGGAACTAGAACCATCCCCAGCGGCTCCTGAAGCCACCGAAGCGGCAGAGCCGCGCTCCTCTGTCCCAGAAGCGACCGCCCCCACTGCACCAGCGCCTGAGGCCTCCCTGCCTACGGAGGCACCCGTGGCTCCGAGCAGCTCTCAGTAAACCTGCCACAGCTGGAGGACTTCTGTGCTCCAGCGTCTACTTTTTGATGTCAGTGAAACAATTGAGAGAGGGCCTGCCCTGCTGCGATGCCAGAGAGCGCTGCCCCTTCAACTCGAGGCCCCGCGAACGCGTCGCCGGCGAAGTAAAGCGGCGCGTCTGTGCCTGCACAGAGATGGTTGGCCTCGTGGAGGACAGATGGTTGACTGTAGCGCCAGCGGTGTAGTTGATAGCGGGAGGTCTGCAAGGAGATGTTTTGTAGGGAGAGATGCGCTTGCACTTCAGCGAGAACAGCCTCAGCGGGGGCGTCCCAGTATTGCCGGCTGAACTTGGGAGCGAGGTGAATGGTCAAGGCTTGGCCGGGATTGGGGAGCCCTTTGCGCGCGTTGTCAGACATGAATTGGATCGGCTCACAATTCCACTGAAAGGCGCCGGTTGACGGCATGCGCAGGGGGACATCGGGCAAGACCATCAACGCGAGGCAGGGGTCGTATTCGATGCGGCCTAGCGCCGTCTCCGTAGCTGGGGGGAGCGTGACTCCTCCCGCTTGCAGCATGGCCAATGTTTGAGGAACCGGGGCGGTGATCAAGAGGGCTCGAGCTCGCACGGGCGGTTGTTCTTCAAAAGAAATTTCCCACTCATTTCCCACCTCACGCGCTGAGGTCACCTTGTGCTCGGTGCGCACTTCTAGTCCTTGTGCCAGCGCCTTAGGGATCGCATTCATGCCATCAGACCCGCGATAACGAGGGTGACCATCTTCCGCATCCCGAAAGCCTCGGCACCACTCTTGGACAACCCCGTCGGCTTGCCACTGCGCGACATACTCTCTGAGCGCGTCGCTCCGAACGGTGAAAAACTGGGCTCCATGATCTAGGCGATGATTATCAAAACGCCGCGTGCTCATGCGCCCGCCGACACCCCGTCCTTTGTCTACGACGAGGACGTCGCAGAGAGCACTCTGCAACGCGCGCGCGGCCATCAGCCCTGAAATTCCTGCTCCAACAATCAAACAATCAACGGCTGCCATGCTCTTTCTCTATTGCAGCAGTCGCTGTACTAACGACTGCAAATTTTGCTTAATGGTTGTCGTGAAGACTTGTTTGCCAACCCCGGGGCCGGCATAAATCTGTAGGTTGAAATATGGGCTCATGCTGGTCAGCAGCAACTGAATTTTTCGGGCAGCGTCAGCGCTGACTCTGCGATCTTGGTGAGCGGATTTTGCCTCAGATGCTGCCACGGTCTCTCCAGCTCGTTGAGCTGAGAATACAACTTTTGCAGACAGTACGCTTGCTACGTTTCGGCAGGAGACGTCTCTGCGAAGGCATGAGCGGCCTCGAGCTCAAACACACTTTCCGCGAATTTAGGCATGGGCGCTATTTCATACTTTGTAACAAATGAACAATTTGGTTGGCGATCTGATCCAGAGGCACCAGCTTTTCTGCTCCGCCTCGGTGGAAGGCTTCTGCAGGCATGCCAAACACAACCGACGATTTTTGGTCTTGGGCCAGCGTTCTCGCGCCTGCTTGCCGCATCGCGACCATGCCGTCTGCCCCGTCGCTCCCCATCCCCGTCAACATCACGCCGATCGCTTGGGCGCCTAGCACCTGCGCCACAGAGCGGAACAACACTTCGACGGAAGGACGGTGCCCACAAACTTTCTCTCCTGTCGAACACTCCACTTGTAGCTGTCCTGAGACGCGCCGCACTCGCAGATGTTCGTCGCCAGGCGCCAGATACACATGCCCTGGCTGAATCACGCTCCCACTCACCGCTTCGGCAACATGCATCTGAGTGAGCTCATTGAGCCGCCGAGCAAAGGTGTTGGTGAACCCAGCCGGCATGTGCTGGACAATCACAATGCCCGGCAAGGTCGCCGGCAAGCGAGAGATGACCTGATTGATGGCCTCCACTCCTCCGGTAGACGCGCCAATCGCGATGATTTTGTTCGCGAGGTTCACATTGATGGGGATGGTGCGGGAGGCCGGGCTGGGTGTCGCAACCGCAGTGGTAGGGCGTCGCCCCTTCCAGTGACTGACGTCAATCGTGGCCGCCGTTTTGACTTTTTGGCGTAGCTCTGCGAGCACGCTCTCCATGCTTTGCCGCGTGTCGGCGCTGGGTTTTTGCACAAAGTCGACGGCGCCGGCTTCCAGCGCTTGCATCGTGATGGTGCGTCCCCGCTCAGTG
>CBFIJD010000036.1:7932-30126 GCA_965662845.1 uncultured bacterium | reverse complement strand
GATATTGAGACCGTCGGCGAACGAGAACTCTTGGAAGAAGACGGGAAGAAAATCGAAGTGATTTGGATGTAATTGAACGCAAAGTAGCGTTGGGCGGAGCAGCCACCGAGCGGCGCGCTCACGCGGCAGGAGCAGCTGCCAAGGGGAGAAACAGCCGAAAGCTCGCTCCAGCGCCCGTGGCGCTCTCCACTTTCAAATCGCCTCCCAAATCCATTGCGACGTTGTAGCAGAAGGTGAGGCCCATGCCCGTGCCCGCGCCGACTTCGCGCGTTGTGAAGAACGGGTCTAAACAGCGCTGCAACACTTCCTCGTCCATTCCCACCCCATTGTCGGCAACCACCAAAACGGCTTGCCCGCGCTCTTGTCGCAACGAGATGGTGACGCGCGGATGGTCGATCCCCTCAAAGCTCTTCAGCGCGTTGTCCAGCAAATTCTTCACCACTTTCTCCAAGTCCACTTGCACCCCCAGCACCCACAGCGGCTCTTCGGGGAGCTGAGCCTGCCACTCAATCGCGCAGCCGCGTGCAGTGAACGACTCTAGCTGATAAATGCTGTCCACGACCTTGGTGAGGTCGACCTCCACGCGCTCAGTCCGCTCATGCCCAAAGTAATCTTTTTTGGCCAACCGCAGCATGCCGTCCATGATCTGTCCGGACTGCTTGAGGTGATAGCGGATCTTATCGGAGAAGCCTGTCACACGCTCGTAGCGCCCGTTCTCAACCATCAGCTCCAGCAGCTCCAGCTGCGATTGAATGCCTTGCAGCGGCGTGCGCAGCTCGTGTCCCACATTCGCCGCGAGGGTTCCCAGCCCCATCACCCGCTTCTGTGTCTCTTCCCACTCTAGCTGCTTGAAGCGCACGGTCTCGGCTTCTTTGACGGCGGTGATGTCCGTGAGAGCACCATACAAGCGAGCCGCCTTGCCCGCCTCGTTGAACTCCACCGTCCCGACCGCTTTGACCCACCAATCTTGGTCGCCGGAGCGGATGCGGTGCTCGGTTTGATACGTCTCACCCGTGTCCAGCGCTCTCTGAATGTGTGAGCGAAAGGACGCGAGATCCTCTGGGTGTACAAGTCCCATGTAATGCTCAACCGTGGTGAGGCGCCGCGGGTTGACGCCAAACAAGCTCTCCAGCTCGTCTCCCATTTCGAGCACATCGTCTTCGATCTCCCAGCTCCAGTTGACCATCTGCACCAGCTGTCGCACTTGCGTGTTCAGCGTTCTCTCGCGCAGCAACTCTTGCAGCAGCTTGGCTTGCTCCAGCTCTGCGGTCTTGCGACGAGTGATGTCATGCATCGCGATGAAGACCTCTTTGCGGTTCTCACGGCGAAAGCGCCCTAACTTCCAATGCAGCCACTTCTCGTGCGGGCCAGCGGTCTTGACGCGCACGGCGACTTCCGACTCTTCGCCGACCATCGCCATCGCGAGCGCTGAGCGGGCCTGGTCTTGATCTTCAGGGAGCACAAACTGGTTGATGATCTGTGTGAACTGCAACGAGAACGCGAGGTTATTTGTCCCCAACAGCTCTTCACTGCGCGGATCGGCCCTGAAGCTCAGGTCTTCTGGGTTCATCCGAACCAGGCCCAAGCCCACCGTCTGCATCGTGAGCTGAAGCTCTTCTAAGAGCTGCTGGCGCTCTTGCTCATCGCGCACCTCGGCGTCGATGTTTCCAACGGCGCCATAGAGCTCCAAAGCGCGGCCTTGCGCGTCACGCCGCAGCTGGCCAATCGAGCGCACCCAACGGCGGCGTCCGTCGGGGTGCAACACCCGATAGCGCTCGTGAAAGGTCGCATTGGTCTCAAACAGCGAATCTAGCTTGACGCGGACCCACGAGCGATCCTCTGGAGCGACGCACTGCAAGAAGGTTTCACGGTGAATCGGGGAGCCCTCTGGCAGCCCCAGAATCTCATACGTGCGCTGATCCCAAGTGGCTTGGTCGCTCACGATGTCCCATGACCAGTGTCCGGTGTAGGTCAGCGTCAGCGTGTTTTCATGTCGAGCGCGCTCATCCGACGCCTGAACCAAAGCGCGGCGCAGCTCTAACAAAGCCTCGACTTGGCGCGCCATGCTCTGCAACAGCTGCTGATGCTCTTGGCTCAGCCCCTGACGAACCTCTGGATCGAGCAGGCAGAGTGTCCCCAGCGGCTGCCCCTCCGCAGAGCGCAGCACAGCGCCAGCATAGAAGCGTATGTACGGCTCTCCCGTCACCAGCGGATTCCCCGCGAAGCGCAGATCCTTGCGGGCGTCTGGGATGATGAGTAGGCCATCCTCACTGGGCAAGGCGTGGCCACAAAAAGAAACATCCCGCGTGGTCTCGGTGGCCGCTAGGTTCCAACGCGACTTGAACCACTGGCGCTTGTCATCCACCAGCGACACCAGCGCCATCTGGCAACCCAGCAGCTGCGCCGTCAGGCGCGTAATGTGGTCGAAGCTCTCTTCAGGCGCCGTGTCTAAAATGTCATACCCACGCAGGGCGCGCAGACGCTCGTCTTCATCGGCCAACAAAGGCGGGATGACGTAAGCTTTGGGTTGGCTAGAATCCGACATATCCAACAAAATTTCTGGGGTAAGATGGAGGGGGCTCTTGGTTCTTGAGCTTAGGTGCAACTCTGACGCCGATGCAACAACAGGAATCCCCAAAAAGAGAGAGACAGCACACAAACAAGTGCGATAGAAGTGTTAAGCTATTTGAAAAAAATCGCAACTCTCAAGTATCCAAAGATACAAACCTGTTGCATAAGAAAATATAGATTTCTGACAAGAGATCCGTGCCCGGCGCTCTCTCTTTCTTCCGCTGGAGGAAGACGTATGGCCGCGAACGCTTTCGCTGCTTGTAACTTTGAAGTAACCTTGAGATAGACACGCGCAACATCACCCCGCCAACGTCATCTCCTCATCGAGCAGAGTTCATGTCGCATCCCCACTTGCTCCAGCACCTGAAGCGTCTCAGCGCCGAACCTGCCAGCGATCACGCCCCACTTCCCAACCCGGAGCACGATCCGCTCATTGCGCAGGTCAACGCGCTGCAAGCTCGGTGGCAGCAAGAGCGCCACACCTTGACCCAGCAGACCGAGCACAACCAGCAGCTGCTCAAACGGCTCGACCTCGCCATGCGCATCGGCGACATCGGCTTAGCGGTCTTTGACTGGGACCGCAAAACGCTTGAGGCACACGACGAAGTCTTCTTTGCGCGCCATCGAGTGGACGTGGCGCAAGGCTGGGCTTCGCTACGCGAGGTCATCCACCAGCTGCACCCTGACGACTACGGCGCCTTCTGCGATCTGCTCACTCAGGTGGGAGACTCCGATGTGCACATGGAGCTGCGCTTGCCCAACAGCGACGGGGACTGGCAGTGGTTCGAGGTCCGCGCCCGCCTGACGCACCAACCCGCTCGCACCGAGCTGGCGCTGTTCTTTCACAACGTCGCCGCGCAGCGCAGCGCCACGTCGCTGTTGCGCGCCTATCAATATGCCCTCGACCAAAGCGCCATCGTCGCGATCACCGATCGGCGCGGCAACATTACGTATGTGAATGACACCTTCTGCGAAATCTCAGGCTATTCCCGCGAGGAGCTGCTGGGGCAGAATCATCGCCTTCTCAAGTCGGGGCAGCACAGCGCGGCGTTCTATGCAGAGCTGTGGAAAACGGTTCAGCGTGGCGAGACGTGGTCTGGCGAGATCTGCAACCGCACCAAGACCGGCGGCTTCTATTGGGCAGACATGACGATTGTGCCGCTGAAAGACGATCAAGGGCGTTTAGAGCGTTTTCTGTCGATTCATTTTGACATCACCAAGCGGAAGCAAGCCGAAGCCGAGCGCCTCCAGCAGCTCGCGCGAGAGACGGCCTTGCGGTGGCACCAACACATCGCTCGGGCGCTGCGCGTGACCATCGCGCACTACGACACCCAGACCCAGAAGTTGAACTGGCTCGACCAAGAGTGGACGGCTGTGATGCGCCTCGCCCCCAGCGCTGACGCGCTCCCACACGACTTCTGGCCCGTGGGGCGCACGCTGCTGCTGCATCCCGACGACCGTGAGGTTGTGCTGGACGTGCTGCGCCAGGCCTTGCGCAAACAAGAAGACTACCGAGTCATCTATCGGCAAGCGGACCTGCGCAGCGGCGGGGATCGATATTTCTGGATGGAAGAGGTCGGAGTCTTTGTGCGCACAGAGACCTCGGCTCAGCCCCATTTGCTGATCGCGCTGCAGGACATCGACCATGTGCAAAGCCGCGAGACGCGCTTACGCCTCACTAACACCATCGCTCAAAAACAGGCTGCGATCGCCAAGCTCATGACGTGGTCGGTCGTCCCAAACTCTGAGCCGCTGAGGCTGCGACCCGAAATCTTAGGGCGGCGGCATCCCTTGTTTCAGGTGGACACCCAGGTCTTGTTGCAAGATTGGTTTGACCGCTATGTGAGTGACGCCGATCGCCCGCGCGTCCAGCGCATGTTCCTGCAGGCCCTTGCGAGCCAAGAGCCGTTGTTGCCGCTGGAGATTGAGTTCACGACGCAAACAGAAAAACGCTACATCAGCGCGCGGGGAGTGTTTCACACGGAGCACTATCGCGCGTTGGTCGTGGAGCAGGATGTGACGGCGTTTCGCCTCGCGGAACAAGCCGCGCTGCGGTCTCGGCTCAGAATGCAGCTCGCTACCGAAGCCGCTGGACTCGGCATTTGGGAGTATGACCCTGTTGCCCAAGAGTTCACCTTGGATGAGCGCGCGATGATGATGCTGCAGCTGCGTCGCACGGTCTCTTTGCAGGAGTGGCTGGAGCGCGTGGACCCGACCGAACGCGAGAGTCTCGCCGCCGACTTGCACGCCTTGGAGCCTGAAGACAGCATCGTGGTGCGGCTCATTCGCTGGCAAACGCTCGATGCGGCGCCGCGTTGGATTGAGCTGCAGGGCCGTTACAATCGCAGCGAAGACGCAGCCCAATGGTCAGAAGGCTCCGCGCAGTTTGTGGGGGCGTTTCGAGACGTCACGCCAGAAAAGCTCGCCGAAGCGAAGCTGCAAGCGGCGCTGGCGCAAGCGCAAGAAGCTGACCGCGCCAAGACGCGCTTTCTGGCCGGCGCGACTCACGAGCTGCGCACCCCGCTGAACTCCTTGTTGCACTTCACGCGCGCGCTGGCGCAGAGCTTCCCCAGCGATCACCCGTCGCGAGTGCTGGCGCTGCGGGCGAACAACATCGGCGAGGAGATGCTCACGCTCATCAACGACGTCCTGAACTACGCGCAGTTCGAGCACGGCAGCGTCCAGCTATATCCCAAGCCGTTCTCGCTGTACCGCTTGCAAGAGCAGCTCGAGGCGTTGCTGTCTCCGCAAGTGGAAGAGAAGGGGCTCGAATTCCAGCTGACCTTCCCAGATCAAACCGTGGTGCTCGACCCGATGCGCGTCTTTCAGATTTTGATGAACCTCACCGGCAACGCGATCAAGTTCACAGAGGCGGGGGCTGTGTCGGCAGAGGCGAGGCTGGTCACTCGCACAGAAGACGGTTCGCTCCCAGAGCTGATGCTGCGTGTGAGCGACACTGGGACTGGCATCAAACCCGAAGAGCAAGAGCAGATTTTTCGGCCGTTTGTGCAAGCCACCGAGCAAGACCCTCTGCGCTATGGCGGCTCCGGCATGGGGCTCTCCACCGTCAAAAACTTGGTCGAGCTGATGGCGGGGACGATTGAACTCCACAGTCGCCTTGGAGAAGGGAGCACGTTCACGGTGAGCTTGCCGCTCTCTGGTTCCGCACTGGGAGCGCCTTCGCCAGAGGTGCCCGCTGAAAGCTCGGCGGCTGAGCCCGCGTTTGCCGATCTGGACGCAGACTCTGAGCGCTCTGCCGATGAGATCCGCGCGCTCTTGACACAGCTGGAAGCGATCATGCAGCCCGCGCTAGAACGCGACTTCTTGCCCAACCGCACGCAAGCCGAAGAGATTGTGAGCGCGCTGGAGCGCTTGCAAGCTGAGCATCCTCTGCCTTGGCTGGCGCGTTGGACCGCCGCGCTCCGCGAACAACATGACGCCCGCTTGCGGGGTTCTTTCAGCAAGACTCTGCGGCAGTTCTTAGGACAGCGCGCGCGATGGCAGCGTCAGCTCTTGGAGTGAGACGACCGAGAGCCGAGGAGGAGCGGCACACGTCGTCTACAGTGGTTGCGCGGTTTCCGCGAGTAGACGTCCCTCTCCTTTGGTCGGATTGTGGCGGCGTTGGTTGCCTCTGCCTGGAAACGCTCTATCATGGAATTGGGTGGCTTGAAAATGGAAAATGTAAACAAAAAAATCAGCAAAGTAGTCTCAGAACTTATGGATAAAGTTATGGACAGAGTCCTTTTCACTGATCCATTTATAAAAGAACAACATTACTCAAGCAGACCTCTTTATGCTGCTTTAGTACCTGATGAAATTTTCAAAGGTTCTCATTTTGAAAGAAGGTTCGTAACTCCTTTTGGAGGAGTGTGGGAAAAATTGGCACAAGTTGTAGCGGAGGAGCACCATGGACATTGTGAAATAAGCAAGACCGTCACCGGAGAAGTTGGAAAGGAGAGGCTGAGAAGAATCCAAGAAATACTCAACAAGCTGGAACACAAGAACAATGGAGAAAAAAAGGCAAATCCGAATTGGGAAAACGAACTCAAATACATTTTGAAAGGCGGCGGGAAACCGATCCCAACGAGTGTTGTTTGTGATGTATTTATCGAGAGCAAAACGACTAAACTCCGGTATGCTTTTGAAATAAAAGCACCTTTGCCTAATAGTGATCAAACCAAAGTCAGCAAAGAAAAAATGTTCAAGCTCTTGGCAATGACTCCAGCCAAGGTTGATCACGCATTTTACGCCTTAGCCTATAATCCATACGGAAAAAGAGAAGACTACAACTGGAACTTCCCCATGAGGTGGTTTGATATGCACCATGACAAATCAGTTCTAATCGGAAATGAGTTTTGGGATTTCATTGGTGGAGAAGGAACTTACGAAAAATTTATCTCTGAAATTAACTCTTTGGGAAAAAAATATCGGGAAAGAATATACCTTGAGTTTTTAGGGATTGAGCCTCCAGAAGGTTTTGACAAATCAGTACTTTAACAAACCATGAGTAAGAGTAAATTCACATTTATAGATTTATTTTCAGGGATTGGTGGATTCAAACTAGCTCTTAGTGCTAATGGCGGCGTTTGCCTTGGATTTAGTGAGATCGACAGAGATGCGATAAACGCTTACTGTGAAAACTACAATTTCAATCCTGATGCGAACTTTGGAGATATTACCCAGATTGAGGAACTTCCTCAACACGATGTTTTAACTGCAGGAGTTCCCTGCCAAAGTTGGTCTATTGCAGGCAAGAACCTTGGTTTTGACGATGACAGAGGGCAGCTTTGGAATGATACAATTTTTTTATTAAATAAATCTAAACCCAAAGCATTTATCTTTGAAAATGTGAAGGGACTGGTTGATCCAAGAAACAGAAAAGCTCTAAATTACATTCTTGATAGAATTAAAGAAGCAGGGTATTACGCAGATTTCTATGTAATAAACTCTCATGATTATGGCGTAGCCCAAAGTAGAGTGAGAGTTTATATAGTTGGTTTTCTCGAAAAAAATTATCTTGATCGTTTTTCATTACCAAAGCAGATCGAGAAGAGAGCGACGCTCGCAGACATTCTTGGGATAGAACTCCAGGATAAAAAAACCCAACCTATGCAAAGAGACTTATTTGGAAATGCAATATACGAAAGAAAAATAAGCCTTTCTTGCACAAATGGATTCAATGACTATTTCCTTTTCAATGACCTAAGAAACGGGCATACAACTATTCATTCTTGGGACATAGCTAAAAGCACACAACGACAGAAGAACATCTGCTTACTCTTATTGAAGAATAGAAGAAAAAGCCAATTTGGGCCTTTAGATGGAAACCCTTTGTCATTGAAACAATTCCAATTGCTTGATTCAACTATCACAGAGAAAGAACTTAATGAGTTGGTAGACTTATCCATTCTTAAAAAAATAAATTACCGTTTCAAAGTGTTAGACTTTGAGAAAAGTGATTTGTCAGAGAATGAAATTGCGGTTCTGAATCTATCTCACCGTGATCATCTAGTGTTAGATGATTTAAAAAATGAAAAACCCTTAAAAGTAAAGAAGATCTCAGTTCTTGATACCCTAAACTCGCTTTTAGAAAAAGGTGCTATTGAGTGTACTGAAGAACGATTTGACTTCAAGAACACGAAAATTAGTAGTGGCATAGATGGTGTGAACAGAATCTTTATGCCGACTTCAGATGTTTTCTCTACCCTCGTCGCGAGCGATACCAATGACTACATATCATTAAAAAGTCTCAAACCTACGGATCATGAAAACTACAAAAAACAGTTTTTGAGAGAGGTATACTTTCCAAAGCTTTATAGAAAAATAACCAAAGAAGAGGCTTGTCTGATACAGGGATTTCCAAAAGAGTTTAAACTCCCCGCTCTCAGAGCTAAGTGGATGAAACTAATTGGCAATAGCGTCTCCGTCCCCGTGATTGACATTCTGATCAAATCCATTGTCTCTACGGGAATATTTGAACATCAAAACAACTGCTCAACTGGGCATTTGGAGCGGTAAATCAACAAACAGAACAGCGCTTTGTCTCCAGATTCGCCCGGAAGAGCTCTATCATGGAATTGGGTGGCTTGCAGACACTCGGCGGCGCTGGAGAGAGACGAGGAAGAGAAAGACGGGAAAGGCAAATCACGAGCAGAGATCGGCAACCTTTTTATGAGTCAGCACATGTTCTCCGTTGCCAAAAGCACGATTTTGATTGTGGAAGATGACACCGACAATTTGGATGTTCTCACGCAAATCTTGGAGCCGGAGGGCTACGAGCTTGAGCTTTCGCAGGAGCCTCTCCATGCCTTGCGCCTCTTGGAGCGGGTGCAACCCGATTTGTTCTTGCTAGACGTGATGCTGCCGCAGATGAACGGCTTTCATCTGTTGCGTCAGATTCGCAAAATGCCGCACATGCGTGACGTCCCGGCCATCTTTCAGAGCGCTCTGGGCGACCAGCCCTCGGTGGTTGAAGGGCTCGACGCTGGCGCGTTTGACTACATCACCAAGCCTCTGCGCGAAGACGAGACCCGCAAGCGGGTGCGCATTCAGCTGGAGAACTACCACGCCAAGCGTCTCTTAGAAGAGCAACAGCAACAGCTCCACGCTCAGCTGCGCTGGTTCCGCCACAGCATTCAGCGCGCCGGCCTGACCGCGATTCGGTTGTGTGTGCGCACCAAAATTCTGGAGATCCAGCCCGCTTTGGAGAATCCAGAGCAGCCGACGACGCAGGTCTCCTTGCTTGGTTTTTTGCGCCAAATGCAGCAGCTGCTAAACGAAGAGGACTATGCCGAGCTGTATCGCCTGCTGGAGCGCTGCGTGAAGGAGCGCTGCGGGGGCTCGATGGTTTTTCGGATGCGCGGGGAGAACCTGAGCTGGCAAGAGCTTAGCCTGGACTATGTGCCCGAAGAGAAGGCGCTGCTCGGCAGCATGCTTAACGTGACCTCTTATCACCACATTTCCGATCGTTTGCGCCATCAACTGCAACAAGCCGAGGCCCGCCAGCAGCAAGCTGAAGACATCGCTGCCCAATCGGCCAAGTTGGCTTCTTTAGGCGAAGTCGCCGCGAGCATCGCGCATGAGCTCAAGTCTCCGCTGGCGGCCATGAGCCTGAAGACGCAGATGATGCAGCAGTACCTAGAGATGCACCCTGACCAAGACACCGGGCCGATCCCTCGCAAGCTCGACGATTTGTTAGTGATCAATGAGAAGGTGACGTCGCTGATTCAACAGGTGCAGAACTTTGCCCGCAACGAGCAGCAAGCCGAGCGCAAACCCTGCTCCATCTCCCAAGTGCTCCAAGGCGTGTTGATGCTCTCGCAGCACGCTCTGGAACAACAGGGCATCCGCTTGAGCATTGAGGTCCCCGATGGCTTGCCCAACGTGCTGGGCAACCAAAATCAGCTGGAGCAAGTCTTCATCAACCTGCTGAACAACGCGCGCGACGCGCTGGCAAAGCGTGAGGAGAAACGCATCACCATCCGCGCCGAGCATGCAGACACCACAATCGTGCTGAGCGTGACGGATACGGGCTGTGGCATGCCCGCCGAAGTGCGCGACCGGTTGTTTGAGAGCTTCTTCACTACCAAAGAGCGCGGCAAAGGCACCGGCTTGGGCATGTCTATCGTGCGGCGGCTCATAGAAGAGCACAACGGCACGATTCATGTTGCCAGCGAAGAAGGGGTCGGCACCACCTTCACTCTGCGGTTGCCGGTGACGGTGTAAGCGCGCGCTCCCTTGATTTCGGAGCATCTCCCTAGTCAGTGGCATTCTCCCTGCAGCGGGTGCTCACCAACGTCTACATGGAGTTGCGCATGGAATTTTCCTCGACCTTTCGGGACATGGAGTCCTACATCCGTGATTTACAAAATCGCATCTGTGCTGGGCTAGAAGCCTTTGAGTCGCAGGCCCGCTTTCGCGAAGATCGATGGGAGCGTGAAGCCGGCGGCGGCGGACACACCCGCGTCCTCGCCAACGGGGAGACCTTTGACAAAGGCGGCGTCAACATCTCCACGGTGTTCGGCGAAATGTCGCCTGAACTTGCCCAGCAGCTTCAGACGGAGCCTCGCCCGTTTGCCGCTTGCGGGCTCTCGTTGGTGATTCATCCGCGCTCGCCGCGGGTCCCGACGGTGCACATGAACGTGCGCTATTTTGAGACCGAAGCCGGCCCCTCGTGGTTTGGCGGCGGCATTGACCTCACGCCTTACTTCCCCCACCCCCTCGACTTCTCTGAGTTTCATCGCACGCTGCATGACGCTTGTGAGCGCGCAATGCCCAGCTCCTATCCTGGCTTCAAGGCTGAATGCGACCGCTACTTCACGCTGCGGCATCGTCACGAGATGCGCGGCATTGGTGGCGTCTTTTTCGATCACTTAGACGGGAAAGAGCCGCCGCATTGGGAGCTGGTGCAAGCCGTTGGGGACGCGTTCCTGCCTGCGTATGAGCCGATTGTTGCCCGGCGACGCTTTGAGGCGTGGTCGGAAGAAGACTTGGCATTTCAGCGGGTGCGACGGGGGCGCTATGTGGAGTTCAACCTGATTTATGATCGAGGGACGCTGTTTGGATTGCGCTCTGGTGGGCGGATTGAATCCATCTTCATGTCGCTCCCTCCTGAAGTTCATTTTCATTATGACTGGCATCCTGAGCCGGACTCCGTTCATGCGCAGATGCAGTCGTTTTATCAACCCTATGATTGGAGCAATGGATGGTCACAAGAATAGGTCTCAGTCCACAAGATCGAAACACCACGCGCAGTGGCTCTTCTCTCGTCCCAATCACCACGCTGCGGGTGGCTGTGTCGCTGCTTATCGCGCTGCTGCTGCCGTCGCTGGTTTGGGCCGACGCCACGATGCGCAAGTATGCCCCTCACCACAAAGCGGCGCTGTTGGCCGACGCCGAGACCGGTCGGATTCTGTATGCCAACCGAGAGCATCGCAAAATCTATCCTGCGTCCCTCGTCAAGCTGATGTCGACGTTGCTCACGCTCGAGGCCATCGAAGAGGGCAAAACGTCTCTGGATAGCCGCGTGAAGACCTCGCGACGTTCGAGCAAGATCGGGGGCACGCAGGTGTATTTGGCAGAAGGAGAAGTGTTTCCGCTGCGGGAGATGATGAAAGCGATGATTGTGCGCTCGGCCAACGACGCGACCGCCGCGATTGCCGAGCACATCGCCGGCTCTCAAGAGAACTTCGTCAAAATGATGAACGACAAAGCCCGCGAGCTGGGCATGAAAGACACGAGGTTCCAGTCTGTGCATGGGTTGCCGCCGAGCCGAGGACAAAAGCACGACATCACCACGGCCTACGACCTCTATTTGCTGGCGATGCACGTGCTGCGCAACCACCCGCGCTATCTGGAGTGGTCTTCGATTGAGCTGGACTCGTTTCGCAATGGGGAGTTTCAGCTCGTGAACACGAACCGACGCTTGATGCGCGCTTATGAGGGCATGGATGGCATGAAGACGGGATATTATTACAAGGCGGGCTTCAACTTGATCTCCACGGCCAAGCGCGACGACGTGCGCCTGGTGAGCGTGGTGATTGGCTCTCCGAACGTCAAGTGGCGCAGCCGCATCACGTCTCACCTGATGAACAAAGGCTTTTTTGAGTATGAGAGCAAAGTGTTCGCGGCGGCCAACGAGCCGCTGTCACGTAAGGTGCGCGTGGACGATGGCGCCGAAAAAGAAGTGTCGGTGGTGCCTCAAGTGGCAGCGAGTCTGCTGGTGAGACCCAACGAAGTTGACCAAGTTCAGGTGAACATCGTGCTGCCCGAAAAAGTCTCGGCTCCGGTCAAGCAGGGTCACATGCTTGGTACGCTAGAGCTGCGCTTTGACGGCAAAACTCTGCGTCAAGTGCCGTTGGTCGCAGCAAAAGCCGTGGAACAGCAGTCGTTCTTCGGCTCGGTCGCAGAGTCTATTCAAGAGTTAGGCGGCGTCCTCGATTGATCCTCCGATGCAAGCTCGCATGTGCTCTGCATGTGTGAGCCCCCCTCCGCTTTGCGATCCTCTCCCTCCCCGAGGCGAAGTCTCTGTTAGTAGAGACGACTTGCGCCTGAAAGACCTCAGCCTTCTCCGAGCAACCGCGACAACTCTTCGTTGGCGTTGTTCGCGGCGGCAGAGCCCGGAAAGCGCTCGGCGACAGCTTCATAGTAGTAGCGCGCGCGGCTGGTTTGCCCGTCAGCTTCAGCGATTTGTCCTAGCATGTAGATGGCGTCTGGCGTTTTGAACCCTTGCGAGGTGGGGCGATGTTCGTATTGTCGCAGCACTTGCCGGAAGGCGGTCTCGGCTTCATCCCATTTTTCTTGGCGAAACTTCGCGTAGCCAATCCAATACCAAGCGTTGTCGCTGTCAGGGTCTTGTTCGTGCTCCGTGACCAGCTGCTCAAAGAGGTTCACTGCGTCGTCATAGCTTCCTTGAATGAAGGCGGCCATGCCTTGGTTATACAAGTTCTTCACGCCGGGTTGACGCACCAGCACAAGAGGATTTTCGGGTTCTTCCAAGTCTGGGTCTGTGAACGATGCCTCAGGTTCGGGTTCGCGGACGACGGGGGGCGGCTCCGTCCGCTGAGTCGAGGCAGTCGTAGGCGGTGGGGGCGCTGGGGAGGTTTGGCCTTGGCGAAGGTTGGCCAGCGAGACCTCCTCAACGAGGGGAAGCTCCTGCGGAGGAGTGGCTCGTGGGGGCGGGGCCGGCGGAGCGGCGGAGATCTTGGGCGCAGGAGGCGGAGTAGGCGCCTGACGTGCGTTAGTAGGCGCAGGAGCCGACGGCTCGGCTTGGGTGAGAGCCTGTTGCTGGACGTTCTGCTGCAGCTCAGCGATCAGCTGTTGGTTCTCGCGCAAGGACTCTGCGACTCCTTGCTCCATCAGCGAGAAGTTTGTAGTCCACTGACGCTGGAGCTGCTCTAGGCGGGTCTGCTGTTGTTGCAGTTGCTCCTGCAACAGAATGACCTGCTGCCGCAGCTGCTCGTTTTCGGTCTCCAGCGACGGCGCGGAGGCCGTGGCCGGCGGGGGGCTCAGCGCGCGCGGGGCTTCTCCGGGTTCGGCACGTGTGACCGAGGCGGGCAGCGGAGCGGCGGGCTCCGGCTCCGGTTCTGGCGGACGCTCCGCTTCGGTCGTGACGACGTCTTCGGGCTCGGAGTCTCTTCCTCCGTTGGCAGCGTCAATCCGCTCCAGCGTGGCGCAGCCACCTAACAGAGCGAGGGAGAACGCGACAAGAACGGGGCGAGCAAGGGCTTTCATAGATCTGTTGGCGGCGGGAGGTTAAAGAAGAGTTCAGGTGGGGAGCGCTGCGTTGAACTGAAGCGCGCGGCGCATCTCGTTGGCTTTTTCCGGCTGTTGGTTTCGTTCGTAAGCGTCGATCAGACGACGGACGACTTCGGTGGTGCGTGCGAACTCTGGGTAGTCGCGCAAGAGCAGGAGATAGCGCTCAATCGCTGAGTTGTAGGCTTGCTGCGAGAAGTAGTAGTTGCCTACGATGAGTTCGTATTCCGCGAGGTCATTGCGCGCGCGGAGCATCAGCTCTTGCACATCTTCCAAGTAGCTGCTTTGGCGATAGAGCAGATAAAAGCGTTGATATTCTTGCACAATTTTGCGGTTGGGTTCCATGTCACGGTCAAAAGAGCGCGAGGGGAAGAGCAAACCGTAGAGGTTGCGTTCATAGTTGAGCGCAATGATCCGGCTGAGCACGTGGGGCGTGAGGTGACTTTGGGGGTTGCGTAGCAAGAAGGCGCGGAAGCTGGTCTCGGCTTCATCCCACTGTTTGCGCTGGAAGCGCAGCTCTCCTAAGCGCAGGTGGGCGAGAGTGGCGAGGCGGGTGCCCGCGTGCTCGTCGGTCAGGCGAGTGAAGAGGTCTTCGGCCTCGGTGTAAAATTGGTCTTCAGTGGCGATGACGGCTTGGTTGTAGAGTTCGCGCGCGGGGGTGCGAATGTTGGAGTCGGTGGTGTTGGTGCAGGCGGCTAGTCCTAAGCTCGCCAACGCAATGCAGAGCAGTTTGGGCTTCATCCTCAGTTTTTTTTGCGCTTCCGATAGCGGATCATAGTGATTTCATTGCCACGGTCGTTCCAGAAGACTTCGTGCATGAAGTTAGTGATTAGCAGCAGTCCCTTGCCTGTGTTCTGGAAGATGTCTTCGGGCTCTTGTGAGCCCAACTCCGCCTGCACGTCAAAGCCTTTGCCTTCATCTCGAATGACGTATTTGGCGGCGTTTCGGCTGATCTCGAAGCTCAGCAACACCCGCCGGTTGCGATAGGGGTCTTCTTCGCGACGCTCGGCGATGGAGTTGAGCATCTCCTCATAGCTCAGCGTCGGGAGGCTGTCGGTCATCTCCAGATTCCCATGCAGCAGAGCGTTCTCCAGGGCCTCTTTGAGCACAATCCGAATCGTGAAGAGTTCTTCTGGCCGCAGGAGTTCATACTTCGGCAAGTTGCGGGTGATAAACGTCGTGATGGAGCTGATGTATTCAAAGTCGTTCTCCATCTCAATAGTCCGCGACTCCAGCACAGAGTGTTCCAGACAATAGTTGCTAAAACGAGAATCGGCTGTGAGTGAGTTGACGCGCTTGAGCGTGCGGTACAAGTCTCGGTTGCTGAAGGGCTTGATCAGAAAGTCACAGGCCCCGAGACGGAGCGCTTGGCGTGCAGTCTCAGGAGAGTCCAGCGGAATGAGGATCACAAACGGGAGCTTGCGGTGCAGGAGCTTCAGCTCTTTCAGGAGCTCTAACCCCCCCAGTTTGGGCATCACGAGGCCGCTAAACACCGCTTGGATGTCTTTCTCTTCCTTAAATCGTTCTAGCGCCTCCTCACCATTCTCGGCGACACAGACTTGGTGCTCCATGCCTTCCAAAAACATGCGGAGTTGATCCCGAGTTTCGGGATTCGCGTCGGCGATCAATATGTTCATAGAGGAGAGTGTCCTGTGCGGGAGAGAACGCAGAGAAGCGGTGCGAAGTGTCGAGGTTGAATCGCAAGAAAAGTGACGTTATCGCAGTTTTGTTGCAGTTGACAAGCCTTTTTGCCAAGACGTGACCGCTTGGTGACAAGAACTTTCCCCGAAAAAGGAGCGCGTCCAAAGGAAGTTCGGCGAAAAAATTACAACCAAAGACGTTATTTCTTCAAAAATGGGTTGATGCTGCCCCTCGATTCCTCTACTTTTTTGGGCTTTCGATTCCATGGACGGATGGCCCCTCTCCCCCTCTGGATGATACCTTTGAACCCAGACTGCATTCGCCCAACTGGAGATCCTCATGTCTACGCCCCCTGCGGCGGTCGCTCCTCGGCAACGTTGTCCTCGCCCTGCGCCTCCTCACGCCGCTCGCTCTTGGCAAGGCGGCCCGCTTCAAGAACCTCGCGTGTTCCTCTTGTTTTGGATTGGTCAACGCTCCCCAGAGTTGTTTGATCTGTTGTTGCGCTTTCTTGGGCGTCGCCGCGAAGAACCGAGCGTCTGCTTGCTGTTTTGGTGTGGCCGCTATGCGCCGTGGTTGTTTGACCTAATCTTGTCGTTCCGTCGCTGGTCTGACAGCGCCTCGCGCTATCTTCGTGCTACGGCTTCGGTTCGCTCCCCGCGCTGAGTCAGGTTCCCTCTCCCCTTGTGCCCTGCACCTCGTCTTGGACTAAGTGAAACAGATTTTCTAGCTCTGCGTCGTGGATGCCGAAGCGGCGCAGGCAGTGGACGGTTTCGTTTAAGTATTCTGTACAGGGCCCTCGATTCCCCTGAGCGCGAGCGATGATGTGCGCGATCTCGGAGAGGGAGAGGCGGGGCTGCACATATTGCGGGTGCTGCACGTTGACCACAAAGGCGATGGCGTCTAAGGGTTCCGTCTCCGTTTGCAATGTGACCCACGTGGGGATGTAGGCATCAGAGAACATCTCCCGCTTCCAAATCGTGAGCAGCTCGGTGGCACAAAATTCTTCAGCAACACAGAGCGCTCGCCCAGTGCAGCGGGCCCCTGGCTCCAATCCCAGCACCAGCCCTGGGCTCTCAGAAGTGCCTCGATAGTCGGTGCACCACAGACAAAACTGCCGGTGGAAGCCGTCCAGCGTCGCGATGCGGGCTTCGCGCAAGTGAATCTCAGGGTTCCACATGAGGGATCCGTACGCGAAGATCCAGACGTCGCGCTGTTCGGGACGCTGCGCGCGCATCGCGTCGATCGAGGACTGTAGCTCTTGTAGGTTTCGTTCGGGGATGGGGGGAAAGGGCATCATGTCACACCACAATGCGATAGCTGGCAGACGTCTCGGTCTCGGTGGGGCCCATGCGGCCCTGTCGCTGAAACGCGGCGAGGAGCGCATCCATCGGGCGCATCATCTCAGGGTCTCCGTGAATTTCAAAGGGGCCGTGTTCTTTGATCGCGACGATGCCCGCCTCTTTGACGTTTCCACAGACGATCCCCGAAAACGCCCGCCGCAGCGCTGCAGCGAGCAAATGCGGCTTTTGATCGCGGTGCAGTTCCAATTGCCGCATATTCTCGTGCGTGGGATGAAACGAGTGTTGGAACTCCGCTTCGATGTGGAGATTCCAATTGAAATACTGCGCGTCTGCGCGCTCCCCACGGAAGTGTTGGACGCGCTCCAAGCCCTGCAGCATGGCGCGCGCGACTTGGGTTGGATCGTCAATGATGATCTCGTAGCACCGCTGGGCTGCGGGGCCCAGGGTCGTGGCGATGAATGCGTCAATTTGCTCAAAATAGCCTTTGGCTTCGGCGGGGCCCGTAAAAATCAGCGGAAGCGGGACCTCTGCGTTCTGCGGGTGCAACAAGATGCCGAGCAAATAGAGAATCTCTTCTGCCGTCCCAACGCCTCCTGGAAAGACCAAGATGCCGTGTCCGAGCCGCACGAACGCTTCGAGGCGCTTCTCGATGTCTGGCATCACCACCAGGTCGTTCACGATGGGGTTCGGTGACTCTGCTGCGATGATCTGCGGTTCGCTCACGCCGATGTAGCGGCCGTTGCTCTTGCGCTGTTTGGCGTGCCCAATCGTCGCGCCTTTCATGGGCCCCTTCATTGCGCCCGCCCCACACCCTGTGCAAATGTCGAGCAGTCGCAAGCCAAGCTGATGCCCAACCTCCTTGGTGTATAGGTACTCCGTCCGGTTGATGCGGTGCCCCCCCCAACACACCACTAGATTGGGGGTTGTATTGGAAGTGAACACCCCGGCGTTGCGCAGCATGTGAAACACCAAGTTTGTGATGTCGGCAGAGGTCTCAGGAGGTTGATGCAGACGCGGGTAGACCGTGTCCCGCAGCACCGCATACAGCATCTCTTGCAACCCCAAGATGATCTCACCATCCACAAACGCCGACTCAGGCGCGTTGTAAAGCTGCAAGAGATTGCCCCACGCCCCCTGCGTGATTTCGATGCGAAAGTCTTGATAGCGCTGACGCAGCTCCAGCGTGTCGTTCATCGGGTTTCCACAGTTGAGCACGGCCAGCGCGCTGTTGCTAAAGAGACGATGGAGGCCGTGTTCGCTGTGATCCATCAAAATGCTGAGTTCTTGCCGAGAGAGATGTTCTGAGCCTCGCCCGAGAGTGATGGTTGCGTCCATAGGTTAGTTGTCTTGATATGGGAGAAAAGAAGATTTGTGCACAAACGAACCGCTGCTGCGAGAAGAGACTCAGCCCCCAATGAGGGTCCCACGTCACGGCGGTTCTGGCCCAGAGCGCGCCGGTTTCTTGCGCAAGCGCTCCAGGATGTTGTGAACACGTTCCTCGGTGGAGAGCGTGAACTCCGTAGCTTGAGCTGGGGTGGCCGGCTCTGCGGGTGGTCTTACTAAAGACGCCGACTCTCCTTGGGCCTTCAAACGCTGAAACTGCTCGGCGCCGCGCGTTTGAGACAACAGCGCGATGTCGTGAAACTCTTGGGCCAGCTGGGGGAGCGTGAGCTGTAGCCACTCCGTGAACCGCCTCCGCCATTGCGGCCACTGCGCCGCTGCGCCTTCTGAAGTGGGATGCAGCATCAACACCGCGCGGAACTTGGACGCCCGATGCACAAACCCCGGCACAAGGCCTCGTTGCAGGTGGTCTGGCAGCTCGCTCCAGTGCTCGGCCAGCTCTTGCAGGGCTTGTTGATCGAGCCGCATTTGATCGGGGTCGCCCACATGCGCGCGAATCTCAAGCAGGCGCAGCTGGGGCAAGACCTCGTGAAACATTGCCAGATAAGCGGACTGTTCCAAGCGTATGGCCTGGACAAAAGCGCCATCATACACGGTCAAGTGCAACATGCGCCCCTGCCACGTGGATTGCGTCCACACGGCCAAAAGCTCCTGTTCCGAGGCCGAGAGAGGCCGCCGCAAGAGCTTCCGCACGGAGCCGCGTAGCATCGCGGGGGTGCTGAACATTTTGCCCAGCGTGCGCTGTAAGGCTTTGTCCCAGTCTGCCGGTTCTAGCGCCGACGGCAGCAGCTCTCGGTTCAAGGTGTATTCATACACATAGGCCAAGTTGCGAGGAAACGTGTGCTGCGCCAAAAAGGGATCAATCTGCGAGGACCACATTTGACGCAAGCGCGCGAGCAAAAATAGATTTTGTTGTCCGGCGGCATGAAAAATGTCTTGTAGGGTAGTAGACACTTCACGACACGAGGGGCCCTCAGAGGCGCGGTAGCGGATTTGTTCTAGGTAGACCGAGGCCAAACGTCGAGGATCGCTAGTGGACATCTTTTTTTCTTGCAACTCAGAAAATGGCGGGGCAGTCTGCGAAATTTTTTCAAGCTAACGGAAATCAAACATAGAAGGCAATGGCTTTTCCGCTTTATGAGGGGATATGACCGACACTGATTTGACACCGGGCGTTTTGGTGGCGTTGCCCACACTGCGGGATCCATACTTTGAAAAGACCACGATCTTGCTGTGCAACTACAACGAAGAAGGCGCTTTCGGGCTCGTGATGAACAACCCTTCGCAAGTGCAAGTGAAAGAGGTCTTGAAAGACGAAATCAACGACTTTCCAGATTTTGACGTCCCCTTGCTCATCGGAGGCCCCGTGCAACCCGAGTCGTTTTGGTGTGTGCACAGCCCCGACTTCTTGTGTGAGTCCAGCACTGAAATCTCTGACCGCATCGCCTTGAGTTCTGCGCAAGATGTGCTGTTAGCGATCATGGAAGGCAATGGCCCACAGACCTATCATCTGGGGGTGGGCTACGCGGGGTGGGGCGCATTTCAGCTTGATCGCGAAATTCAAGACGAGTCGTGGTGGCTCGCTCCGTTGGATGACAGCCTGATGATGGACATGGCCTATGAGGAACGCTGGGAATGCACCCTAGAACGCTTGGGCCTCAACTCCTTCACCGCGACGTTTGTGAAGTCTGGTCACGTCTGATTGTCTGCGAGAACCAGCGATCCATCCGCCTGCAGCGACCACACTTGATCGCAGGGCAGGGGCCACTTTGCTTCCCCCAGCCACAACATCCCTCCTGTCCTGTCTTGACACCACGGGGCGACCAACGCAAAAGACACCTCGTCCAGCAGCTGTGGCGCAAAAGAAAGCAGCAGCAGCGGCGTCTCCACACAGAGCAGACAGAGCCAGAGGGCCCGCTCTCTCCAAGGCGAACGCCACGCGCCCAGCGGGTGACGCAGCTGCGCCGAGGAGATCTCCAGCTGATCGGCGAGCAGCTCCCATGAGCGGCGGTGTCCGCGACTCCAGGGACGTGTTTCAAAGCGCGGAGAACGCAGCGCCTCCGAGAGCGTGTGGTTCTCGTTGAGTCCTTGCCGAACCCGCATATCGCTGTAGCAATAGCGGGGGTCTGGCAACACTAGCTGGCCACGCTGAGGACGTAGCTGCTGATGTAGCAGACGCCACACGGTCTCTTGTTGCTCGGCCCGCGCACAGCGCCACTGCGCGCTTTCTCCCACGCAGAGTTGCCAGCTGACCTCCCAAACATCGGGGACTTCGCCTTCCGCTTGGTAGCAAAGTCGCTCGCACTGCAACAATACTTTACGGTGTCTCACGCATGCTCTCTGTGACTTGGCAACTCCCTGATCTCGAAGCCACGGCCACGGCAGGTCGCCGTTTGGGTTCCCAACTGTTCAGCGGGGCCGTGCTGCTGTTTTTTGGCGCGATGGGCAGCGGCAAAACCACGCTCATCAAACAGATTTGTGCGGGGCTAGGAGTCGACCCCAATATTGTCATTTCGCCCACCTATACCTTAGTCAACATGTACCCTGCTTCCGTTGGCATGATCCACCACCTTGACCTCTATCGCATCCAGACCGCAGGCGAGTTAGATGATTTTGATCGCGACGATCTGATCAGCGCGGACGGTGTGACACTGGTCGAGTGGCCTGACTTGCTGCTTCCCTTGCTCGATCAAGAACCCACGCTGCGCTTGCAATTGCAGGCGACCGGAGAATGCACGCGCGAATTGCGCTTGGAGAGCGACTCGCCGTTGTTTCAGGAGCTAGCCGCATGAGAGTTTTGGTCTTGGACACGTTGTTTGAAAATCTGAGCGTGGGCTTGCTTGAAGAGGGCCAACTTCGTGCGAATTACTTCTCGCTCTGCCGCCGGCGGAACGCGACGATCGCCTTGGAGGTGTTGGATGAGCTGCTGCAAAACCTGCGTTGGGACCTTGAAGAAGTGGGCGCGTTGTATGTGACTCGGGGGCCGGGCTCTTATACAGGAGTGCGGATTGGGCTGAGCCTCGTGAAGACGCTGGCCCAAGTGCGCCACATCCCAGTCCATGCCGTCGACAGTCTACAGGTGCTAGCGATGCAGGTTGCGCCTCAACCTGAGGCCTTCCCTGTCTATCTCAATTGCACGCGCCAAGAAGTCTTCTGGGCCTGGTTTGCGCACGGCGCAGACGGTGTGCCCGCCCGGCAAAGCCCCATTCAGCTCACGAGTTTTGCCGATCTCCCAGAGGCCACGACGCAGACGCGAGGACGACTGCAGCGCCTCGCCGCGAAGCCGGAGCCCCTCTTTGATGAGCTGCAGCAGCTTCCCTTAGCCTATCCCCTACCTGACGCGTGGATGATCTTTCGCGCAGTCACCGCGACGAGCGCTCCCGCTGTCGCGCTTGCCGAACTTCAGCCCCTCTACCTCAAAAAAGACGTCTAGCCTTCGAGCTGCGACAGCAGCTTTTGCATGTGTGTGACGTGGTTCGCGATCCCGGCGACGCCTTGCTGCTCGGCCAGTTCTTGAATCTGGTGCAGGCGAGTCCGCACCTCCGTCAACATCAGATTTTGTGAAGGCCGCAAGGGCAGCGCCTCGTCGGTGATGTCGCGCACGACTCCCACATAGTAAGCGTGTTTGTGGGGATCCAGAATGCGCGTTCCAACCACCCGCAGCTTGCGGACGTGGTCGCCCTTTTCGTCGACAGCGCGCCGATACGTCACATCGAAGGGCATGCCGTAGTCCATGTAGTTCATCATTTGACGAAACTGCGGCAAGTCCTCCGGCAGCACGCGCGGCTCAATGTGCGCGCGGAAAAGCTCCGTCATCGGCTGCAAACGCAGCGCTTCAGGGACGTTCACAAAAGACCAGACGTGCTCGTCCAGATATTCAAAGTGTCGGGTTTGGGGATTTTCGCGCCACGGGAAGATCTCGCCGACACGTGCTGTGTAGCGGAACCAAGCCTCCAATTGATGCAGCGCTTGCTCCTGCTCGACGGTCTCTGTGATGTCAGAAATGAACAGCCGGAGCTCTAGGGGG
>CBFIJD010000036.1:0-7913 GCA_965662845.1 uncultured bacterium | reverse complement strand
CCAAATGGCCTTGTAAGGTGATCCACAGCTCGCGACCTTTCATCGTCCACAAGCGATGGCGGAGATTCAACGTCGTGTCTTCGTCAAACAAGAGCTGCAAGGACTCATCGAACTCCGCGCGGTCATCTTCATGCACAAGCTTCCGGTACGTGTCCGGTGTGATCAAGTGGTCTTCGGGCAGCTCGAGCAAAATTTTGAGCTGAGGGGTGAAGAGGACGTTCCCCGTCGCGAATTCCCAAGTCCAGCGCCCAGAACGAATTGTCCAGTCTTCCGAAAGATTGGCGGCGCTGAGCCGCAACCAAAACTGCTGGGCTTCGTTCAGCGCGTTAATCAGCTCGTCTTGATTGGGGTTGGGGAGCGGCGTGGGGGAGGCCTCTGCCCTCGTGAGCTGCTGAAGTTGCGACAAGAGCTGTTGTCGGAGTTCTTGATTCATGCGTCAAACCTTTGTGGGTAGCGACTAGCTGAGTGCGCGTCAGAGCGAGCGGCGGCTGATCACAGAGCGATTCTTGGCGAAGAGCGAGACTACCGCAAGGGCGAGAGAGACCAATTCGAGGTGCACGCGCAGCGCTTCATCCTGCTAGCAGCGCCGCAGGGTTTTGTCCGAGATGTCGCGCGAAATAGCTCCGCGTCGTGTAAAGATCTCGGTGTCCCAAACGATGCTGTAAGATCTTCCAGTCTCTGCGGCTGCGCGGCCGAACTTGCAGAAATTGGTTCATGGCGAAGGTCAGCCGGATGCGCTCCGAGTTGACCGTGATGCCAATTTCACCGCTGAGGTCTCGGAAGAACATACTCACACTCCGCCCCAGCATGCGTCTGCCCGTTTTTTGAAAGACCCAGCGCGACGGCGAGCGCAGATCTAGCAAGAGGCCCAGCAGCTTCTCATCAATGGGAACTCGGCGCAGGCCAGAGTCGCGGTAGTATGGTTGCTTAGGGTCTGGGACGATGAGTTCTCGGTTGCACCAGAGGTCAATATCGTGCCACGTCAGCGCCAAGATTTCCCCACGGCGCATCCCCGTATACAGGGCAAATTGAAAGTAGCGCAGGTACCAAGTGTCGCGGAGCGCGATCTCTTGTTCGATGATGGCGATCTCTTCGTGCGAGAGGATCTTGTGGGCAGGCAGCGGGATCTTGGTCACATCCATGTGTCCTTTTTGAGCATTAGAATTCGGTGGTGCCTTCTTGACGTGAGGATCGAACCTCGCAGCGGCGGTGGGTTGCCGTGGTCTTCAACAGAACCGCCTAAAACTCCAATCCAACTCCGGCAGTGAGCGCGGGAGCGGTCCCGTTGATTTGTTGATCAGGGTAACCGCCGCGTCCATCTAGCGGATATTCGTAAAAGCGAAACGCAGGGCGTATGTACAGATTCCAGACGTAGCCTTGGCTCACAAAATAGTTCGAGACTTCGGTGTGCACCTCCCAGCCAAACGTCTCTCGCGAGTCGAGCACGCTGCTGTATCCGTGGGCCGAGAACTGTCCCGCGCCCGCCTCTACCCCAACGCCAAGGCGAATTGGTGAGTTCGGAACGGTCGTGGTGTAGTCGAAGCCGAGTGAGGTCATCGTGATGTCGTAACCGTCCCCTTCGTAATAGCGAAGGTTGAGCGAATGACGCCAAGGAGATTGGTCTAAATAATAGCTTTGGAAGCCGATTCCAGCGCCATAGGCACCCGACACGTCTAAGCTGGAGCGGGTGCCGTTAGCGGGCAACCGGTCAGAGATGCCGTAGTAGCCGTAGTCCGCTACCGCCGTGGGGTCACCAAGGTTGGGGTTGGCAAAGATGAAGACGCTGCCAAGCAACAAGATCAAACTGAACATAAGGTGCTCTCAGAGGTCATCAGCGCAGCGGAAGCCGACGTCGGGCCACGCGAGATTGGGGCGTGTGCGCCCACGATAAAAGCCAGCCGCTTCATAGGCGCCGAACGCCCACGATGCGCCACGAATCACGCGTTCTGGTTCGTTGTTGAAAGACGCGCTGGTCACGCTGTTGTTGTAAGGCCGATAGAGGTCAGCCACATACTCGCGGACATTCCCAGCTAGGTGATAGAGCCCTTCTGGCGTGACGTCTCGCAACTCTGTGAAGACCGAAACAGAGCCTTGCGCCGCGTTGTCTCGCGTTACCGCGAATTCAGGGCCAAAGCTTGGCCCCCACGGATATTTGCGCCCTTGTGTCCCGCGGGCAGCGCGCTCCCACTCTGCCTCGGTCGGCAGCCGCTTCCCCATAAAATTGCAGTAGACTTTCGCGTCTTCCCACGTCACCCCGACGACCGGATGATCCGCTTGCGGGGCAGGGAACACGCCGTTGTCCCAGCTGACAGGTCGGCGATGATTGGTCGCTTGCACAAAATTCAAATAGTCTTGGTTGGTGACCTCATAGGCGTCGATTTGGTACGTCCGCACCCGCACCATGCGCTTGTCGGCGCCGCTGTAGAGCGGATCATCCGTGCCCATCACAAACATACCGCCCGGAATGGCGACCGACCCCGCGCTGATGTTGCGACGCAGGCGCTCTTGGATTTTGCGGTTGAAGGGGTTTTCAATGCGCACGCCCGCGTCTTCTGCCGCGCGGAACTTGATCAAGTCTGCCCAAGTGATCACTCCATTGAAGATGTTCATCATCTTCATGGACGCGACATAGGTCCCATCTTCGCGCGCTGAGATATTCCCATACACAAAGCCGTCCACTCCGTAGAGTTCGCCCAGCCGACGAGCCTGTGACTCATCAATGTAGATCTCTTGGTTGAGCTTCTGCTCTTGGTAGATCAGCTGTAAGTTTTCGCGGTCTACCAAGCGCAGGTTTTGTTCACGAGTCAACGCGACGGTCAAGTAGTCGATCACTTCGTCCGAAGAGAACCGCGCAGGGGCGTCGACATCCCAAAAGCTCAGGCGCTGCACCTTCTCCTGCATGATCGTATCCATGTCGCGCTGAAGAGACTGCACCATGCTCGTGCTGAGGTTCGTGAGCAGTTGATAGTCTTCGCGTGGCTCTCCCAGCGGGAACACATCCGCCCAAGCGATGGACGAGTTTTGTACGTCGATCGCTTTGAGGATCAGGGCCTCATCATAGACCGTCCCATAGACAAACAAATCGACGCCCAGCAGCTGTCCCAACTCTCGATATTCGTTCGGAGACACAAACTCGGAGAGCTGGATGCGTTGCTCGCGCAAAATCAGCTGGAGCTTGGAGCGGTCGGTCACGCGGAAGCGCTGTCCCCGCACAATCTTGACGTTGGTAAAGTCAATCAGCTCGTTGATGTCGAGGCGGGTGCGGCGAGACTGCTGTTTGATACGGGAGATCGCCAGCGTGGAGTAGCCGCTTGACTCCAGCGCCTGAAGAGATCCGGCGATCCGGTCGGCGAGTTGCTCGTTATTGGCCCTCGGTTGGGCCGCCAGTGGCAGCGCGACGCTCCACAAAAGGCCCACGATGACAAACTTAAGTGCGAGAGACTTCACACAGCTCCTGATAGTGTTGTTGCAGGCTGCGTTGCGCCTGTTCAATCCATTGTTGCGCCTCGTCTCGTTGATAAACGTCGTCCGGTTTCCAATGACGAGTTTTGAGACGATAAGGACGGAGCCCTTGCTCAATGTCTTCGGGTTGGCAGAACAATTCTTCAATCGACGGTTGGTCGACCCACGCTTCGCCAAGGTTTTGCTCTAGGGCGAAGTACCAGCGCGCAAAGTGTTGCAAGCGCTCCTCATCAAAATAGCCGGTCGGGTTCAAGTGCTGGATGGTCTGCTGTAGCGACTCGCTGCTCGCGTAGCGATCGTAGTCCACCACATACAAGCTCTCTGAGAGGAACAGCGGCGGGCCATGCAGCTCAAGCCCTTTGCGTTTCACCGTCCCCCCGCTTTGCACAATCTCCAGCCCAACGCTGCCGGGCTCACTCGCGAGCACTGCGTCTTCCACGTCTTTCACGGAGACGACGTTCAGCTCGGGGTAGGCAGCCATCACAATGCCAGTGTAGCGACCTTTCACAAAGACCTGCTGGCCAAATCGCGACAAGTTTTTGAGATTCAGCGGATGCTTGCGGTCTGTCGGACGGGTGATCAGGAAGAAGCCGACGATGTCTTGCACCTCTGCTTGCAGTTTCTCGTTGAAGCTGGTCAGCAACGCCGAGCCGGCAACGCGGATTCCTGTCGGCTTTTCCAAGTGATAGTTGAACATGCCCCACTTGGTGACGCTCGTTGGGTCGCGTAAGTAGTATTGCGTCATGGAGAGCAGCTCGTCGAGCCCGACAACCGTAAAGTCTACCTCATCTAACTTGATCAGCGAGGAACCGTTGTGCGGCTCTTCGCCCTCAACTCGCAGAATGTAATCGCCAATCTGCCACTCATATCCCAAGAAGCCCAAGCGATAGGGGCGCTTGTAGCGTTTGCGATCCACAAAAACCGAGAAGCACGCGGGGGCTCTCTTCGAGACTTCGCTCAGATGCTCCAGCGCTTTCTGAAGGTCTGGGCTGCTGTGTTTTTTGCTGCTGCCGATGACCTTTTGGATCGCGTCAATCTCTGCCGCATCGGCGCCTAAGTTCTTGAGTTTGTTTAAGAAATTTTGCAGGGTTCGCCCCGAACGGGGCACCGCGCATGTCACTTGAAACGAAGCGGCCATAACAATATTTCCTGACTGGTGGGGCTGTCATGCAACGGACGTGCGAACCCGAATTCATTCCGAGGTGAGAGCGACGAGTTGGCATCGCTCTTGCGACATTTTTCCCAGATTTGCCTTGAAGGGCGCGAAAACGAGGCACTATAACAGAGACCCTTTCATTCTCAAGCAGCAGCCCAACCTGCTTTCCTTCATCGCCACGAGATGCATGCTTGCTAAGCTCTCTGCTGGGGTGCTGATTTGGTGTTTCAGTTGCCTGCCCCTCTTCGCTCAGCCCCAATCTACCGCCTCGTTTGTGCGTCGCTTCGGCGAATTTGCGATCTTCCCCGAAGGCCGAATCGCCAATGCGCTTTACGAGCAAAACGCCATCTTGCAGCAAGACGAGTCTGCGGTTGTGTGGGACGCTCTGTTGCTTGAAGAACCCGAGACGGTGCTGGTCTTGAACGCAGACGACACCGGCCAGTTCAGGGCGCAAGTCTTGCGAGACAAAGAAGACAAGTGGCGGCTGCAGGACACAGGGCACGGAGTCTTTGAAGTCCGCGACCGTTTCACCGGCAATCGGCAGCTGTTTCGTGAGTACCAACAGCGCCTGCAGCCGCTGATGCCAGACTATCGTTCGGTGCGAGACCCACAGTCCACCGCGACTCACACGGTCTTTTATCACATCCGGGAGTCCAGCCGTCGACGAGGCGGAGGTCGCAATTACACGTTCCAAGTGCACCTGCTCCGCCACAGCGACCCCGAGTTCTTGCGCCTTGAGCTCTATCCTGAAGACACCGTCGCGTTGCTCCAAGTCGCGTGGGTGGATGACACCCGCATCCGCATCCGCTTCTCGAATGGTCGCTCTCAAACGTACGACTTACGTGATTACGCGCCACAACTTTTCCCTTGATCATCACGCTCACAATGCTTGCCATCCCTTTTCCTGCGATTGACCCGGCGCTCTTTACGCTGGGCCCCGTTGAACTGTTTGGTCTCACCTTGGGCCCCTTTAGTCTGCGCTGGTATGCGCTGGCCTATATCTTCGGGTTGGTGCTGGGTCGTGTCTATGTCGCTCGTTTGCTGGACCGCGCCCATTTTTGGCCGAATCAGACCCCACCTATGGAAGCCGAGCGCACAGAGGATCTGCTGCTCTGGATGACGCTCGGCGTGATCCTCGGCGGGCGCTTGGGCTATGTGCTGTTCTACAGCCCTGACTTGCTCCTGAGTCCCTTGGATGCCCTCGCCATGTGGAAGGGGGGAATGTCTTTTCATGGGGGCATGCTCGGTGTGATCATAGGGGTGATTCTGTTTGCTCGCCAGAATCACGTCCCGCTGTTGCCCCTTGGAGACGCGGTGGCGTGTGCGGCCCCCATTGGCCTGCTGTTTGGGCGAATCGCGAACTTCATCAACGGGGAGCTGTGGGGGCGGGTCACCGATGCGCCTTGGGGGATGGTGTTCCCGCAGGTGGAGCGGCTCGCGCGGATCTATCCTGAGATTGCCGAGACGCTTGGGCAGCCCCGACATCCAAGTCAACTGTACGAGGCCGCGCTAGAGGGAGCTTTGCTGTTAGCGGTCTTGGGGCACTTGGCTTGGAGAACGAGCGCTCTACAACGCCCAGGGACCCTCACCGGCGTCTTTTTGATGGGCTATGGCTTGGCGCGAGGCTTCTGTGAGTTCTTCCGAATGCCCGATATTGGGGTTGGATTTGACTTCTTTGTCGGAGGCGTGGGGATTACTCGTGGGCAGGTGCTATGTTTGCCAATGATTGTTGCTGGCGGCGCCTTCTTGTGGAACGCGCGAAGAGTTCAAATCCCCTCCCCTACCAGCTGATCGCTGACGGAGAGGAGTCGCGCGCGCTGTGCTGAGACCGCTCATTGCGCCTGTCATCTGCGCGGGAGCGCTTGGGACAGACCGTTAAGGTTGTTTGACTTCACAGCTCCAATCAACGGTGACTCCGGCTGCACGTAGCATCGCGACAACCGGACAATACTTGTCTTGGGAGAGCTCAATGCTGCGCTGAAAATCTTGTTCTGAGGCGTCAGGGCTCGTGAGTTCATAGCGCAGGGTGACTTGCGTGAACACCTTGGGGTGTTCCTCGGCACGCTCGGCATCCACAAAGACTTCATAGTTGTCAATCTGCTTCCGCTTTTTGCGCAGGATGCTGATCACGTCCATCGACGTACAAGCCGCGAGCGACTGTAGCACGCCTTCCATTGGCACAGGCGCCGACTCTTCCCCTCCGGACGCGATGTGGGCGTCAAACCGCAGCTCCTTCCCGTTCTCGTTGCTTCCCACAATTTTCATTCCCTCTTCCAGCCGAACCTGAACTTTCATAGCGCCTCTGTATTTGAATGTTGAGAAGTCAAAATAACCGTCGGAACGCTACGAAAGTTCAGGGCCAACTGCAACCCTTTTTCCGATGGATTCACTGGGAGGCCAAACGGGCTTGCGACGCTGTTGCAGGACAGCCAAGGGCGCTTCGTTGAGACAGATCTGAGGGTTGGGCTCCCTAGAGACGCTGCGCGCTCAATCGCGCCTTAGCCTTCGATTCGAGGACGCTTCATAAGCCTTCGACGGTGTCTCTCCCTGCGTCGCCTCTGTCGCGTGGCGGCGGCTCCACCGCTGCGGACTGCGTTCATGGTTTGCGTAACTTTGCAGCGGCAGACTCGGCGTGAGCGGCCGCTCATATCCGGAGCCTGGCTGACGCGATGGCTCTGTGGCCCCGGCTTCTGTCTGCGGCGCGGGCAGGAGCTGTCGCAACCGGAAGACCTCTTGCAGGTGGATCGCCGCTAGCTGTTGGGCTTGCTCAGCCGCTCTCTGCGAATCAGCCAGCCGCTCTAGCAGCGTGTTGTTCAGCGAGTGTGCTGCTGTGAGTTGTTCTTTCAGGTGGCTCACTTGCTCTTCTAGCAGAGGGAGCGCGTCCCCTGTTGAACGCTGCTTGGAGGGATGAGTAGATGGTGTGGTGGGCTCGACGGCGCGGGCTAAACTTGAGAACTGCTCTGGGCTAAGCTCTTGTCGGCGGGCGTGGACAACTGTGGGCTCGATCGCCAATTCTCGCATCAGCCGGATCATTTTGGTGCGGCCAATCCCCAGTCGGCTCCTTGCTTCGCTGAGTGTATAGACAGTCATGCAGATGTTTCGCTTTGAGTTGAACCGAATCGTTGCTCAGTCGATCATACTCACAAGCTGCGGCTTTTGTGCCACAAAACTACGCCTCTAGTACGCCATGAGGGCAGAGAAGACTTTTGCGAAAACCCGCAAACCCGCATGGTTGCTGGTGCACCCGATAGGATTCGAACCTATGACCCTCGGAATCGAAATCCGATGCTCTATC
>CBFIJD010000035.1:14725-30175 GCA_965662845.1 uncultured bacterium | reverse complement strand
CAGCTCTCTCACTGGAGTTGTGATCCCGCAGCCGCCGCACGACCTCAATCCCGCAGCCGTCGTCACTGCGGGTGGGGTTGCCGCAGCCGATCACGGCGAGCACGCGGCCTCTTCTATGGAGACAAGACGGTGCCTGCCGAGTGGAACCGCCAGCGACGACAGACCGCTGCGCTTCGCGTCAGGGATTGCGAACTGTCGCGAGCGCGGCGAGCGCCCCCAATCCCCCAAGGTTTCACCGGAAGGACGAGCGCGCGAAGGGGGGAACGCAACCACCAGCTTGTCCGCTTGGTCGCTCACGGCGCCTGCCGCCGTAACCAGTCATACCAGGCGTCCAAGCCCTCGCCGGTTTGCGCCGAGAGTTGCACAATCTCAAGGTGAGGGTTGACCTGCCGTGCGGCGTCTAGGCAGCGCTCGACGTCAAATTGTAGGTGAGGCAGCAGATCGATTTTGTTGAGGAGCATGAGCTGCGAAGCGCGGAACATGTGTGGATACTTCAGCGGCTTGTCTTCTCCTTCGGTCACCGAGAGGATCGCGACCTTCGCCCGCTCGCCCAGGTCAAACAGCGCAGGACACACCAAGTTGCCGACGTTCTCCACAAACAGCAGCGAACCGTCTTGCAAATGGAGCTGTTCGACGCCGTTGCGGAGCATCTCGGCTTCCAAGTGGCAGCCGGTTCCCGTGTTGATCTGGATCACGTCACATCCTGTTGCGCGAATGCGCTCCGCGTCGTTGAGCGTGGCTTGGTCGCCTTCCACGACGGCCAGTGGGCGCTCTCCGTGGAGGTCGCGCAGCGTGCGTTCGAGCAGCGTCGTTTTGCCGGAACCTGGGGAGCTCACCAGATTGAGCGTGAGGATCTTGCGCGCTGCAAACCAAGCGCGGTTGTGCGCCGCGAGGTGATCGTTCTTGGCGAGCAGGTCGGCTTCTAAGGAGATGATCTTCTGCGCGTTGTGGTGGTGATGCTCATGCGCGTGTTCGTGGTGGGGAGCCTGGGCGTGCTCATGCGCGTGTTCATGGTGGTGCTGGTGACTCTCACCGTGGAGGTGCGTGTGCCCCGTCGCGCCAGCCGCGAGGTGTGTGAGGGAGGTGTGAGCGCTGCTCGAACAGCCGCAAGTAGTACACATCAGACGGTCTCCATCGTTTTGACTTTGAGTTGAGCGCCAGAGCGAACGTCTAGCGCCGCCGAGCCGCAGGCGCAGAGTTCGTAAGGTCGCTGCACAGTAAATTCCTTGCCGCAGCGGCGACAGGTGACCTCGCCGGCGGGTTCCCAGATCTCGAGCGCTGCGCCTTCGAGTAAGGTGCCTTGAGTGCAGACGTCGAAACAGAAGAGTATGGCTTCGGCCATCACTCCGCTGAGCTTGCCAATTTCGAGCGTGACTCGTGTGACGCGCTGCCCGCCGGCGTGCTCTTCGACAATGGCGACGACGTTGCGTGTGATCCCAAGCTCGTGCATGTCAGCAAATGCGCGGAAGCTGTTCGCCGTAGAGCACATCCACCACTCGCTCGCCGCCAAAGCTCGTCTGCAAGAGGACGCGCCCTTTGGGCTTCTCGGTGACGGTGCCAATGCGCTGCGCGTGTGCGCCAGCGGGGTGCTGTCGCATGGCTTGGAGGACCGCTGCCGCGTGGGCTTCGGAGACCACCGCGATCAGGGTGCCTTCATTCGCGAGATACAGCGGGTCAAGCCCGAGCACTTCGCAGACGCCGTGCACGACTTCACGGATGGGGAGCGCTTGCTCTTCTAAGCGAATGCCAACGCCAGAGTCTTGCGCGAACTCATTCAGCACGGTCGCGATGCCGCCACGCGTTGCGTCGCGCAGGCAGTGCATGTGAGGGCAAGCGTCGAGCATCGCTGTGATGAGCCCATTGAGGGGACGGCAATCGCTCTCCACCGGAATCTCTAACGAGAGTTCTCCGCGCGCGTCCACGATGGCGGCGCCGTGTTCTCCCAAGTAATGACTGACCAAGATGGCGTCGCCAACGGCTGCTCGCCACGACGCGATCTGGACGTTCTCGCGCAAGACCCCAATGCCGGCCGTGTTGATGAATAATTGATCGGCGGCGCCTCTCTCCACAACCTTGACGTCACCTGTCACGATGGACACGCCAGCTTCTGTGGCGGCTGTTGCCATAGACTCCATCACACGCTCCAGCGTCACGCGAGACAGCCCCTCTTCGATGATCAATCCGCAGCTCAAGACTTTGGGGGTCGCCCCGCTGACGGACAGGTCGTTGACCGTCCCGTTGACCGCGAGTTTGCCAATGTCGCCGCCTGGGAAGAAGAGCGGCTGCACGACAAAGCTGTCTGTTGTGAAAGCCAGTCGCCCCTCGAAGGCCAGCTCTGCGTGATCTTGCAGGCCTCTCTCATCGGGTCTGCCAAAGTGTTTGAGGATGACGCTCTCAATCAGCTCGCGGGTCGCTCGTCCGCCGCCACCATGGGCCAACGTGATCGTGTCGCGTGGGTCGCTCATGCGGTCGCCTCTTCGACGCGCTCGCGCCACTGCGAGCCATAATGGTAGTAAGCCGCACAAGCGCCTTCGGAAGAGACCATCAACGCGCCCAAGGGTTGATCGGGAGTGCACGCCTTGCCGAACACGCGGCACTGCCACGGTTTGAGGCGTCCTTTGAGGACGTCCCCGCACTGACACTCTGCGGGATCGACTACGGGGAGGTCTGGCAGCGCGAAGACCTTCTCTGCGTCAAACGCCGCGAACTCTTCCTGCATTTCGACCCCAGATTCGGGGATCGAGCCGAGCCCACGCCACTCGAACTGCTCACGCGCCCGGAAGACCTGCTCCATCGCCGCCAACGCCGCCGCGTTTCCGTGAGGTGGGACGACGCGCGTGTATTGGTTCTCGACGACGCTGCGTTGGTCGCGGAGCTGTTGCAGCAGCATTGACACGGACTGCAAGATGTCTAGCGGCTCAAAGCCGGCGACGACCAACGGTTTGCCGTGTTTTGACGCGATGAAGTCGTAGCCCTCGGTACCAATGATCATGCTCACGTGCCCAGGACCGATGAACCCGTCGAGGCGCAAGTCGTTGTCCTCCAGAATCGCCCGTAGCGTCGGGAGGATCGTGATGTGATTGCAGAACAAGAAGAAGTTGCCGATGCCTTCGTCGCGCGCCTGCAGAACGGTGAAGGCGGTGCTGGGCATGGTCGTTTCAAAACCCAACCCGAAGAACACGACGTTGCGGGCGGGGTTGTCGCGGGCAAGCTGGAGCGCGTCCAGCGGCGAGTACACCATGCGGATGTCGTGTCCGGCCGCTTTGGCTTGCAGCAGGCTCATGCGCGAACCGGGGACCCGCATCGCGTCACCGAAGGTCGTCAAGATGACATCTTCGCGTGCGGCGATGGCGACGCAGTCATCCACGCGGCTCATCGGGAGCACGCACACGGGGCAGCCGGGCCCGTGAATCAGGTCAATGCCCTCTGGTAGCAGCTCTTCGAGCCCAAACTTGAAGATGGTGTGGGTGTGCCCGCCGCAGACTTCCATCAGGCGCACCGGTTGCTCTGGGGTCGCGCCAAGCTCTCGCGTCAGCTGCTCGATGTGGCGCATCACGCCTTGGGCCTTCTTGGGGTCGCGAAATTCAGTGACGTATTTCATGCTAGCTTCCTCGAAGGGTAGGGTTGCAATGTTGCGGGCTCATCCGGCCGCTCGCCGAGGTTCGGCTGGTTGCGACTGTGCCCAGCTTTCTTGTAGCTCTCCCAGCTCGGCTAACAGCTCAAGCGTGCGCTGGGCTTCCTCCTCGTTGATGCGGCTCATCGCGAAGCCGACGTGCACCAACACCCACTCGCCGACCAGCTCTTCCAGATCGGTGACGTCATTTTGGAGACAGGCCAAGTTGACGGGGCGCCTCAGTCCGCCGACGTTGACCGTCGCCAGCTTCTTCTGCGCGTCAAAGATGGTCTCTACCTGACCGGGGATACCTAAACACATAGGGTGCTCCTGTGCGGGGTTATCGTATGAGATGTTGGGCTGCCGCGATGACGGCTTGTCCAAGGCTGATGCCGCCGTCGTTGCACGGGATGCGTGACGGACGCAAGACCTGTAGTCCAAGCGCTTGCAGCGGTGGTTCGAGCAGCTGGGCGAGCAGCTCATTTTGCAAGACGCCGCCGCTGAGGACGACCGTCTGTGCCAGGGGTTTGGCTTCGGTTAGCTGTAGCACCCGTTGGGCCATCTGCACAAGCGCCTGCGCTAACCCTCGATGAAAACGCAGCGCGATCACTTCCGGGTCGGTCTTGACGATCAGATCGCCCAGCAGCGCCTCCCACATCGTGAGCGGCTCGAGATAAGGCAAGCCGCTGGGCTGCCAGTTGGGAAGCGTGAAAGGATACGCCAGCGTGTCGGGTTCTGTGCGAGACAGCGCTTGCTCTGCGAGGACTTGCAGGCGCATCGCGGCTTGTCCTTCAAAGGAGACCGCTGCTCGACAGACCCCTATCGCTCCAGCGACGGCGTCGAAGAGCCGCCCGGCAGAGCTGGCGAGCGGCGCGTTGCGGTGTTGTTGCACCATCTGCTGGAACGTCGCGACAGGCTTAGTCCGGAGGAACGCACCAAGCTCGAGCGCTTCGCCGTAGTGCAAGAGAAAGCGCGACCAGCCCATCGGCTCCAGCAGATGGGCGAGGGTGTTGCGCCACGGCTCTCGCATTGCGCGCTCGCCGCCAAGGAGCGCCGTGGGACGAAACATACCGACGCGTTCCACCGTTTGGTAGCTCCCCAGCAGAAACTCCCCGCCCCACAGCTCCCCGTTGGAACCCAGACCGAGACCGTCGAGGAGGATGCCCAGCACAGGCGGTGTGTCTAGCGGGACGTCGTGCTCCGCGAGGCAGGCAGCCAGATGGGCGTGGTGATGTTGGACGCGTAGCAGCGGCAACGCTCGCTCCTGCGCCCACGCCTCCCCTATGCGGGTGCTGGGATAATCTGGGTGCAAGTCCGTCGCGATGAGCGCCGTTGGGTGCGGATACAGGCGCTCGAAGAGCGTCAGGCTGTGCTCAAAGTCTTCGATGGCGCGGGCTTCATGCAGGTCGCCAATGTGCGGAGAGAGGAGCGCGTGTCCTTCAACAATCCGACAGAACGTGTTCTTCAGCGAAGCCCCCATCGCCCACACTGACGGCGCCTCTTCAAAACCGGCGGGGAGGCGCAGCGGTTCGGGAGCCAATCCACGGGCGCGGCGCAGCGTGCGCACGGTCGCACCTTCGACACGCACGACCGAGTCATCGACGCGGTTCACAATCGGGCGCTCGTTCCAGAGCAGCCAGTCCGCGATGTGCCCCAGTCGGGCGCGGGCTTCCTCAAGCGTGCTGCACTGCGGTTCGTTGGAGCGGTTGCCGGAGGTCATCACCAAAGGTCGTCGCAAGCAGCGGAACAGCAGGTGATGCAGCGGTGTGTACGGCACCATCCACCCCAGTCGGTTTTGATCGGGCGCGACAGACGGCGGCAATGGCTGCGGAGCGTCCTCGCGTTGACGCAGCAGCACGATCGGCGCGACGGGGCTGCAGAGCTGTTCCCACTCAGCTTCACTGACGTGACACCACTGCTCGATCATCGCGCGGTCTCTGCCCATCAAGGCGAAGGGCTTCGCTGCTCGGTGTTTGCGTTCTCGCAGCCGCTGCACGGCGTCGGCGCTGGTCGCGTCACAGGCGAGGTGGAACCCACCAATTCCCTGAATCGCGACGAGCGCGCCTTGAGTCAGCAAGTTTGCCGCAGCGTCGATGTCGTCGAGCTGGGGGACCGCGTCCAGCGCCAAGGCGCGTCCATCCATCCGCTCCAAGATGGTTCTGGGGCCGCAGCGATGACAGGCGATCGGTTGCGCATGAAAGCGGCGATCCGCTGGATTTGCAAACTCTTGTGCGCAGGACGCACACAGCGGGAAGTCTCGCAGGCTCGTGTTGGAGCGATCGTAAGGCAAGCCCTGCATAATGGAGTAGCGTGGCCCGCAGTGCGTACAATTTGTTAGCGGATAGCGGTAGCGCTCACACCACGGCGAGGCGCTCTCTTCCAGGCAGGCGTCGCAGGTCGCTAAGTCTGGCAAAACCTGAAAGGGCGTCCCCTCTTCTGCGCTCTTATGGATCGAGAAACCAGCCGGCTCTGCACCGCTCAGCGGGGTCACTGCACAAGTGTCAAGGCGTGCGATGGGCGGCAGCTCTTGGGGCAAGCGCCGCTGAAAGGACTGTAACGTGACACTGTCACCCCACACTTCGACGACGGCCCCGCGGCGGTCATTGTAGACCTGCCCGCGCAAGCCTAGCTCGGTCGCGAGTTTCCAAACGGTGGGACGAAACCCAACTCCTTGGACGCGCCCCGTGTAGCGGCACTGTAACCCGTTCATAGCCTTCTGTGTTTTCAGGTTGTCTCAGAAAGTCAGAGCTTTAGCGATAGAAATCGCGACTTTTCAGGATAAGGTGCGATGCCCTCCTCTTCACAGGCTTGGAGGCAAAGATCCAAAGAATTGGTGGGCTTTTGTCTGAGTTGTCTGAGTGTGGGGGCGCTCGGTGCGCTCACCCCAGCCGCGCTGTCTGCTCCAGATCAAACTCTTGCAGCACGGCAAAGATCCCCTCTATGACATTCTGTTTGCCAGCAAACAGCTCATCTGGGCCGCCCGCATGGATGCCACTGAACGGTGGGTCATATAGCGCAGAGGCTTCCATCACACCCCGTGCGGTCAGTTGTTCGATGACCATCTCCACAAAGCGCATCTGAGCCGAGTTGAGGTGGTGGTTGTTCAGGAATTGGCTGAAGACACCTTGTGCCGTCGCGCGGTCCATCCCGACCAGACTGCGCACAAAGTGGATCAGCGAGGGCGCGCCGCTGCGTTCCAGCAGCCCAGAGAGCAACACCTCACCCTCACCAGCCCCCATCTCAATCAAGGTTTGCTCCAAGCCTTTGAGGTCTGTCTCCGTCAGGGGTTTGTTGGTCCGCAGTCGATGGATCACCAAGTGGTCTTGATGGTTCTTGAGGAACTCTTTGACCTTCTTCTCATACTGCGCGCCGGTCATCTTGGGGACGTAGACAGGCTGAGGTTCACTGACTCCTACGACCTCATCTTGGAAGTCGGTGTAGATGATCTTGCGCTTCTTTTTGTCCAGAAACCCCACCAACTCGCGCACACGCAGCCGTAGCTCTTCGAGTTGTTCCAGCGTGATGTCTTGCCAAAACTCGTTCTCCTGAAGCGCAGACAAGTAAGCACAACGCCGTACTTCAGCGGCGCATTAGCGTGTCCGCTGGAAGCAATTGTTGGGCTATTTTTCTATTAGCCATTCACATAGTGATGACAACTGGTCGTCAGCCGTAAGGTTTGCTGCGTTGTCCAGTTCTCCATTCTTGCATTGTTCGTAAATCTCTTTCGACATATCCTCTTCGATTGCTGCTCCAATGAATAGCAAGTCGAGCTGGTTATCAAATGAGTCTCTAACTCTACCGAGGGCGGTATTTGCGGTCTTCCAATGCTCATCTGCTCCAGCTGGGTCAATTCCACCTTTCAGCTCACCGATAGCTAGATAGCTGCTTTTGTTGCCAAGAATACTGGTCAAACTGGATGCTGTTACCCCGTCGATTTTGTTGTTGAGTAATACGATATCTATGTTCTTTTTGACCTGTGGAACGTTGATGTTGAAGATAAGAGATCTATAGGAAGCGTTGTGTCTCCACCTGAGAGCCTTTGTGTGTGCAGCCATTTCAGCTAGATAGTCCTTGCTGGAAATCCACTCCGATCGTTTTGGAAATAACTCGAAATCAATATCGTGTACCTGCAATTGAGCAACCACAAACCTAACAAATTTCTCTTCTGCAATAGACCCAACTATATTTCGCATTTTTCCACCAAGGGCATCTCCAAGCGTCAGCAAATACCGGTAGACGATTTCATCGACATATTTGTTCCCGCAAGGAGCAAGTACTTCTTTGATGAAACTTGCGAGGATCTCACTCTTATCATTATCATCAAGGTATGCCTTTGCTTTTACTGACACACCTGCTGCCTCAATAAGTGTTTCTCGAATATTGTTGAGTGTGAGAATGTCCTCGGCGCATTTTGTGTTTTTCAGCAAGCACACTTTTAGAGCCTTTGCCTTGTCAATAAAGGGAATGGATTCCTTGTTGCGGCGAAGGGCGTATTCCAGAAATCCGCTTCTACGGGCATCTCTTGTTGTGACAAGATCATGTGAACTGTTGACGAATTTGTTATTTTTCATCCGTATCTTCCAGTAATTGCCTGCTAACTTCCTCAGCAACTGCTTTAGCAAGTAATGGAGGCACAGCATTTCCCACTTGGCCGAACTGAGTCATAGTAACTTTTCTTTTACTACTGTACGAATCAAGTCGTGTGCCCGTGAATTCCCAATCAAGTGGAAATGTTTGCAAGCAGGCTAGTTCACGAACTGTTAGCATCCGATCTTCAGAGGGATGAATAAAATCGCGATAACCGCTACGGGTGACTGTAGGCGACGGTTTATTCGGATCTAGCCTTCTATACGTTGAGCCAAATGTTCTTGTCTGTTCTGACAGCTTGTTGCCCTGTTTCACCTTTCGTATTTTTTCTAGAGTTGAAGGGGCATGAGCAGTTTGCTCGTGATTTTTAATATCCATGAGTTTTTATCCTGTCTCGTATAGTCTGCGAAACCCGAAGCGCCATTGCAGATGGGGGGGTTGCTGAGGGTAAGCCTCCAATTGCATCTTGAACCGTCTTGTAAGGTGTGAGTTGGCTTCCGAAAAGGTCTGCTTGTTCTGCTTGGGCGGCAGGTCTATGAGTGGGGTTAGGAAATTGGAAACTCTTGCCCATTCGATTGCCTACCACAAACACCCTCTCTCTGAATTGTGGAACGCCAAAGTCAGCAGCATTCAGAACATGGTATGAAACGTTATATTTGTATTCTTTTTCAGCGTATGTGATGGGTTGGGAAGCTTCTGTCATTATAGCCTCAAGAGCTTTTCCATTAGACCAGTTGATCATGCCTTTGACATTTTCCATAACAAAGCATTTCGGCAGTGCCTCTCTTATTACACGCAGGAACTCAAGAACCAAAAGCCCTCTGGGGTCATTCATGCCCATTCGCTTTCCTGCTAAACTGAAACTTTGGCAAGGCGGGCCGCCAATTACCAAGTCGATTTCAAGTGGTTTAGACTTCGCAGCGTCCAAAATAGTCTGTGTTGTTATTGATGTGATGTCACCTTCAATAACCGGTGTGTTTGGCATATTGAGTCGTAGAGTATTACAACAAGAAGAGTCTTGTTCTACTGCTACTGCAGTACTGAAGCCTGCTGCATGAAAACCTATGTCCATGCCGCCTGCTCCAGAGAACAGGCTTATGAGTCTTTTCTGCATTATGTCTCTATTCTTTGTCCTTTAAATCCAATGTTTAACCTAAAAGGAGAGCGCCATCGACGCTAAAGTGAGCCGCACGGCTGTGCTGCAAATATTTTGAGGTACTTGTTATATAGTCCCTCAGCTTAAAACGGAATGCTTTTCACCCAATTCCTCAACCTCTCTTTGGACAAGGTATACTTATCGTTCTGTTCGGCGAGTTGCTTCTCCAAGGCTTCGAGGTCTTTGCGTGGAACAACCTCCTGTTGACTCAGAGCTGCTGGAACTCGCTCATCTCTCCACGCGGCGCCTTCGCGTGAGGCGTCCGGCGCATAGGTTCTGACCAGCCAATAACACAGATGATGCAGCTCTTTGACGACCCGAAGCGCGTCATAAGGTTGGACTGAGCGTTGGCGGTGGACGGCTTGATTTCCCACTTTGCAGACTCAAAGACGGATCATGCCGGTAGAGCCAGTGAACAGCTCGCTCCAGCGCAAACCGTGAGTAGAAGCAAGCGGCTCGTGGATCGCCTTGCAGGTGAGCTTCGGCTTGAGCGGCAGCCTCTTGGATGACTTTGAAGGTCGGCGGGAGGAAGGCGAAGCTGCTCATAAGCCCAAATATTCTTCAATGAATTGCTCAGGAGTCGTTGCTTATGTGTAATCTAGTCCCTCAACTTAAAATTGCACGATAGTCACAATTGGCGACCATTGCTCTTCCGCTCTTCTCAACAATCTGTTGTAAGTCGGCCTCCAGCTCACAAACAGCCGACAGCACAAAGATTCTTCGTGGATCAAGAAGCATTCTTTGAAATCCGATTGCAAGTTACTCAACTCTTATTCAACGGAGATCCCAAGTTCTCGTAGTTTTTGGGTTAATTGTGCAAGCTTTTGCTCTGCGTTTTCAGCTCGGAGATGTTCTTGCTCGGCTTTTTCTCGTTCTTGCTCCGCTTGTTGCAAAGCGCTCTTCGCTTTTTCTCGTTCTTGCTCCGCTTTTTCTCGTTCTTGCTCCGCTTTTTCTCGTTCTTGCTCCGCTTTTTCTGATGAAGTTGGAATCAGTTTTCCTCCTCGATCAAAGAGACGAAGCTGACTTTTGGTATCGACACCAATCGAAATTCCCAAATTATCCAACCTAAACAATCCTTCTGCTTCAGCCTCCTGTTGCACATATCCTTGTGAAGTCAAACGAAAGACGTTTAAATACAACCCATGAGGATCAAAAATGACATACCAAGGGACTTGCAGAATGTCTGCGTAAATCTTTTTCTTTTGATGATGATCTACGCGCTTGGTGCCAAACGAGCTAAACTCAATCACCAGATCAAGCTGATGATTCTCTTCCCATGCTTTATACACTCGTTTTTGGTGTGGTCGTTGCGATAAACACAGCAGTGAATCTGGAGAGATCATTTTTTTGGGATTGCCTTCTTCGTAATACAAACAGATATTGCCCGAAGCATAAGCCTCCGGAAACGCAGTCTTTAACAGACTGACCATCAGTAACAGTAAGTCTCTATGCAAATCCGTTTCGGCCATCGGCTTTCCATCACTTTCCGGGTAAAAGACCTCTTTAGGATCGGTTAAGATAGACATAACTCTCCTATTTTAATGTTCTATTTTCCTTAAAATTCATTACTTACGCACAGCGATGTTTTGTGTTTGATGCCATCTCTCAGAATAGCGACAACTTCAGCGAGCAGTCAAGAAACCAGAGGAAGCACTTTTTCTGCGAAAAAATTTCTTCCGATTCCTCTCCCGTTTAATTTCGTCAAACTCTCTTTCACTTCTAAAGACGCTCGCTGCAATACGCTGGAAAACTCTCCTTGTCAGATCTCTTTCAACAAGATTTCCTCCGTTTTTGTGCAGGCCTCAGGCAAGTGCTGCGCCAAATGTTCAATCGCTAAACGATAGAAAAGGAAAATTTTGTTCCAAAGACAGGAGGATGAGCAGCAACAGCAGAACGATAGCCTCTCAACTGAAAACGGAATGCTTTTCACCTAATTCCTCGACGCCCCCTGTGTAGCGCAGAGATTCTGGGGTGCTCGCCCTTGGGAATCCGTGTGCGCTACGTCCAACTCAGGCTGACATCGGAAACCCCAGAGCTTTCAGCGCCGCGATTCCTCTCTCCAGCTCGGCTTCGTGCAGCAACGCCCAGTCCTTCGAGAAAGTTGAATAGAGCAGAATATTCAGCCCTTGCGCCGCAAGAGCCTGCGCGATCGCCGCGAGGAACCCAGGCGATTGGAAGGGGACTGCAACGCGAAACTCCAGCAAGCGGAACCACTTCTCCACCTGCCGAACGGTCTGCAGTTGGGGAAATTGAGCCTCTGTGGTGATCACCGTGACCTCGTCCGTCTCGTGCGACACCAGAAAGTGCGGTGCCGCATCGCGACATTCCACGACTTGAGCAACCGCGTAGCGCTCTGGGTGCACTCTCAGCGGGCTCTGTTGGATGACTGCCTGCAGTTCGGCAGAGACTGCGCTCAGTCGCATACGAGCCCTCCATCCACTACCAAGTTTTGACCGGTAATCGCGCGGCTCCACGGGGAAGCGAAGAACAACACAGCGTCGGCAAACTCTGCGGGGGTCGTCACGCTCCGCAGAGGCGTCTGCCCAGCGATCAGCTCAAACACGGCTGCTGGCGTCGCTGCGCTCGCGTCCGTGGTGCGCAGCAAGCCTCCCGAGACCATATTCACGGTGATGCCGTGCGGGCCAAAATCTTTGGAGAACGTGCGCGTCAGCGACAGTAGCGCCGCTTTGGCAGCCGTGTAGTCGTGATAGGGCACGACGGGATTTTGGAACAAGTTCGTGCCGACATGCACAACTCGCCCATAGCCTCGCTCACGCATCGCAGGGAATGCCGTCTGCATCAGATGTATCCCACCTTGCAGTGTAACCGCCAGCTGTCGCTCGAACGCCGACCACGTGATGTCTTCGGCGCTGTCTCGTCCATCACCGTTGAACTGGTACGCCGCGAGGGCGTTGTGGACGATCACTTCGGGCGCCTTGCCAAAACGCTGGGAAATGGCGGCAACCAATTGCTCCACCTCTGCTCGTTGACTGACGTCAGCTCTGAACGCGGCGACGCCCTCACCCAACTCGGCAGCGAGCGTGTGGGCCGCAGCTTCGCTGTGATGATAATTGATCGCCACCTGTGCGCCTTCTCTGGCAAACGCTCGCACGATCGCACTTCCCAAGCCGCGGCCACCGCCGCTGACCAACACCAACTGTTCGTTGAGTTGCATGTGTCCTCCTCTTACCAGAATGCGTGAAAATGATGGACTGGCCCGTGGCCGCGCCCTAGCTGATACTGTGCGCCTGTGGTCAGCGCTTTCGTTAAAAAGTCTTTCGCGTGGGCGACCGCTGCGGGGAGCGTGTCTCCTTGAGCCAGCCTTGCTGCGATGGCTGCCGAGAGCGTGCACCCTGTGCCGTGATCATTCTGCGTCACGACGCGCGCGGCGGCGTAAGACTGCGGAACCCCCTCGGCTGGGAAGAGCCAATCCGTGCTGACGTCTCCTGCGTCGTGGCCACCTTTGAGCAAGACGGCTTGCGCTCTCGTGACGCTGAGCAGCTGCGCCGCCGTTGCGCGCATGGGGGGCAACACATCAACTCCGAGCAAAACGGCGGCTTCCGGCAAATTCGGAGTGACGACCTGCGCTAAGGGCAACAGCTCCGAGCGTAGCGCAGCGACCGCCTCTGCCTGCAACAGGCGATCGCCACTTTTGGCGACCATCACAGGATCGACCACTAGCTGGGTGACGGAGAACTCGCGTAGCTTCTCGGCGACCACCTGAATGACCTCTGGGCTGTGCAGCATGCCGACTTTGACGGCGTCAACGCCAAGGTCGCTCAGCACGGCGTCCAGCTGCGCTGCGATGAACTCAGGCGGCACCGCATGAATAGCCGTGACGGCGGTCGTGTTCTGCGCTGTGAGCGCTGTGAGCACCGACATGCCGTAGCATCCCAGCGCTGAGAACGTCTTCAAATCCGCTTGAATCCCTGCGCCGCCCCCGCTGTCTGAGCCAGCGATCGTCAGGGTTCGTCGATATTGCTTCATGCGCCCTCCGCAAAAGCTTGTTGTAGTTGTTGCGCCGCTTGTTGGGGATCAGCGGCAGCGCAGATTGCCGACACCAGCGCAATGGCGTCCGCGCCGTGTGCCCGCACCGCCGCCGCGTTCTGTGCGTGGATGCCGCCAATCGCGACGAGTGGATGGCGGGTCTGTTTTCGCACCTGAGCGAGACCCTCCAGTCCCCAGTGTGCTTGCAGCTCGGGCTTTGTGGGCGTTGGGAAAATGCCGCTCACGCCAAGATATTGAACATCCCAAGCGTTGGCTTCGGTGACGTGTGGCAGCGTCTCGACAGACACTCCGATGATCGCTTGCTCTCCTAACAGACGCCTGGCGTCAAGGTACGGCATGTCGGTCTGCCCCAAGTGGACGCCGTCTGCGCCAATCGCCAACGCCACATCCACGCGGTCGTTGATGAGCAGTGGAATGCCTCGTGGTCGCAACCGCTCCAAGAGCGCCTGTCCAAGCTGCAACATTTCACGCGTTGAGGCGGACTTCTCACGGAGCTGCACGCAACGAACACCGCCTGCGATCGCTTGCTCGACCACGTCGATCAGCGGGAGACCAGCCCCCAGCTGAGCACGGTCGGTCACGAGATAGAGCCCCTTCATATCGCCACAACGCGGCCGTGGGTGCGCACATCGTCAGGCGTGAGCTGGTACAGCTGATCCAACAGGTGCAGCTGCAGAGAGCCCGGCCCTTGCGCTTGTGCCTCTGCGCGTTCGCCCGCGAGGCCGAGCGCTGCCATGGCTGCGGCTACCGCGATGGTCGGCTCTGCGGTCACAGCGAGGAAGGCCCCACAGAGCGCGGAAGCGGTGCAGCCCAGCCCGGTGACTCTGGTCATGAGCGGGTGTCCGTTGAAAACCTTGAGCAAGTTCTCGCCGCCAACGATCAGGTCTGGATTGCCGCTGATGCACACCACACAGCCGTATTGGGCGTGCAGAGCTTGCGCGGCTGCGAGGGCGGCCTCCGAAGCGTCTTGACTATCGACGCCTTTGGTCAACCGATGGGCATCGACCAATGCCATCACCTCAGAGGCATTGCCACGCAAGAGCGTCGGTGGGTGGATGGCGAGTAGGCGCTGCACCTGCTCAGTGCGGTAGCTGGTCGCGCCCGCGCCGACAGGGTCAAGGACGACAGGCTTTGTGGCGGCCTTTGCCGTCTCTAACGCCGCGCTCATCGCCGCGATCCACTCGTCATTAAGCGTCCCAATATTGAGCACCAACGCTCCGGAGAGGCGCGTCATTTCGGGGACTTCCGGCAGCGCATGAGCCATCACGGGAGAGGCGCCCACCGCGAGCAGCGCGTTCGCCGTATTGTTCATCACCACGTAGTTTGTGATGTTGTGCACTAAAGGAGACTGTCGTCGGACTTGAGAGAGAGACTCGGCGAGCGAGTCGAGCAGCGATGCGTTGTGCATGTTGTCTCCGCAGAAGAGAGTGGCGGAAAAATCAACTGACAGTCGCTACGAGAGGGGGAAATGCTGGGAGAGAAAGTGAGGGGGTGAAGACTTTCGTTTCCCTACGCCGGTACGAGCCGGATCAGGTTCCAAGGGTATTTCTCAGGGGAACTCAGAAGCGCTCCCCACCCCTAACGAAGCAATGCAGTAGATGGTCAGGCCCACAGCGTCTCAGAAATTTAGGCGCTGGGCAAGCTTTATGACGGACAAAAAAGCGTTCAGCCGATCAAGTTCGCGACGACGCGCTCAAAGCGGTCCAGCCCTTCGCTGAGGTCGTCAAAGTCAATCACGAGGCTCGGCGCAAATCGGACGACATCGGGCCCTGCAACCAAGATCATCAGCCCCTCCTCGTGAGCCGCGCGCATGACCTCAGCTGCCCGCCCTCGCCACTCTTCGCTCATGACGCAGCCCTGCAGCAGTCCTAGTCCACGCACACCGGCGAAGATCCCAGATTGGTTGCTGACCGCTTCTAAGCGAGAGCGCATGTATGAGGCTCGTTCTCGAACTCCCTGCAGGGTCGCGGGAGCATTCACGACGTCGAACACAGCTTCTCCGACGGCACAGGCGAGTGGGTTCCCGCCGTAGGTCGTGCCATGGGTTCCAACGGCGAGGTGTTCGGCGATCTTCGCGGTGGTGAAC
>CBFIJD010000035.1:3945-14695 GCA_965662845.1 uncultured bacterium | reverse complement strand
CTCTTGGCAGTCGAGAGGATGTCGGGGGTTACGCCATAGTGCTGATAAGCGTACAGGTGACCGGAGCGCCCCATGCCACACTGCACCTCGTCAAAGACCAACAGCGCGCTGTGTTGGTCACAGAGCGCCCGCGCGCCTTGCAAATATTCTTGAGTTGCGGGAGTCACCCCCCCTTCACCTTGTACGGGCTCAAGCACAATCGCGCAGGTTTTGTCAGAAGCAGCCGAAGCCAAGGCGTCTAGATCGTTGAAAGGCACGTGGGTGATGCCGTCGATTTTGGGGCCAAAGCCCTCGGCGTATTTCGACTGTCCGCCGACGTTCACCGTGAACAGCGTGCGACCATGGAAGCTGTTCGTTGCCGCGATGATCTCATGCTTGTGGGGCCCTGCCGTGTTGTGCGCGTAGCGTCGCGCGAGCTTGAAGCAGGCTTCGTTGGCTTCGGCGCCCGAGTTGGCAAAGAACACGCGCTCGGCAAACGTCGCCTCACAGAGCTTTTTCGCGAGGCGCAGCGCGGGTTCGTTCGTGTAGATGTTCGAGACGTGCCAGAGCTGCTTTGCTTGCTCAGTGAGGGCTCTCACCAGCGCGGGGTGGCAATGTCCGAGCGAAGTGACCGCGATCCCCCCAGTAAAGTCTAAGCGCTCTTTGCCTTCCTGATCCCACACGCGGACGCCCTCGCCTCGCACAGGAACAAAGCCCATTGGGGCATAATTGGGAACCATCACTTGGTCAAAGTCATTGCGATGAACCACAGGAGACGAACTCATTTTCTTTTTCCTTCAGAGACGTTCAGGCGAAGTGGGCGGCTTACCACGGAATCGGGCTGCCGTCGTAGTTGAGAAAGCTTCCCGATTGCTCGGGAGTCAGGTTGTCGATCACACGTAGCATCCCCTCCACGCTGGTGTGAGGCTCGATGAGCGCGTTTGGGCCGCCCATGTCCGTCAGCACCCACCCTGGATGCAGCGCGAGCGCCTTGAAGCCTTGTCCCGCGAGATCTAGCGAGAGGCTTTTGATGACTTGGTTCAGCGCGGTTTTGGAGCTGCGATAGATGTAGCCCCCGCCGCTGTCATTTTCAGCAATCGAGCCGACCTTGGAGCTGAGATACACCAGCTTCTTTGGGCCGTCTGCGCGGAACGTGCCGACAAGCGCTTGAGTGAGCAAGAGGGGAGCGACGGTGTTCACCAGCAGCGTCTGCATCCAGTCTTCTCGTTGCACGCTCCCCCAGCGCAGCCCTTTGGGGCCATAGACGCCCGCGTTGTTGATGAAAACGTCCAGCGGCTGGTCTGGCAACGACTCCGCGAACGCCGTGAACGTGTCCGTGTCTGCGACGTCAAGGGGCAACACGCGCAGGTTGGAAAAGGTCTGCGCAAGTTGCTGCAGCTCTGGAGCGTGCGCTGGCTTGCGGCAGGTTGCGAAGACGTGGTCGCCACGGCAGAGGAGCTGCTTTACAAATTCGAGGCCGAGACCTCGGTTGGTTCCGGTGACGAGGATCGTTTGGGGCATCTTGTGCTCTCCGAGTCGCGTGAGACGCTGCTGGGTTAAACGGCGAGCGGGCGTGTCATCAACGAGACTCGCTTCGCTCCATTTTCCGTGTCTTGTTGCCCGACCTCCGCAAAGCCGAGGCCGTGGTGAAACGCCAACGAGGCGGGATTCGGGGGGCTGAGATTCACTTCACACGCGAGCCAGGGGAAGCGTCCAGCGACCACAGGCTCCAGCGCAGCGTATAGTTGTCTTCCGACCCCTGCGCGGCGGAAGCGCTCCCCGACCGCGACGCGGTCGACATACACAAAGCGCTCATACCGAGCCTTGAACCACTGGAAATTCAAGCTCTCATACTCCGCATCTTGATCCAAGACCAGCAAGAAACCTGCGAAACGCCCCGCTGCGTCGCGCGCGACTCCAGTGAAGACGGATTGTTCTCGCAGAGACTTTAGCTTCTCCGGCGAGATCGAGTTGACGTGCGGTACCGACGCCTCATTCAGCGCCAAGAATTCGACGTCATCCGCCGGTGTAGAGCAAGCAATCTGAATCTGTGACATAGGAGCAACCAAGAAAAATGAGCGCAAAACGCGAAAATCTAGCAAAGCTTCGCGAAGAAGATCAAGCGATGCGTTGTCGCGTTTGCGTCACATCTGGCGTAGAGTATCAGGCTTTTGCTCAACCGGAGGATTCATGGACGCACATCTACTCGCTCAGCTCAAACAGCTCGAGCTGCTGCTCAAGCCGAGCCGCGTTTCGCCGATGATGGGGAAACACGAGCACCGACAACGCGGACGCAGCCTTGAGTTCGCGGGGTATCGCGAATATCGCCCAGGAGATGACCCGCGTGAGATTGACTGGAAACTGCTGGCGCGGACCGAACGACATTACGTCAAGCAACGAGACACACACAGCCCCGCGACAGCGCTCGTCCTCTTGGATGCGTCGGCGTCGATGCAGGTTCACTCCGAACGCGCCGAGATGAGCAAACTTCGCGCAGCACAGCTGTTGGCCTTTGGGCTGCTGTTCACTTTGCAGCGCCAGGGCGACCGCTTTCAGTTTCAGGTGCTCGATGGCGGAAACGTCGGGCGGCCACGCTCGTCGCGTCGGGCGTTTTTTCATGCCTTACAGCGTCTAGAAAACGCCTCCTTGCAACCCGAAGAGGCGCGTTTGCCGCTGCTGCAGCCGCTTGCGTTTGATCACGTCTATCTCATCTCGGATTTGTTGGTTCCAAGCGCAGAGTGGCAACCGTGGCTCGAGGGCGTCCGCATGGCAGGGCGCGAAGCCGTGGCGCTGCGGGTGCTCGACCCCGTAGAAGTCGACGCGACAGGGACCCCAGAACACCTACTGCAATTGGAAGGGCCGCGCACACAGCGCCAAATGCAGGAGGTGGACTGGCGCCTCTACGTGGAGAACTTTCAGCGCCACGAGCGTGAGATTCAGGCGTTTTGTCGGCAGAAGCAGATCGCCCTGCGCGAATGCGTTACGGGGAGCAATGTGCTGCTGCAAGTCCGTCGGCTGTTGGCAGCCTAAGTTTAGAGAAGCTTACTTTTCGCGGTTGAGGCGCTGGCAGATGGGAAAGAGAAGGCGGAGCAACTGGGCGAGGTTGAGTGGCTTCGGCAAGAACAAGACGCGATCACGATGCAAGTGAGCGAGGATGTCTTCATCTGTGATAATACTCATCGCGAGGATGACTTGCTCTGGGCTCTGGGCGCGGATTTTGTGGGCTAGGGTCAGCCCGCTCATGCGCGGCATGTGCAGGTCGGTGAGGACAAATGAGAAGTTTTCAGCTTCGTAAAGTTCCCAAGCAGCTTGGCCGTCGGCGGCTTGTGTGACTTCAAAAAAAGTGGACAGCGACTGGGCAAACAGATTTTGCAGCAGCGGCTCGTCTTCGACCAAGAGGAAGCGGTGGCCTTCAGCCAACCGCGCCATCTCTGTTAGGTCAATGTCGCTGTCGTGGGGAAAGTAGGGTGGCATCAGCGTTTATGTCAAACCACGCTCTGCGCGAATTTGTGTGCAGATGGGTTCCAAGGCGCGGAAGAGTCTGTCGATCTCGAGTGGTTTCGAGAGGAGTTGCACGTTGAACGGGGCGAGAGCTTCGACAAATTCGGGGTCGTCGTGCGCGCTGATGGCGATGACATGCTGATTTTGCGATTGCTCGCGGATGCGGTCAACCAAGCGGAGCCCGCTCATGCGCGGCATACTCAAATCTGTGAGAATGATGTCGTATTTCTTTTGCTCAATCTTTTCGAGCGCGTCCTGACCATCTTCTGCCGTGTCTACAGAATTGAAGAGGTTCAGTAGCAAATACTGGAACGATTCTCGAAGCGGAGCCTCATCTTCAACGATCAGCACTTCAAGACCTTGCGCGAGTTCGATTAGCTTATCTATCTCCATTGTGTCTCACAAAAAGAAAGAAAAATCGGAAGGGAGCGCAACCATTGCACAGTTCCTCGGCACTTGCAACGCTTCTGAAAAGATCAACGGGTTTCGGTGTCACCCCGCTGAAAGCTAGCAGGGAAGGCGATGTGGAAGCGAGTGCCTTCTCCGACTTTGGTGCGAACGTCGAGGCTACAGCCGTGCTCATCCAAGATGCGGCGGGTGACCGCAAGTCCCATTCCATAGCCAGCCCCTGCAGATTTTGTGGTAAAAAAAGCATCAAACATCTGCTCCTTGACCTCTGGTTCAATCCCGCCGCCAGTGTCCTCAATCACCACGTTGACCCAGTCCTGACTAGCGTGCGTGTCGAGTTTCAAGATACGCTCCGTGACCGTCGCGAGGGCTTCCACCGCATTGCGCAGGATGTGCCGAAAGACGCGGCGAATCTGCGAAGCGTTGCAGAAGACCGGCGGCAGCGCTTGGGTGAGCTTAGGGCGCAGCTCAATGTTCAGCGCGGTGATGTCCGGCTGTAAATCTTTGAGCGCTTCGCGCAACAGTTGTTCCACATGGTGCGCCTCACGGGCGCTGTTGATGTGTCGTCGGGAGAAGTCGCGCATGTGCTGCACCATTGTGTGCATCTGCTCCGCGCGGGCCGTGATCTCATCGAGCTTGCGCTCGGTTTTCGCGACATCACTCTGCGCGAGAGCATTGGCAGCGAGTTCGCTTTTGATGCGAATAGAGCTCAGCGGACGAGTCAGCTCGTGAGCCAAAATGGCGGCGGTTTCTCCAAGCGCCTCCAGGGGAAGAGCGTCAGAGGCCGAGGCGCAGAGGCGTTCTTGTTCGGTCAAATCTTCGATGTGCATCACGAAAAACATCGGCTGATCTTCGCTCTTGGCGCTGGAAACACTCACCCGCGCCCACACTGTCGAGCGGTCTCGACGATATAGTCGCAGCTCTCGTTGCCAGCGCGAGTCTGGGCGCTGTTGAAACTGTCGATAGTATTGCAAGAAGCTCGGGTAGTCTTGCGCTTCAATGAGCTGCTCAAGCGTTTTGTTCAGCAGAGGCGATGGGCCATCGTCGATAAAGTCATAGCCCAACAAATTGAGCACCGCCTCATTCGCAAAGACGACGTTGAGTTCCCAGTCCAGCAACAGCATGCCGTAGTACGCCTGATCAAACGCGGCCAAGAAGCGCTGTTCGCTGTCTCGCAGCTGTTCGTAGGCCTCTTTGCGCTCCGTGACATCCGCAAAAGACATCACCAGACGCTGCGGCAGTGAGAGTTCGTCATAAACCGCGATGCCGCGCGCGAGCACCCAACAGGAGGACTGATCTGGGCGCCGCATGCGAAACTCCGCTCGGAACTCCGAGGCCTCTTGGCAGAGATACTCACCCACTTGAGACCAGAAACGTCGCGCGTCTTCCTCAGTGAGTAGAGTACGCAGCGATTCTATGCTCTCTGGCAGTTCTCCTCGCACATAGCCCATCATCTGAAAGAAGCGTTCGGAGAAGAAGATGCGGTTGGTGCGCAGATGCCAATCCCAAATGCCGTCTTGTGAAGCTTCTAAAGCGAGGCGATAGGATTCTTCGGCGTCTTTGAGACGTGTGACGTCGTTGTAAGACCCCAGCAACCGCAGAAGTTGACCATCTGCGGTGTAGGTCAAGACGGCGTTGCCAAACATGGAGCGGACTTGTTCGTCTTGACCGCACATGCGGAACTCTAGCGGAAAGCTGTCCTCTTTGCGCAAGATGTGGGTGCGGACTTGCTCCCAAAATCCTTGGCGATCTTCGGGGTGCAGCTGCCGCATAAAACTGCGGATTTTCCCTGCCGTGTGGGGGCTCTGCTCTCCTAGATCGGGCATGTGCGTTTGGGTGAAGAAGTCTTCCTTGAGCAGCTTCCAATCCCAGACGCCGCTGCCCGTGGCGGCGAGCGCGAGTTGATAGACTTCTTCTTGGTGACGAATTTGTTCGTGCGTGAGCTTAAGCTCCGTGATGTCTGTATACGCCCCGACCATGCGATAGGGATGTCCAGCAGGAGAGATGAGCAGCACCGTACGCATCAGCATCCACAGGAAGCCCCCCGAGCGTCTTCGAAAGCGAAACTCCACCTCAAATCGTCGATGCCGGTTCGCCAGACAAGTCTCAATGGTCTGCCACACGCGTTCACGGTCTTCGGCGTCTAGCAGTTTGCGAAACGTCTCCCCGTTGGGAGGCAGCGGTGTCTCTTCGGGATCGTAGCCAAGCTTCTTGAGTAGCACGTCTGGAATGACGAACTTATCTGAGGCGAGGTGCCAGTCGAGCAGACCGTTTTTGCTGCCGCCCAGCGCCGCTTGATAAGTTTCAATCGTCTGGTTGAGCGAGTCGAGCCGCGCTTGTTGCGCCGAAATGTCTGTGAAGTTGAGCAACAAAAATTTGGCGACGCCATCGTCGAGTTCGCCCTCCCAGAGAGAGACGTGCATGAGCGAGTGATGAATCTCTCCCTCTGTGTCCAGCAGCAACGCCGGCTTCATCGTATGCTCGTTGGCCGACTCTTCCAGCTGCACAATCAGCGCATCCGTATCCGACAAGATCCAATTCTGCACCGGCGTTTGCGCAAACTCTTCTACATCAGTTCGTAAGAGCTTCTCAGCGGCTTGGTTCAGCCAAACCGTGAGCTGCTGCTCTAACTCGATCACCAATAACGGGCCGGGGAAAGCGCGGAAGACCGACTGAACCGCCGAAGGTAGCGAAGAGAAGTGAATCATGGCTGGTTGCGTTGCACTCACAAAGATTGGGGGAAAAAAACGCATAACCATAGTCGGGTGGCGCGACTTGTAAAGATTTTTCGGCAGCCAAGAAGCCGTCCATACAAACTGGTAACACAAGAGCGTCGCCACGCTCTACGCCTGTGACCGCACGACAAAGGGCAGGCGGTCTCGAACGTCACAACCCTGGCGGCTTGGGGAGGTCTACTTCTCTCCACCAAACCCAAATTTGGCAGGTCAACTCGCGTCGCGATCCTGTTCTAGTGTTTGCTTGATTCTCTGAAACCCTATCGCTAGTCTCGTTCGACCAATCGGGGTTCTGGGGAGGGTCCCATGGTTGGCTGGCTTTATTCATTCATTTACTAAGGAGTGAGCATGAACGCACCTGTCCATGACATCGACCCGCAGGAAACCCAAGAGTGGCAAGACGCGCTCGAAGCTATCATCGCTCATGAAGGCCGTGAGCGGGCGCAGTATCTCTTGCGACGCTTGATTGACCAAGCTCAAATCGCGGGAGTCGAGACCCCCTACTCCGCGACAACCCCCTACCAGAACACGATCCCCACCGAGCTGGAAGCTCGCCCAGAGAGCAACCCCGACATCGAAGAGCATCTGCAAGCGATTGTGCGCTGGAACGCCATCGCGATGGTGCTCAAGGCGAACAAAGAGAGTTCCGAACTTGGCGGACACATCGCGAGCTACGCCTCATCAGCCTTGTTGTATGAGGTCGGCTTCAATCACTTCTGGCATGCGCCACACAACGGACACCTTGGCGACATGATCTACTTCCAAGGACACTCTGCGCCCGGTGTCTATTCGCGCGCGTTCTTGGAAGGCCGCCTCACCGAGGCGCAGCTCCTCAACTTCCGCCAAGAAGCCGCCGGCAGAGGGCTCTCTTCTTATCCACACCCGTGGCTGATGCCCGAGTTCTGGCAGTTCCCAACCGTCTCCATGGGGCTCGGCCCGATCATGGCGATCTATCACGCCCGCTTCCTGAAATATCTCCACAATCGCGGGCTCGTGAACACCGAGCAAAGCAAGGTCTGGGCGTTCTTGGGCGACGGCGAAACCGACGAGCCCGAGACCCTCGGCGCGATTGGCCTCGCTTCTCGCGAGAAGCTCGACAACCTCATCTTCGTGATCAACTGTAATCTGCAACGCCTCGACGGCCCGGTGCGCGGCAACGGTAAGATCGTACAAGAGTTGGAAGGCGCCTTCCGTGGCGAAGGCTGGAACGTCATCAAAGTGCTGTGGGGCGGAAGCTGGGATCCATTGCTCGCGCAAGACCCCAAAGGGTTGCTCCGCAAGCGCATGGAAGAAGCGGTCGATGGCGAGTACCAAAACTTCAAAAACAAAGGCGGCGCCTACACCCGCGCACACTTCTTCGGCAAATATCCAGAGCTGCTCAACATGGTCTCGAACATGACCGACGATGAAATCTGGAAGCTGAAACGCGGCGGCCACGACTTCTTCAAAGTGTACGCCGGCTATCACGCAGCGGTGCATCACAGGGGGCAACCGACGGTGCTGCTCGTCAAAACCGTCAAGGGCTTCGGCATGGGCGCATCAGGAGAAGCCGCCAACCCCACCCACCAGCAGAAGAAAATGTCCTCTGTTGATCTGCACAAGTTCCGCGACCGCTTCCACCTGCCCTTAACCGACGAACAAGTAGACAATCTGGAGCTCTTCCGCCCTGACGAAAATTCCGAAGAGATGAAATATCTGCGCGAGCGACGCCAGCAGCTCGGCGGCTACTTGCCCACGCGTCGCGTGCGCGGAGACGACTTGAAAGCCCCCGAGTTGAGCATGTTCGAGCGCCTGCTCCAAGACACAGGAGAACGCGAGATGTCTACCACCCAAGCCTTGGTGCAAGCGATGACGATGATCACTCGCGACAAAGCGCTCGGGCCACGGCTTGTCCCAATTGTCCCTGACGAAGCCCGCACCTTCGGCATGGAGGGCATGTTCCGCCAGATTGGCATCTACGCGCATGAAGGGCAGAAGTATGAGCCTGTCGATCGCGATCAGCTGATGTACTACCGCGAAGATCAGAAAGGGCAGCTCCTCGAAGAAGGCATTAACGAAGCCGGCGCGATGTCTTCCTGGATCGCCGCCGCGACCACCTACAGCACCACCGGCTATCAGATGATCCCTGTGTACATCTTCTACTCCATGTTTGGCTTCCAACGCATCGGCGACCTCGCGTGGGCCGCGGGCGACATGCAGGCGCGGGGGTTTCTGATTGGCGGCACTTCCGGGCGCACCACCCTCAACGGCGAGGGCTTGCAGCACGAAGACGGGCACAGCCAGATCCTCGCGGCCAACATCCCAAACTGTGTCTCGTACGATCCCACCTTTGCCTACGAAGTCGCGGTGATCTTCCAAAACGGGATCTACCGCATGAACGAGAAGCAAGAGAACGTCTTCTTCTACATCACCACGCTCAACGAGAACTATCACCACCCCAGCATGCCCACAGGTCAGGCCGAGAACATCCTCAAAGGCATGTACCCCTTCCGCAAAGGTGACGAGGGCAAGCGGCGCGTCCAGTTGCTCGGCTCTGGCGCCATCTTCAATGAAGTGATTGCCGCCGCCAACTTGCTCGCCACCGAGTGGGACGTGCAGTCTGACCTGTGGAGTTGCCCAAGCTTCAACGAGCTCTATCGCGACTGCATGGACGTCGAGCGCTGGAACCGCCTGCACCCCGACCAAACACCGCGCCGCAGCCACGTGGAGAGCTGCCTCGCCGAGACCCAAGGCCCCGTCATCGCCGCCACCGACTACGTCAAGCGCTTCGCGGATCAAATCCGCGCCTGCGTCCCCCGCCGCTACGTCACGCTCGGAACCGACGGCTTCGGACGCTCCGACCTCCGCAAAGCGCTACGCAGCCACTTCGAGGTCGACCGCTACCACATCGTGGTCGCTGCGCTCAAAGCATTGGCAGACGATGGCGAGTTGAAGCCCGAAAAGGTCGCCGAGGCGATCCAAAAGTACGGCGTCAACGCCGACAAATTGAACCCACTCTACGCCTAAAGGAGGTCTCGCATGGCAACGATTCAGCAAATTACCGTGCCGGATATCGGCGACTTCAAAGACGTAGAAATTATCGAAGTGTTGGTGAAAGTCGGCGACGCGATCGCCCCAGAAGACTCCCTCCTCACACTAGAGAGCGACAAAGCCACCATGGATGTGCCATCGCCACAAGCAGGCACCGTCAGCGAGCTGCTCGTCAACGTCGGCGACCGCGTCTCTGAAGGCAGCGCCATCCTCACACTCGAAGTGAGCGAAAGCGCTGCGCCTGTCGCGGAAGCCCCCGCTGCGCGGACGTCAGCGCCCTCTCCGGTCCCCTCCCCACCGACGGCAGCAGCGCCCGTCACAGCAGCGCCAGCGGCAGTCCCCAGCGTTCAGGACTTGTTGGTTCCGGACATTGGTGACTTCAAAGATGTGGAGATCATTGAGATTTTCATCAAGGCGGGGGACGTGATCGAAGCCGAAAGCTCGTTGATCACGCTGGAGAGCGACAAGGCGACGATGGAGGTCCCCGCCTCGTTTGGCGGAACCATCCAGGAAGTGCTGGTGAAGGTCGGCGACCGCGTCTCTGAAGGCAGCGCCGTAGCCAAAGTGTTGACCGCAGGCAGCGCTCCGGCTCCCGCGCCAACAGCCGCGCCACCTCCGGCTCCAGTGGCAGAGCGGCCCGCCGCGCCCGCGCCCGCCGCGGCTCTTGCTGTGGCGGCGCCTACTCCGGCGGCGCCCGTCAACGAAGCGGAGTTCCGCAAAGCGCACGCGAGCCCGTCGATTCGCAAGTTCGCCCGCGAGCTTGGCGTAGACCTGAGCAAGGTCAGCGGCTCGGGTCGCAAAGGGCGCATCACCCGCGACGACGTCCAGGGATATGTCAAACAAGCCGTGCAAACCGCTGAGGCGGGCGTGGCTTCCGCAGCCCCTGCGACGGCGTCAGGAAGCGGCATTCCACAGATGCCCGAGGTGGACTTCAGCAAGTTTGGGCCGATTGAGACGCAAGCGCTGTCGCGGATCAAGAAGCTCACGGGTAAGAACCTGCACCGCGTGTGGCTGAATGTGCCTGCGGTGACGCATCACGACGAGGCAGACATCACCGACCTCGAAGCCTTCCGCAAAGCGTTGAAAGACGAAGCCGC
>CBFIJD010000035.1:1505-3814 GCA_965662845.1 uncultured bacterium | reverse complement strand
ACATCGGAGTCGCGGTCGATACGCCCAATGGCTTGGTCGTGCCTGTGGTGCGTGATGTCGATCAGAAGAGCGTCTATGCCTTGGCGAACGACCTCGGCGCCCTGAGCGTCAAGGCCCGCGACGGCAAGTTGTCCTCCGCAGACATGCAAGGCGGGTGTATGACGATCTCGAGTCTCGGTGGGATTGGCGGGACGGCGTTCACGCCGATTGTGAACGCGCCAGAGGTCGCGATTTTGGGGCTGACGCGCTCACGGATGCAGCCCATCTGGAACGGCAAAGAGTTCGTGCCACGCCTGATGCAGCCGCTTGACCTCTCCTACGACCATCGCGTCATTGACGGCGCCGAGGCGGCTCGCTTTGTCGCGTCGCTCTGCACCTACCTCAGCGACATTCGCCGCGTGCTGCTGTAAGCCTGTCCCACAAGGTGCCTCCTTCTGTGAGGTGCCTCAGCCTCGCTGTCTTTCTCTTCCAAATTGCCCTCCTCCCGGCATCGTGATACCTTCCTCGCCTTTTTGCACTCTCACCGCACAAATTCATGGAAACCATTCGCATATTGATCAACGGCGCCCGTGGGCGCATGGGACAAGAAGCGGTCAAGGCTGTGACCGAAGCCGAAGGGCTGGAACTCGTCGCGACAACCGACCTTGGCGATGACCTCGAGGCCTCGATCGCGAGCAGCCAAGCGCAGGTCGTCGTGGACTTCACCATCGCCACCGCCGCGTTTGAGAACACCCAGCGCATCTTGGAGGCCGGAGCGCATCCCGTGATCGGAACCAGCGGCCTCGTCGCGGCACAAGTCACCGAATTGCAGAGTTTGGCGCAACGCAAGCAGCTCGGCGGGGTGATCGCGCCTAACTTTGCGATTGGCGCCGTCCTGCTCATGAAATACGCCCAAGACGCCGCGAAGTATCTGCCGCATGTAGAGGTCATCGAATTGCACCACGACCGCAAAGTCGACGCGCCGTCGGGGACCGCTGTCAAAACCGCGCAGCTGATCGCCGACGCTCGCCGAGAAGCCCCGCCCCTCAAAGTCGCCGAACAAGAGCTTTTTGCGGGTGCGCGTGGCAGCGAAATCCAAGGCGTGCGCGTGCACTCGATTCGCTTGCCTGGGCTGATCGCGCACCAAGAAGTGATCTTCGGCGGCGCCGGTGAGACGCTCACCTTGCGTCACGACTCGCTGCACCGAGAGTCGTTTATGCCGGGGGTTTGCCTGGCGTGTCGCAAAGTCGTTGGGCTCACCGAGCTGCACTACGGCCTTGAGCACCTTCTCTGAAATCTTGCTGAAGCAATCTTTTCCATCGCTAACCCTCACCTAGTCTGCCACGTCATGACCTCACTCGCCAAAACGTACAATCCGCAAGCCTTTGAAGCCGACCTCTACCGCGAATGGGAAGAAGGCGGCTGGTTCCGCGCCGATGCCAGCTCTCAGAAGCCCGCGTTCACGATCTCGATGCCCCCACCGAACGCCACAGGACAGCTCCACGTCGGACACGCCGTGATGTTGGCGCTTGAAGACATCTTAATTCGCTGGCACCGCATGAGTGGCTACGAAGCGCTCTGGGTCCCAGGAACCGATCACGCCGCGATTGCGACCGAGAACGTCGTGTTGCAGAAGATTCAGCGGGAGGAGCAGATCAAAGACCCGCGCCGTGAGCTTGGACGCGAAGAGGTGCTGCGGCGCATCCGCGAGTATGTGGTCGCGTCGCGTGACACGATCAAAAATCAGGTGCGGGCGATGGGCTCTAGCTGCGACTGGTCGCGGGATCGCTTCACGATGGACGAGCAGCTCAACCGCTGTGTCAACGAGACCTTCCGCCGCATGTATGACGATGGGCTGATCTATCGCGGGCACCGCATCGTCAACTGGGATCCAAAGCTGAAGACCAATGTCTCGGATGATGAGGTCGACCGCCGTGAGGTCGCCTCGCCGTTCTACACCTTCAAATATGGTCCGTTTGAGATCGGAACCGTGCGCCCAGAGACCAAATTCGGTGACAAATACGTCGTGATGCACCCTGCAGATGAGCGCTACGCGCACTACCAGCACGGCGACACCTTCACCTGCGAATGGATCAACGGGCCTGTGGAAGCGACGATCATCAAAGACGAGGCGGTGGACCCCGCGTTTGGAACCGGCGTGATGACGATCACTCCGTGGCACGACCACGCAGACTTCGAGATCGCCGAACGGCACGGTCTGGACAAAGAACAAATCATCGACTTTGAGGGCAAGCTGCTCGAAGGCGCAGGCGAGTTTGCCGGGATGGAGATCGAGAAAGCGCGCCCATTGATTGTCGAGAAGCTGGCCG
>CBFIJD010000035.1:0-1407 GCA_965662845.1 uncultured bacterium | reverse complement strand
AAAATATGTCAACAGCAAAGCCTTCAACAGCCGGGGCGGCGGCGCGATTGAACCACAAATCCGCGAGCAGTGGTTCATCGACGTCAACCAACCCGTCGTAGAGTGGAAAGGCGAGCGGCGCAGCTTGCGCGAGATCCTCATCCGCGTTGTGCGTGAAGGCGACATCCGGATTGTGCCAGATCGCTTCAACCACACCTACTTTCACTGGGTCGAGAACCTGCGCGACTGGTGCATCTCACGGCAGATTTGGTGGGGGCACCGCGTCCCCGTCTGGTATCGCGGCGCGGAAGACGCGCGCGAGCTGTTCGTCGGTGTGCAGGCTCCCGAAGGCGTCGGCTGGCAGCAGGACGAGGACACGCTGGACACCTGGTTTTCGTCAGCGCTGTGGACATGGAGTACGCTGATTGATCCCGACAAAGCCGCCGACTTCTCGCTGTCGTTTGACGAAGTGCTGAAGCAGAGCCCAGATTTTCAGAAGTTTCACCCGACGCAGGTGATGGAGACCGGCTACGACATCTTGTTTTTCTGGGTGGCGCGCATGATCTTGATGACGACCTACATGATCCGCGAGGTGCCGTTTGAGACCGTGTATTTGCACGGCTTGGTGCGCACCAAAGAAGGCAAGAAGATGTCGAAATCAGACCCCGCGACGTGCATCGACCCGCTGGAGAGCATCGCCGAATATGGAACCGACGCGTTGCGCTTGGCGCTGCTGGTCGGGACGGGGCCTGGACAAGACCTGCGGCTCTATCCCGAAAAGCTGGAAGCCTGTCGCCGCTTCGCGAATAAACTGTGGAACGCCGGGCGCTACATCTTGATCAATATCCCTCCAGACACCCCCATCACCCCGCCGCAGCAGGTGCAGGGAGAGATCTCGCAGTGGCTGCTGCACCAACTCAACGAGATCATCGCCGACACCCAGCGGTTGCTAGAGCAATATCGCCTCTCGGATGTCATCGACCAGCTTCGGAACTTCTTCTGGAGCGAGTTCTGTGACTGGTTCCTTGAGATGGACAAGAAACCTGAGCGCACGCCGCTGGACGATCAAGTGCTAGCGTACAGCTTCACGACGATGCTGCGGCTGCTACACCCTTTTGTGCCGTTTGTGACCGAGGCGCTGTGGCGCGAGTTTCAACAACCGAAGCTGTTGATCGGCAGCGAGTGGCCCGCACCCGTCGCGGCGCACCATTTCCCTGAGAGCAACGCCCGCATCGGCTATGTTAAGGAAGCCATTACTCGGATTCGCTCGCTGCGTGAGAAAGCGCGGCTCGGCATGGACAGACAAATCCCCGCGACGCTGGAATCTCTCAACCACGCAGAGGTGCTGGAGACGCACCGCGAGATGATTGTCCGCTTGGCGCGGCTGACCGAGCTGACAATTGTGCGCCAGGAACCCGCCGTCGGCGG
>CBFIJD010000034.1:0-32523 GCA_965662845.1 uncultured bacterium | reverse complement strand
CCGGCTTGGGGACGAAAACCGTCGGTAGGGGCGATCGATAGGGGCGAAAGGTTTTTCGCCCTGATTGGGCCGGAGAAGACCGCGATTTTGTTTTTCCGGTTTCCCCGTTTGTGGTTTCCCGGTTTCCCATAGACATTTTGAAGATAGTAGACCGCCATGGGGGCCCTGGCGCCTAGCTGACGGGAACGCATCAAGAGCGTTGTTTGTTAACGAGCCGTTGGGGTCTCTCTGGAAGCGTTAGGCGCTTTGATGGGCAGGCGAACCCAAACGGTGGTCCCCTCTCCAAGTGTGCTCTCCAAGCCAAGCTCTCCTCCGTTCTGCTCTGCGAACTCTTTGCAGAGGACAAGCCCCATTCCATTCCCTTCTTCGCCGTCTGTGCCCCACGCCGTGTACAGCTCGTCGATGCGGAAGAGTTTTTGGCGAACCTCCTCGCTCATGCCGACTCCTGTGTCACTGATGCGAATTTCGAGGGTGTTGTCTGCGAGAGCAGCTCGATATTCGACTCTCCCGCCGCTCTTCGTGAACTTGATCGCGTTGGAGCTCAAGTTCCGTAGGATGGCGCGCACCATGTCGGGATCGGCCCAAGCTTCCGCATGGGCTGGAAAGTGCGAAATCAACTCGATGTGCTTCTGCTGTGCAACGTGAGACAGCTGACCGATGACTTCTCGCAGGAGGGCCGGCAGGTCGCATTGACGCGCTCGGACACGAGTTTTCCCGGTCTGCAAGCGAGCCCACGCCAGCAGACTGTCTGCGAGGTCATACACTTTCTGCGTGGTGCGCGTCATGTCACGGAAGAGCTCTCGCTGCTTGGCGTCGGTGACTTGATTTTCCACAAATTGCATACTGAACAGCAGCGCGCCGATGGGGCCTTTGAGGTCGTGAGACATCAAGGACATGAAGCGATCTTTCTCACGGTTGAGGCGCTCTAACTCTTTGGCGTGCTCTTCTTTGCGGCGCAGTGCGATGCGCAGCTCGAGCAAATCGACCACCTGCCGACTCAGCATTTGCAGCGCCTGGTGTTGTTCGGTCGTGAGCCGGCGCGGGCGGCGGTCAATGACGCACAAAGTTCCCATGGGCATGCCGTTTGTGGCGATGAGCGGTGCACCGGCATAGAACCGGATGCTGGGCTCGTGGGTGACGAGCGGATTGTCGTGGAAGCGTTCATCGGTGATGGCGTCTTCGACGACCATGACTTGCTCTGGGCTGTGAATCGCGTGGGCGCAGAACGACTGCTCTCGTGGCGTCTCACGAGTATCGAGCCCATGGTGTGCTTTGAACCACTGACGGTCGGCATCAATCAGGCTCACCAATGAGATCGGCGCGCCACAGATGTAGGCCGCCAGCGTGGTGAGCTCGTCAAAGCCCCTCTCGTAAGCAGAGTCGAGGATTTCATATTTCAAGAGCGTCTCAAGGCGCTGGTCTTCTTCAGGGTGCAGCGGTGCAGCAATCATGGGGCAGCCTCTGTTCAGCGAGAGTTGGACGAAAGAGCGCGAAAGCGCTCATACAGGTGAAACACAGCCCACAGCTCCATCATGCGCTGGTAATACTCGCGCAGCAGGTGTGGGCCGATCTCTTGTTGGATGATTTGTGGTGGAAAGCGGCGCTGGTCTTCTTCTCCTGCCCACGTGATCAGGTCTTCGTTGAACTGCCCATAGATCAACACAAACTTTTTGCGGGGATGGTAAGGGTTCAGGAGTAGGGCGCGATGGGTCGCTTGTTGAAACTTAGGCAGGTCAATCTTTTTGGTCAAAATGGGAGAGGCGATCACGCGGGCGACGACTTCGGCTGGGAGTGGGTTGCAAGCGCAGAACCCACTCGACAAATTCGTCTCAAAAGCGCTGACGTGCTCCAGACTCAGCTCGGTGGAAGACGGCGCGGACATCAACGCGCGCACGTTGTCGCCGATCAAGCAGAAGTTGTAGAAGTGGTCGTCGGTGTGTTGAAAGACGATCTCCACAAACTTGCGCACGTCTTGTGCGGTGATTTTCTCAAAGCGTCCGTCTCGGTTCATCATGAAGGGTCCTAGGCGTCACTTGTGCGCAATGGCATAGGTCCCGTCCCACGCGACGGGAGAATCCGCGAGAAAATGGGTACAGCGCTCCAAAAACACAAGCCCAAGGCGATCTTCAGGAAAGTCGTTGTGATAGGCGCGAAAGGCTCGGTGGGCTGCTGTCCACTGTCCTGCTTGATACAGTTGAAACGCGTCCTCAAACGTGGACAGCATCGCTTGTTTGCGCATGCGCAACTGCGGCAGATCGCCTTCAAAAACCTCGATGAGCACGGTGGGTTGGCTGCGTCCTTTGACCTGCAACACATCCACACGACGTTGCAGCAGGGTGCTGTCCGCAGGCAGCGCGGCGAGGGTCTCACCGCTGATCAACAGACTGCAACCATAGAGCTTCGTCAGCGATTCCAGCCGCGAGGCGGTGTTCACGGTGTCGCCAATCACGGTGGTGTCAAAGCGCTCACTAGAGCCGATGACTCCTTTTGTGACCTCACCGGTGTGGATGCCAATGCCTGCTTGCAGCGGCTTCTCTCCGCGTTGCACACGGCGGCTGTTGTATAGCTGTAGCTGCTGCTGCATGCCCAAGGCCGCATTCACTGCGCACAGGGGTTCCCGTTCAAACAGCGCCATGACGGCGTCGCCGATGAACTTATCCACAAAGCCCCCCTGCCGTCGAATCGGGACTTCCATGTGATGCAGATATTCGTTGAGCATCGCAAACAGCGCTTCAGGCGAGAGCTGCTCGCTAATCGACGTGAACGAGCGAATGTCAGAGAACAAGATCGACATGGTCGCTTGCTTCGCCATCCCCGCCTGCAACCCTTCAACCTCACCCGAGCCCAAATCGCGAGTAAACTGACGAGGCACGAAGCGTTCAAAGACTTGCAGCGTGCTCTCCAGTTGCTTGCGAGAGTGCTGCTCGGCTTCATACATGCGAGCGTTGTTGAGCGCGACGGCGACCTGCACCGCGAACAGCTCCACCAGCTCTTGGTCTTGCTGCGTAAACAGGGCCGAGGCTTGCCGATTGTCCAGATACAAAATGCCTTTGATTTGCTGCCGAAGCACAATCGGCGTGGCCAAGATCGAGCGAAGTTGATGCTGCTGAATCACCTCGTCATCGCGCCAGCGATATTCGTTGCGGGCGTCTCGCAGAATGAACGTGTGCCGTGTGTCGAGCACCGTTTGCAGCACACGCGGCACGAAGCGCTGTTGGCTGGCCGGGAGCGGCTTGCCGTCGGTGTCACACGTGGCGCGGAGGACGTCTGCGTTGCCAAAATCGTCGAGAGCACAGCGCTCATCGAACACAAACAGGTAGCCCTGCTCGGCGCCGGAGAGCCGCATGGCGCCTTCCAAGATGCGAGGGAAGAGCTGCTCTTGGTCGAGGGTGCTAGAGATTTGGCGGTTGATGTCCATCAGTTGATAGAGCCCCGACTGCCCCGTCGTGATGGATGAGTTGCTGGAGGTGTCGGCGAGGACGTTCTTCCATGACTTCATGTCCTCAGACGCAAGCTCGTAATATCCCGTCAGTCCCGCCGCGACAAACTCTTCCAGCGCGTCGCGCGCTTCTGCCAGCAGCGCCTTGTCGTGCTCCCGAAACCAGTGCAGCCGCAGCGCCAGGAAGCGCAGCATCAGCTGAAGCTGCAAAGCGTCGAGGTCGTGGGCGGTTTGCTGTGCTTGTTCCAGCGCCACCTGCGCGGGAGCGTATTGCTGTAGGTTGGTGTGCGCCCACGCTTCTAAAAAGAGAAACGAGGTCAGCACCAGGCGGTCGGGTCGGGCGCGCATCTGCGCAAAGCCCTGCTCCAGATAGGTCAGCGTGAGCTGTGGGTTTTCTTGGACGAAGAGCGCGATCTTGCAGCGCACCAGCAAGGCGGCGCCGCGTTCAAAGCGTTGTTCGTTTTGTTGCGAGGGCTCAAGGAGTGGCTCAAGCAAGTTGAGCGCGGTTTGGAGCTGCCCTGTCATGGCCAGCGCTTGCGCGACCAGGATGTGAATCTGCGATTGCCCTGCGCGCCCCATGTATTCTTTGAGCTGCTCGGCGCGCTGCGGTTCTTCTTCCAACATCTGACGCACCGGAGCGAGCATCTTGAGCACGGCAGGAAAGTCGCCCCGCTCGCTCGCGACAAAAGAGCGCAAGAAAATCGCAACGATGTCTAGGAACGGCTGACGGGTGCGGTGCATCCACTCCACAGCTTCGTCGATCCGCTCCTCGGCCTCGGCAAAACGGCACTGATAACACAGCAGCGTGGTGCGGATGTTGACTAACCCGATGGCGTTCTCGTGCAGCATTTGCTGTCGCAGGCTCTGGATCGCTTGGTCTAACAGGGCGATGCGTTCGCTGTAGCTGCGCTCAGTGGCGACCATCCCCAAATAGGCTTTGACCCGCGCCAGCGCTTCTCGGTCTCGCTGGGGATCGGCTTCGTTCAGCACTTGTTGGGCGTAGCGCTCCAGATCGGCTTTGCGGCCTTGCACTGCGCTCACCTGCGCCAGCAAGGAGACGTGCACCCAGCGGCGCGCGGCATCGTCTTGGACGAAGCGGCCCATCTCGGCGACTTCCTGCGCCAATTGGTCAAATTGCAGCGTGAAGAAGAAGCTCTGCTGCAGGACGCATTTGCGAAGCTCAAACTGTCGCGCTGCCGAGATCGCTTCGGCAGGGAGCTGGCGGAGGGCGTCGAGCGCCAGACGGTAATACAGCACCACCTGTTGGCGGGCGGCGCCCTTCTGTTGTGAGTGCTGAGCGGCGAGGAGATAGTATTCCAGCGCCGTCTGGGGGTCGTGGGATTTGCCCCAGTGGTGCGCGATGTCATAGATGGCGTCGGGGTCGTCAGCGAGATAGTGCCTCTCCAGAAATTGAGCGAGGGCCGTGTGGCAGCGTTGGCGGGTCTCTTCGGCGAGTTCATTGCGCAGCGCGATGCGCACTCGTCCGTCACGGAAGGCGTACAGCTGGCGGTTGTCGATGTGGAGGATGCCGCGTTGGAGCATGCGGTCCAGAATGGCTGGAAGCCGCGTCTCTGGCGTCGCGAGCGCAGGCGCGACACGGATCAAGTCGACGAGCGCCTCAAAATAAAAAGCCCGCTGGAACACCGCAGCGCGGCAGAGCACATCGCGGTCTTGCTCGTCACACAAAAAGCAGAGGCCGAGGGTTTCAATTTGGCTGCGCTCAAAGTCGTGAATCCGCTGTGACAACGCCTCCTGATGCAGACGCCACGCGTGATCGTGATAGTAGATGGTGCCTTCGTCAATGAGCTGTTGTAGGAGCACACGCAAGGCTTCTGGGTGTCCTTGCGTGGCGCTGTGCAGGCGCCCGAGGAAGGAGTGCAAATCGTAGAAGCGATTTTGAAAATACTTGCGCAGCAGCTCGGCATAATCGACCTCGCGCAAGGGCTCCAGAGACAGGAAGTGCAGGTGCGGCGCTTGCGCAGCGCGGAGCTGCTGGAACGCTTCAGGGGTGTCGGGTGGATGCAGCGTGAAGACCCACAGCGCCGGAATGTTGACGAGCGCCGGCCACTGCTCCGCGAAGAACTGCTGGGATGCCGAGTCTAAGCGCGGGAGGTCGTCCACCAACACGGCGAAAGGCTTGTGGGCACCCACGATCCGCATCGTGCGCAAGATCATCTCGTGGTAGTTCGCAGGGGTGGACGGGACGTCAAGGTGATGCAGGGGGTGATATTTCTCCTCGACAAGGTTGCTCCAGGTGCGGAGCTCGGGGGCAAACTCCAGAAACAGCGGCGTCAAATGATCCACCTGCTCATGGACGAGGTTGACTAGGGCGCGCTGTTGCTCTTCGGGGATGTTGCGCAGATGTTCGAGCATGTCGCGCCAGCACGCGCGGAAGAACTGGTAAGGAACGTCGGTCTCTTCGGCGTGTGTGTTCGGAAACCAACAGGCGCGCCCTTGCTGCTCCCAGCGGTTGCGGAACTCTTGCAGCAGCCGTGTTTTGCCCAAGCCGTCCTCGCCCTCAATCAGCAACAGGCGCCCCGACTGTTGTGCAGCGACCTCGGCGGCGAGGGTCGCAAGCTGCTGGAGCTCCGCGTTGCGTCCAACGAGCGGAATTTGCAGCGGGAGGCTGTTCCAGTGATCGTCCTCGGCAAGGGCAAAGCGCAGCGTCTGGCGCAAGCCTTCGCGTTCCAGACGTTCGAGGTCGCGCAGCAGCCCCAAGGTGGTGCGGTAGCGGTCGTCAGGGTCTTTGTTCAGCAAATGCAGGATGATGGCTTCTAGCTGAGGATGCAAATCTGGGCGCTGCTGCGTCGGGGGGTCGGGGGCGCGGGCGATGTGCTGGTGAATCAAGACGGAAGGGTCGTTTGCGCGAAAAGGAACGTGCCCCGTCGCGGCTTCATACAACAAGACGCCTAGAGAATACAAATCTGCGCGATGGTCGACTTGTTTGTGCAAGATCCCTGTGCGCTCTGGAGCCATGTAGGCGAGCGTGCCGCCGCTGTGTTGTGAGGTCCCGCGCAGCAGCTCTGCGAGCCCAAAGTCCAGCAGCTTAACACGCCGTTGTGGGAGATCGACTTTGAGGTTCACCGACTTGATGTCGTGATGCACGCGCTGGCGTTCGTGCACAAACCAGAGCGCGCGGGACAACTCTAGGGCCAGCAAGAGGAGGTCTGGGTTGGCGAGGGGCCCGTCTCGGTGCAGCACCTCGCGCAGGGTGGGCTCTGGGAGCAGCTCCATCACCAGCGCGTAGACATGCTCTTCGTGGAAGAAGTCGAGATAGCGCACGATCGCCGGATGCTGCAGCTCGCGCAGCGTCTGGGCTTCGGTCTGGAAGCGGAAGACGCTCTCTAGGGGATAGCGCTTGCGTTGAGTGTCAATCAGCTTGAGCGCACGCTCGGTGCGCGCTTGGCGATCCCACACGCGGAAGACCTGCCCCATGCCCCCTTCGCCGATGAGTTCGCGGACTTCATAGCGATGGTGGAGCGTTTGGTTCAGATAGGACGAATAACGCATGGAGCCTTTACAGAGCGAGGGGAAACAAGCGGTGTGGCAGAAACTTCACTGAAGAGTACACATTGTCAGTGAAATCAGCTAGCGTTGTCGACCTTTGAGCCAGACGATGCGGCACAAGATCTAAAAACTTCCTTGCGAGATGACAATATGCAGCGATTGAATGGTTGGATGTGGCTGGGGTTGGCGCTGGCGTTGTGTGTGTCGGCGAGTGTGACGTTCGCGCAGAGACAGACGTCGGTGCAAGTGGTCGGGCAGATCGGCCCCGCGCACCGCGAGGGCGTCTTTGTGCTGGATCAGGCGACCATGGAAGCGCACGCCACGACATACGTGGCAGAAGACACCAACTTCCCTGATGATGGGCGCAACGAGTTCCGTGGCATCACCGTCGAGACGATGCTGGAGCTGACGCAAGCGGAGGACATCGCGGGAGTCACGTTCATCGCGAGCAATGTCTATGTGACCTATGAGCCCCTCGAGCAAATCCTGCGCGATAAGGTGATGCTCGCCTTCGCCTCCAATGGCAAACGCATCAAGAAGAACCGGGGCGGCCCGTATATGATCATGCGCGAGCAGCCCGGCAACCCCGGACTCTACAACTGGTATGTAGACACCATCATCTTGGGGACCTCCCAGCAGCCAGAAATTTTGGTGACCCAAGGCGGGCAGACCGCTCCGCTGACATACGAACAAATCGCGGGGCTGCCCAGAGTCGGGTTTGAGGGGGTGTTGCCGCTCCCTCGTGGTTTTCGGGAGTCGCTGCCGGCTCCAACTCGCGAGAATAAGGTGGAGGCGGTGCGGTTGAGCGAGCTGCTCAAGGGCTACTCAGGATATTCGCAAGCGCGCTTGGTTCCTCACGTGGGGAAGCCCGTGACATTGCAGGCTGCCGACTTAGACTTACCGGTGCAGGTGCTGCACTCTTTTGATGGCAAACGCATCCTGTCGGCCTACGGCGGGCCGTTCAGCGCGGTGTTCCCCATTGATGACCAACCCGAGCTGAGGCAGCGGATGCCTCAGGTGCTGTTTTTCTTGCGTCGGATCGAGCTGTTCTAAAGCCCCATGCCCTTCAACTGGACTCCGAAACTTTGGACGCTGTTGTCGCTGACGCTTGGTGTTGCTGTCCTGTTCTCCAATGCGCTGCTCTGGCACTTCGGGCAACAGCGGCAGTCAGAGAGTCTGCGGCAAGCATATTATGAGCGGATCTACTGGATTGCGCAGACGGTAGGCGGCACCTCGACACAGTGGATCGCGACCAACAATTGGGCGCAGCTGGCCCTCTCAGGCGTCGGTAAGCTTAAGCGAGAGTCTGTGGTGGTCTATGTGTTCATGCGCCGCTTAGATGGCGAGATCATGGCCGCGGTGGATGAAGAGCTGGTCGAAGGATATGACCCCCAAATCGTGGCTTGGAAGGATGATTCGAGCGTGGCGTTGGAAGAGCGCCACCGGCAAGGGGGGCTGTATGTCGCCTACTCGGGAAGCTACAAACTGCGCGAGCAAGTCCTGCTGGCCGACGCGGTAGTGGACGACGAAGTGCGAGCCCGTCAAGGAGAAGTGGTGCTTGAGGCAGAGCAGCGCCTGAACTACTTCGGGGACCCAGTCGGTATTTTGACCATTGGCTTCTCGCAGAAACCCCTGACCACTGCGCTGGAAGAGAGCCAAAACGCGCTGCTCTTGCTGGAGCTGGGCATGTTGGCGCTGGGGCTCGTGATGGCGATGAGTGTGGCTTGGCTAGTGGCGACTCCGCTGCAACGCATGACGCAGCGCCTCTCTCAGCTCTCTACCTCTCATGGGGCTTCGCTAGAGAAACTCGAGCAACAGCTGCTGGCGCTGGGACTCGATGAAATCCCCGCCAACACCTATGAATCGCGGCAATTGCTAGAGGCGTTCCGCAACATGCAGCGAGAGCTGTTAGTGCACATTCAGCAGGTGCGACGCTCGTCAGAAGACTTGCGAGCGAGCAACGCGGAGCTACAAAAAATTAATCTCGAGCTGCAAGCGACCCAAGACCGCCTTGTGCAGTCGACAAAGATGGCGACCATGGGCGAAATGTTGGCCATGATTGCACACCAATGGCGGCAGCCGCTCTCCACCATCAGCGTGGTCGCCGCGAGCCTATACTTGCATGGCAAACTGGGCAAACAGGCTGGGGATGCACAGCTGCAGGATCTGCAGAAGATCATGGACACCACGCAGTTTCTGTCCAAGACGATCGACGATTTCCGCAACTTTTTTCGTCCAGACAAAGAGCGCGAGAGCGTGCGGCTGCAAGATTTGACGAAGAAAGCGCTCGACATGGTAGAGATCACGTATCGTGCACAAGGAATTCGTGTGGTCGAAGACTATCGCGAACTACCGCCGCTCGCGCTGTATCCCAATGAGCTGCAACAAGTCTTGCTCAACTTACTGAAGAATGCCCAAGAAGCACTGACAGACAACGAGGTCCCAGACAAGCAGGTGGCGCTGCGATTGTTTCAAGACACCGACGGATCACAGATCCTCGAAGTCCATGACAACGCGGGGGGCGTTCCGTCAGAGATTGCCGAGCGAATCTTTCATCCCTATTTCTCCACCAAGGGAAAGCTCAATGGGACAGGGCTCGGCTTGTATATGAGCAAAATGATTGTGGAAGACCATCTGCATGGCCAATTGCGCGTTGAGAATCGTGACGGCGGCGCTTGCTTTCGCATGAGACTCAACCCGCTCCCCACTCCCAACGCCAGCGGATGACAAAATTTTGAAAAGTTTGACAAATTGGTGCTGAATGCCCATACAGATGGGCCTTTAGAAAACGTAGCAATTGCAAAGAGGAAGGAATGCTTGACGTTGAAAAATTAATGTCCGTCTCTCAGGGAATTCGGATTCTATATGTCGAGGATGACACAATGCTCCAGACGGAGACCGCGGAGTTGTTGTCGAACTTCTTCGAGGTGATTGATCTGGCGCATGACGGACGCCATGGCATGGAATGCTATGAACCGGGCAAGTACGACATCATCATCACCGACATCAACATGCCGAACATGAATGGCGTCCAAATGGTGCGAGAGATCCGCAAGCACGACCCGAAGCAGTGGGTCATCGTGATCTCGGCCCACGACGAGTCGCAATACCTGATCGACCTGATCAATGCGGGGGTGCAGCAGTTTTTGAGCAAACCGCTAGACCTCGAAGAAATGCTGAGCGTGCTCTACAACCTCTGCTCTGAACTCCAGCAACAACGCGCGTGACCCTCGCGTGCCTCCTCCCGCGGTCTGGGTGGTCAATTTGCACCACCAACTCCCTTATGACATCTACATCGGACGCCCCGGTCAGGGACAACGCGGCTTTTGGGGCAACCCGTTGCCGAGCCTGCCTCAGGAGCGCCGCGAGGCGCACTTGCGCCGCTACCGCACGTGGCTGGTGACCTCTCCCCAAGCGCACGAGCTGCGCTGGCATCTACCGGAGCTGCGCGGCAAGCGTCTGGGGTGTTTTTGCAAGCCCAAACCCTGTCACGGCGACATCCTCGCCGAATTGGCGAACGCGCCCCTGCGAGTGCTGGATTTTCTGTCTGATGCCGAGAAGGTGCGCTCCCAGTGGCGGCAGACCGATGCGGCAGCGTGGGAGAGGTGGCAAGAGCGCAGCGCCATTCGATGTGTCGAGGGGGAGCAGCACCCGCTAGAAGCCGAACTCGACGCGCTGTGGGAGGTCGGCGCGCCGCACGAGGGAGGGTGGGGCGACTACGACCACCGCGCCGCAGACGACAGTCTGGCGCGCCCGCTTGGCGCAGGACGCTAGCCGCCACACCCCGCCGAAGCCGAGCGACTCGCGGATGGCAAAGGCTCCCTCAAAACACATAACCAACCCCCACGCCGACCTCCGTCAGTTGGATCACAGCGGCATCGGTGGCCCCGTTTTGTTGCGGGACGTCCAAGCCATAGTCCAGCGTGCTCCCTTGATAATACAGGATGCCTTCCCAACGCCCGCGTCCTAGCCCCACACTGGCGAAGACGCCCCCTCCCGACACTCCGCTGGCAGACTCCTCCGCTTGCGTAACGCTGCTGCTCGCAACGTCTGTGGTCTCGACCTTGCCCGAAGCGCCGAGCGGAAGTTTCAGCGCGAAGCTGAGCCGCACCTCGTAGTCCTCAAACGCCTGCCAGCCGCCATACTCGGCGCCGACTTCCAGCAGGTGTGCGTCAAACCTCCCTTCATTCACCCGAACGGTGGTGGTGTTGTCCAGCCGCTCTTCGACCGCTGCCGAAAAGTAGGCATAACCTGCGATCAGGCGAGTGTCGTCAGCAACCGGAACCAAGAGCGACAAGCCGAACTCGCCCGTCTCTGGAGCTTCATCCCCAAAGCCTTGCACCTCCGCAGAACCACTGACAGGCAGTAAGATGCGCAAGCGCGCGCCGACGGCAAACACGGAGCTAGCAGCGGACGTCCAAGCCAACAAAACCAACAGGAGAGCCACGCAGAATCGGGAATTTTTCATCGCAATTTGTCCTTCCTATGATAAGTTACTACGCCTTAACGACGCGCCCTACAGCAAAAAATTTTCTATTTTAGCAACGTTTGTTTGTGACAACCAGAGTCTCTCTCCACACCCTCGGCTGCCGCCTCAACCACGCCGAAACCGAAGCGCTCCGCCACCAGCTCGCCAGCGAAGGCTATCACATCGTCCCCGAAGACGCTGACGCCGACCTCTGCGTCGTGAACACCTGCACGGTCACAGAGCACAGCGACGCGAAGAACCGCCAGCTGATCCGTGGACTGCACCGTCGCAACCCCCACGCTCGCATCGCCGTGACCGGCTGTTACGCGCAGATGCAACCCCACGCCATCGCCGCGCTGGAAGGCGTCGGGCTGGTCGTCGGGAATGAAGAAAAGAGCAACTTACCCCAGTGGCTCCGCCAACTGCACGCAGGCTCTGCCGCAACACAGCTGATCCATGACAAGATCAAGCGGCAGTCGTTCGCGGTGCCGCTCCTCGCCGCGCCGGCCCCAACAGAGGCTGCCGTCGGGCTCCCGACACGCGGACAACTCAAGGTGCAAGACGGCTGCGACTTCATGTGCTCGTTCTGCATCATCCCCTTTGCGCGGGGACGCTCCCGTTATCGCGAGTTTGAGAACCTGTGCGCAGAGGCGCGACAGCAAGTGCAGCGCGGCGTGCGCGAGCTTGTGTTGACGGGCGTGAACGTCGGCACCTATGACCACGACGGGCGCACCTTGCGGCACATTGTGGAGTTTCTCAACGGCTTGCCGGAGCTGTCACGCATTCGCATCTCGTCGATTGAGCCGACGACCGTCGAGCCAGAGCTCTTCGCGTGGATGGCAGACCCCCAGCACAAGCTGGTGCCGTTCTTTCACCTGCCGCTGCAGTCCGGCTCAAACAAAATTTTGCAGCTGATGAAGCGTCGCTACACCGCCGAAGCCTACGCCGCTGAAGTGCAGGAAGCCTGCGCTCAGGTCCCAGATCTGTGTGTCGGCGCCGATGTCATGGTGGGTTTCCCCATGGAAGGCGACGTTGAGTTCCAAGAGACGCTCGCGCTGCTCGCATCGCTCCCGATGACTTACTTGCATGTCTTCCCCTTCTCAGAGCGTCAGGGAACCCCCGCCGTACGCTTGCCGTCCAAAGTGACCCCGGACGTGAAACAGGAGCGGGCCCGCCAACTCCGAGAGCTGGGCAAGCGCAAGCGCTCCGCCTTTCAGCGCCAGCTGGTCGGGCAGCTCCGCGACGTCTTGTTTGAAGCTCCCAAACCAGATGGCACCGTTGGCGGCTACACAGACAACTACCAGCGCGTGGTCCTCACCGAGACGCCCCCGCATGCGCTGCGCAACCAACTCTTGCCCGTGCGCTTGTTGCACACTCGTGGCGACGTGTTGGTGGGACAAGTCGTGTGAAGCGATGAGTTGTCTGCACCTGCAACCTTTCTGTCCGTAACGTCACTCCCATGCTCGACCTCTCCTCCCTCAACCCGCAACAACGCGAAGCGGTGACGACGGCCCACGGCGCGGTCTTGATTCTGGCCGGTGCCGGTTCAGGCAAGACGCGAGTGATCATTCACCGCATCGCGCACATGATCGAACAGCTGCAGGTGGCGCCGTCGGAGATTCTGGCCGTGACCTTCACCAACAAAGCCGCGAAGGAGATGCAAGAGCGCCTCAAAGAGCAGCTGCAAGGACGTCAAAGAGGCGTGCAGCTGAGCACCTTTCACGCGCTAGGCGTGCGGCTGCTGCGGGAACACATTGAAGAGTTGGGCTACCGCCAAAACTTCATCATCTACGACACGCAAGACCAGCAGTCCGTGATCAAGACGATCATGGAAGAGCAAAACCTCGACGACACGGGGCTGATTGACTTCAAGGGTGTGCACTATGAGATCGGGCAGGCGAAGAACCGAGGAGCGGGCGCAGACCACTTCCTGAGCCAGACCGACTCCACGCGGGAGTATCTGATTGGGCAGGTGTTTCAGGAATATCAGAGAGTCCTCAAAGGCTGCAACGCCGTTGATTTTGACGACATCCTTAACCTGACGCTGGAGCTGTTTGAACACCACAGCGCGGTGATGGAGCCCGTCCGCCAGCGCTTCCGTTACCTGATGGTGGATGAATATCAGGACACAAACCGCGTGCAATATCGGCTGTTGCTGCACCTGTGTCGGAACCACCGCAACTTGTGCGTCGTGGGTGACGATGACCAGTCCATCTATGGTTGGCGCGGGGCGGACATCCGCAACATCCTCGACTTTGAGCAAGACTTCCCAGAAGCGAAGATCATCCGCCTTGAGCAAAACTACCGCTCCACGCCCGTCATTCTGGAGGCCGCCAACAACGTGATCTCGCACAACTCGCAGCGCATGCCCAAGAAGCTGTGGTCACAGAAACCCAGCGGCGCGAAGCTGGACTGGATTGAAGCGGACGACGAGAACGCAGAGATGGAACAGATCGTCCGACGCATCCGCACGCAGGTGCTCAAGTACGGCAGACGCCACGGAGACTACGCGATTTTGTTCCGCTCCAACTTTCAGTCCCGCTCCGTCGAAGAGTCCCTGCGCGACGCAGGAATCCCCTACCAAGTGGTCGGCAGCACAGGGTTCTACGAGCGCAAGGAGGTCAAAGACGCGCTCGCGTATCTAAAAATTGTGCACAACACCTTCGACGAAGTCAGCCTGCACCGCGTGATCAACTACCCACGACGGGGCATTGGCAAGACCTCGCTGATCCAAGCGAACTACTACTGCAAGCTGTTGCAGCGTCCGCTGTTTGAGATCTGCAAACACGCGCGTCAGCACGAGAAGATCCCCTCTGAAGCCGCCGCGGGCATGGAAGGCTTCGCGCATTTGATCCTGCGCTATCGTCAACGATTTCAGCAGGAGCCGCTGGGCGTGGTGTTCCGCGAGCTGCTCGACGAAGTCGGGCTCCTCCGCGAGCTGGCGGCGCAAAAAGTCGACTCCAAGACCAAAGAGAAGCGCATCGGCTACATCCATGAGCTGATCCGTGGGCTCAACCGCTACGTGGAGCAGAACCCTGAGAGACAGCTCCGCGACTATCTGGAACGCATCATGTTGTTCACACAGAACGATCGGGACGAGGACGAGCCGCAAAATATGGTCACGCTGATGACGCTGCACAGCGCCAAGGGGCTGGAGTTTCCCTATGTCTTCTTGATTGGCATGGCCGAGGGCACCTTCCCCAACCAGCGCAGCGTCGAGGAGAGCGGGGAGTCAGAGGAGCGGCGGCTGTGCTATGTGGGCATCACACGGGCGAAGGAAGAGCTGACGTTCTCCATGGCCAAGAAACGCAAGCGCTTCAAGGAAGAGCTGACGCAGCAGCCGTCCCGGTTTCTGCTCGACATCAAGCCCGAGCTGTTCACAGTGCCGATTGGGGCAGAGATGAGTGTGGAGGTGAAGCAGGAAAAGAAGAAGGAGTCACGCGCCGACTTCTTCGCGCAACTCCGACAGTTCAAGTGAAGAGAACCCAGCAGGAACTATGGGAAAGCAGAGACCGCAGACGGGATCCCCACGCCATCGTCGTCAGTGAAGTCGCGCGACCCCACGCCGAGCTGACCGTAGTTGTTGCGTCCCCAGCAGTAGTATCGCTCGTCAGCCGTCACGGCGCAGGTGTGATAGGCGCCTGTGGCGACTTGGACCCAAGTGTTGATGCTCCCTGAGAGAGCGACCGGCGTGGTCTGATCCGCGGCGCTGATGCTTCCATTGCCGAGCCTGCCATATCGTTGCTCGCCCCAACATTGGATCGTCCCATCCCCCAAAATAGCGCAGCTGTGCTGCATTCCTGCCGAGAGGTAAACGGCGTCGGTGATGCCGGTCACTTGCACAGGCGTCGCGCTGTCGGCGGTGCCTCCGTTGCCAAGGCGTCCGTCGGCGCCTTCTCCCCAGCAACGCACGGTGCCGTCATCCCCCAGCGCGCAGATGTGCTGATAAAAAGCGCTGATCTGTACGGCAGGTGGATAGACGGCTTGGTTGTAGAGTTGCGTGAACCCACCAAGATCGCTGAGCGGCGCAGTGATGCCGGGCGCTGTCCCGTGGTGCTTGGAGTTGCTGTCGCCTCCCACCTTGCCTGAGCACCAGACGCCTCCATTAGAAACCAGCACGCAGGTGAAATATTCGCCTGTGGCGACCTGGGCGACGCTGGTCATGCCAGAAGTCAGCTCGGGGATCGCCCAGTCTCCGTCATTGTTGCGATCCGCGAGGTCTGCGTTGGCGGCGTACTTTTGCCCAAGGCGGGCGTCATTTTCGCCCTCTCCCCAACAATACAGCGTGCCGTTAGAGACGACCGCGCAGGTGTGATCGACCCCGAGATCGGCTTGAGTCGCGGTGCTCATGTTCAACACGGTGGTCGGATACGGCTCGGTCTCTGTGGACTCGGCAATGTTGTTGGCGGCGTTGTCTTCATAGCCAATGCCGAGCTCTCCGTCATCTTGCTCTCCCCAACACTTCATCCCCCCAGTGTCGAGCACCGCGCAGACGTGGTTGTGAGCGCCCATCACAATCTGTTGGCCATTGCTGACCAAGGCTTCGACGGGGACGGTGGAGGAGTACAGCTCGTCGTAGTATTGGCCTTGATAGTACACCCGATAGCTGGTGAGCCCCTCTCCAATCTGACTGAGCCGATCTGATCCCCAGCAGTAGACTTGCCCGTCGCTGAGCGCACAGGTTGTGAACTCCCCCGCCGCGATCATGAAGCTCAATCCATATTCGATGCTATCGGAGGCAGCGGCCGAGAGATTGCCTGCGCCATCCTTGAACCACGCGTAGAGCGTGACGGTTCCTGCGTTGCTCACGCCATTGAGGGTGTAGCTGATGGTGGCGGTGTTGCTGACGCCGCTGAACGTCTCCCAGCCCGCGTCACTGGCGGCAGGGGTCGTGGAGGATTGAGAGACGTAATAAGCGCTCACGCCGCTGAGCGCGTCTTGGCTCGTGAGAGTGAGCGTCAAGGTGGGGCTCGTGGTAGAGCGATCCCCGTTATTGATTTGGACGCTCTGGCGGTAAGGCCCAACGGTGTCCAGCACGATGGTGTCGCTCCCTGAGGACGCCGAGAGATTGCCTGCGGCGTCTTTCAACCAAACGTAGAGGGTTTTGGTGCCTTGGCTAGAGCTGAGACCGTAGGAGAGGGTCTTTGAGAAGTTGGTGGCGGCGGAGACGGTTTGCCATCCAGAAGCGCTCGCGCTGGGCGTGCTGCTGCTCTCGGAGAGGTAATAGCCGGTCACGCCTTGGTCGTCTTGACCGCTGAGGCTAATGGAGACGTAAGCGTCATCGGTATACGACGCGCCGCTGGCGATGGAGAGGGAGGGATTGGTCGGGGCCGTGGTGTCGACCACGGCGGTCGCCGCGAGGACTTTGACGCGGTGTGCGTCGCGATCCGTGAAGTAGAGGCGGGTTCCGTCAGAAGTGAGGCCGGCGATGGGGCCTGTGAGCGAGGTGTCATAGAGGGTGGTGGGGTTGGAGCCGTCTAGGTCCATGCGCACCACGGCGTTGGCGCTGCGCGTTCCTAAGTATAGGTAGCTCCCGTCAGTGACGATGCCGTCGAGCGTGCGCCCGCTGTAATTGCTAGAGACATCTGCCGCGCTGCCACCGGCCAGCAGGACTCTGCGCACGACGTTGCTGTCGGTGAAATAGAGATAAGTCCCATCGGTCGTCAGGCTGTTCGAGGAGCTGGTCGTGTCCAGAAACTCTGTCGTCGTGCCTGTGCTGGGGTCAACCGTGTAGATTTTCGTGTCGTTAGCGTTAGAGACGTAGAGCAGCGTGCCGTCATGAGTGATCGCTTGGAGGGAGCTGGCTCCGAGCCCCGTGTTCAGCGCGGCAACCGAGCCATCGCTGAGCTGAATTTTGTGAATGGTGCCGTCGTCTCGCGCGACGTAGAGGTGCGTCCCATCGTTGGTGATGCCGGTGAGGTTGGAACCCAAGCCGGTGACGAAGGTTGTCACGCTGGGGCTGCTGTTGTCTGAGAAAAGATCCAGACGCCGAATGTTCCCTGACGTGTACTCAGCGACGTACAGGTTACTTCCATCCGTCGTGATGCCATGCGGTTGCGCGAGCTGAGCGGAGGTGCCAGTCCCATCGGTCGAGGCGTTGGTGCCATCGCCAGCAAAGTTCGACGCGGTGGTGAGGTTGTCGAGGGCCTCCCCAGTTTGAATCGCCCCACCTAAGATCGGCGTGATTTGGATCTCATCCAAGGCTTTGGGGGCGATGTTCCCAATTTGATCTTGGAACCAGACATAGAGCGTGTTGTAGCCATAGCCGTTGCTGAAGGTGTGCGACACGCTGGTGCTGTAGTTGGTGGTCGCGGCGAAGGTGACCCAGCCTTGGGTGTCTGCCGTGGGGACTGTGCTGTTCTCCGAGAGGTAATAGCCGGTGACCCCGACGCTATCAGTCGCGGCAATGGCTGCGGTGACCGTGGTCGATGTGCTCGTTGGGTTCCCGCTGTTGAGCGTCAGACTTCCGGCGGGAGCGCTGAGGTCGAAGGTGATGGCATCCGTGGCGCTGTTCGAGAGGTTGCCGGCTTCGTCGCGGAACCAGACGTAGAGGTCTACATCTCCGCCATCTGTAGGGTTCTCTGCGGTGTAGCTCACGGTCGCGGTATAGCTCGTGTTGTCTGGTGAGACGGTGACCCAACCGGCTTCGTCGAGGGTAGGCGCAACGAGGCTTTCGCGCAGAAAGTACCCTGTGACTTGCAAATTATCTGCGGCTTGCAAGCTCACGGAGAGCGGGTTCCCCCTGGAGTAGGTCGCGCCGCTGTCGATGCTGAGGGTGGGCGAGACAGGCGAGATGCTGTCGATGAGGATGGAATCTTGCGCCGAAGCTGAGATGCGGTCTTGGTCATCTTTGAACCATGCGTAAATCGTCTTAATGTCGCCATCGGTGCCGCCACTGAAGAACGGATACGTCACGTTCTCGCTGATGGTGCTGCTGGGATTGCTGAGCGCCGTCCAGCCTGTGTTGGTGGTGGTGGGCGTGCCCGCGCTCTCTTTGACGAGGTAGTGCGTGACCTGCCCGACTAAGTCGCGTGCGCTGAGCGTGAGGGTGTATTGGGAGGGAGTTTTGTTGGAGCTGGCGGCGCCGTTTTCAATCGAGACCGCAGGATTGACGGGGGGGCCGTCCGCGCTTCGCAGGTTCCCGTTCTCATCAAACTTAATGAGGAAGAAATCATAGCTGCCATAGCTGCTCCCGACCAAATCTCCGCTGGTGTGCCCTGCGGCGTAGAGTCCTTCGTCGGTGCTCATGATCGCGTACATCTCGTCGTCCCCCGTCGTGCTCAGCGGGTTCTGGCGCAGCCAGTTTTGGTTGCCGTTGGTGTCATAACTAGCCAAGAACGCGTCGAAGCCCCCGACGTTGCTGTTGCCGTCTAGCGCTCCTTGGGTGCTGCCGCCCACGATCAAGTTGCCCTGAGAGTCGACATTGACTGCGAGCGCGCTGCTGCCTTCGCTGGCGAACTGGGTGGCCCACTGCAAGGTGCCACTGGCGTCGATGTGTCCCAACATCACGTCGCTGTTGCGGCTCAAGTTGTCTTGCCCAAAGGTGCCGTAGGTGTTGCCGACGAAGTAGACCGAGTTGTCTTCTTTAACGACCAAGTCCGTCAGCACGTCGATGTCAGCGGTTCCACTCTGGAGCGTCCACAGGCGCTCTCCTGAACTATTGAACCGCATCCCAAAGAAGTCCGTCTTCCCTGGAGTCACGCCCGTCTGAAAGACTCCGCTGGATCGTCCACCGAGGTAGAGGATGCTCCCGTCAGCGTTGATCGCCAGCGCGTCCGCATAGTCGTCTTGATCTGTCCCGTACTGATCCAGCCATTGCAGCGTGCCGTCAGGATTGTATTTGACCAAGAAGAAGTCGCGGCCTCCTTGATTGCTGGTGCAGTTGTCGGCGATGTTGGTGCAGGTGACATTGGAGATGCTGCCGTCAAATTGAGCAAAGGTGATCCCCGCCGCATAGACATTGCCATCGTCAGAGACGACGACCGTATTGAGCGTGTCGTAGTCATTGGTGCCGATTTGCCGCGTCCATTGCAGAGTCCCGCTGGCGTTAAACTTCTGGACAAAGCCATCGGGAGGGTTCGCGAGCGCGGCGTTGGCCAGCTCACCAGAGGTCTCTCCCACGATATAGACGTTCCCAGCCTTGTCGACCGCGACGTCGTTGATGAGGTCATCAGAGGTCGTCCCAACTTGCGCGCGCCAGCGCTCCAAGCCATCGGGGCGATAACTAAAGAGGAACCCGTCGCGGTTCCCCGCGTTCGTCTGAAAGGCTCCGCGCGTACTGCCTGCGACATAGAGGTTCCCTGCGCAGTCTTGGCTCCCCGCCAACAGCAAGTCTTCTTGGTCGCTGCCATATTGTACGCTGGCGCTCCAACCGGTGAAGCCGGTGTCGGGGGCGGTACAGCTCAGGACGACCCCAGTGCCGGAGTCACCAGAAGTACCGGAGTCACCAGAGTTGTCGGAACCGCTGGAGCCTTCGTTAGCATCGTCGGCGGTCTCTGAACCCCCCACGCTAGTCGTGCTGTTATCTGGATCGGAAGTCGAGTCGTTGATGTTCAGAGCTTGCTGGTCGCAGCCGAGCAGCAAGGCAAAAGCGAAGGCGGTAACGATTCTTAGTAGCGCTGACATGGTCATTCTCTAGGGGTGAAGAGGCTTGTGTCGAAGGGTAAGAAGAGGCGCGGAGACTACCAACGCTTGGTTAGAGAACGATTAAGGCACCAAGCTTTGGGACGAAAAAGCAGCAGGGAAGGGAGCGTGACACCAAGCGCTGAGCGAGCGTAGGGGGCCATGACGCCCGCCTCAGGAGCGCAGCGGCGCGCAAGAGAGGAGAGTTAGACCAGCAGCTCGTGCACTTCGTCGAACTCGTGGCAGAGCGCCGTGTAGCGGGTGAGGTTGCTGACATTGCGCACGGCTTGCTCCACCGCCTGGGGCGTGCCGATCAGAATGACCAGCTCCTTGCCCCGCGTGAGCGCGGTGTAGAGCAGATTGCGTTGCAGCATCATGTAGTGGTGAGACGTCAGCGGGAGGATGATCGCGGGATATTCACTGCCCTGCGACTTGTGCACAGAGATCGCGTACGCCAGCGACAGCTGATCAAGCTCATTTGCGTTGTAGGTCACGATCGCCTGCTCAAACTCCACGCGGACCTCTTTGGTGTCGGGATTGACCGCGAAGACGAGGCCGCTGTCGCCGTTGAACACCTCTTTTTCATAGTCGTTGACTTGCTGCATGACTTTGTCGCCGACCCGAAACCGGAAGTTGCGATGTTCCACAAAGTCGCCCTCGGGGTTCATCACCGCTTGCAGCGCTTGGTTCAAGTGGATGGAGCCGGTCGCGCCTCGGTGCATCGGCGTGAGGACCTGCACGTGCTGCATCGGATCAAACCCAAAGCGCTCGGGAATGCGCTCGGTGCACACACGCACGATCTTGTTCACAATGCGCTGCGGGTCGCTCTCGGACATGAAATAGAAGTCGCGCAGCTCGTTGGCATTCGCTGGAGCGCTCAGCTCGGGGATCTCTCCCTTGCGCACCTTGTGCGCGTTCTGCGTGATGAGGCTGTCCTGCGCCTGCCGAAAGATCATCTCTAGCTTCGCGACAGGAACTTTCTCAGAGGCGATCAAGTCTTGCAGAATCGCCCCCGCCCCAACCGAGGGCAGCTGATCGACGTCGCCCACTAAAATCAACCGCGCTGGCGACGCGATCGCTTCCAGCAGCGAGTCCATCAGCAGCGTGTCAATCATGGACGTCTCATCAATGATGAGCAGCTCGCACTCCAGAGGATTGTCGCGATTGCGCTGGAAGCCGTGGTTGCTCGCCTCCAGCAGGCGATGGATCGTCGAGGCGGACCGCCCCGTGGCTTCAGAGAGGCGTTTGGCGGCGCGGCCCGTCGGCGCGGCCAGCGCGGTCTCTGGAATGCGCGGCAGCATCAACTCCAAGATGAAGCGCACAATCGTTGTCTTCCCTGTGCCCGGGCCTCCGGTGAGGATCAGCACTTTGTGCTCCAGCGCAGCTTCAATCGCCGCGCGCTGAGCGGGGTCAAGGCGCAACTCAAGGTGCTCTTGGGTCGCCTCGATCAGCGCGTCGTTCGCCTCCAGCTCTGTGAGCGCGGGGCTGTCCAAAATGCGAAAGAGGTTCTCGGCGATCTGCTGTTCGGCGTAGTAAAAACGGGGACGCGAGAGCATGACCTGCGCGGGCAGCCCCTTCAGCGTGACGTGGCGGGCTTTGAGTTGACGCTCTTCGAGCAGGTGCTGGATCGCCTTCTCGACGGTGGCCGCAGGAATGCTCAATTCGGTGGCGGCCTTCTCTTGCAGCGCGGGCTGGGGGAAGCAGGTGTGCCCGTTGTGCGCTTGCTGTTCGAGCACATAAATGGTGCCGGCGACGGCGCGTTCGAGGGAGTCCAGCGCAAACCCCAAATTCCGCGCGATGGCGTCGGCTGTGATGAAGCCAATCCCAGAGATCTCTGTGAGCTGATACGGGTTCTCCCGCAGCACGTTGACGCTGTTCAGACCATACTTCTGAAAGATGCGGTTGGCGTGAGCCCCTGACACCCCCGCGCCGTGCAGAAAGGTCATCACGTCTCGCAGCCCCTGCTGCTCTTGACGGTTCTCGAGGATGGCGTCGAGCTGGTTCTGCTTGAAATGTTTGACCTCTTTGAGCAAGCGCTCGGGCTCTTCGTCGATGACGCGGAAGGTGTCTTCGCCAAAAGCTTCCACAATGCGCGTCGCGGTCTTCTCGCCGATGCCGGCAAACACGCCAGAGGACAAATACCGCTGAATGCCCTCTAGCGACGACGGCAGCACCGGCATCGCTTCGTCGACCACAAACTGCTCGCCGTAGAGCTTGTGCGTCTGCCAGCGCCCTTTGAGCTGCAACGTCTCCTCTTCGTTCACATTGACCAGCACCCCTTTGATCGTGATTGGTTCAAGTTGGTTCTCTTGAAGGAACGAAGCGATCACAAAACCCGTCTCAGGCTTGTGGTAGATCACTTTTTGGAGGTTGCCTGTCAGGGTGACAGCGGCTTCGGGAGGCATGCGGCGTGTGGTGAGAAAATCAGAGAAAGCGCAGAAGAGGCTTCAGCGTCGAGCGAGCAAGGGAGGCGCGCAGACCTCCCACGCGCGGGGCTTATTCTTTGGGCGAATAGTAGGGGGTGCGGATCATTTGCAGCAGGTCGAGCCGCCAGCCGCCTTGCTCTTGGAGCAACAAAAAGGACTGTCGCTTGGCATACTGCAGCTCTGGGCGCGTTTTGTGGCGAAACTGCAAGTTGGTGCTGACGTAAAACAGCGTGCGATAGCGGAAGGAAACCTCCGGCTGCTCTCCTTCCATCATGACGGGCACCCAGTCTAGCTCGACCATGCGGGTGGCGAACTCTTCCACGCTGAGCTGTTGGCGCGACTGACGCAGGCCAAACTCATACATCTCAAAGTAGCGCTCCTCCTGCCACAGCTGCAGGAACTGGGTGAACTGCGCGCTGACCTCTTCTTTGAGGGTCTCCATCTCAATCGGAGTGAGCGTGCGCGCGGTCGCTGGGAAGCTCAGGAACACAAGGCTGACAAATAAGAGGAGCGTGCGTTTCATGCGAAGTTTTGTTGTTTGAGGCGGAGCCAGAAGCTCTCCAGTTGAAGGGCTTTGTTCGCGTTGAGGGCGATGTTGGCGCGGATGCGTAAGATCTCTTCGTATGCGCCAAGGATCACCTCTGGGGCGAACCGCTGCTGACACTGCTGCAACGCCGCGAGCTGATCGCCATGCAGCAGCTGGTCTTGCGGTAGCTGATGCAACATCCACGCAAGATCGCGGAACCACGTCTCGAGCCAGTCCAGCAAGCGCTCCCACGCTCCATCCTTCGACGCCGTCAGCTCCTGCGTTTGCTGCAGGATCTCGCCCATCTGCTCTGCCGACAGACGCAGCATCCACTGCGCCCACTGCTGCTGTTGGCTGCGCAGCTCCTCAACCTGATGCGCCAGGTCGAGCCGCACGCTCCCCAGCCCTTGCTGCGCAACCCAGCGGCGCTCGGAGGCGCCGAGATCTGTCTGTGCCGCCAAGATCGCTTCGACGTCCGCCCGCTCTAGGGGACGAAAGCGCACCGACTGACAGCGCGAGAGGATCGTCTCTAGGAGCTGCTGCGGCGAAGACGTCAACAAGAGGATCGTCGTTTGCGGCGGCGGCTCTTCCAGCGTCTTGAGGAAGGCGTTCGCCGACTCACGGTTGAGGCGCTCGGCGCCGTCTAACACCAGCACGCGGTAGTGGCCGCGCTCCGGACGATATTGCATCCAGCGGATCGTCTCTTGGATTTGCTCCATGCGGATGTTCTGTCCGGCAGGCTCCACAACCGAGTAGTCTGCAAAGTGTCCAAGCTCAATTTGACGACAAACATCGCAGACACCGCAGGCGTCTTCTGCCAGCGTGTGACAGTTCAGCGCTTGCGCGACCAAGCGCGCGGTGAGGCCCTTGCCCACATGCGCCGGACCGCTGAAGAGCCACCCCGAAGGCGGACGGCGCGCCCGCAATGCACGCTGGATCTGTTGGAGCGCAGAGGATTGTCCGTGAATGTCAGCGAAGGGCATGAGCTGCCGCAGAAGGAGGGTTGAAAAAGCCGCGTAGCTTAGCAGAGCCCGGCCGCGCAGTACAAGCCTCCGCCCACCAGCTCAGATTGTTTCGCGAAAGGCGCCCACAGAGAAATGGTAGGGGCAGCCGCAATCACGTTCATCTCCGACTCAGTAAGGGCGAAAGATTTTTCGCCCTTACTGACGTTTTTCGTTCCGACGTTTTTTGTCCCGAAGAGGCAAAAAATAATCTTCGTGAAGCCACAGCGTTGCTTTTGGAAGACTGAAAAGCTGATATTCTCCTTCATCTGCGGAGAGTGCGGAGGCAAATCCAGAGCTTGGGTCGGGCGCTCCGCCAAGAATTCTCGCACCTCGCGGGCCTGATGGGCGGTGGCATTGTCTAATCAAGACCGCGATCGGGGTCACAGTGAAAAACATCACCAGACTTCGCAACAAAATCGATGGCATCATCAAGGAGAGTGAGGGGGCAAGCGCATGAGATTAGACAACAAACTAGGCATCACCGATCAGGTCGAACTTGCTAAAGCCGAGGAAAAAATCAGCAAACAAAAGGCCAAACAGCTTTTTGACTCCGGCGATATAGGTCAGGTCGAAATCGGCACATTCAAAGGGCTGTCTTTCATCCATGAGTATCTATTTGGGGAAATTTATGAATTTGCTGGAAACATCCGCGACGTGAATATCACCAAGGGCAATTTCCGCTTTGCGCCCCTGATGTATCTCAAAGTCTCACTGCAATACATCGATACGATGGAACAGAACACCTTTGATAAGATTGTTGAAAAATATGTTGAGATGAATATCGCCCACCCCTTTCGGGAGGGCAACGGACGCGCCACGCGTATCTGGCTGGATCTGATTTTGAAAAAAGAGCTGGAGCGAGTGGTCGATTGGAACAAAATTGATAAAGAGGATTATCTCTCCGCCATGCAGCGCAGCGTGGTGAAAGATCTGGAGCTCAAAGCCCTGCTGAAAGACGCGCTGACCGATCAAATCCATGACCGCGCTTTGTTCATGAAGGGCATTGATGTCAGCTATTTCTACGAAGGCTACAGTGACTTTAAAACCGAGGGGCTATAAGGAGGGATGCACCTTGCCAGAGGCTGCGGGTTGTCGCCGTTTCGTGAGTGCGGACGCGAACGATGCTACGCTCCAACGTTGCCGGTGCGCTTGGTCGTTGGGCTAATAAAGTGTAACAAGGATCCTTAAACATTTAGAAGAGTCTCCCAACTTGAAATTGCACGATATCTGCAACATGTTCCAAGATTTTTATACAGAAAAATACCTGTCTTTTTGAGGAGATTTCACTGAAACAGAAGATAAATAATCGACATAAAAAGACCTTGTCATCTATTTTTAGTGATCCCGTCCAAGCTGGAATATCTTGGAAAGAAATCGAAGGGTTACTCAACGCGCTCGGAGCTAAAATGAGTGAAGGAAGAGGTTCACGTGTACGAATCGCCTTAGGTGATGTGAAAGCGGTTTTTCACCGCCCACACCCTCACAAAGAAACTGACAAAGGTGCGGTTCTATCAATACGTCGTTTTTTGACTGAAGCAGGAGTAAATGATGATGAACTATAAAGGATACCTTGCTCAAATAGAGTTTGATGATGAAATGGAAATCTTTCATGGAGAAGTCATCAACATTCGCGATGTGATTACCTTTCAAGGGCAATCCGTCGCAGAACTTCGGCAAGCGTTTCAAGATTCAATCGAGGACTACTTTGATTTTTGTGCTGAACGGGATGAGACCCCAGAATCACCTGTCGCTGGAATTTTAACAATTCGATTCTCACCAGAACAACAGCAACGTATTTTGCAGGCAGCAAACTCTTCTGGAAAAGCATTTTCCGATTGGATTGCTCACTCTTTAATTGTCCAAGCGGATCAAACCTTAAATACCACCACTCAATCATAAAAAAGATACAAATTCTGGAACAGATAGCGCCTCCTCAAAACGCTGTTAGGCACTAAGGAGCATCAATTGAAACCGTATATGATAGGAGTTACGCAGAAGTAATTGCGAAAGCTGGATTCTTGAGCTGTTTGCAGAGGTCGTCATCCAGCAATCCCTGTTTGAGGACGTAGGCGGTTGTTTTGGTCCGCATTGCTGCCTGATGAAGACGAGACCAAGCCAGCAGTGAGGCCGTGATGTGATTGCGTTGGGCTCTTTGTTTTTGACAATTGAAGAACGAACATAAAATTTCGAGGAAAGGAGATCAACATGCTGGCAGTGAAAGGAACTTATCAGGATGGAAAGGTTATTCTTCAGGAGAAGATCGAAACCCTGAAGCCTGTCGAGGTCATTGTGACTTTTCTGGAAGACGTGAGTGATCCGTCGGAAAAAAAATTCAGTCTGGAAAAGTTTTCATTCAAAAAATCTCAAAAAATACTGGAGAATTATCAGGGATCACTAAGCGATGCTGTGGTGGAAGAACGCAGGAAGTCTTTATGATTGCTTTCCTCGATACCTCCTCCTTAATATAGCCCCTCAACTGAAAAGTAGACCATAGCCACCATTCGCGACCATTGCTCTCCGGCTCATCGCGAGGACCTGCGGTAAGTCGTCCTCCAGCGATCGTCCTCCTTCCCCCTCTTCTCCCCCAAACCACTCCGCCTGCCACTCCTCACGCACAAAGTTTCTCTCTCGCGGTGGAAGCGCCCCTCCACGTTCTGTTTGTCAATGATTGCTAAAACGACTAATCTGCGCCTTTACGGACTTAGTTTATGGAGAAAGCCTCTCCTCCCTAGACGCGCTGATCGCGGCACAATCGGAAAAGATCGACGCCCTCAAGAGCCACAAGAAGGGCCTGATGCAACAACTCTTCCCCAGCCCGGAGGCCACAACATGACCATTGATGAACTGATCCCCTCCATCATCTCGCTCTCTCATGCGGAAAAAATCCGTCTGCTGCAAGTGGTTGTGCAACAACTTGCGCGTGAAACGACGGCATCCCAGCACACAGAGCTGCCACGCGCAGCTAATCCGCTCAAAGGCAGTGTGACCTTTGAGAAGGATATCCTGTCACCAATTGACGAACAATGGGATGCCGTCCGATGATCATTCTTGATACCCATGCCTGGATCTGGTGGGCAAACGAGTCTGGGCAACTCCCGGAGGCGGCCCGTCGGTTTATCGACCAGGCGGACAGGATAGGTGTTCCCGCCATCTGTTGCTTGGAACTGGCCATGTTGGTCGTCAAAGAGCGGATTGGTCTGAACATGGATGTAGGGGGCTGGATCGACCTGGCGCTCCAGCGGCCCGGTGTTGAGTTGCTGCCCTTGACCCCTGAGATCGCGGTACTCTCGACGCGCTTGCCGGGCGAATTTCACGGCGATCCCGCAGATCGTTTGATTGTCGCCAGCAGCCTGGCGCGCAATGCGCCATTGGTCACCAGAGATGAAAAAATAACCGATTGGGGCTTTGTCTCTGTTCATTGGAAAAAAGAGACGCCATGACCCAAGGCCAACCTGGCAAGAGCCTCTCAATACTCGGTGACGAACAATAAGGCACCGCAATTCACCATTCACCATTGAGGATTTTGCTTATGGCGTGAGCGTGGACGGCGCGGGCGCCTCTTATGTCGTGGGATACACACTGGGCACCTTCGCTGGCCAGAGCAGCGCCGGAATCAGGGACGCCTTTGTGGTCAAGGATGACAGCGCGGGCACCCAGCAGTGAGACTGCCGCTCCCTCCGGCCCAGTAAGGGCGAAAAGCCTTTCGCCCCTACCGACGTTTTTCCCACCGACGGTTTTTCAATTCCCCCCTACCGACGGTTTTCCTACCGACGTTTTTCCTACCGACACCGGTCATCGTAGGGGCAGGCACGGGGGTTTGCCCTGATTTTGGGCAACCACAAACGCGTGCATCTCCGGCCCCGTAAGGGCGAAAAACCTTTCGTCCCTACCGACGGTTTTCAATCCGAATTGTCGCGGTAAGCAAGGATTTCATTGAGTGTTTCTTTGACAAAGAGTAGAAGCGGGGCACTTCGTACAGTAGCGAAGCTTGGGCGTGGGGCTAAAAGCGAAGTGTAGCGCAGGTGAAGTTGGGGAGTGACTCTGGAACTTCGTCCACCATTACAACCAATCGATTCTTCAAATTTAAATCATCGCTTTAAGAAGGCACTACCATTGTTTTATCTCTTCATTATATATGTAACTGGCAGAAAATTACATGTTTGTGAGATAAAGAAAAAGCTCGGAGCAGAACTCCGGGCTTGGCTTGGCTTAACTCTGTATACAAATTGGCCGCACAAATCGACGTAAGGCCTCGAGACCGACTGAGGTACTGCGGACATCGATGGAGGCTGGAAACGGGCCGCCATGATTCATGGTGGCGCAGACCTCAACGCCTGTGGGCATTTGGCCATAAATAAGTCGCCCCACGCGATATTGCAGTGTCTCTATCAGCGCATCAGCTTGTTGCAGATCGGCTGCAGTGGCGTGAACACTGGCAGTAAGTTGACCGTCTAACTGCGCCACCATTTCCTCCAGTTGCGCCACATCCTCGTAGCCAACCATCAACGCCGCTGGGCCGAATATTTCCTGCTGTAATTGTTCGTTATTGATGAAATCCGCAATATCGCAATAGTACACTTGTGCTGCGGCGTGAAACGGCTCAGCTTTTTCAGCCGCTTGCAAGCACTCTACTTCTGGCTGAGTTTGAAGCTCTGCCACGCTTTGCTCAAACGCCTTCAAGATCCCAGGGGTCAGTAAGGTGTCGGAAGCCGAGCCAGCGACTTGAGTTTTGACTGCAGCGATAAACTCAGCACTGGCAGCCTTAGGAACAAACCAAATACCTGGACTGGTACAAAATTGGCCATTCCCCATTAACATGGATTGCACCAATTGCTCAGCCAATTGTGCGCCCGCCTCGGCTGCCTTTTGCGGCAACACCAACTGTGGATTAGTACTACCAAGCTCACCATAAAAAGGGATGGGTTCGGCACGACTAGCAATCGTCTGTTGCAATGCATTTGCAGCGCTAAACGATCCTGTGAAGCCAACCGCTTTAACCGCCGGTGCTTTCACCAACCAGTGAGCTACATCATAGGTTTTGGCTTGTAGCATTGAAAAGATCCCCGCCGGCAGGTCACATTTGACCGCAGCAGCGGCAATTGCTCGGGTCATTAACTCGCAAGTCGCTGGATGTGCTGGGTGTCCCTTATGCACCACTGGGCATCCCGCTGCCAATGCCGCAGCAGTATCGCCACCTAAAGTGGAAAAGGCATAAGGAAAGTTCGAGGCACCAAACACCGCCACCACACCTACCGGTAAGTGTTTTAATTGAGTTTTGGGCTTAGGTAAGGGTTGTCGCTCAGGCTCCGCGGCTTGGCTTTTTTCTAATTGCAGCTCGGCTAACTCATCGCGTAATGCGGTGGCAAACGCCTTTAACTGATTCACCGTGCGACCACGCTCACCTTCTAAGCGCTGACGCGGCAAATTGGTTTCAGCCATGGTGGTGGTAATAAGCTCATCACCCAGTGCTAGCACCTCCTCTGCGATGGTCTCTAAAAACTCAGCACGTCTTATCAGTGGCAGTTTGCGATAATGGCCAAAAGCCTGCTCAGCCGCCGTCACTGCGTCGTTTACTTGCTGCTCAGAGGCATTATGAAAAAGCACCTCAAGCGGTTGGTTGTTAGCAGGACTGAACGCCTGAAACGTGCCAGTATGCTGTGCTGCTTGCCATTGGCCTGCAATGTAGCTTGTTGCTGTTAAATTCATGCTTCGCTCCTACAATGTAGCTTGTTGCTGTTAAATTCATGCTTCGCTCCTACAATACTTGAAATCCGAAGGCATACGGGTCTTCGTCGTCAAGTGACGACGGAAAATCATTTCATGCGCGTCATGCGCGACAAATGCGGCTCATTCATTGAGATCGGGAAAGCCGCACGAATGCTGGCTTAGCGCCGCCGATCATGTCGCAACTTGCACAGGGGGTCAAGCAAGAGGGTTCTCGAATATTCAAGGGAGATTCGTAAGAAAATACAGAAGCAAATCAAGGGGTTAGAGAGAGCAAGTTCAGTAAAACCCATGCAAAGTCCTGTTAAAAGCCACCAAAGAGCCAAAAATGGGCAGGAGCTGGAAGCGCGGTTGCAGCAGCCGGGAGAGGTCTGGGAAAGCGAGACGGGAGAGGCGGGAGCGAGAGACGGCCAGCCCAGTCCACACGGCTATCACTGCCGGTGCGCTTTATCGTTAGCTTGGCTCAGTCGAAAGTTATTGGTTGTGAAACCACTGTCTCAGGTATAGTTGGGGGAATGTTTTTTCTTAGTGAAAGAGGTGAAATTATGGATAGTACATTTGAGTTACTGAAACGAATTAGCTTAAACCCGAGTATTTGTCATGGGAAACCATGTATCAGAGGGTTACGGTATCCAGTAGAAACTATTTTGGAGTTACTGAGCGCTGGCATGTCTTTTGAGGAAGTTTTAGAGGATTACGAGGATTTAGAATATCTTGATTTATTAGCAGTGTTGGCCTTTGCCACTCGCTTAACCCAAGTTAAACGTGTACAGGCGGTTTTAGTATGAAGTTTTTAGTTAATGCTCAACTTCCCCGTCGCATTGTTCACCGTTTGCAGGAGTTGGGTCATGATGCCATGCACACGATGGATTTACCTCTCGGCAACCGCACACCAGACGAAACGATTAACGAGGTTTCTATTCGAGAAAATTACATTTTGATAACGAAGGATTCCGATTTTGTTGATTCGTTTACTTTGCATCGCAAACCATACAAACTTTTGTTGATTTCAACGGGAAACATCAAGAACGATGATTTAGAGGCACTGCTGCTGAAAAACATTGAAGATATTGTGAGCGGATTTGCGGAGCATGACTACATAGAAATGAGTCGTACTGTTCTTATCACCCATGCTTAAACGGGGAGCCAATTGACTTCCCAAGCAGAATCCTTACCCTTGGACCGAGGCTGCGCTTCCGGATCAGGTTGCCATGCTCCGGGAGTTTTCGGGGAAGGCATCTGAATTCCGGGGAAGGCATCCGAAGAAGTGCCTGTGCGGCCTGCTTGAGTCCGTCTAAGTGAAAGCTCATTTTGAAAATCCAACCTCATCACCAACTCTGGCTCTTATGCCTGGGATTCATTTTCTTGTGGAATTCGGGATTCATCGGAGCGGAGTATGCCCTGCCCGATACAAGACCTCTCACCTTGTTGTTTTGGCGATACTGGTTTCTGGCCTGTCTTCTTTTTCTGTATCTCGCGCTGCGCCGCCGACTGGTGTGGCCGGGCGCAAGGGCGGTTTCCATTGCATTCCTGGTTGGGGTCCTGGCGCACGGGGTGTGGCTGGGATGTGTTTTCTATTCATTGGAGTATGGGGTTCCCGCGGGGATCGTTGCCCTGGTCGTGGCGCTTCAGCCGATGGCAACCGCAACCTTGTCCGGGTTGGTGACCGGTGAAAGGACGCCGCTGATCGGATGGGTCGGACTGCTGATCGGATTTGCCGGGGTCATGGTGGCTGTGTTCGCCAGAACGGACCCGACGGACATGGAATCCATCGTGGCTTTCCTGATTCCGTTTGGTTCTGTCGCCGCGATTACCGTTGCCAGTCTCATACAGCGTCGAATGGAACTTCAAGAGAATGTGCACCGTTTGACCTAGGACAACAGTCTCTTTTTTCAAAGTCTCGGTGTCGCGCTGGTCGTCACGATTCCGGCGATCTTTGTTGAGGGCTTACCGGTGAATTGGACGCCCACGTTCGTGGCGTCGATGTTGTGGTTGACCATCGTTGTATCCCTGGGAGCTTATGCGTTGATGTGGATGCTGATTGCCCGCATCAATGCTACGAGGGTGGCGAGCCTGTTTTATTTTGGCCCTCCGGTCACGATGCTGATGGCTTGGACAGCCTTTAGGGATGAGATCTTGGCAACGGACCTGATTGCCATCGGAATCATCGCCCTGGGGGTGCTTCTCACCCAGATGAAAAGGTGGCCGATGAGGCCCTGGAGGTGAGGGAGTTGTCCGCGAATTCTCGTCCTCTTGACAATATCCAACCTGCCCGGCGGTCTCTTACGCAGCCGGTTTTGATTTCCGGAATGGAAGCCCAGCGAATCCGAGACGGCCACCATTCGATGAAACGTCCGCTCTGGATCGCGGCCATGGCTCGCGAGAGCATCAGGGTTTCGGAGAGAGATTCCCCAGTCACGGTTTTGATGCGACAGTCGGCGGTGCGGTCAAAGCCGACGACGACGAGATTTTCCCCGACAGAGTCGAATTTGGACTGAAAATTGGCGGCCATTGCTCTCCGGCTCATCGCGACGACCTACCTTCGCGCCTTTTGTAGTCCGCCACACTCCCCCCCTTCCTCCCAAACCTCTCTGCCTACCCTGATTTCCGGGCAGCCACAATCACGTTCATCTCCGGCCCAGTAAGGGCGAAAAGCCTTTCGCCCCTACCGACGTTTTTCCTACCGACGTTTTTCCCACCGACGTTTTTTCAATTCCCCCCTACCGACGTTTTTCCTACCGACGTTTTTCCTACCGACACCGGTCATCGTAGGGGCAGGCACGGGGGTTTGCCCTGATTTTGGGCAA
>CBFIJD010000033.1:25728-34041 GCA_965662845.1 uncultured bacterium | reverse complement strand
GTAGGGGCGCACGGCCGTGCGCCCCTACCTAATTCCATCACATTTCCCCGAACAGACATTTCCAGTTCTGGGGGCAAACGGTGACGAAATACGCCCCCAGCCTGGGAATCGTCGTACCCCTTCAACCTCTGAGGAGACATCATGAACCAAACAGTAGCCGGAAAAACAGCTCTCGTGACCGGAGCGACCAGCGGCATCGGTCTTGCCATCGCCGAAGCTCTCGCGACCGAGGGCGCGAGCGTGTTCTTCAACGGGCTGGGCGAACCGCACGTGGTTGAGGACGCTGTGGCGCGGATTCAGCGCTGTAGCGCCAAGGGAAGTGTGCACCACCAGCACGTGGACTTGCGCCATCCTGAAGAGATCCGCGCTTGGATCCAGGCGGTGGAGGAGCAGCAAGGCGCGATTGACATTCTCGTCAACAACGCGGGCATTCAGCACGTGGATCGGCTCGAAAATTTCCCGCACGCGAAGTGGGAGGAGGTGATCGCGGTGAACCTCTCTGCGGTGTTTTATGCGACCGCCGCCGTCTTGCCGAAGATGCAAACGCAGAACTTTGGGCGCATCATCAACATCTCTTCTGTGCACGGGCTTGTCGCTTCCCCAAACAAGGCCGCTTATGTCACAGCCAAGCACGGCGTGGTCGGGCTCACCAAAGTCACAGCGCTAGAAAACGCGCAGCGCGACATCACGTGCAACGCCATCTGCCCCGGCTGGATTTTGACACCGCTCGTGCAAGCACAAATTGAGAAGAGGTCTCGCGAGGAAGGAATGTCGGAGGAGGACGCGGCCAGAGCTATCTTGCGCGAAAAAGAGCCCTCGCTGCGCTTCACAGCGGCAGAAGAGATCGCCGCCGCCGCGCTGTTTTTGCTGTCACCAGCAGGTTCGAATATGACGGGCAGCTGCTTGACGATGGATGGCGGCTGGACGGCGCAGTGAGGTGTGAGGCAAAGAGAAGGCAAGCGAGTGCCGCCCATCAAAGGACGGCTTGGAGGAGGTGATTATTGTTGCGCCAGCAGCCCGTTTGTCCCACGGAAGTGGTGCTCAAGCGCGTCAATCATTGCGTCTGCAATGGTCTGGCGATTTTTGGGCAAGCGGACCATTTCGCGGTCGCTGCTGTTGTTCAAATTTCCAACTTCCACCAACAAGGATGTCGGAACTTTGCTGTATCGCAGGATTGCAGGGAGCGACTTTTTCCCGCCTCGAATGTAATAGCCTCTGACCGCGTTAGAGCGGTGTGTTGGCAAGCCAGCGTTGCGGAACGATTGAATGATGTCCTCGCCCAGCGCGACGCTGAGTTCCTCAGAGCGTTGGTTCTCAGCGGCGTTGTAATAAAAGCGCCGAGTATACTCTTTCCGTTTTTTGTAGATGGATTTGACCAAGCCAAAGGCTTTGCGGCGCACCCGCTGGTCGGGATAATAAATCATCGCCCCGCGCAGTGAAGAGTGCAGCGCGTCGCCGTGGATGCTCAGCAGCACAATTTGATCCGAGGCAACCCCTTGTTTGCGTAGCTTTTGGTATAAGTGATTCACCAAGAAGACGCGCATGTTGACCCCCACTCGCGCGTTGGAGAGGTTATAGCGCGGTTGCACCAACAGCTCCTCGTCGCGGTCTACTTTCATGTTCAGGAAGTTGATAGGCCCGCGCTGACTTTTGTCTCGCACCGTCTCGTGCACTTCATAGCCAAGCCCCCGCATCCTCGGCAACATTCGCTGCACAATGTCATAGACCACGTCATCTTCATAAACTCGGTCGCCATTGGCGACGGAGCCGGCGATGGCGCCAGGATCAGCGCCGCCGTGGCCCGCGTCAAGGATCACATGCAAGCGTTCATTTGTAGAGCGTGCTTTTTTGGGTGCTGGTTGGGGCGGAGGCTCCTGCTTGGCAATTTGCGGAATCTTGCGCTTGAGTGGCTTGTCTGCCGCTGGTTTGGGAGTGGGTTTTGGCAGCGGCTTGGAGGTCTTCTTCGGCTTGGTCTTTGACGCTTCGGCCACCATCAAAGAGGAGGAAGAGACGGATGGACCGTCTAAATACTCTTCGCTAATCCACTCTAAGGGGATCCGAATCGTCTGTCCGACGCGGATGCCGCGAGCCTCTTTGATGTCGTTGAAGTCCAACAGCTCGCGCGTCAAGCGATCGACCTCATCATGGAGCAAGCGGCCAGTGAACCGCGCGACCACGGAGCTGTAAAGAGTGTCGCCGGCTTCCATTTGGTAAGCGGCGTGTCGTTTACCGTACTTGTCGGTTTGAACCAGCAGGGGCTCTCTCACGTGCATAGGCTGGAGTTGGAGCCCTTCGCGGAGCCAATTCCAAGGAATTTCAAGGACTTGCCCCACTTTGAGAGTGCGCCCGTGATTGGGGAGCTGATTGTGCCGAATCAAGTGGCGCGCGGAGATGTCATGGCGCGCAAAGATCGCCGAGATAAAGCTGACGGTCTCCCAAGAATAAGTCACGCGATGGCGCCAGCCTCGGGCCCCGCTGGCGTCTTCGGGAAACATAGCGCGCAGCGCCGCACCTTGGATGGCGTCGTTCAAAACTCGGAAGGGAAACGTCACATAGCGATGTTGATAAAGCGGTCGATTGCCGTTATATTTTTCGATTTTTTTGAAGTCGTTGCGCCAGTCCCTCAGCACCCTGCGTCCCATCTGATAGGGCCCTTCGCCGGCGCGGGGTTTGATCTGCACCTCAAAGCTGCTGCCTCCCCTCCGCACCTGCATGGTGTCTTTTTGATGAAACACAAATTCTTGAAAATCCGAGCTGTCGTCGGCCCCAGCGGCGCCTGTGAGGAGCCCGAGCAAGAGCAGAAAAATCCAGAGTAAGAGTGTTCGTTGCGGCATGATGGTTCACGGTTGCAGGTTGCTAATGGGTAGGAGTCTCGTGAGCACATCTTGTGCGGCAGGCCTTCGTGGCAGGATGTTCTTACCTACCCTTTCACAAAATTTGTGCCAATTTGCAGCAAACCTAGAGAAACTATGAGCGTCAAAGTCCTGGCGAACAACCGGCGCGCCCGGTTTGAATATGAAGTGATCAGATCTTTTGAAGCCGGCATCCAGCTACAGGGAACAGAAGTGAAGAGCATGCGCGATGGGCGCATCAACCTGCAGGAGAGCTACTGCCGAGTAGACGATCGAATGGAAGCGTGGCTGATGCAGGCTCACATTTCGCCTTATGATTTTGGGAACCGCCACAATCACGACCCCGTGCGTGCGCGCCGGTTGCTGATCAGAAAAGCTGAGATCCGTCGCTTATACGGACAAGTCCGTGAGGCGGGGCTGACGTTGATCCCACTCAAAATTTATCTCAAAAAAGGGCTCATCAAAGTGGATGTGGCCTTGTGCAAAGGGAAGAAAGTCCATGACAAACGCGAGACGATGAAGAAGCGTGACACCGAACGCGAAGTCGCCCGCGCCCTCCGTGACAAAGGATGAAACCATGCAGATCACCCCACCTGCATCGGACTGGTTGGCGCTCAGCTTAGTCTCCGGACTAGGGACGCGCACGATTCACAACCTCCTCGAACATTTTCCCAGCGTGGCCGCCCTGCTGGACGCTCCGGTAGCGGAGCTGCAACAAGCCGGGTTGCGTCGAGAGGTCGCGCAGCGTCTCCCCCAGGCCCGCCAAGCCCGCAGCTTTTTGATGGAATCTCGCCTGCTCGAAGAGAGCGAGCGCGTTCGCTTGCTCTGCCCAGAGTCCCCAGAGTTTCCCGCCGCCATCAAGCAAATTCATAGTGTCCCCGCCGTTTTGTATGTGGATGGCGAACTGCCCCACCCTGAGCAGCTGTGCATCGCGTTTGTGGGCTCTCGCGCGTGCACAAGCTATGGGCGAGAGCAGACCCGCCGCTTGATTCAAGAGTTAGCGAAGCTGGCGCCGGAGTGTGTGATCGTGAGCGGATTGGCGCGTGGCATTGACACCGTGGCCCATCAGGCGGCGTTGGAGGCGGGCTTGCGAACGGTCGCGGTGTTGGCCGGAGGGCTGCGGCACATCTATCCCCCAGAGAACACAGGCTTGGCTGCTCAAATTGCCGCGCAGGGCGCTGTGATTTCAGAGTTTCCCTTAGCGACCCGCCCTGCGGCGCACAACTTCCCGATTCGTAACCGTCTGATCAGCGGTCTGTCGCAGGGAGTCGTGGTGTCGGAAGCCGGCGTCAAAAGCGGCGCGATCCTCACCGCAGTGTTTGCGCAGCAGCAGAACCGAGAAGTCTTCGCGTTGCCGGGGCGCGTTGATGTGCAAGCGAGTGGGGGCTGCAACCGCTTGATTGCCCGCCAACAAGCCAAGCTGATTACGAACGCCCAAGACATCTTGGAAGACTTGGCTGCGTTTCGTTGCCCGCTAGCCGGCGCCGAACAGCTCAGCTTGGCGCTGCCGCCAGCGCAGACGACTCTCCGCAAGGAGGAGGTCTCAGAGCAAAAGTGGCAGATCCTTGAGAGCTTGCGGTCTGGCTCCGCAGAGGTGGATCATTTGCACGTCACGACCGGAATTGAACTGCACGTGTTGTTGGGATTGCTGGTGGAGATGGAGTTGGAAGGCTGGCTCCTCACGCAGAGTGGAGAGTCGTATTCACTGAACGATGGATTGGAGCTACAAGGATGAAGACGAAATGGATGCTGATAGGAATCGCGTGGGCTCTGAGTGTGGGGAATAGCTCCTTTGCGGCTCCAGTAAAAGAATCCCCCCCAGAGATCATAAGAGCCTTTGCCGAAAATCAACTCCGCTTTCAACGCGATTTTGGAGACCAAGAGCTGGAGCTGAGCGGCGTGTTTGCCCAGCTGCGTCCTCAAGGCAACCAATGGGAACTGCTCAGCACCACAGACGGAGCGGAGGTCGCCTGTACGCTCAGCGTGGCAGAGGCGCAGCAGTACATTGAGATGAAGAGAGGACAAAACTTGAGGATTCGAGGACGCATCCAAACGGTGCGCGCCACAGAGGCTGAGACGATTTTGTTGCTAGAGCGATGTGACATTCAAGCGCAGCGGCAGCCGGCGGTGGCCAACTTTGAGATGGAAGGGCGCTGGAGAGGGTGCAACCTGCGGATTGGCAAGCGCACCTACAATGGCCAGACCTGTAGCTTGTATTTGACGATTCGAGAAACGCGAGAAGAGTTGCAGATCAGTGACTTGCGCAGCAGTCGGGGGCGCCCCGTGCAGGCGCAGAACGCGGACTTTGTGCAAGGAGTCCTGTTAGAGTGGGAGAGCGTGGAGCAACAAACCGGTGAGGTGACTCGTTATCAGTGTGAGTTCAAGGAGTCGACGCCGAACGAGTTCCGCTGTGAATGGGAGAGCCAACGTCGCGACGGCTTGATTCGCTTCCAACGACTCTGAGGGCCGGTTCAAGCGAGGCCGCTACTTGTCAACTGCATGGAAGACGCCGTCCCAGTTCTCTGGGGGGGGAACCTGAGCGAAGCGCTCACAGCGATCCAAGTGCATCGCGGTGGCGATGTCGGTCGGACAGAGGTCTTGGCACTCTACGAACAGCTTCAAGGCCTCGGTGAAGTTTCGCTGCTGGTAATAATACAGTCCTTCCTGATACTGATTCCGCATCTTCAATTTTTGCTCAATGAGCGCGGGAGGGTTCCCGTCGAACGCCTCATACACAGAGAACGCCTCGCGTTTGCCTTTGACCGCGACCTTGTCAATCTCACGCATCAGCAGGGAATGTTGCTGATCGTGGAGCAAGTTGAAGGTGGTCTCAGAGAACAGAACTTGGGTCTTGAAATACTTGTTCAAGCTCTCCAGCCGCGAAGCCAAGTTCACGGCGTCTCCCAGCACCGTTGAGTCCATGCGTGACTCAGAGCCGATGGTGCCAAAAACCACGTTTCCACTGTGCAAACCAATCCCGATTTTGATGGGTGGATGCCCGGAGGACGCGCGATGCTCATTGTATTGATTCAGAGCGAGCTGCATCTCCACAGCGGCTTTCACCCCATCGAGGGCCTGCATGGGAATCGACCGTCCGGGTTCCCCAAACAAGGCCATAATCCCGTCCCCAATGAACTTATCCACGAAGCCGTGATTGCGGCTGATGGGCTCGTTCATCCGCATCAGGTACGAATTCAGAAAGTTCATCAACTCTTGCGGAGATAAGCCTTCAGACAGGGTGGTGAACGCGCGGATGTCGGCGAATAAAATCGTGATGAACTCCCACTCGACTTGCCCCAAGCGAATGTTTTCGATGCCTTCAGGAGCAATCCGCTTCAAGAACTCTTTCGGGACGAAGCGCTCAAAAGCCGAGGTCATCCGCGCGGTCGTCTCAGCTTCTGCGAGCTGGTTTTTCGTCGACATCAGCTCTAGGTATTGCTGCTTCTGCACTTCCAGCGACTTTTGTAACTCTTGACTCAACTTACGCGCTTGTTGCTCGGCTTCTTTGATCCGCAGCAGCGCCTTGATGCGCGCGATCAACTCCACTTCGTTGAAGGGCTTGCTCAGATAGTCATCCGCCTGCAACTCAGAGAGCCCACGCACGATGTCTTCGACTTCACTTTGGGTCGTGAGGAAGATGATCGGAATGTTTTGCCAATTTGGATCGCGCCGCAAAATTTGAATGAACTCGTCGCCCGAAATAAACGGCATGTTGCGGTCGAGCAAAATCAAGTCAGGGAGCTCACGCGGGTGGCAAGACGTCAACCACTGTAGCGCCTGCACACCGTCTTCGGAATCGGAGAGTTGGAACTCGCAGCCCTCGGCGTTCGAGAGCGTGCGGTGCAGCTGGTTCCGAATGACGAGAGAGTCGTCGACACTGAGGATGTGAGCTTTAGTGATGTGACCGAATTGTAAGGACAAGCAGACCTACTGGATTGAGAGCGAGACGGTGGGGTGGACGGCGCAAAAGAGTAGCGAGAAGTGTTCCACAAATGCAATGCAAATGTCTCAGCTTGATGGTTCCTTTTTCTGTAACAACGCGGCGAGCGCAGTGTCGATCTGTGGGTGCTGATATGAGAAGCCCCACTGCGTGAGCTGTTGTGGTCGCACAGCGAGGTCACTGAGGATGGTTTGGTTTGCCATCTCGCCAAAGATCAACTGCAACACTTTTGCGGGGACAGGGAAGAGGGTTGGGCGACGCAGGGCCTTCCCGAGTGCTCTGGTAAACTCTTCGTTAGTAATGAACTGAGGAGCGACGACGTTGCAGACCCCCTGATAGCGTGTGTCGGTCAAGGCTGTGCTCAAAACCTGAACCGCGTCGGGCAGCGACACCCAGCTCATTCGCTGGAGCCCTGACCCCAGCTTGCCTCCCAAGCCCACTTGAAAGACGGGTAACAGCTTCTTCAGAGCGCCTCCTGCAGGTGAGAGCACGACCCCAAATCGCAGCCGCAACACGCGAATTCCGGCTTCTTCTAGCGGGCGGGTGGCGGCTTCCCATTCCTGAACGACTTCGGCCAAAAAGCCAGCGCCAGCGTCACTGTCTTCTTGCACAACGTCTGCGCGAGGAGACCCATAAAATCCGATGGCGGAGGCACACAAAAACGTCTGAGGCGGCTGAGGCAGCGCGAGGATGCGCTCTGCCAAAAAGCGTGTGCTCTCCACTCGGCTGCTGCGGATGCTTTGCTTTTTGACAGGAGTCCAGCGGCCATCCACGGTTTCGCCGGCCAAATGTATCACCGCGTTACAAGTGTCGAGGCCATTGTCGAGGAGCTGGTTGTGATGATCCCAAAAGATTGTCTGGGGGTCGTTGCTGGGGACTCGGACCAGTCGGCGCACCGAGTGCCCAGCTTGTTCTAAAGTGGCGGCCAGCGCCCGCCCGATCAAACCACTGGAACCGCTGAGTGCGACGGTCTGAGGCGTTGTCATAAGCGATCCTGTTTCGCAGCTACGTCGTGCAGCAGTTGGTGAGGGAGTTCAAGAGTGAACGTGGTGCCGGAAGCGTGAGACTGAAAGCTGAGCTCTCCTCCGTGATCGCGCAGGATGCTGCGCGCAATAGAGAGCCCGAGTCCCGTGCCCTGATTCGGGTCTTTCGTCGTGTAAAATGGCTCAAAAATTTTATCCTGTAATTCGTCAGGAATGCCACCCCCGGTGTCTTCGACCATCAACAACAAGCGGTCTTGGTGCCGTTCAGGATAAATTTTGAGCCGACGCGCGTCCTCTGGCATCGGGAGCATCGCGTCCAGTGCGTTGCGGAGCAGGTGCTGCAGGACCTGCTGGATTTGGCCTGCGTTACAGCGCAAGGGGAGGTGTTGATACATTTGGTTTTGCACGAAGATGCGCGCGGCGTGCAACTCGCTCTGCAACCGCTCTAACGAAAGCCGCACAAGCTCGCTCAAATCGCAAATTTCCCAAGACGTCTTCAAGACTCCGCCTCCGAGCACGCGCATCCCTTCAATGACGC
>CBFIJD010000033.1:23006-25416 GCA_965662845.1 uncultured bacterium | reverse complement strand
GAAAGTGCAGGCGAGTGAGCGGGAACAGGCCCTTCTCTGCGGTGTGCCGCAAGCTGTCTTGCAGGCGGGTGCGATAGGCGGGCTCCAAGCGCAGCATCAAATCTTGAGAAGCGATGCGTGGTGGCAGCCGCAACAGCTGCTGTCCCAAGCGATCGAACACAAACACGCCCTCTACAAATTGCCAACCAAAGATGCCTGCCATGGACTGCACTTCTTCCAGCATCATTTGCTGCTCGGCCAATTTGAGCGTCCGCTCTTGCACTTGCCTCTCTAGCTCGGCTTCGCGGGTCTCTTGGAGCTTCTGCTTTTCGTCTGCGAGCAGTTGGATCTCGGCGCGGAGGTATTGTAACCCTTGCCAGTGGTCGTGCAGCAGGTTTTGCCAAGCGGGCGGTAAGTCACTCCAGTCGGTCTCATCGGCGGGCGTTGCGGGATGATTCGCGCCGATCATTGTGAGGTCGATCAGCGTCTGCAGCTCTTGGCGCATGCGCGTGGAGAATCCCTGACTGGCCGCTGCCGACGTGCTGGGGAGCGGCTCAGCGTCTGGGACCTCATGACCCCGCAGCGCGACTCTCCAGCCTTCATCAGGAGAGGTGACAAAGTAGATTTTGTTGCGTTGCTCGGCTTCAAACAAACGAGACAGCGCCCGCATCACAAAACCTTCTGCAGGCCGCACCAGATACACCACCTTGTGAGCGCGTGGAACAATGTCGCTGGCTGCCGACAAAAACGCTTGCGTAACCTCTAAGTTCGGGTGCACATCAGGAGACAAATCCAGATAGACAAAGGCTTCTCCGTTGGGGAAGCATTCGTTTAATAAGCTCAGGAAAAGCTCGTAGGCGCGTTGGTGTTCGGGCAAGCGGATGTGGCCTTTGTCTTCGCACAGCACAATGGAGCCTTCGACCCAAGTAAACTGGATTTGGTAGTCTTGCGCGGCACTGTGAAAGCCCCAGCGCTCATGAGCAATCACGCGCAATGTTCGCCCTAACACGTTGCGCGTTTGACGTCCGCTACAGGCCCACTGCTGCAAAAACGACTCTGGGACAGGCTTGCTAGGGGCGGTGAGGTCCGGGCTCTCGGAGGGGGGTGGTTGACCGCGAAGTTGTTCCCAGTTGGCCCAGCCTTCGGCTTCGTCTCGGACTAGGTGGACTTTGTTGAGGTGCTTCTTTGGGAGAAGCCGCAAGAAGGACTTCGCGAGCATGCGCTCGTTCGGGCGCATCAAAAAGATGACGGTCTCAAATTGGGGGAGCAATTCGCGCGAGGTGTTGTATATCTCTTGCAGCACCACCGTCTCAGGGGAGAGGTCCGGCGAGAGCCCCAAGAAGATTTGGGGGGCGCCTCCATCCGGATAACAAGTCTGGAGAAAGGTCTGAAATCGCTGTCGAAACACTTGGTGATCTTTCACACCATAGGGGCCGGCGTCTTGCACAAAGACGGTGTCTCCTTCCACCCAGTGCAGCGTCAGCTCGTATCCAGTCGCCTCGTTGCGATAATTCCATTCGGGGCGGTTCACGACGCGGAGGGAAGTCCGCAGCGGAGAGAAGGTGGTTTGCCCTGACTGCTGCCAGAGCGTCACAAACCCCGGAGAGGTCGCAGGTGGCTCGGTGGCTAGCGCAGGCGGCGCAGGCGGCGTGAATGCCTGATCTTGAAAGGCGGCGTCAAAGTCTGGGTGGATCCTCAAAGGGAGCTCGAGCGGCAGCACTCTCTCTAGCGCGATGGCGATCCAGCGCAGATACGTCGTGCCGCCGACATAATCTAGGCGATCAAAGTGACGCTGGAACTCCCCCAGTTGGCGCTTCCACGCTTGTAGTCCCTCGAGGGAGAGAAAAAATTTAGGACCGAACCAGCACAAGTGGGTGAGCTTAGGATTTCCGCACTCCTCTAAAATCTGTGCGAGTTTTTCGGAGATGTGCTCTACGTCCGCTCGATTGAGGCGGGCGTCTAACGCGAAATACAGCCACCGCCCCTCTAGCACGTGAATTTGGACGGCGGGGTGCGCAAAGTTGTGCAGCTGCACCTGCCAGTGAGGTCTGGTGTAAGCGGCGACGTGCTTGGTGGCGAGCAGAAGCCGAGGTTGACCAGCGGCTTCCCAGCGTTGACGAAACCAGTCGGGCCGATCAGGCTGGGAGCGCTTTGGAGAGACAGGAGACGATGCGGATGGGTTCATGGGGTGTTGGCAGTGGGGTGACTTTCTCGACCGATCCATAGGGTCCATGCGGGGATGAGCCACGTTTGCTCTGTGGGAGCTGGCCAGTCCACATGGAGAAATTCGCTAGAATGCCACAGCCCGTCCAGCGATGCTACTGGAAGCTGGAACGGCAAAGCCGCGTCAAAGGCGTTGCAGCAAAACCAAAAGGGGGGCTCATCGGGATCTGGTGGCCTCAAACGCCACACAAAGCTGCGGACGTGCGTC
>CBFIJD010000033.1:12510-22636 GCA_965662845.1 uncultured bacterium | reverse complement strand
TTTCTCCGTTGGCTGCGTTGTGTTTCTCGCGATAGCTGAACAAATCCATCAGCGTGAACCCGTCGTGAGCAGTCAGAAAGTTGAGGCTGTTTTGAGCTCCGGCGGCTCGGTCACCGTAGATGTGAGGGCTCCCCTCAATGCAGCGCTGAAAGGCTTGCGCTTGGTTGGGCATTCCGCACAAGACGCGCCGCATCTCGTCGCGATAGCGGTCGTTCCACTCCAGCCAATCGGCATGAAAGGCATAGTGCCCCAGCTGATAGCCTCCGGCAGCATCCCAAGGCTCTGCGATCCATTTCGCCGCAGCGAAGGTCGGATCTTCGCGCAGCTCCCACAGCAAGGTCGGAAAATCAGCGACCTCTCCAGACTGTGGGTCACGGTTCAAAATCGTGGTGAGATCAAATCGGAAACCATCTATGCCCAGCTCGTGATGCCAGTAGCGCAGGCTCTCGATCACCCACTCTCGCGTGAGGGGATGACGGCAGCGCAGAGTGTTTCCGCAGCCGGAGTCGTTGCGGAGATGGCCATCTGGCGTGTGCAGATAGGTCTCGTGAGGGGAGAGCGCCTTGAAGTGATCGATGGGGCCGGTGTCGTCGAGTTCGGCGGTGTGGTTGTAGACGACGTCTAACCAAACTTCGAGACCCTCGGCATGACAAGCCTGCACAAACTCTTGAAATTCTTGGGTCGCCCGCGCAGGCACAGAGGCGTAGCTAGCTTTAGGCGCGAACCAGAGCAAGGGAGAGTAGCCCCAGTAATTGTAGAGTCGGTCGCCTGTCGCGGGATGCGTGTTCCGGTTTTCGTTCTCATCAAAATCAAAAATGGGGAGTAACTCCACGACGTTGACCCCCAGCTTCTTCAGTTCAGGAATTTTAGAGCACAAACCACGGAAGGTGCCTCTCTCGGCGTCAGGGACCCCAGAGGAGGCGTGCTGCGTCATACCGCGCACGTGGCACTCGTAGACCACGGCGTCCTCTTTGGAAATCTGAGGACGCTGCCAGACAGGAGGTCCCCCAGACTGGTGGCGCAGCAGTCCCAACCTGCGCAACGCACGGGGCGGGTGTTGGGGGCTAGGCGGGAGGGCGCTTAGAGTCGTTTTGTAAATTGACCAAGACTGCTCATTAAGCGTGAATCGCTCTAGCCGCCCCCATTCATCTCCGCCCAGAGCAGCGCGAGCGTAGGGATCGAGGAGCCAGCGGTGTGTAAGGCCCCCCTCTGGATGGCTCTGTTCAAGATAGAGCGCATAGGCAAACTGAAGTTCGGGGGAATAGTTCCACGGCACGTCCAGAGTCCACCAGCCCCCAGCGACGTGTTTGGCAAAGGTCAAATCGTAGCTGCGCCAGAGCGGCGCTCGTGAGCGGGACCGGAGGGCGTGCTCTTCATAAAGGTTGAGGCACAATTTCTGGGCGTCATGGGCAAACCAACGTGCCGTCAGGCGTCCTTGCCGCCAGTGAAGTCCAAGTAGGGGGAATGTTGACATGAATAAGTGCGGGGCAACGGAGGAAGTGAAGATTCGGTTGCAATTGTCTCATGACAATCGTCACAATGCTGTCACTTGACTAGGTACACACTGTGAATACGTGGAATTGAGAATCTATACAAGCCAACTCTGGGCATTCCTTGCCCTCCGCAAATCTTGCTTGTCGCGTATTTGCGCCAACTCAAGGATTGAACATGACCGCAACGCAACGCTGGATCACTATTTGCCTGTCTCTCATCATCGGCTGTGCCTCCACAGTTTGGGGGGCCGGAGAACGACGCAAAAAATTCCCCCCCTTGGATTACGCCGGCTTACGGGCTTACACCGAGGCGCGCCAGACGGTGCCCAACTATGTCGCACCCCTGCCAGACGCGACGGAGGTGCGCACACGCCGTGAGGCTACTCAGTTTCGGGCACCTCCGAAGCGTGTGCCTACGCCGAACCTGAACTACTCTAAGCTGCGCAGCTATTTGGATAGTCAATACGACCCAAGCCCAGACAGCCCTTACGCGCGCCAAATCTACTCGCGCAACCGCACAGTCCGCACCATCATCCCCGAACCCAAGGCGCTGCGCTAAGTTTTTGCGTGCGTTTTGGTGCCCAAGCTGATATTCAATTTCGCTTTATTTTTTGCCCCCTGCGGCGGGGCACCATCGACTAGCTCTTCTCGGCATAAAAGAAGACCCACCCGTCGTCCCGTCGTCCATCTCTCAACTCTAAGCTCCCCCCTCCATGGCCAAGAAAAAGCCTCGCAAAGCCGGAATGGCAAAGCGCCAGCAACAGAAGAAGCAACAACGCGCTCAACAGCGTCGTAAACTCGCGATTGCGCGTCCACGGCAAAAACCGCAGATGGCAGCTCAAAAGGAATTGGAAGACCTGCTAGGCACCTTGCCCTTTCTCGCCTTCCGCCCTGAGTTTGAGGGCATCGGTTTCGACCCCAACTTGATCAAGCAAGAGCTTGAGGACAAGACACCGGAGCCCCTGATTCTGATGCGCCTGCTGACAACCGATTTTCTCGCTGCTTTCACGGCCCGCTTTGAAGAGTTTGAGCGCAGCACCGTAGAGCGCTCGCCAGATAATTTGCTGGCCAAGGCAACGCTGCACCAGCTGGCGCACAGCGCGGAGATCCCACACCTCTCGAATCCAATGATCGTGGCGCTAGTATCTCAAAGCGCGCGCCGTCGCAATGGATGTTCTAGCGCCGACTCAGGAGACGATTCATAGTGAACTAGAGGCTTATGAAGAGCGCAACCGCGAGCTCATTGAGCAGATCTCTGTGGATCCGTCACAACTAGAATATGGCCCGATGGCCCTGCTGCCAGATCATATAGACTTGGGAGAAGACGCCCCCGAAGACGCCGCAGAGCCTGAGAGAGAAGACGCCGCAGACATCCCAGCGCCGCTGCCCGCAGAGGTTTTAGAGAATTTCTATGCCAGCTTGGACGTGGACGAGGAGGCCAAGGAGCGCATCATCGAAGATCTGGAGACCTTCTTGGAAGACTTTGGCCCTTCGCATTACACAAACTGGACGCCCGCGCTGATCGACGAATTTATTGACGAGTGGTTCGTGAAGGAAGCGAACCCGCTAGAGGAGGATTTGCAGAGTATGCGGGGCAGTATTTTGCATCTCTTACGTTATTTACGCGATCAATCTCTGCTGCCAGACACCTTCGGGGAAACGCGCCCCGACAGTCTTCGGGATGCCGTCGCCTGATGCACCGTATGGCGCCGCAGAGCACACGCTTGACGACGCAACTCTCAAAGTGATGACGGAGGCGACTATGACTTCAAGATTTGTCCGAAAGTGGGGATGGCTAGCGCTGATCTCCCTGTTGTTTGCCGTGGGCTGTAGCAAAGATGTGGAGCCACGCAAAGCGCAGGGGACGCTTGACACGCCCGATTACCACGTGCTGCGCGGTAAAGACATGCTAGACCAGCAAGACTGGGATGGCGCCGAGCAACAGTTCGACCTAGCGCTGGAGCTAGACTCCGCCTACCCCCCTGCACAAGCCGCTAAAGCGTACGTGCTGACGTATCGCTCCCAACAAACAGGCCGAGAGGAAGAGCAAATAGAGGAACTCGTGGAACAGAGCGAAGAGCTGCTCAGCGACGCTCTCTCCTCTGCCGACAACCCCGAAGAAACCGCCTCTGTACAAATTTTTGCGCTGAGAAACGAGACCCTGCAACAAGATGACAACTGGCTCGAAGACGCCGAGGAGCACTTCGCAGAAGCCATCGAAGTGTATGAGGACAACCCTGAGATGCGCGGCAGCCGCTCCGAGCCACACTTCTACATGGGGCTGGCTTACCAACAGGCGTTGGAGTTCAACGAGGCGCAAGCTAGCCTCCGCAGGGTGCTCGAAATCAATCGCGGGTTCACGCGGGAAGCGAACGCAGCGCTAGCCCTCCTGGATAAAATCGTCCGCGCACAGCCGGGAACACGCCACGGCAAAGAGGTCGCGCTCCTCTCGCAGATCAGCCGCGCGGACATGGCCGCTCTGTTGATGCAGGAGCTACAGCTCCGCGATTTGTACGAGCGCAATCGAAATGAGCGCAAGCCCGACTTGAATTACGAATCACCCAACGCCGGAGAAGCTCTGGTGCCTAGAGGGGAGCGTGTGAAGGAGATGCCCTTGGCGAGCGACATCAGCGAGCACGCCTTGCGCGCAGACATTGAGGAGGTCTTAGTCTTGGGCGTACGAGGTCTGGAAGCAAATCCGCAATACCTGTTCTATCCGAACAAACCAATCACTCGGGCCGAGTACGCGCTGATGCTCGAGGATGTGCTCATTCAGGTCACCCAAGACCCCAAGCTCGCCACGATGTTTGTGGGAGACACCTCCCCATTTCGAGATGTGCGCCCCGATGCTTACTATTACAACGCCGCTCGCACCCTGACTTCGCGCAACATCATGCAACTGACGGATCAAGTTCGTGGAGAGTTTGGCCCAGATCGCTCTGTTCATGGAGCAGATGCCTTGCTGAGCCTGCGTCTTTTGAAAGAAGAATTGCAGCGCTACATTCGCAATCCAAGCAGCTAAGGCATGAACTGTCACGTTCTCATCCTGGATGATGAAAAAAGCATTCGCTGGGTGTTAGAAAAAACGCTCACTCGGGCGAATGCCACTCCCCACCTTGCCGCGACTCCCACCGAGGCCCGCGAAATTCTCGCCCAATCCCCCATCGACATGGCCTTCATCGACATCAACCTGCAACACGAGAGCGGCCTAGACTTTACGAGAGAGATTCTACAGGCGTACCCGTCGTTGCTGGTGACGATTATGACTGGTCAAAACACGATGTTTCATACTGTCGAAGCGATGAAGTCTGGGGCCTACGAGTATGTGTCAAAGCCTTTTGACATCCAAGAGATTGAAGAGATCTTGCAGCGCGGCCAGACGCAGATGAACAATCTGCGCAACGCGAGACACTCTCCGTCGCAGCTCTCCCGCAAAGAAGAAGGCGAGCTGTTGATTGGGAGAAGTCGCCTGATGCGCGATCTGTACAAAGCGATTGGGCGAGTCGCCGCCACGAATCTGACGGTCTTAATTCAAGGAGAGAGTGGCACCGGCAAGGAGTTGATCGCGCGATCCATTCACCAGCACTCCGAGAGACACGAAGCGCCTTTCATTGCGCTCAACTGCGCTGCAATTCCCAGTGAACTGCTAGAATCCGAGCTCTTTGGTCACGAAAAAGGGGCGTTCACCGGCGCGAACGATCGGAAACGAGGCAAACTTGAACTCGTAGGGAAGGGCACGCTCTTTCTGGATGAAATTGGGGATATGCCCCTCAAGCTGCAAGCGAAGCTGTTGCGCGTGCTGCAAGAGCGTCAATTTGAGCGCGTTGGGGGCAACGAGACCTTGCAGGCACAGATGCGTGTCATCGCGGCAACCCACCGGCAGCTCGAAAAGCTGATCAGTGAGCAAGCGTTTCGCGCCGATCTGTTCTATCGCCTGAGCGTCTTTCCCATACAGGTGCCACCCTTGCGCGAGCATCAAGAGGACATCCCCTTGCTGGTGGAGCATTTTCTCAAGCGGGGGAAGCAAGAGCTGGCGGTGGGTCGTAAATCCATCACCGAAGACGCGATGGAGGCCCTCGTGCAATATGCTTGGCCGGGCAACATTCGCGAACTAGAAAACATCGTCAAGAGTCTGATGATTACCACCGTCTCAGCTGTGATCACTCGCGACTCCTTGCCACACAATTTGCTGCGGCAGACGCCCACCTTGGATGATCAAGGAGAGTCTCTGGAAGCGCTCGCGACGCGGAAACTCGCGCACATTGTCCCTGAGTTTGTGCTGCAACGACGAGAAAACCTCATGGACGAAATCATGCCCCAAGTGGAGCGGCCCTTATTGCAGATTTTGTTGGAAGAAACGCGCTGGAACCAACAACGAGCCGCCCGCATCTTGGGCATCAATCGCAATACTCTGCGCAAAAAAATCGAAGTCCTTAACATTCAGCGGCAGTCCTCTGCCTCTTCAGCCTAAACTGTGTGCATGCTTCAACAAGTCTTTGAGCTTATTCAGGAACGAAAGAATCACTCTACCCCCGCAGAGTCCTACGTCGCGTCGCTGCTGGCAAAGGGAGACAACAAAATCCTCAAAAAACTTGGAGAGGAAGCGACCGAAGTCGTGCTCGCGGCCAAAGATCAAGACCGCAGCGAGCTGATCCACGAGCTCGCAGACCTTTGGTTTCATTCCCTCGTGCTGATGGTGCACCATGACCTCTCTCTGCAAGACCTTGATGATGAGCTGCGCCGGCGCTTTGGGCGCTCAGGCTTAGACGAAAAAGCCTCCCGTCCTGCCTCCTAATTTCTGCCTCTTATGAGCCTATATGTTCAACCCTTTTGACTTCAACGACCTCAAATTACGCAACCGCATCATTGCCCCTCCAACCAAAGAAAACCTCGCGAACAATCACGGGCGCGTGACCGCTGAGATGGTGCGACACTACACCAACCTTGCTCGGCAAGGGGTGGGCACGCTGATCACAGAGAGCGCCTACGTCGCCAAGCAAGGGCGCATGTCATTAAACCAACTCGGCATCTCAGATGAAGATCAACTAGAAGGACTCGGAAAGCTCACCAAAAGCGTCAAAAAGGAAGGAGCGTGCATCGGGGTGCGCCTCGCGCATGCTGGGGCAAAAACCTCAGAAGAACTGTGCGGAGAAAACCCTGTGGGCCCTTCGATGTATAATTTTGGCCGCGATTATGATGTGAGCCGTGAATTTGACGAAGGCGACATCGAGGAGATTGTGCTGCACTTTGTGCACGCCGCAGAGCGGGCGCAAGAAGTTGGTATGGATTTTTTGGAGATCAACGGAGCAGACCAGCTGCTGCTCGACCAGTGTTTTTCGATGCGCTACAACAACCGCGATGATGATTATGGCGCTCAAACCGTGCAATCTCGCCTGCGCCTCGCCTGTCAAATCATTCGAGCCATTCGGGATCGAAACTCGGTCACAATCCCAATTAGTTACTATTTTACGATTTTTGACAAATTGGAGGACGGCTTCTCGCCCGAAGACTTAGAGGCGACGGTCAACATGCTAGAGGAGAGCGGTGTGGATCTCTTTCATCCGCTCGCGGTGCATGTCATGAACCGTTGTTTTGATAGTGAAGAATCCCTCTTGGAGTGGATCGGGCGCTTCACAGATAAGTCGCTGATCGCAGAAGGGAACATCAAGTCACCTCAGGTACTTTTGGAAGTCCTGAGCATGGAGAAAGCCACGTGGTATGTGCTGGAAAAGTCACTTTTTGTGCGACCCAACTGGTACCAATTTCTTAAAAAGAAGGTCACAGCGGAGAAAGAAAAATGAGTTCATCACGCGCACTCATCCAGACGAATCAGGCTCCCGCACCGGTGGGGCCCTACTCGCAAGCGGTGGCGGCCAATGGCTTCTTGTTCGTCTCAGGCCAATTGCCCTTTTCGCCAGAGACAGGCGCAGAGCCAGACGAATTTGCCGAACAGTGCCACCAGACATTCCGCAACTTGCAGGCTGTCCTCCAAGCCGGAGGCTCTTCCCTCGAACATTGTGTCAAAGTGACCGTTTATTTGGCTGACTTGAACCAGTTTGCCGCCATGAACGAAGTCTATGAACAATACTTCGCGGAAGGAAAGCCCGCGCGGGCCTGCGTGGAAGTCCAACGATTGCCCAAAGATGTGGCAATTGAAGTCGACGCGATCGCGATCATTTCTTGAACTCAAGCAAAGTAACCTCATGAGCAACGCAACCTGTAAAGTCGCAATTGTGGGCCTGGGAACCGTCGGAAGGGGGGTCGCAGAGGTCTTATGGCAGCATCGAGAGCACACCTCGGCCCCCGTGCAGCTGGTGGGCATCTTGGAGCGCAACGTAGACTCGGAGGCCGCAAAGCTGTGGCAAGAGCGCGACCCCAATCTCTTTTACGAGTCGTTAGACCAGCTTTTGGCGGATCCCCAAGTGGATGTGGTCGTTGAAACCGTGGGGGGAATGGAGTTCGCTCGCACGCTGATTCGGCAAGCCTTAGAGCGTCAAAAGCACGTCGTTACTGCCAACAAAGATCTGATCGCAGTGTACGGCTCTGAATTGCATGAGGTCGCTCGTCAACAAAAGCGCCAGCTGCTGTTCGAGGCCAGCGTGACTGGTGCCATTCCAGTTGTGCGGCTGCTGCAAGACTATTTTCAGCCGGAAGATATTGAGCGGATTCAAGGCATCTTTAACGGGACCTCCAACTACATTTTGACCGAGATGGAGCAGCGGAAGATCCCCTTTGCCGAGGCCTTACAACAAGCACAGAGCTTGGGATATGCTGAGGCGGATCCGACCAATGACATCGCCGGTCACGACGCTCGCTACAAGCTCGTGATCCTCACCTATTTGGTGACAGGCCAATGGATTCCCCCTGAGCAAATCACGATGCAAGGCATTGATCACCTTGAGTTGCCAGACTTTGAATATGCCGAGCGCATGGATCGTCGCATCAAGCTGATTGGTTATTTGCAACAAGAGCAGGAGGCGCTCAAAGCTTTTGTGCTCCCTCTCATGATGCCCAGACACACGGCGATTGCTGAAGTGAGTGGCTCGTTCAACATTGTCTCTTTACAAGGGCGTTTTTCAGATGAAATCGCGCTCATTGGACGAGGCGCAGGGAGCTTGCCGACGGCTTCGGCGATTGTGGCAGATCTCTATAAAATCGCCGAGCGACCGAGCGCAGAGGGTCGTGTCCCCGCGCGTAGCCTCTGGTTGCGGCCCTTCTCTGAGTACGTCTTTCGTCACACCTTGCGGTTCACTGTAGAAGATCGACCAGGCATTGTTGGAAAAGTGGGAGCGATTCTGTCGCGGCATCAAATCAACATTTATGCGCTAGAGCAGCTTCCACAATACAACGGCTCTCAATCTGGAACGGGCAACGAAGTGATCTTCACCTTAACTCTTGAACCCTGCCGAGAAGCGGTGCTGCAGCAAGCTCTCAGTGAGATCAACGAACTTGACTTCATGAGACGTCCTGCAGCGGTGCTGCGAGAGCTAACGTGAGGCCGTGAATCGGTTCCTGCGTCACCGCCGTCTGCTGGCCTTGGTCGCAGGGCTGATGCTGTGCGGTGTGTTGCTCTATCGTGCCCACCTCACGCCTCCCTCGTCTTCGCCGCTGGCCTCTTCACTCATGTTGGCGGTCTATCCTTTTCAGAGCGCTTGGCATTTCACGACCCGTCAATGGCGCGAGTGGTCGGAATCGTACTTGTGGCTCGTTGACACGGCTGAAGAAAACCGTCGTCTCCGCGCTGAGATTGAGCGGCTCCAAGCGAGTGTGAACCAGATGCGAGAAGCCGCGTCACGATATGAGCAAGTCCTCCAAGAGCTACAGTTCAACCGCGCCACGCCGACTCCCTCCGTTTTTGCTGAAGTCATCGGCGCCAGTACCGATCCTTACACACGGGTTTGGTGGGTCAATCGGGGGAGTGAGGACGGCATTCGCGCACAACTTCCGGTGATCACATCCGCAGGCGTGGTGGGCAGAGTGCAGGTGGCGTCTCCGTTTCAGGCGACGATTCAGCTGGTGTTGGACCAGAGGAGCGCTTTCCCGGCCTTGTCGCAGCGAAGTAGAGCAAGAGGCATGATCGTCGGGACCGGAGAGGGACTGGAGCTGCGCCAAATTTTACCTCGTGCCGACGTCCAGGTGGGTGACCGAATTGTGACAAGCGGTTTGAGCCAACTGTTCCCCAAAGGATTGCCCGTGGGGATTGTCGTCGAAGTGAGGCGAGAAGAGCATGAGCTTTTTCAGACTGCGGTGCTGGAGCCGGCGGTCAACTTCTCGAAGCTAGAGTCGGTTTCGATCTTACAATTCGAGCAGAGTTTGTTTGCTCAAGAGCGCTTGGACGAATGACCGCTTGGACGACTGGGATCCTGCTCGCGTTGTGCGGCATGGAGCTGACACTGGGGCTGTTAGGAGTCGATTGGGGATTCCCTGTGCGGTTGTCGTGGGTGGGGATGGTGGTTTTGTCGCTGCACTCGCGGTCTGTGGCGCCTCAGCTGGGCGTCCTGTTTGCGGGACTTTTGCATGATGTGCTCAGCCACGGGGTTTTGGGGATTTATGGGGTGAGCCACCTGGCGGGGATGCAGGCCGCGCTTTGGCTCAAAGGCAAGCTGTGGCAACGATCCCTCGATAGCTTGGTC
>CBFIJD010000033.1:11145-12439 GCA_965662845.1 uncultured bacterium | reverse complement strand
CTCACCTCCGATTCGAGTCGGGGTTTGGCTCCTTGGGTTAAGCTTTCACCTTGGAATAGCAGCACTCTGCGCTCTGTTCATCTCCCGACGGGTGGGTTTGTTGTCTGATTTCTCCTCAGAACATTATGAAACTGCTGACCGTTCCTCAAAATGAAAGGAAGCTGTTCCGTAGCCGTGTCGCCCTGATTGCGCTTGCATTTGCCGTCGTGTTTTCTGCTTTGGGGACTCGTTTGTGGTATTTGCAAGTCCTGAAACATGAAGAATATCAGAAGTATTCTCAAGGAAACCGCATTCGTTTACGCCCTGAACCGGGGCTTCGAGGCGTGATTAAGGATCGCTACGGTAAGGTTCTGGCAGAAAACCGCCCCGCGTATCATCTACAATTTGTGTGGGAAGACGCTCCCAACCCCGAACGAACTCTCAGGGATCTTGCTCAAAAGTTTGATTGGCAGCTCTCAGACTTGCAGGCGATTGCGGACGACGCACAGCGCGCTCCGTTTCGACCCGTCCGACTACGGCAGCATCTGAGCGCCGAGCAAGCCAATTATTTACAAACGCACCAAAGCTGGTTCCCGGGAACCTCCATTGAAATTGAAGCCGCTCGGTTTTACCCCTATGGCCCGACGGCGGCGCATGTGTTGGGTTATGTGAGCTTAACCCGAAAACAGACAGGTGAGCTGCCACAGCGCCAGCGGCGCTCGGCTCGCATCGAGGGGCGCTCTGGAATTGAACGCGCATACAACGCAGAACTGACCGGCGTAGACGGCGGGCGTCAAGTGGAGGTTGACTACATCGGACGCGAGCTGCGGACGATTGGCCCTGCGATCCCCTCCGTGCCGGGGACGCCTCTGCAACTGACGCTAGATCTGGAATTGCAGCAAGCGGTGGAGCAGGCGATGGACAATCAGACGGGAGCGGTGATTGTCATGAATCCGCGCAATGGGGAGGTGCTGGCGCTGGGGAGCTTCCCAGCTTATGACCCGAATTGGTTTGTGGATGGGATCTCTTACGAACTCTGGCAGTCGCTGCTGTCAGATCCAGACAATCCCTTGGAAAACAAAGTGTTACAGGGGGCCTATCCACCGGGATCGATCTATAAGCTGCTCACCGGATATGCGGCTTTGGACGCCGGGCTTGTCGACGCGACGACGGAGCACGTCTGTAATGGATATCACTACATTTCAGGTCGTCGAGCCCCGTTCAAATGCTGGAAAGCTGGGGGGCATGGGGCGGTGACCATCCAGACCGCGATTCGTGGTTCTTGCAATGTGTTCTTTTACAAAGTGGGGATGGA
>CBFIJD010000033.1:8162-10854 GCA_965662845.1 uncultured bacterium | reverse complement strand
GGGACCCGCGCTAAAGCCCGAATATTTGGCACAATTGCGCGCCGGCATGGTTGCCGTGGTGAATGACCCTGACGGAGGAACCGCCAACGTGGTGCAGATTGACAATTTTACTGTGGCTGGAAAAACCGCGACCTCGCAGATTATCAGCCACCAAACGCGCAGCGCGTTGACGAGAGAGGAGCGCGAGCAGCGACAATATCAAAATCATGCTTGGTTCGCCGGATTTGCTCCCGCAGAGAATCCTGAAATCTCTGTGCTCGTTTTGGTTGAGCACGGCAGAGCCGGTTCCAGAACGGCGGCACCAACCGCGCGCAAAATTTTTGAGTTCTACCTCCAGAACCGTTACTCCGCTGATGCCACGGCTGGCCTCCAACCGGAACCGATGCACGAACCCGCTTTCTCGCAACAACTTAGCAACGCTTTTTTACGCCCCTAATATGTCCTTGACGCAACATATCCCTCTGGTCTTGGCCTCCAGCTCGCCAAGACGCAAAGCTTACCTAGAGCAGTTTGGTCTGCAGTTCACCTGTCATCCTCCCCACATTGATGAAACTCGTTTGTCACAGGAATCTCCGGTGGCATTTGTGCGGCGGATGGCGCTGGAGAAAGCTGAGACGGTGCGCGCGTCCTTGAAAAGCAGAGCGCTCATTTTGGCTGGAGACACCGACGTTTGTTTGGGGGAAGCGGTCTTGGGGAAGCCCCAAAACGCTGACCACGCCTTGGAGATGTTGCAACAACTGCGGGGGCAGGAGCATGCCGTGTACTCGGGCTATTGTTTGCTACAACACCCTGAACACCGTGTCCTCGTGGGGGATGTCTGCACGACAGTGCGACTGCGCCATCTGCCAGATGCGTGGCTGCGGTGGTATGTCTCCACCGGAGAGCCTCTGGACAAAGCCGGCGCATATTCTATCCAGGGTTTGGGGACTGCGCTGGTCGAGAGCATTCAGGGGTCTTACAACAACGTCGTGGGCTATCCGATTGAAATCATCCTAGAGCAGCTGCTGCAAAACGGCTGGATCTCCTTCTCAGACGAACGTCCTTCCTCTCATCTTCAAAATTCATGAATTGTTACCTGCGTTCCTTCACGGCGCTTCTGCTGCTTCTCTGTGGAAGTGCTCCCCTCGGTTGGGCTTTTGATGTCGCCACGCGCATTCCGCCAGGCGTCTCCCAAGTGGAACTGCGCCAAGAACTGCAACCCGAGACGAAGGAGGCGTTCGCTCCGGGCTTTGGGAACTCCAGTCTCAAACGTCTGATTCTCGGAAGTACAGAACTTGCGGAGGCCTTCCAAGGCGAGGTGAGGCGGTCGAACTCTTTGACGATTGTACGCTTGAATTATGGGTGGAGCCCCGCTTGGACTCTGGGGGTGACCCTGCCGTGGGAGCAGCGTCAACAGAATTCCTCGCTCAGCCTGAAAAATCCCAATGGGGCCACCGCAGAGCAACAGGCCATTGCCCGCAATGTCGGCGACGAAAACGTGAGCGGCTTGGGAGATGTGACGCTACATTTCCGCTATGAAATGTGGTCTTCCTACAGCTGGCTGATCACGCTAGAACCTCGCCTACGCCTCGGTACCGGATCGGTTGGCACCGCACAAGGCCCTTATCCGATTGCGATCGGTGATGGGCAAAACGATGTGGGAGCCGTGGCCCACTTGCAGTGGTATCCCCAAAGTGCCTTGAGCGCGATGCAGCACGTGCGCGTGGAGGGCATGAACCAATTTCAAGGCGAGCGAGAGACGTTGACGGGAGAGAAGCGTTTCTATGCGCCGGGGAATATCTTTGACTTGCGCTATGGCTGGACGTTGGGCTTGGAGTCGTGGCTGCTGGGCGCGGAATTTCAATATTTTTGGCAAGGCGCGACCAGTCTAGCCGGACAGCAAGACGACACACGACGGCTGTACCAGTGGGCCGTAGAAGCCGGTTGGGGCAATTTGAGTGAACTCAACCGAGGCCCTGTGGCCTATCCGTGGCAGGCGAAGTTGGGGACAAAGCAGCCGATCTTTGGCGAAAATCTCCCCAAGCGAGCTGTGTGGTATCTCAGCGGCGAACTCTTTTTCTGAGGGGAAACATGACCCGTGCAACCCAACTCGCGATGTGCTTCGTCGGCATTTCAGGAACGCTGGGCTGTCAGACCCAACCAGCGGGACCACGCGGGCCGCTCTATCATGAGTACCCGCAGCAACAGCAGGTGCGCGTCCAAGAGGTCTGCAACAACGTCGCGGCCTCTCACTTTGTGGTGGAACAGCGGCGCATCTACTTCAAGCAAGTGGGCACCGGCGAGGAGCTTGTCATGCCGCATTACAACACCGCTCTGCCAGACGGTTACTACTTCTGTGGCAATCCCCTCGTGGAGCAAGGTCGCCTCGAGTAAGGCTCCGTCTCCCAGCCTCTCCGTTGATCTGTTGATTGGAACCGATGTCTCCCTCAGATCCTTCCCTACGCGTCTCTTTGCAGCAAGTTCATGTCCGCTTGGCCGAGCAAGAGACCCTCACCGGCGTCCATTGTTTGGGAACTCCTTGATCAGATTGACCATGCGCGATCAACCCCGATTGTGGTCTGCACGCGGCGCTGGAGCCCCCTCGGGCAACGTGGTGCGTCATGCGGGGACGGCTTCCACAGCGTCACTGTCAAATGAACTCAACAATCCGGCATAAATGCCCTCTTGGGCGATCAACTCCTCGTGCGTGCCC
>CBFIJD010000033.1:0-7938 GCA_965662845.1 uncultured bacterium | reverse complement strand
TCCTTCGGAGAGGTTCTTCCCATTTTCTAGCAAGGGGAAGTCATAGCGTTCGGGGAGTTTTTCAATGAACGTGTCTGCGTATACATAGCGCGCGGCCTCTTCAATCTGCTCTGGTTGCACGTAAGATCGCCCCAACGCAATGTTGAAGGCAATGCTCTCTTCAAACAAATAAGTTTCTTGTTGCATCAGCGCAATGAGCCGTTGGAGCTGCTCATAAGGAATGAGAGAGAGTTCGACTCCATTGATGCGGATCGATCCCTCGTAGTTGGTGTAGGTGCGGGTTAGCAGGCGGATGATCGTGGACTTCCCTGAGCCCGTAGCCCCCACAATGGCGATGCGGTCGCCCCGTTTCACAGTGAACGAGATGCCGTGCAGCACGTAGGGAGAGTCCTCGCTGTAGCGGAAGCGCACGTTGTCAAACTCCAGCTGCTCAAACTGTTTCAGTTGTTCGTGATCGGCGGAGGTTAAGTCATGATGTCGCGCTACGTCGGGAGTCTCTCGGAAGAGCAACTCTACGTTCTCCAGAGAAGAGAGCGCTCGCTGAAAGACCGAAATTTGCTGCGTAAACTCGCGGATGGGGACAAAGATGCGGGTGAGTGTGTTGATGAAGCCGACGAGCGTCCCAATGGTGACCGCGCCAGCCAGAATTTGCTGAGACCCCACCCAGATCATCAACGCCATCGCCACAGAGGTGATCCCTTCAATCACAGAAAACAAGGACGCATCAAAAAAGTTGGAGCGAGCTTGCGCGTGTAAGAACTTCTGTGTCTTGGCTTCGTATTGTTTTTGAACCTTACGCTCCGCGGCATACAGCTGAACCGTCTTTACGCCGTTGAGGCTCTCCTGTAGGTATCCCGTGGAGTCGGCTAACGCTTCGCGAGTAAGGTCGTAATAGTGCCGCAGCTGTCGTCGTAGGGCGTCGCTGATGAAGTAAATGAGCGGGAGGATCAACAACACGACTAAGGTCAGCTTCCAGCTGAAATAAATCAGCATGGACAACAGGGCGAGCGTCTTCAGAATGTCCGTAAAGATCGAAAGCACGCCAACGGCGAGGGATTCTCCTAGAGCTTCCAAATCACTGGTGATGCGGGTCAAGATGACGCCAACGGGGCGTTTGTCGAAGAAGGATCGTGGCAGAGACAAAATGTGAGCATAGAGATCGCGGCGCATCGCGTAGATCGCGAGCTGTCCCGATTTCTGTAGCGCAAAGGTATACGTCGCGTCTGAAATATATCCCACTAGGACGGTAGCTGCGGCCCACCAAATCAAGGCGGAGAAGCCGTCATAATCGCCGGTCACGAGGTGGTCGTCGACAATGGAGATGATCAGCCAAGGGAGCATCAAGGTTGCGCCCACGCTGAAAGGAATGGCGGCGAACCCCAGTAAAACCCAGCGCCAGTGCGGCTGCCAGTAGGTGAGGAAGCGCGCGAACAACTGGGCGTCTTCGACACGCCGTGGGCCGGTGGGCGCGGCCATCAAGCGCTGTAACAATGAACTCAGAGGGGTGGACACAACAAACTCCTGTGTGGAAACGGGCGCTTACTTACGAGGTGAAACCGATGTGGTCATCGTGGGAAGGTGAACTCTGCACGGGAACCGTCAGGAGCAATGCGCCAGACTTTGCGCGTTCCGAGCCAGTCGGGCACAACGTGCAATTGTCGGTGTGTGCCGGGCAGCGTCCAAGACCAAGAAGTGTGAAAGTGCCCGAGAAAAAATTGGTCGACTTCCGGCAAGACTTCTGTGGCGTAACGTTGCACCTCTGCCTCTGGAAATGAGATTTTGAACGCATGGTTCGTGTGGGCGAGTTGTCCTTCCAAATGCTCTGAAATTTTTCGTGCGAGGTGGCCTGGCAAGCTCCGAAACAGGGCTTCAAACGGGAGGCTGTGAGAGAGAGACCGCCAGCGCAGGTAGCTTTTGTCATGTGGATTGACCGTGTCTCCGTGCGCAAAGCCGTAGCGCTCTTCCCCCCATCGCAGATAGCCTTTCCCTAAGGTGAGATGGGTGAAGGGCAGCGGGCTGCTGTGCAGCTGGGCTTCGTTACGCGGCAGCAGAAACTCTCGGTTGCCTGCGACCAGAATGACATAGTGAGCGCGCTGTTGAAGGCGGGCGAAGGCCGCCAGGACTTCCGTGTGTAGCGGCGCCCAGAATTTGGGGTCGGCGAGCCAAACTTTGAAGAGGTCTCCTAAGCAGATCAGCGTGTGCACCTCTGGCAAGGCATCAAGCAGCTGGATGAACTCTGTATACGGCGCTGCCGTTTCGTCTAAGTGAGAGTCTGTGACGAGATAGAGGTTGCCTTGGGGCGAAGGACACTGCAGCTCAAACATAGGCAGGAAAGACCGGCGCGAGGGTCAGAGCGGGAAGAGCCGATTGTGCGAGAAATTCATCAGAGTCTAGCGCCTCAAGCGCTAGGCGGATGTGGCGACTCAGGACTCTTTGGGTCTCCTCTCGTGTGCTTTGCAAGTGAGCCTGGAGTTCACACAGGGACGACTCAGACGGATCCGACAGGTGCTGTTGCCACATGCTGCGGGAGGTGTGCTCCAGATCCGCAAGCCATAACGCGAGGGGGTAGAAAACTTGTCGTTGTTGCTGCATTTGCTCCGCGAAGTCTTCGTAGTTTTCGAGGGTCTGCAAATCTTTCTGCAGTACCAGAGCGACACCCCAATTCTCGCCATAATGAAAAAGTGCTTGTTGTTGTGTGGAAGATCCCTTGCCCCAAATGGCTCCGCATTGGGCGGCGGCTGCGAGCAGGCTGGCTTGCTTTTCGCGGTACACTTGGAGGCATTGTGCGGGGGAGATCTGTGGCAGAGGCTCCGCAACTTCCAGAATCTGACCACGCGCGATGTTGCGTGTGGCCCAAGAGATGGTCTCCAAGACGTCCAGTTGCCCTAAGCGCGTGAGCGTCTGAAACGAGATCGACAACAGATAGTCGCCCAAAAGCAAGCTCGCCTCGTTTCCCCAAATGTTGCTCAGGCTGCGCAGCTCTCGGCGCGCATTGTCGTTGTGCGTGATGTTACGATGCAGCACAGAGGCGGTGTGTAAGAACTCTAGGGTGCTGGCTGTGTGGGGAATTTCACTGGGGATGGTTGTCTCAAAGAGTTCGCAGGTCCGTTGCAGCAGAAAGGAGCGATAGGGGGTGTAATTGGAGTCAATCAGGTAACGGATGATGTCCGCGAGGAAAGGGACAGGGCCCTGGAGGTTCGTGCGGATGGCTTCGTTGATGCGTTCAGTCTCTTGGGGAGAGAGCAAAGTAGAGGCGGCGGTCATGAGTGCAAAGCAGAGTGGGGATCGGGCATGCTCAAATGGTAGGCTTCCACGATCACCGCAGCCAAGATCAACATGAAGCCTACAATGGGCCACACGGGAGTCCAGCGACTGCGAATGGTCTGGATGTGATGATCGACCAAGAACATTGCGTAGATAAACCAAACGCCGACAGACAGCAAAAGGCGGGCAGAGGTGTCGCCCACCAGAATGCTTTGGCTGAGCAAGACGCCCAAGGCGACTCCTACTGACAGCAGTAAAAAGCCCCATTTGATCGCGATGTAACTCGTTTGCTCAAGAGTCCCGAGAGCGGGCAGCCGCTGCTGGAGCACGGTGACGAGCTTCGTTTTCAACTGGTAGTCTTGGTAGAGGAAGAGGCTGCTGGAGAGACAAGCCAGCGCGAACAGGGTGTAGCCGCCGATGGTGCTGACAATGTGCGTCAATAAGACAGTCTGGTAAATCCAAGGCTCTTGGTTGCTCAGCGCGAGAGCAGGGATTTGCCCTTGCGCAATGCTGGAAGAGAGAATGAGGAGCAGCACCGCAAAAATCGGTAGGGTCTCGCCTCGGATGTGCCCTTCGACTTTGCGCCGAAACCAAAGCAACCCCGCAATGCTAAGCCAAGCGATCAAGCTCAAGACATCACTGATGAACATCGCGGGCCACTCATGCTGCCAGCTCAGAAATCCTACAATCAGCGTGAGCGTGTGCAGCATCCAGGCGAGCAACAGTCCCTTGTGGCTCAGATCTTGAGCGCGGTGGTTCGACTGCAGTGACCGCATCAACCACGCTCCCCAACTGACTAAGTAACCGAGTACGCTGGCCCAAAGACCAATTTGCAGCAACATGTGAACACTATCCTGTGGGCCGTAGGTCAAGTGCACGAAATTGAAGGGTCGTTTGATTGAAGCGCTGGACGATTTGCGGAGAGACGGCCATATCGAAACGCCCTTGTAAGTGCGGATACCAATCGGAGTGATCCCAAGCGACCACTTCATAATTGCGCTGTGGAGTGTGCAGATTGAACTTCAAGTGATTGTTCCCGAACACCGAGGCTGCGTTGGCGCGTGCGTCTCGGATGCCGATCACAGGTTCAGGGTTTTGGGTGCCAAAGGGCGCCATTTTCAGCAGCTCTTCCGTTACTTGCGGCGTCAAATCTGTACGATCTAGCCATGCCTCAATGTAGAGTTTGTCTGGATCGTCTTCGGGCAGTGGGCCGTCAATCTCCATCTCCATGAGCGCTTGGAAACGTTCGCGAAACATCTCCATGTTGTGTGACATCAAACTCAGCCCCGCCGCCGCTTGATGCCCCCCAAATCGTTCGAGCATTTCAGAGCAATGTTGCAAGGCCATCCGAACATCGACGCCGTTGATAGCCCGGGCAGATCCCGCCAGCAAATCGCCATTGCAGCGCGTCAGCGCTAGGGTGGTCTTGTGAAACTGTCTCGCGATTTTTGTCGCGATGTTCCCCATCACGCCCGGATGCCAAGACTCATCGTATAGAATGATGGCGCTCAGGTGTTGCTGCTCACTCGCTTGCAGCAGCGCGCTGTGGAAGATTTCGCGCTCAATGTGCTGTCGTTCGGCATTCAACTGCAGCAGCTTGTCGGCGTAGGGGCGCGCTTCGCTAAGAGAGTGCGAGAGAAGAAGGCGGGCGCCGATGCGCGGATCACTGAGCCGGCCTACGGCGTTGATTTTGGGAGCTAGCTTGAAGCTGATGGTGGCAGGGGTGACTTGTCCACGCAGCTGACACGCTCGCATCAACGCTTGCAAACCAGGGCGTGGGTGGTCGTTCAGGATCTTCAGACCCTCGCGCACGAGGAAGCGGTTTTCGCCTGTCAAGGGAACGCGATCGGAGACGGTGGCGAGACACACCAGATCCAAATCTCGGGAGAGATCTGGGCGGATGTATCCAGTTTGGTCCCAGAACCCTCGCTCTTCGAGAGTCAGGTCTAACGCTTGTAGCAGTTTGAACGCGACGCCCGTTCCGCAGAGCCCTTTGAACGGGTAGGGGCAGCGCTGTTGCTGTGGGTTGAGGATGGCCGTGGCTTCTGGGACTTCGTCCCCCAGCAGATGGTGATCAGTGATCAACAGCTCCATGCCGAGTTCGCGAATGAGGCGCGACTCGTTATTGGCGGTTGAGCCGTTATCTACTGTGACGATCAGATCCGTCTTCCGGCGTTTCAATTCCAGTAGGGTGGCCTCGGTCAGACCGTATCCGTCTTTCAACCGTTCGGGGATAAAATAGTGTGCTCGAATCCCGATGCGCTTAAAATACCGATACAGAATGACGGCTCCTGCCGTGCCATCTACGTCATAGTCTCCGTAGACTACGACCGCCTCACCGCGCCGTAGCGCTTGCCAAAGTCGTTCAACCGCCTTGTGCATGTCTGCCATGCTGAAGGGGTCAATGCTCTGCTCAGGAGAGGGATGTAGAAAAGCGTCTGCGTCCTGCAGTTGGTGCAGATTGCGCTGCACTAGCAATCGAGCCAAAACCTTTGAGATGCCGAATTCTTTACAGAGTAACTCAATGTGTGAAGCGGATTGACTGAGTTCCAGATTCTCCCACGACAAGTCCCGAAAGCTCTCGGTCTGTCTCATGGTAGAAAGTGATGAAAATGTTACTAAATGAAAAATGAATGGGAGGAGGGTAACAAGAAAGATAGTGGATGTCTATCAACTTTCCAGAACTGTGGAAATGAGGAAATCGTTAGTCAATCCAAGAGTTTAGTCGTCCATCGTACCGGCAACAAAGCGTGCAACTCAGCCTCTCCGGGGGTCACTCTCGCCCAGCGATCTGTGCGCAAATGCAACCAGACCAAACCCCCTGTAGGCAGACGCAAAAAGCCTGAAGGATGACTGCTGGTGCACAACCACTCTGACAAGTCGCTTAAGCCGGGATTGTGCCCCACCAACATCACCGCCTCATGTTGATCTGGCAGACGCCGCAAGTGCTGCAAAATCGTTGGTGGGGACGCGTGATAGAGTGCAGGTTCTTGCAGCATCGGCAGGGAATAGGGCAGCAACTTTCGCACTCCCGCCGCTGTTGCCAAGGCGCGGACGGCGGTAGACGTCAGGATCACATCCGGGGGCGTCTTCAGAGACTTGATCGCTTGGGCAATCACAGGCAGCGCCTTCTTCCCTCGGTTGGCGAGGGGACGCTCAAAATCAGGCAAATCTGGGAAATCCCATGACGATTTCGCGTGTCGCAAGAGGTAGAGCTGTTTGCAATGTGGAGCGTGTTCTAGGTTCATGACGCTTCTTTAGACGCGAGGGAGGTGGAAGCGGTTTGTTGCGCGAGGAACGCAGAGACAAGCTGAAACCCTTCGGTTTGAGATTTCCACTCGAGCAGCGGGTGGTGTCCGGCTTCCGCAAAAACATGGCGTTGTATGTCGGCCTGTGGGGCACGCAAGCGCAGCAACTCGCCCACCTCGGCCACGACCGCGTGGTCGCGCGCGCCTTCCATAACGAGCACAGGGCGGCGGAGTTGAGGCAACTGGCTCCAGATCACCTTTTGCATTTTGAGCAATTCCCACACGCCTTTGAGCGGGTTGACACGATACCCTTGCCAAGGCAACTCCTCGGTTTTTGGGGGTTTGGGCGCAGAGTCCATAAAAAAGGAGGCGACTTTGAGTCCATGCTTGCGCCACCACGGCAGCTGGAGCTGCAGCGCAGGGGCGATGGCCACGACCGCTCGTACTGTCCCTGGGGATTGGAGCGCTAACCACAAGGCCAAAGCGCCTCCAGCAGACTCCCCAATCACAAATACGGTCTCGCACGCTTGCTGTAGCTGCTCCAGAGCGTCAGCGGCTGCTTGTGCCCAGTCTTGCCACGACACACGATTCAAGTCATCGGGGTGAGTGCCATGACCCGGCAAGAGCAAACCATGCACCGTGACTCCCTGTTCATGCAGGTGTTCGGCTAACGGTCGCAGCGAGGCCGTCGTCGCCGTGAAACCGTGCAACAACAGCACGCCGCGGGAGTCGCCCTCCCAGCAAAAGCTTTGTCCAGCTAAGTGAGGATTGTGGAGTGGTGAGGCTGACATGCGCATCTGTGGGGCTGAGGTCAGAAAAAATCTTGCAAAAAAATGGGACGCTTCAAATGATAATTTCACATCCCAACTTTAGTTGCAGTTAGCGACTGTTGTTATCATTCGGCCGTCGCGGGTTGCAATCCTTTTCTGCTTCGACGGCCTTCTCTCGTCAACGTCTTCCCGCAAGCCTTTGTTATGATCCAGGTACACGCTCTGACCAAAAACTTCGGCTCGTTCCGCGCCGTAGACCACATGACGTTTGCGGTCCAGCCCGGTGAAGTGCTGGGTTTCTTGGGCCCCAATGGTGCTGGCAAGTCCACCACGATGAAGATGCTCACCGGCTATCTGCCGCCTTCTTCAGGAGACGCCGAGATCTGTGGTTGCAGCATCTTGAAGGATCCCATCGGCGCCCGCGCGAAGCTGGGCTATCTCCCCGAAAGCGCGCCTTCATATCAAGAGATGCTGGTGGAGGAATTTTTGCGATTTGCAGGCGAAATGCGCGGTTTCTCTGGAAGTGACTTGCAGCGTCGAGTGGACATCGTGCTAGAGAAGACGTCCCTCCAAGATGTGCGTTCGCAGATGATTGACACGCTCTCAAAGGGGTATCGTCAACGGACGTGCCTCGCCCAAGCGCTGCTGCACAACCC
>CBFIJD010000032.1:0-35705 GCA_965662845.1 uncultured bacterium | reverse complement strand
CTCTTGCTTTTGGCGCTGGTGAAACTTGCGGATGTTCGCGGCGGCTTGTTCCAGCACTTCTCGCAGATCTGGAGCGAGCTGCTGCAAACATTGCTCAAGGTAGGTTGTGGGCACCCGCAAATCCGAGAGTTCAACGTGGTCAAAACGCTGTGTGTAGTCTCGCAGCGCCTCATCGCCACGCCTTCGGACAGCTTGCAGAATGTCGCGCACTGTCTCAGCAATTTCGGGAGAAAATTCGGGAGGAGCCGCCTGTTGGAAAGCCGACAGGCTGTTGTAGATCGCGACTTGAGTCACAGGAGTCAACTTCTGTGCAGAGGGTTAGTGTTAATTGAGGCGAGCGACGGCAGGTTGGCCGGTGCTCCTCGTTTTGCTGTCTTGAGGCGCCACCGAGCGCTCTTGGGCTAACAAGTCTTTCACTTTGGAGACGAGTTCGCGTGTAGAGAACGGCTTGGTGACGTAGCTATCCGCGCCCAGCGCAATTCCTTTCTGGATGTCTACGTCGCGGCCTTTCGCCGTCAAGAGAACAATCCGAGTGCTGTCAAATTTGCGGTTGGCTCGCAGGATTTGGCAAAGCTCAAATCCCGAGCGATGAGGCATCATGACATCCATCAGGATCAGATCCGGGAGGGTTTGTTCGGCTTTCTGCAAGCCGTCTTCGCCGTTGCTTGCCAGAGTGACCTGATGCTCGTTTTGTTTCATGAGAAATTCCAGTGAGATCGTAATCACAGGATCATCTTCGATAATTAGAATCTTAGCCATCTTGTGAGCCTCCCCGTTCAAAGTTTGTGGTTGCGGACTGCTTGCGTAGCGGTACGCGGAAGTAGAAAATTGCCCCGTTTTCAGAACCTGGAGCCACGCCAATGGTGCCGTTATGAGCGATCAAGATGTTTCTGCTGATGGCCAAGCCAAGGCCTGTGCCAGCTGAGGAGGGCCGCGTCGGGTTAGAGACTTGGTAGAAGCGTTCGAAGATTTTGTGGCGATCAGCTTCCTGAATGCCAATGCCGTTGTCCTGAATACGCACCTCTGCATCGGGCCCGTCAATTCGAGCTGATACGTGAATGCGCCCCCCCTGATCTGGACAAAATTTGACGGCGTTAGATAACAAATTGAGTACAACTTGGGTCATTGCATCACAGTCACCATAGATTTGCAATGATTCTCTCACAAAATTCCTGTCTACATAAATAGACTTTTCTTCCATAAGTCCACGGTTGGTGTGTAACACATTTTGAAGCAGTTCGACTAAATTGAGTTCTTGCATGGCGAACTCAAACCTCCCGGACTCCAGCTTCTCAAAATCCAGCACTTGATTGATCAAGCGCGTCAGACGTTCCGTCTCCGAGATCGTAACCTGCAAAAAATCACGGCGCTGTTCATCTGGCAACGCGGGGTTGTCATGTAAAATCTCTGCCAAAGCTCGGATCGACGTCAGCGGCGTGCGGAGTTCATGGGTAATGGTGGACACAAACTCATCTTTCAGTTGGTCGAGTTCGGTCAGGCGCGCGTTCGCTTGTTGCAGCTCTTCTGTGGTTTGTTGCAACTTTTGCGACTGCTCCCGCATCCGCTCACTGTAGGCTAGCGCTTGTTGGGTGACGTCCAGCAAGTCCATCACGTCTTCTAGCTGCAGCGACTCTTCTTCGACCACTGAGGCGACCACAATTCTGGCAGACACGGAACCGATACTGCCTGCGAGTTGACGCTCCACATACTCAATCAACTCGGGCTGTCGTCCCAAGTTTTCTAGCGAAGCCAACCCGTGCGCCCGTGTGAAGTCCCGCAGCAGCTCCTCGGCTTTCTCTTCGCCCATGAAGTGCCCCAGCAGCTGTAGCAGCTCCGACACACGCACTTGACCGCGCCAGAGGGTGGCGTGTCGCTGATCGGAGGGGTTCAACGCGTCCACAAAGCGCCCGGCTTGTCCTTGCTCAAACAGGCTCTGGCGCACAAACAGAGAGACCCCCACATAGCATCCTCCGTTGAGGAGCAAGCTCCAGAACATGGTCTGCGTGACCAACCCCAACGGGGTCGCGTCCATCCAGACATAAGGCCACAGGTACCAGGCGAGACCGGCAGTCGTCGTCAACGGTTCGCTCCCGATCTCCAAGAATTGACGCAACGGCAACGCATAGAACCACACGCCAAAGCCCACGAGCAGCCCCGTCAAGGCACCGGCATAGGCGCCGCGCTTCCAGTACAGCCCCCCAAAAAACGCAGGGGCAAACTGAGCCACGGCGGTAAACGAGATCAGCCCAATCGACACCAGCGAGTAGCGCTCTAAAAAGGAGCGAAAATAAGCGTAACTGAGCAACAGCAGCAACAGCACCGTCATGCGTCGGAACCAGAGCAGCTGCCGATGTCGAGAGAGCACTTGAGACGCCGCCAACCCTGAGCGCATCAGGAGCGGCAGCAGGAGCGAGTTACTCACCATCGTTGCCAGCGCGACGGCCTCCACCACAATCATACTCGTTGCTGCAGAGAGCCCGCCAATAAACGCTAACCACGCGAGAAAGGGTCGCTCTAACAAAAGCGGCAGAGCCAGCACAAAGGTGTCAGCGTCCACTTGGCCTTCCCCAAACAGCAGGCGCCCTGCTAAGGCGATCGGCAACACAAACAAGTTGATCAGCAACAAATACAGCGGGAACAACCAGCTCGCTCGCTCCAGATGCCTCTCGTCGCTGTTCTCCACCACGGCGACTTGAAACTGGCGCGGCAGCAGCAAAATGGCCATTGCAGAGAGCAGCGTGAGCAGAAACCAATCTTGAGTCCGCTCTCCTTCCAGACTCCACAAGCTCTCTAATTGTGCCTCGCGCGCTTGTCGGAATAGATCTTCCCAACCAGAAAACGCGACATACACCACAGCCACCCCCACCAAAAAGAACGCCGCTAGCTTGACCAGTGACTCAAAGGCGATGGCGCCCATCATCCCGGCGTGCTGCTCGGTGCTGTCTAAAGTCCGCACTCCAAAAATGATCGTGAACGCCGCTAAGAGCAAGGTGATGTAAAACGCGCTGTCTTCCAGTGGACCCACGCCGTTTAAGCCCACAGGAATCGTCGCATCGGGCAAGAGCTGTTGCAGCGAGTTCAAAGCTTTGAGTTGAAGCGCGATGTAGGGCACTAACCCGATGACGGCGAGCAGCGTCGCGACTTCGCCCAGTAAGGCGCGGTTGCCATATCGCATCGCTAGAAAGTCTGCGATCGAAGTCAGCGAGTAGCGTTTGCAGATGCGGATCGTTTTGCGCAGCACCAGCGGCCACACCAACATGAAGAGCGTTGGCCCCAAATAAATCGGCAGAAACAACATCCCCGCCTGAGAAGCCAAACCAACGCTCCCATAGAACGTCCACGCTGTGCAATAGATCGCGATGGAGAACGCATAGACGTTCGCAGAGGCCAAGAATGTTGTGTCCTGTTTCCTCCGCCAGTCCGCGTAATAGGCAATGCCAAACAAAAGTCCGAGATAGCCCAAAGAAGAGAGCAGCAGCAGTGATCCGGAAGGCATGGCTTCACCAGCGAAGAAAACAGGAACGAGGTGGGGCGTGCAAAAGGCTGTAGTGTAGGCGGTTGCTTTTTTTGTTCAACACAAAATCACAACCTAGGGCGAGAGCGCCCCACGCAGGAGTGGGGCTTGCAGGACAGACTAGGACTGCGGCTCAGGTGGGTCTTTGTAAATGAACATCGGGCAGTTGAGGTTGTGCAGCAGATAATCCGTGTTGCTGCCTAAAAACAGACGCCCTAGCGTTGTGTGCTTGTGGGCTGCGATGAAGAGCAAGCGCTGACGATGTTGCTCTTGATAGTTTTGTAGCCCCAAATATCCAGCAGCGTTCAGCTCCACCGAACAGACCGTGTGGACATCGGCATGCACCAGGATCTTCGCGTAATGCTCCAACAGATCGCGGCGCTCTCGAATTCGCTGCTCCAGTTGTTCTGGCGTCTCTTGGGCGACAGCCCCGGAAACATCAGGCGCATAGGGTATTTGCAGCGGCGGTAAGACCGTCACCAAATGCAGCGCGGCGCCCTGTTGCATGGCCCACTGACCTGCCACTTCCACCACTCGTTTGTTCACATCCGTCTGACCAACCGCGACCATGAAAGAGTTGTCCCAAGACTTCTCCTCGTCTCGATGCACATACATCGAACAATCCGTTTGATGAAGCACCGACTCGGTGACGGAGCCGACCAAGACACGCTCCAAATCCGAGTGGATGTGCCCAAGCATGAACATTTGGCTGGGCCGTAAGATGTTCACCTCGTTGAGGATCTGCTCTTTGGGCTCTCCGATGCGCACATGCACTTCGATGGGTGAACGAGGATTCGCTTCGCTCACAAAATCGGAGACATTTCGATGTGCTTCATCCGTGTGCATCATGGAGTGAGTTACATACAGAAAATGCAACTTGGCTTCGTTTTCTTGAGCCCACTGATCCGCCACCCGAATCATCGGAATCGTCGCGGGGCTGAAATCAAGCGGGATGAGAGCTTGCTTTTCCATCGAACCTCCTGCGGGTTTGAGTTGTCCGGAGCCTGCTCAGCGGCATTGCCGAGTTTTGACGGACATAAGCCATTGCTACCCCTGTGCCGTAAAAAACTCAATGAGGAACCCGACCTACCGTCAGTGACAAAATCGTGCTCCTATTTAGAGACGACCCTCGTGGGGGACTTCTCGGGGCACTTCACCTTTCGCGATGCGCGCATCGATTTGGTCTAACACTTCCCAAATTTCTCCCCAGTGTTTCATCGTGTAATGTGCTCCCGCGCGGAGCAGCCGCTCTTGGGCAGCCGTCCAGCGAGTCCGCAGTTCCGCGTTGCGCAGCTCGGCTTCGCCATCTAGCGTCAACCCCACCTCGTTGCCGCTGCGAATCACGCCGATGGTCCACATGCCCGCGTTGCGACCTTCCTGCATGTCCATCACGGTGTCGCCAATCTTGACCAGCCTGGACAGCGGATACACGTTCAGCTGCATCGCGTTGAGATAGCACATCCAAGGAGCAGGGCGCCCTGCGGGCACATGGTCTGGCGTGACCAGATAATCGGGCGCAAAACCATTCGCATGCACCATGGGAATCAAACGCTCCATCATCGGCTGACTGTAGCTACTCGTGGACCCGATACGAATCCTGCGCTGTCGGATCTCTCTTTGAAACTCCAAGACCCCGGGGATCACATCCGCATATTCGCTCAAATGATCCCGCAACAGAACCTCCACCGTCGCGTAAATTTCGTCCACATCGGCGTCGCAAGGAGGGCGATCAAATTGATCTACAAAGCGCTGTAACACGTCAGGGAGATGCAGCGTTGCGCGAGCGTGCTCTTTCAGAGGCAAGCCCATGGTTTGTCGGACTTCGCACTCAGAGACCGCGAGCCCAAAGCGTCGAATCGCTTCCAGTTGGGTTCTCACCGCGGCTTGGCTGCCGTAGTCAATCACGGTTCCGTCCCAATCGACGATCAATCCTTGAATGTGTTGCATACGCATCAGTAATGATTTCAGTGAAAAAGAAGAGTTCTGAGGTTGTCGTTGCCTGTGCCTGCTAGCTTCGGTATCCTATTTGCTCCGCTTTGCATTTTCTTTCGCAACAATCTGACTTTCCAACCTTCGCGCAGAGTGCTTATGATTCGCGGCTTTTCTCTGTTGTGGGCGCTGCTCCTTTTGCTGGGGAGCACCCTCTTGTTTGCGACCGAGGCTCAATACGCTTTCACACTACAAGACGTTCGGCAAGACTCTCAGGGCAAACGCTGGGCTCTTGTGGAAGACAGCTTCGGCAGAGCCTTCTGGCTCAAAGAAGGTCAAAAGCGCACGCGGCCACCCGTCTTGCTCCTGCGGGTCAACCTCCCCTGCGAGGCCCAACTACAGGTAGGACAGCTGCGCACGATCTCGTTGCGCAAAGTCGGTTGCTGAGCAAATCCCCATGAACTCCCAACTGCGCGCACAAACGCTCCAGAGTCTCTGCGACTATGTCGCTCAGCACTTCTCTGGGAAGAATCAACTGCGGTTCACCACCTATACCGCGAGCCAATTCGTGAACGCGGCGGGACACATCGAGCGCTTGACCTATTATGCCTTGAAGATGCGCACCCCCTACGCAACCGCCCTCGCCTGGCAGTCTGTGCGTTTCTGCGTGCAGGCCGCTGCGAAAGCAGATCAAGCCGACTTGATGCGCGCTCTCTCTGACCTGCATTTTCGTCCCCAACAGCAGAACACCATCGTTTATTTCGAAGCTCTCCCGCTCCGCGTTCCCTAACCACTCTGGCTTTTTTTGACGGCATCCTCACAAAAAAACAACTACATCACTAAAATTCGTTGTCACGCCTATTAAATCAAAATTAAACTAATAAAATCAGAATCTTAAGGAAATCACTTCCGTGGTACGCTTTTGGGAGTGGCTCAATTGAAGATTATTTTGGTCTTCTTTCACAATCGACTCACTCTCACTTTAAGGTACCTATGAAAAAGCTCATGATGATTCTGCTTGCGCTGCTCGCTCTCAACGCGCCGTTGTTTGGGATGGGACACAGCATGAAAGAGAAGAACATCGTAGACATTGCGGTCGAGAACGACTCGTTTCAGACGCTCGTTGCTGCCGTGAAAGCTGCGGGTTTGGTGGAGACATTGGCAGGAAAAGGACCGTTCACTGTTTTTGCTCCAACAGATGAGGCGTTCGCCAAGTTGCCCGCTGGCACGGTAGAAAATCTGTTGAAGCCCGAAAACAAAGATCAACTCATCGCCGTGCTGACGTATCACGTCGTCCCCGGCAAAGTGATGGCAAATGACATCAAGGCCGGACAAAGAGCTGACACCGTGAACGGCCAACAGGTCGTCTTGCGCTCTGCTTACGGCAAAGTGACCGTTGACAACGCGAACGTCGTCGCTGCTGACATCGAAGCCAGCAACGGTGTGATCCACGTGATTGACGCCGTGATTTTGCCCCAAAGCTAAACGAGATGCGTCACGCCCCGCCTTGAGTGGGGCGCTTCTCCCTTCAGCGCTTCTTTAAGCTCATCTGCACTGGAAACTCTCGACGCACGGTCTCCATTCTCAGCGGCAGCCGCAAGTAATCGCCTCGCTGCCACAGCCGCACCTGATCCGTCATGTTCTGACTCCCCAGCCAGCCATCTTGCCCGCCCAGCAGCACAAAATAGTTTTCATCAGGATCATTCATAATCGAGATGTGACGGGACTGCGAACCGTAGCCTGTATTGTTCATCGCGTTACCCAAGGAGTGATCGGTCTTCATGACCGTCTCGCGGGAACCCGCCGCAGGCAAGTCATCAAATCGAAAATTCCCACCGACGAGCGGCAAATTTCCCAGCACATGCTTAATCGGCAGACGATGCATCGCGCCCCAGTTGGGGAATTGCGGTCGCTGCGTCTCGGTCTGCTCCAGCGCGTTCATGAATAACAACCGCTGCTCGGCATCTGTGAGCTGCGCGATGTCCTCTGCCATGAACTGACTGACGTAATTCCAGCGTTGATAGCTACCCGAATCCCGCTTTGAGGGTTGCTCGGCAAAGAGTCCTTCGCGCAGATAGTGAGTCAGCAGCTCAAAAACCACAGGGCCCTGCTGTTCGACGTTGTACTCTCCGTTCCACGCTTGCAACGCGGCGAACACTTGGGGTTGTGCGGATGACAGCTCCAGCTGCTGGATCATCTGCACCCAACGCTGCGCGAGCCGATGCGACGAGGGCGAATACACGTCCTGCTGCACCTGACGCAGCCACTCCATGTCGATGCGCTCGGCTTTTGTTAAGAGATGTTGCAGACGCTCAATCCGCTCGGATTGCCCAAAAAAGTAGTTGATCGGCGGGTCACTCTCGACGGGCAGATTGTTGGCAGACGCAATGAATCCAGCTTCGGGGTTCAGCTGCCATGGCAATTCAGTGGAGCGCAAGGTTCCTTGCCACGCATGTTGTGGATTGGAAGGATCTAACACCAGCGCTGACGGAGCGGCATATTGGCGCTTGGGCAGCTCCACCGCGAGCACCATGCCAATATTTCCGGCTTTGTCTGCGAAGAGCATGTTTTGTCCTGACACCCCATAGGTCTCAAATGCGGCCCGGAACTCGGCGGGCGTCTTCGCGCGATTTGCCGCGAGGAAAGCGGAGATTTCGTCTGTCGCGCTGTGTCCGACCCAGCGCAGGGCTAACTCTTCGCCTTCGCGTTTGGGGATCAAATCGACATCTGACAAGATGGGGCCATACGGCGTACGGCGTACGGTGAAGGTCTCATCCAACCACCAGCGCACTTGCAGGGTTTCTTCCGTACTTTGAATTTGCTCGCGGGGCAGCTGGCTGACGTCATACAAATCGCTGCTCGCCGAGCGCATGTTGGTCCCCCCCCACGCTAAGTCAGGATTTCGCCCTAACCCCGCAAACGGCAAGCCGGGGACCATCATTCCCACCACATGATACGACGGTGACTTGTAGCCAGCGAGCACCCAGAAGTTCGGGATTGAGATGCCCAAGTGCGGATCATTCGCGATCATCGCGGGGCCGTTTGTTTTCTGTGGTCCCACCACAATCGAGTTGCTGCCCGAGCGGCTCAGCCCCTGAAGCAAATTCCCCAGCTGAGCCAAGCGGTCTTGATCCGCCTCAAAACTTGGCAGAGACGACGTGCCGACTTTGAGCGTTTGTTCCCAGATTTCTTCCCAATTTTCTCCTGTGCGCTCTTTCAGCAGAGAGAAGTAGACCAACCAGTTGACGTCTGTCCCGGCAAGGCGGCCAATCGTCACCAGGTCTTCCAGTGTATATGGCTCATATTGCACGCCCAACAACGCCCACTCGTGCGGCAGCGGCTTCACCCGCTCATGGTAATAGTTCAAACCTTCCACAAACGCCTGCATCCAAGCCTTTGTCTCTGGATCCATCTTCTGCACGATCTCCGCAGCAGCGTAGCCAAAGTCTAACGTCCGTAGCGCTTTGTCGATCTCTGTCGTGAAAGGCCCTGCCATTTCCGAGATGCGGCCTTGAGAGATGCGCTTCAAAAACGCGATCTGTCCACTTCGTAAGTGCCCATGCACCATCCCCAATGTGAACGCGAGGTCTCGGTCGGTTTGAGCTTCAATGAACGGGACTTGTTGCTTGTTCCAGTAGATCGAGACGTCCTCTTCTAGCGGCAGCTCGTCTTGCGGAAAAATCTCTAAACGATGCTCTGTTTTGACAACACGCGGAGGGACCACCGCTGTGCACCCAGTCATCCATAGCAACACAAGAAACGTCGTGACCATACGCAACGGGCGACGCACACGGCGCCGAGAAGTCGCGCGGACAGCGCGCCGAAAAATGACAGATCGAGGCATGACATTCGTGGTTCAAGGAGTGGAAAAGTGTGGAATCGTCAGAAAACTAGCAACGAAGGAGGGAAACTGCAATTGTTACAGTCCCACGAGGTCTACGCGATGCCGCAAGCGGCTGTCGGCGACCTCGGAGGCTGGGTTGGTCTAGTTGGGCAGTTGATGTGAGGACGCCGCTGGCGGCGGGTTGGATTGACTGTCTAACCGAGCCTCTAGTTCACGAAGAACGGTGACAATCTGCTCTTCTTCGTACGGCAACAAGTGGCGAATCTCGCGGATGAATTCTTCTGGTGTGAGCATGCAGAACATCGGCAAGCGCCAAGAGAGCTCCATCATCAGATAGTTGCGGCGTTGGGCCTCCATAAACGCCCGAAAGTTGTCCCCAGACTGCCGCATCAACGCCGTGAGCATCAGCTGCGGTTGCTTCACGGTAGAAGTCGGCGACTGCGTCCAGTTGGACGCGCTTCCTAGCGAAGATTTGATGTGAGCGCACTGCTCATTGCGAATCGCTTCTAAAATGCGCAGCGCTGAGTCCAGATTTTGTTGCACCTTCGAAAACAGCGTCTGGACCACTGGTTCCAGCTGCGGTGCTTCCTGTGAGTTGACCATGAATGCTCCTCCCTAAAAAAATTAACGCAGCGCGATTGGTTCTGCGGCCAGCACCTCCTTGCGGGCCACGAACACATAAATTGTACCGGGCTGCTTCATTGGACCAGCAATTCGGGCTGCTGGCTCACCACGACCCCAAAAAATATCAGCGCGACCATGACCGCGGATCGCCCCACCTGTGTCTTGTATGAGCGCAAATCGGCGCAAGCTGGGCGTGCGCGCGTCGACTTCTGCAGGCAGGGTTGTCTCGTAAAAAACGAGCCCGCCCTTGGGCAACAAGCGGTGGTCCATTGCAATGGAGCGCTCTGGTGTCAAAGGCACTTCGATATTCCCAAGCGGCCCTTCCCCCTGAATAGGGCGAAAAAACGTGTAGCTCGGATTGTAATTCAAGATCTCTCGGACTTCATTCGGATTTTCGTAGAGGTAGCTCTTCAAAGAGGCGAGCGACATCTGCTCTCGGGGAATTTTATCCAGCAAAATTTCGCCAATTGCCCGATAAGGATGTCCGTTTTGCTCCGCGTAATTCACCCGAAACAACGAACCATCTCGCAGCTCAATCACGCCGGAGCCTTGAATCTGCAGGAAAAACAGTTCGATGTCGTTCTCTAGCCAAACCAACGGCTTGGCTCTCTCGCTCAACGAGTTCTCATAGGCGATGGCGTTGCGATCGTCATAAGGAACCAAGCGGTTCCCTTGAGCTTTCCCCCGGATCACGCCGGAGAGGGCGTCATCAAATTGACTCAACCGAACAACCAGCAAGTCCTCTGGAACTGGATACAGCGGAGTGGGAAACTCAGCGCTCGGCTCTAAACTCCCTCGCAACAGCGGCTCATAATATCCAGTGAAGAAGGCGCGTCCGCTCTCATTGCGCGTTTCCCACCAGACGAAGTCGGACCGCAACCGCTGCTCTCGTGCCGAGGCCGGCAAGTCTAAGAGCTTGAGAAAATGACGATGAGAGGCGATCATTTCGGCTGCGGTGTATTCCACTTCGCCATAAGTGAAGCTGCGGTCCACAGGCAGGCGCTCGTAATACTCAATCGAGTAGCGAACGGCGCGCCGCAACGCTGCGAGGTCGGGTTCGGTTTCAAGAGGGATTTGTGAGACTTCTTCCGAGGAAAGAGGCCGCCAGCCTGAAGAAGGGGACTGCGTCGTCGTTGTACAGGCTGCAGCCCAAAGCACACAGACTATCCACCAAACGCTGTGACGCATCCTGCGTGTTATCCCATCCATGCACAACCTTGCAATATTCAAAAAAGTGAATCAACAGCGGTACTTGCGACTCTTTGGGAGCTATGTCATACCGCACTTCCGCCCAAATGGGGAAGAATTTTCTGAACAACTACCCGCAGGAGGTCCACATGAGCCTGACTGAAGTTTGCGTCCCCGATATCGGAGACTTCAAAGACGTTGAGATCATTGAATTACTCGCCCAAGTTGGGGACTCCGTTCAGGCAGAGGATAGCCTGCTGACTTTAGAGTCTGATAAAGCCACGATGGATGTTCCCTCGCCCCAGAGTGGTGTCATTCAAGAGTGGCTAGTCCAAGTCGGAGATCGCGTCTCTGAGGGCTCACCCATCCTAAAATTGGCCGCGAGCGCAGCCGCACCAGCCTTTGAAGCAGAAGCGCCCTCGGCTCCGGTTTCCGCCCCACAACCGGCCTCTATCGGCGCAGGCGCAGCGGACTTAGAAGCTCACGTTGTCGTGCTTGGTTCTGGGCCTGGTGGATACACTGCCGCCTTCCGAGCAGCCGACCTGGGGCTCGATACCATCCTGATTGAGAAAGAGAAAATTGGAGGCGTCTGCTTGAACGTGGGATGTATCCCTTCCAAAGCCTTGCTGCACGCCGCCAAAGTGATTGACGAAGCCCAGCACATGTCTGCCCACGGGATCAAGTTCAGCGCCCCAGAAATTGACCTTGACGCGCTGCGCTCTTGGAAAGACGACGTCGTGGGGAAGTTAGTCGGAGGATTGGGGGGAATGTCTAAGCAGCGCAAAGTTCACGTCGTGAAAGGATACGGAGAATTTCTAGATCCCTACCACATCCAAGTCACAGACAACGAAGGACAGACGAAAGTTGTCAAATTCCAAAACGCCATTATCGCGGCGGGTTCGGTGCCCGTTCAGCTGCCTTTTTTGCCTGAAGACCCCCGCATCGTAGACTCCACCGGCGCGCTCGAGCTGCGGAGTCGCCCTAAAAAGATGTTGGTCATCGGCGGCGGGATTATTGGCCTAGAAATGGCGACCGTCTATCACGCCCTCGGCGCAGAAATCACCGTCGTTGAAATGGCCAACGGCCTGATGCTGGGAGCCGACCGCGACATCGTCCGCCCCTACCAAAAATGGATCGCCAAGCGCTACCCACACATCTGGCTGGAGACGCGCGTGACCCAAGCAGAGGCTCTAGACGAGGGCATTCGCGTCACGTTTGAAGGCAAGCACGCACCTGCCGAACCTCAACTATTTGACCTCGTCCTCAGCGCCGTCGGGCGCGTTCCAAACGGCAAGAAAATCGCCGCTGACAAAGCTGGCGTCGCCGTAGACGAGCGCGGCTTCATCGCTACCGACTCTCAAATGCGCACCAATGTTCCTCACATTTTCGCAATTGGAGACATTATTGGGCAGCCCATGCTCGCGCACAAAGCCACTCACGAGGGCAAAGTCGCCGCTGAAGTTTGCTCTGGTCTGAACTCTCATTTCGACGCTCGCGTGATTCCATCCGTTGCATACACCGACCCCGAAGTCGCCTGGGTGGGATTAACGGAAGAAGAAGCCAAGCAACAGGGGATCGCCTATGGCAAAGGAGTCTTCCCTTGGGCCGCCAGTGGCCGCTCTCTCGCCTTGGGCAGAGAAGAAGGGGTGACCAAAGTGATCTTTGACGAAGCCACCGACCGTATTCTCGGCATGGCGATTGTAGGCCCAAGCGCCGGAGATTTGATTGCCGAAGGCGCACTCGCGATCGAGATGGGGTGTGAAGCCTCTGACATCGGCTCCACGATTCACCCGCATCCGACGCTCTCTGAAACCGTTGCGATGGCAGCCGAGGCCTTCGAAGGCACCATCACAGACTTGTACATCCCGAAAAAGAAGCCCGCCAAAAAACCTGCGGCCTAACTTGTGGAGAGCAATATGCACACAAACTCATCTAATCTACGGCGAAGCGGCTGGTCAAACCTCTGGCGGTGGTTGCTCTTCTTGATGCTCTTTTGTGGGCTTGTCGCCGTTCAAGCGCTGTCGTCTAAAGAGTTCAAACTGGTCGATTTGCGCGGCGGTTGTCTCTGCGCTCAAAGTCAAACGGATCGCTAAACCCCAGCATTTTCTGAAAGTTTCCACATGCGCACAATCTCCACAGAGCAGCTGCAAACGATTCTAGAGCAACACCAGCTCTGGCTCACGTCCAAAGGTCAAGAGGGCTGTCAGGCAAACCTCACTCAAACAAACTTGTCGGAAGCCGACCTGCGAGGAGTCGTGCTGAAGGGAGCCAACCTAGAAGGCGCGAACTTACAGGCCGCGAACTTGGAGTCCGCCGACTTGCAGGGGGCAAACTTACAAGCGGCTAATTTGGATTACTCCAATTTACATCGAACCAACCTCTGGGGCGCTTATCTAGCCGGCGCAACGTTCAAGACCGCCTGCTTGAAAAAAACGTGGGCCAAGTTTGCAGACTTGCGGGAGACCAAATGGGAAGACGCCCAGCTGCTGCAAGCAAATTTTTGGGGGAGCAATCTGGAAGGATCTGATTTAGCAGAACATTTTCAAGACCCCATCCAGCTGGCAGGGGTCAACTTTCAGGAAGCCACGTGGGTGGACGGCGAGCGTTGTGGTCGGGGTTCTGTAGGAAGAATTGTTAAGCACGGCGCGCCAAGCGCTCCAACAGAATAACGAAGACGAGCCCCGCCCCCATTAAGCTCAGCGCGATGGCAAGCTGTCCGTTCACTGCAGGCAAAATATTCTCTTCTCGCAACACATATTCTTTGCCGCGAATCAACTCACTCTCCAGCACCACCTTCCACGGCCATACTTTCCGCATCGCCCCGATCATCAGCCCAGTCAGCACACAGACGGTCGCGTTGTAATAATGCGCTAAGCAGTACTTCAACACCCGGCTGAATCCCAAAATTCCGACCACACATCCGACGAGAAATGCGCCCAACGCTTGGAGGTGCCCCTCAGCGAAAGGATCCCGAATCGCGCCTGTGATGAACTGATATTTGCCGAGAATCAGCAATAAGAAGGAGCCACTCAAACCGGGCAAAATCATCGCGCAAATCGCGATGGAACCGCATAAAAACAAGAACCAGGCAGACTCTGGAGTCCGCACTGGAATCATCCCCACCACCATGTAGGCAAAGAGCGCCCCGATCAGCACAAACGCGACCGCGTTGCTGGTCCATTGCTTGACTTCCTTCCCCACGTACCAAATCGACGCGAGGATCAGGCCGAAGAACAGCGACCACGTCTCAATCGGGAAGTCTCGCAAAAGCGTGTGCATCAGCCGCGCGGTCGAGACCACGGCCACAACAATCCCCGCTAACAACACCAGCAGGAAACGCAAGTGGACGGTCGCGAGCGCCGCTTTCAGTTGGCCCCGCAGCGCCAGATGAAGGGTGTTCAAATTTGCGGAGGCGACTGCGTTGAGGAGCTGCTGGTAAATGCCTGTGATGAAGGCAATGGTCCCACCAGAGACACCGGGGATGATGTCAGCGGTCCCCATCGCCAGACCTTTCGCAAACAGCGCCGCCGATTCTCTGCGAGACTTTGGTCCAGGAGAGGTGCGCCAGGCATCCTGCCAAGAGGCGGGTTCCGATGAAGTTGTCTGAGAGGGCATGGAGTTAGACAAGAAGTTCGGGGCTCGGTGTGGGATAGAAGCGCGTTTGGTAGCCTTCTACCAGCGACTGATTGAGTTCCATCGCGAAGGAGGGGTCATCTTGGAGCTGCTGACGGAACTGCTTACAGAAGGAGCGTAAGCGCAGGGGCGATCCGCAGGACTCACGCAGGAATTGGTTCACATAAACTTGCAGCTCCCAGTGGAAGGTCTGTAAGTCCATTTCTAAGAGCAGATAGTCGTGCTGGTGCTGTAGCAACAAATCGCTGCTCAACTCATCCACCAGCGTAAAGAAGTCGCTGCCCAACACGTTGAGCGACTGAATTTCTTGCTCGCTGATGCGCCCAATTAGGTTGTCGTAAAAACTGTGATAAACGAACTCTGAATTCGCACTAAATGTCGTCATATTTCCTCTGCGGGGCTGCGTTGTCTATAACCCTCTACACACTGCAAAGAATGTGACACGTCGATGTAATTTTGCAAGTCCAGCCCATTTCAGAAGCGATATTCCAAGGAAACTTCTGTGCGGTCGGGCAGCCATTGCACCTCAAAATTCCAGTTGGAGCTGTAACCTTTGACCGCCCCTTCAGCGCTGAGTTCGCTGACTAGATTTCTCGCCTGCAAGTACTCATAGCCGCTGTATAAGAAGGCTCCGCCAGCGGCCCAAGGCAGAATTTGTCCAATGCCCCCTTGCTCGACAATCGCTAAGTTTCCGCTTAGCAACAGGAGCGTACCCGCGCCGGTTCCAATCGTCGCCAGCATCCAACGCTCCTCTTCCGCTTCGGCCCGAGCGAGGCGCCGGCGCCAGAGATCTTCTTCGCTGACGACCAACTCAGGTTGCAAATTCAGCGGCTCTGTTGGGGGCGTGAGACGCTTTTGCGTGTCTAGCTCTCTGCGCGCGGTCGAGATCAAACGAATCTGCTTATCAAAGTTGATGTAGGTGCGGACTAGGTCGCCCTCTTGTACGGGAGTCAGGCGCTGAATGATGATTGCGTCGGCGCTGCCCTCACTCACGCGATGAACGCGGGCGATCGCGATGTTGGTCTCGGTGGCTGGCGTCCCTTCTCCCTGCAGCTCCAGATCATTAGTCTCTCTGCGAAAAACTGTGAGCTGAGTCCCCATTTCCAGTCCGTGCTCGGTGCCCAAATCAATCACAATTCCGCTGGAGGTCAGACCGGTCACGAAGCCTTGCAGCTCTGTGTTGTCAGAGAGCCGACGAGCCAGCAAGAAGAGCTGCTCGTGCATCTGATCGTCTGTGAATTGAATCTCGTCTGTAAAATTGGTTTCGTTGGTCACTACGTCTACGAGTCGGACGGAGAGTGTCATGCCAGGAACCTCATCCATTCCCATCAGCACATTTTCTGTCCGAATGGAGCCGACCAGCACTTTGTCTGCGCGGAACAGCTTCCCGATGAGGACTCCGCAGGCGATGTCATTGCAGTCCGCGAGGCTTGGGTCACGATCTCGAATTTGGGCGTTCCACTCTGACGGCCCAACCACCGTGAAGTGATTGGTGTTGAAAATACTCAGCTGCAGCGCCTTGGCGACTTCGTCTGCCGCAGTCTCCGTCATGCCGTAAGGAGAGAGGGTCAACATCAGCACCTTCACGCGCCCATCATCACTGAACCCGCTCATTACGTCCGTTTCGAACTGGAAGACATCTTCTTGGAAAAAATTGGATTGGGCCCACAGCAGGCTGGGCCACAGCAACAGGCCTAGCAGCCCGAAGAGGAGACGTTGTGAGATCATTCGGAGAATTCCAACAGGCGGAGGTCAGCGACGCTGATTTCCAGCTCGCCAAACGGGGTTTCTGCATACACGCTGGTTTGGTTTTCCAGCGCCAGCTCAATCTGTTGCCCAGAGTGAAGGGTGATGCTCGCGACGCTATACTCGGCTTCGCCGCTGCTCATGGTTTGAAAGGCGGCGTTCTTAATTTTGGCGAAAGGCACGTTCACGGTGGCTTCGCCATACTTGCCTCGAAAGTGAACTTTCCCTTCCCACGTCAGCTTGCTGGACTGTGTTTGCAGCCCGCTGCGATCGGTCATTTTGACGGAGAAGTTCTTCTCAGGTAGCGGCATGCTACCTGCGGCGTTCTCGTCTCCTCCCCCCATGCCCATCAGCAAAGCTGCGCTACAAAACAAAATCAGTAACTTAGCCAGCGGGGCGAGCCTTCGGCGCAACAGAGTGTTCATTCTGAACCATCGGATGTTCATGTGCATTCTGGAAAATGATCCTGAGCTTTGCAGCAAATAAGCCAACCTTTTATCTTGATCAACGCAGGAAACACGTTCAGGATAAGAGACTTGACTTTTAATTTGCCGACACAGGGATTTTGCTCTGTTGCCGACTCATGCAAAAAGCATGGTCAGCGTCCCGGCGGAACTCCTGATCCTCCTCTCTGCTTCGCGAATTTATGCAGCAAACGCCTCCTTCGCCCGACCTCAATCGTCCTGACCCCTTTCAACAATTTCTCTTCAACACGGTCGACAAAGTTTATCGCCATCGCCAAATCTTCCTCGCCGCCGGCATCGCTGCGGTGGTGGGCATCTTTGGATTTTGGTTCTGGCAAACGCAAGAAACAGAAGACGTGGAAGCGGAAGCGAACTTGTTTTTTGCGGCGCAGCAGGCCGCTTTGCGCGCGGCTCAACAACAACAACCCGCCCAGCAAGTTCAAGCTTTAGAGCACTACCTAGAACAAGCCGAGACCGTCTCGCTGCGCGTCGCTGGCCAGCTGCAGCTCGCCGAAGTCTTCTCCGCGCAAAAGAATTGGGAGGCTGCGGCGAAGCACCTACAAGCCGTGATTGACCTGCCCGAGGCTCCAGACTTCTCTAAAAATTTAGCGCGTCTGAATCTCGCCGCTCTGCAAGAGGAACAGCAGCAGTGGGACAACGCGCGCCAGAGTTTGCTGCAAATTGACTCGGCCCGCTGGGATGACCTCCGCTTGCGCTCGCTTGCCCGCCTCGCGCTCGCGCAAGGAAAAACGGATGAGGCTCGTCCCCACTTGGAAAAACTCGCCAACCTAGATTCCTCTCCCTTTCAGCAAGAGGCCGCAGACTTGTTGCGACAGCTGCGCTGAAATCCTTCTCTCTTCACGTCCATTTCCCGGAGAAATGCAATGAGTTTGGACTACTTACGATTTATGGAAGAACACAACCAAAAAGGCATCAACCTCTTTGAAAAAGTGATCGTAACAGCGAAACGAGCCAAGAAGATTTACGAACTTGAAGAGGACGAAAAGGCGCGGCTTGAGCATAAACCAACGTTTCAAGCGATTCTCGAGACCAACGAAGGACGCATCCGCTACCAGCGCCCTGACAACTCGCTCACAAACGACTAACCCGCATCTCTCAACTCCGTATGCAGGCTCAGGCGACCACCGCAACCTCATCCCTCAGCAATTGGGGGGCTCCCCTCCAGAAGCTTTTGACTGGCCAGCTCTCGCTGAAAATCGCGGTGGCCAACCTCATCTTAGTCGTCATCCTCGACCGATTGTTCGACGCTTTCATCTTCCCGATCTACGCTGAGTCATTGCCCAGGCCAGAGGATGGGCTGCTCTGGGACAACATCGACGCGGGCTACGCGCCCATCGTGTGGACCCTCCACTTCGCGTTCATCTTGGGGAGCATCACAGTGGTGGTGAGTTTGGCTGCGCAGAGCACGCCTAAGCTGATTGACCTCTACATGGAGAACATCCCCACGCTGGTGGCGGTGTGGTGGACGTTCGCTTGTACGATGCACGATTACACCATCAAATTGCTCCCAGAGCTCGGCTATGATGTCGCCTCCAGCCTCGTGTTCAACTATCACGTGCTGATGCCCATTTATCTCCTCGGTTGTTTCCCCTTCATCCTCGCCGTATTGATGTCCACCAAAACGCACGCGGTAATTCAAAATGTGTTAGCCGGCAGCCAAACGCTCCTCGGCAAAGTCAGAGATCGCAGAGAAAAAGAAGCCTACCCCAAAGAACAATTCAACCTGTTTGAAGCGCAAAATCAGCTCATCGACTTACTCACCTATACCCCCTACAAAGAGCCCAAGGCGCAAATCATTGAAGGCCTCGGTGACCTGCTCGTGGAGTACGCTGCGCTGAAACGAAAGCTACCCGCCAACTTTTTTCAGATTCAGCCCAATATTCGCGCAGACATCTCGTTCAAAACCATGCAGAGCGAAATGGAGACCATCGAAAAAACGCGGCTCTTCTTTGAACAAAAAAGCCTCCGCCTGATTGGGAACGTCTACATCACCTTTTTGGAGAACGGAGCGTTCGACCTGTCGACTCTCTGCACAGAACAGGTCGGGCGCTTAGGCCGGAGAGCGATTGAGTTGCAGGACGACGACCTCATCTCGCTGGTGATGGTGCGCTTCAACACACACCTTCGTTTCGCCCTCAAACACGCCCTGCTGAACAATGAACCCCGCAACCTGTATAACCTGATTTTCCACTACGGGTTGTTCATGGACGCGCTCACCTGCGCCGACATGATTGATCGGGTGAAGACCTGCTTTTTCTACATGACCTTCTACAACAACGAGTGTTTCAAGGCGACGCAGCAGGCTCCGAGCGTGGGCTTCATCTTAGATGTCATCGCCACCGAGATGAAAAAGGTCATGATTCGTGTGGCAGAGCGACAGTGGGACGAAACCATCCATGACACGCTCTTGCAGAGCTTCTTGCAGTTAGATAATCCAACCGGAGCAGAACGACCGCAGATCGTCGCCTTCTTCAGCAAATCTCACGGCATTCGCTTGCTGCACATCGGGCTGGCCCTGCACTATCTCCACGAAGGAGATGAGCGACGAGCGCGCGTGATCGCTCAGGACACGATGCAAGATCGCGCGCTGTTAGGCGAAGAGACGTTCGAGAAAAACATGAAAATCATCTTCGCGCGGCTGAAGTTCTCTGGCCCAACCTTTTGGGAAGACACCGACCGTGGTAACCTGAACATTTACTACACGCCGAACGCCGACCAACTCGACAACTTTGCTGAGCTGCAACAGCAAGTCCTGCGCGCCTCACTTGTAGAAGAAATCGCCGACGCGCGCGTCAAAGCTTAACCCCACAAATGGAGGTCTCCATGAGCACGGTCACTGTCGAAAAAGACACCTTCCGCGATCGCAAACAACGCCTCCCCAAACCCGCATGGCTCAAAGTTCCCTTCCCTTCTGGTGAACGCTTCCACTGGATTCAAGCACAAGCGCGCACGCTGCAGCTCAGCACCGTCTGCGAAGAAGCAAGCTGCCCCAACATCGGTGAGTGCTGGAACAGCGGAACCGCGACCTTCATGGTGATGGGCGACACCTGCACGCGGGGCTGCCGCTTCTGCAACGTCAAAACAAGCAAACTGCCGCCCGCGCTAGACGCCGAGGAACCCCGCAAACTGGCCGAGACCATCGAGCAAATGCAGCTGGGCTACGTCGTGCTCACGACTGTGGATCGTGACGAGCTGCCGGATCAAGGCGCCGGACACATTGCCCGCTGCATCAAAGCGACGCTCCGTGCCAAGCCAGCGCTGCTGATCGAAATTTTAATGCCAGACTTCCGTGGCGAGCTGTCGTTGGTGCAACAGGTCATTGACGCGAACCCTGCAGTGCTCGCGCACAACCTCGAGACCGTCGAACGCTTGACGCCTCGCGTGCGCGATCCCCGCGCGACCTACGCCCAGTCGCTGAAGGTGTTGGCTTACCTCAAGCAACAAGCACCTCAGAAGTACACCAAGTCGTCGCTCATGGTCGGCCTAGGCGAGACGCGTGAAGAAATCCTCGCGGCAATGCAGGATCTGCGCGCTGTCGGGGTGGACTTCCTCACCATCGGGCAATACCTGCAACCGAGCACACGTCACCTCGCCGTCGAACGCTTTGTCACTCCCGAAGAGTTCAGCGAACTCGAAAACCTCGGGCTCCAGATGGGTTTTGACTACGTCGCCGCGGGCCCGCTGGTGCGTAGCTCCTACAAGGCCGCTGAATTCTACATTGAACGCAAAATCCGTCAGGCCTCCGCATGAGCGCACTCCCCTCCTCTCTCCGCCTCGATCCCATTCGCCGCCTCAACGGCACCGTCAGGCTCCCCGGCTCCAAAAGCCTCTCGAACCGCGTGCTCCTGCTGGCCATGCTGGCAGAAGGCACAACTCGCATCGAGAACCTCCTCGACAGTGACGATGTCCGCCGCATGGTAGAAGCCCTGCACACGCTCCAAATCCCGCTGCGCGAAGAGCGCGACCAGCGGCGCCTTGAAGTCATCGGGCAAGCAGGGAAGATTCCGGTCGAGGGCGCTGAGCTGTTTTTGGGGAACGCCGGAACCGCGATCCGCCCCCTGACAGCGGCGTTGACGATTGGCAAAGGACGCTTCGTACTCGATGGAATCGAGCGCATGCGTGAGCGTCCCATTCAGGACTTACTCGACGGGCTTCAACAACTCGGCGCGGAAGTCCGCAGCCTACATGGCACAGGATGCCCGCCGGTCGAAATTCAGGCAGACGGGCTCTGGGGCGGACAAACCCACGTGAGCGGCGCGATCAGTAGCCAGTACCTGTCAGCGATCCTGCTCGCGGCCCCCTACGCGCAGCATCCGGTCGAGGTGCACATCACAGATCACCTCGTCTCGACTCCTTACGTCGAGATGACCGTGCAGCTCATGCAGCGCTTCGGCGTGGCCGTCGAAGTGGCCGAGGACTATCGCCAGTTCCGCATCAACGCGCCACAGGTTTATCAGAGTCCGGGAGAATACTTCGTGGAGGGAGACGCCTCCTCTGCGTCTTATTTTCTCGCAGGTGCAGCGATCACAGGGGGGACCGTCACCGTCGTGGGCTGCGGAACCGCGAGTTTGCAGGGGGACGCTCGCTTCGCGGAGGTGATGGAGTGGATGGGCGCGAACGTCGAGTGGCACGCCAATCAGATTACGGTGACGGGGACCGGCACTCTACGCGGGGTCGATGTGGACATGAACCGGATGCCCGACGCCGCGATGACCTTGGCGGTCGCGGCGCTCTTTGCCGAAGGGCCGACCGCCATTCGCAACATCTATAACTGGCGCGTGAAAGAGACCGAGCGCGTGAACGCCGTCAAAACAGAGCTTGCCAAACTCGGCGCAACCGTTGAAGAAGGCCGTGACTACATCGTGATCACGCCCCCGGCGCAGCTGCAAACCGCTGAGATCGCCACCTACGACGACCACCGCATGGCGATGGCGTTCTCTCTCGCCGCTTGCGGTGAAGTCCCCGTCACCATTTTGGATCCTTCCTGCGTCAGCAAGACCTTCCCTGACTACTTCACTCGCCTCGAAGCGCTGATTCAGCGTTGAAGTCCTCGCGTTCTAACCGGAACACAAAGCAGTCCTCACTGAGAAAGCGTCGCCGCTCGCCAAAACGAAACCCAAAGCGCTGGTAAAAGCGGTTCACCGACGCTGCAGCCACTCGGTCAAACTAGAGACCACTCGTTTTGGAGTCCCGGGGAGTCGCTCGGCAGGCTGTCCAAAGCGGTTCACCCACACCACCTGAAAACCGAAGTGGCTCGCGCCCGCGACATCCCACGCATTCGACGAGAAGAAGTGGGTGTTCTCTGGGGTCACGTCTAGCTCCTGCTCTACCAGCGCATAGACCCGAGCGTCGGGTTTGAAGATGCCGACCTTCTCCACCGAGAGCACGGCGTCAAAGTGCTCCTGAAGTTCGTTCGCCGCGACGGCTTGTTCCAGCATGTTCGGAGAGCCGTTGGACAAGATCGCGACGCGGTGTCCTTCTTGTTTCAGGGTCTGCAACAGCTGCGGGACTTCAGCGTAGCACTCTAAGTTCAGGTAGCTCTCGCACAGAGGCTGGGTCACGGTCTCGGGCGCGACGTGATGGGCTTCGAGCGCATAGGCGAGCGAGTCTTGCGTGATTTGCCAGAAGTCCACATAAGCGCCCATCAAGCTGCGCAGCCAGGTGTACTCCAGTTGCTTCCGTCGCCAAAGCTCTGAGACGGGTTGGGTTTTCTCGCCAAGCAGCGCCTGGTGTTGACGGCTCGCGGCGTGAACGTCGAGCAGAGTGCCATAGGCATCAAAAACAAAAGCCTGCGGTGCCATGTGATCCTTTTGTGGGGGGTTAAGGGAGCAGGTCGGCAACTTCTGGAAACTGCGCTTCACGCGCAAGCTCCCGAGGTGTCTTTCCTTGGGAATTGAGACGCGACTCAGCGCCTTGGTTCAGGAGGTCTTGGACTACTTCTCGGTGTCCTCTCTGTGCGGCGAGGTGCAGGGCAGTGTTGCCTTCAAAGTCGACCTCACCCATTTCCATTCCCCTGTCTAGCAGATAGCCAACGGTCGCAGGGAATCCCTGCATGGCAGAGAGGTGCAAGGCGTTGCGTCCATCATTGTCTAGGTCGGCGATCGTGGCAAAGTCTTGAGCCAACAGCCACTGCAAAACGGGCGTATGGCCTCCTTCTGCCGCAGCGAGAAAGGGAGTGACGCCGCGTAGCAGCTCTCCTGCGCTAGGGTTCGCTCCGGCGGCAACCAATTGTTGCATCACTGGCAGATGCCCATTTTTAGACGCCAAGAAAAACGCGGTGCCTCCATTCCCATAAACGTCGAGGGCGTTGTAGTTGAGATCCACCCGCGGGTCTTGCAGCAGAACGGCGACGGCTTCTGTGTGTCCATTCTCTGCCGCGAGTTGGAGAGCGTTCAGGCCAAAGTTGTCAGGCGTTTGGGGCAAGACACCGAGCTCGAGCAGGCGTTGAATGACGAGGGAATGTCCTTGCGAAGCGGCCAAGTGCAGCGCCGTTTGCCCTAAGTTATTCAGATGCGCGGTCTGTGCTCCTGCTTGGATCAGCTGGTCGAGAATCGTTTGTTCGCCTCGATAGGCTGCCAGCAGCAGGGGCGTATTGCCCAAACGATCAGGCTGTTCCAGATCAAGAGGCTCTTGGAGCAGCAGCTCTGTGAGGTGAGGTTGTTGGTTGCGGATCGCCATCCGCAGCGGGGATTGACCACGCGCGTTCCTGCGATTGGGATCGGCGTCATGTTCCAAGAGCCAACGCAGCGCCTCTCTCTGATTGCCTAGCACTGCCTGCAAGACAAGGGTGTTTCCTTGGTCGTCGGGCTCATTGAGATTTGGCTGCGCGGCAAACAAGACATCTAACGCTCGTGGTTTTCCTCGCAGCGCCGCTAGGCGCATGCCTTCTTGGACATCCGCCCCTTGGGCAATCAGTACGGGGATGAGGTCGGTGTGATCGTACAGAATCGCATAATCTAGCGCGGTTTGATCGGTGTGGTCGCGGTGCAACACGTCGGCTTTGGCCGCCAGCAATCTCTCCACAAGCTCCGTGTGTGCTTTGATCACCGCCAATTGCAGCGGTGTTTGCCCTCTCTGATCGGTCACATCGACGTCAGGAAACCGCTGGAGGGTCTGCTGAACGAGCCCGAACTCGCCGCTGAAAATCGCCCAATGCAGCAAAGACCAGCCCTCTTGATCCCGAAGTTCTGCCGCGTTTTCATAGTGTGGCAGCAGTTGCGCGACGACCTGAGCATGCCCGGCGCCACACGCAATGAAGAGCGCGTTCCAGCCCAAGGACGTGGTGTGTTGCACATCGGCGCCTTGAGACAACAACAGCTCTACGGTCTGTATGTGTCCGTGTTGTGCCGCGAGCAGCAGCGGTGTCCAGCCCTTGGCGTCTTGTGTGTTCACGTCACCGCCTGCCTCCAAGAGCGTCGCCAGCCTCTCGCGCAAGCCCCAGCGAGCGGCATAGAGCAAATTGGGAGTCTGGATCCCGCTCTGCTGCGCCAGCCAGTCAGCGACTTGATCGTGTTGCATTTCAACGGCGTAGATCCAAGCGGTGCGCTCTGAGGCATCTAGGGCGTGGGGTCTGACGTCTTGTGCGACCAGCTCTTTCACGACGGCCAGCTGGCCTTCCCGAGCGGCGAGTCGGAGAGCATTTTCGCGAAGGTTGGCGGCCTCTGTTTGGCGCGGCGGTTGTTTGAGCAACACGCGCAAAATTTCCACATCTCCTTGCAGGGCCGCACGTTCCAAGGCCGACAGATTTTCAGCGTCTTTGCGATAGGGATTCGCTCCGTATTCCACCAGCTTTTGCACAAGAGCGATCTGCCCTTGCTGCACAGCAATCTGGAGTGGCGTGCGTAACCACAAGTCGGCACGATCGGCGCTTGCCCCGGCTTCTAGCAGCGCTGCCAAGGCTTTGGTCTGTGCGGTCAAAACCGCGTGATGAACCAATGTCCGGCCTTGGGAGAGATCCGCATGTTCGGCAGAAGCTCCGCTGGCGAGCAAAGCGCGGACAATCTCCACTTGCCCCGCTCGCGTTGCCCACAACATCGCGTTGTAGCCATTTAAGGTTGTCGCGTCCGCGTCGGCGCCGGCTTCCAGCAGCTGAGCGAACACGGCTTGGGAGCCTGACAGGGCCGCGAACATCAGAGGCGTTCGCCCCGCTTGGTCAGGGACATTCACTTTGGCCCCCAGCTCTAACAATCGTTCCGTGAGCGCAAGATTTTGATTGCGAGCCGCAATGTGCAGGGGCGCCAGCCCCGAAGACGCTTGCGCGTTGACGCGGCTACCGGCTTCCAGCAGCAAGGTGGCGATCGGTGTGTGGTTGCGTGCCACAGCGTAATGCAAGGCTGTCCGACCTTGGAGATCCGTCTGGTGGATGTCGGGCTGTTCGGCCAGCAACGCCTGCACGTGGCCCACTTGTCCCAACCGGACGGTGAGCATCAGAGGCGTCATGCCGGCAAAGGAGTGGGCGCCGCGCAGACTTTTCCACTCAGGTTGCTGCTGCAACAGCGCGGGTAGTGCTGCGGGTTCTTGACGCAGCGCGAGTAGCCAGGCTCTCCAGTCCTCGTCAACTTGAACGCGCTCTAAAGTGGATGCCGAGGCCGGTGTAACAGCAAAGGAGGGGCTGACAGTGACGCACATGAGCCACGCCAGCGCGCAGAGGAAGTGTCGCATAGATCAGGCAGGCAGCGGCGAACGCTGCACACGCGGAGAGTTGGAGACAGGGCCGTGGATGTGATGACTGATGTTCAATAAGATCCCTGTGCCACTGAGGGCCATCAACAAGGCAGAACCACCCGCGCTAATGAACGGCAAGGGCAACCCCTTTGTCGGTAACAGCCCCGTGACCACAAAAAGATTAAAGATGACCTGCAAACTCAACACGGTGGTGCAACCAAACGCCAAAAATTTAGCAAACGTGTCTGGGGCATGCCACGCAATCCAGTAGCCGCGCCACAAAAACAGGGCAAACAGCAGCACGAGCAAACACACCCACAAGAAGCCCAGCTCTTCGCTGAGGATCGCAAAGATAAAGTCCGTATGCGCATCTGGCAAAAAGAAGAGCTTCTGGCGACTCTCCCCGAGCCCGCGCCCCAGCCATCCCCCCGTACCAATCGCGATGAAGGACTGGATGATCTGAAAGCCTGAATCCAAGGGGTCTTTCCAAGGATCTAAAAACGCAAGAATTCGCCGCATGCGATAGGCTTGAGTCGCGACTAGGGCCGCCCCCAGTCCTCCTGCGACTGTCAGACAAGCCGCCAGATGCCACGTGCGCATTCCCCCGACATAGAGCATCAGCATCATCGTCGCAGAGATCAGGACGACGGTTCCAAAGTCCGGCTGCAACAGCACCAACAAGAGATAGGCTCCGGTCACAATCACGACAGGCGCGACCCCGCGAGCGAAAGATTGCATGTGGGCTTGCTTGCGCTCCAGATAAGAGGCCGTGTAGATCACCAACACAATCTTGAGCAGCTCGGCAGGTTGAATCCCAATGCCGGACAACCGCAGCCAGCGCCGGCCTCCTTTGACTTCGTGACCAATTCCAGGAATGAGGACCATTACCAACATGACCATCATTCCAAGCATCAGCAACGGGAGCCAGTCGCGCCAACGTCGATAGGGCAGAAACATGCAGAAGCTCATCGCGCCAATGCCCAACACCAAATGCATCAGGTGGCGCTGCAAGAAGAAGTAGCTGTTATCGTAACGGATTTCAGCATAGACCGCGCTGGTGCTGTAGATCATCACTGTGCCCCACGCGAGCAGGAACAGCAGCACAGCTAACAACACCGAGTCGTAATGAAACCGCGCCACATGCTGCAGCAAAGAAAATCTTTTGGTTTCAGTAGCTTGGGCAATCATAAATTTTTCAGATTTCCTTGACCAGAATCAAAATTCGCGAGCGAGTCTCGTGGTCAAAGGTTTGCTTTACATTCAAAGAGCGCGTGGTTATAGTCCCCCGCATTCTCCGCCTTTTTCACACCAAACATTGAGTCCATGACAATTTCATCGTTTTTTCCCTCCGCTGTTTCCCCTCACGCCTCCATCACAGCCATTCATGAAAGTTAAGAAGAGCGCAGTCTTGCGAGTCCTGCGAGCGACCAACACGTGGATGTCTCCCAAAGGCATTCGACAAAGCCTTGGTCTAGGGCGGGAAGTCAACGCGAGCGTGAAAGCCGTCTTGCGCAAAATGGTATACAAAGGTCTTATTCTGCAAAAGGGAAGCCGTTTCGCACACCCCGGCTTACAAGGCCCCGTCATTCCGAAAGATCCGGCCCAACGCGCTGCCAAGCTCCAACGCTTTCAGCCGGAAGCCCCCAAAGAGGACGACAACCTGGTGCAAGGACGTTTCATGGCAACCGCCAAGGGCTTTGGTTTTGTCAATATTGGGGAAGGAAAGAGCGACATCTTCATTCCGGAAGGCGAACAAAACGGAGCGATGGACGGAGACCAAGTCGAAGTGCGAGTCTTCAACCGCAGAGGGCGCACCCGTGGTTTCGTGCAACGCATTGTGGAGCGCTCAACGAGCCGAGTCTTGGCGCGTCTGGTGCGCGGCAAGCGCACCGTCCTTGCGATCCCGCTGAACCAGCGCTCTGGTGTCCCGCCAGTGGTGATCAAACCCTCTGACGACAACGTTGACATCAAATCGGGAGAGATTGTCGAGATTGAGTTGCTATCTCAAACAGGGGATGACCGCGAACTCTACGCCCGCGTTCTGCAGGTCGTCACGACAGAAGTTCGCGAGAACCTAGGGTTCAACCTGATCCTCACAGAAAATCAAATCCCCAAAGATTTCCCGAAGGCCGCGCTTGAACAAGCCGAGGGCTTCTCAACTCGTGTGGTGTGGGATCCGCAAACTGGGCGCGTCGATCAGCGTCACTTGGGTTATGTGACGATTGATGGCAAGACCGCCCGCGATTTTGACGACGCCGTCTATGCGCATTCCAACGATGACGGCACCTGGCAACTGTACGTCGCGATCGCAGACGTCGCTCACTATGTTCAGCCTGGGGATGCGATTGATTTAGAAGCCTACAAACGAGGAACCAGCGTCTACTTCCCAACGCATGCGATCCCCATGTTGCCCGAGGCCTTGTCGAACAACCTTTGCAGCCTGCGCCCCGAGGTCAATCGCTTCGCCTTGGTCTGTGAGATGAAGATTGATGACGCGGGGCAAGTCGTGAGCTATCGGATCTATGAAAGCGTCATCCGCAGCAAAGCGCGCCTGATTTATGAGGATGTCGCAGAGCTGCTCGACACAGGGACCTCTAAAGTGATCCGCAATCGCGAAGTGCTGCAAAACTTGGAGGTGATGCAGCATGTCGCTCAGCTCTTGCGCACCAAACGAGCGCAACGGGGCGCCATCAACTTTAGCTTTCCCGACTTTCAGATTGAACTCGACGAAAACAACCACATGTGTGGTGTCAAAAAAACCTATCAATCTTCCTCTATGAAGTTGATCGAGCAGTTTATGCTCGAAGCCAATGAGACCATCGCGCGACACTGCTCTGGCAACCGCCTACCAGCGCTGTATCGTGTGCACGCCAAACCAGACATGGGGAAGCTCGAGCGCCTGCGCCGTGTGTTTCAACGCTTCGATATCCGAGTGCCGCTGGCCAGTTTGACAGAGCCTGGGCCGTTCAACGACGTCTTAGCCGCGATTGAAGCTCTGCCCAACCGTGACCAGCTGCAGATTTACTTGCTGCGCACCATGGCGCTCGCCTCTTATCGCACCAAAAACCAAGGGCACTTCGGATTAGGCGCCGAGTTCTATTCGCATTTCACGTCTCCCATCCGGCGTTATCCTGACCTCGTTACGCACCGGGCGTTGAAGCATGAGCTGCAAGCCAAGCTGGGCCATGAAGTCATCCCGTTGCAGCATCCTTCCGACAGCATGGCTGAATATCTCTCTGAACAAGAGCGTCGCGCTGAGAAAGCGGAGAATGAGAGCATTGACTTGATGAAGGTCACATACCTCGCGCCGCACCTTGGCCACACTTTTGACGCGCGCATTGTTTCTGCAGAAAACAGCGGATTCCGCGTCGAGCTTCTGCCGCAACAAGTGGAGTGGTTCTTGCCCCTAGAAGTCCTCACCGACGATCACTACTTTTTCGACGAAGCCAGTCTCGTCTTGCAAGGGCGTCGTACCAAACGCTTGTTGCAAGCTGGCGACCGGTTGCGAGTGCGTCTCGTCCGTGTTGACACGCTGCACCGGCTGCTGGAATTCCAAGTCGAGGAACTCCCCGCTTCTTCTCACCCTGCCTAAGTGAGCATGGAACGCCGCACGTATTTTCTCTCCGCTCATCCGATCTGCCAAGAAGGCGTCTTGCTGAACAAACGGGGCCCTGAGCTGCAAGTCACGCAGTCGCTGCCCACGCGCTGGGTTCCCCCTGTTGCGATGGCAGAAGGAGACGACCAGCTGCTCCCTGAGTCGCAAACGTTTCGGGGACGACTCCAAACCTACCTCCAAGAGCAGCGCCTCCGCGAACCCAACGTCTTGTTTTTGGTTCCGGCAGCCGAGATCAGCTTTCGAAAAATCTCCTTTCCCTTTCAAGATCCCCGCAAGATTGAGCAGGTGTTGCCCTTTGAGTTGGGCAATGAAGTCCTCGGCTCACTAGACGAATATCACTACGCGCACACGGTAGACGCCAAATCCGACGGTACGGCGCAGGCGCTGGTGATGCTGATGCGCCAAGAGCGCTGGCGAGAGCTCCAAGAAGCCTGTGAGCACCTAGAGTTGAACCTGCAAGGCTTCCACTGCACCGCGACGTTTTTGGCGTCGTTTCTCTCTCGAGAAGCGCAACAGGGGCACACCTTCCAGCTGTATGTAGGAGCCGATGAATGCTTCGTGAACATCTTAGAGCAAGGCCAACTGCAAATGGTGAAGGTGTTTCCCAACCGCATTGCTGAGTTGATCGCGACATGGAAACAGCGCTACTCCGTGGAGTTGGGGACCTTTCTGCGCAATTTTGCGCTGACTCCTCGCGCAGAAGACAGCCCCGCCGAGTTCGCAGAGATCGAAGCCGAACTCCGCTGGCTCTGCTCCCAAATCACGCTGTTTTTTCGCACGCAACAGCACCACAAGGACATCGCTATTGCGGTGCACGGAATTCTTGGGCCGCTCTTAGAATGGGACGGGTGGCGCTTTCAGCTCAGCCCTCTGCCGGTCAAGTCTGTGTTTGCCCTGGAAGAACACACCGCGAGCGTCACGCCCCCGTTGGCAGAGGACGCGGACTCTCCAGACTCAGGAAGGGCGCGAGGTCATGAGCTCGTGGAGGTGCGCTATCAGGAAGCCGCCTTGGCCTTGGAGGGGCGCGAGCGCTGGGGAATTTTGGGGGAGACCCCCCGGACGTTTCGCAACACCTTAGAACGTCATCGCCTCAGTTTGTATTCGCAGGGCACTCCCTTGCAGCGTTTCCTCAAAGGTCATCGCTGGAGTCTCGTGGCGAGTGTGCTCTTGCTCACGCTCTCAAGCGGGCTGTTTGCCGTGAATCAAATGCTGCGACTCGACGCAGTAGAGACGCAAATCCAGCAGTTAGATGTCCGCCTAGCCGATCGGGCGCAGCAATTGCTGCCGGGCGAGAACGCAGACGACCCCGATCAAGTGGCGACACGCTTACAAAATATGATTCAGCAAAGGCAGCAGGAAGTGGAGTTGAGCAAGGAATTCGCGTCGCGGACTTACACCCATTTACGGCTGCTGCAACAAATGAGTGAACTTACGGACAATTCGACTGAGTTCCGCATTGACCGCGTCGAAGTTTCTGAGGATCGCTTCTCGATGAACGGCGCGATTGACAGTTACGAGAACCTGCAAAGAGTCAAAACACAGCTCCAATCGCTCCCCATTTTTGTGGAAAAACGCTTAGTGGAAAGCAATCGAAAGAGTCAGGAAGGAATTTTGTATCGCATCACGATAGAACTGTGATCGACTGCAAAATAGGCAGGATGTGCAGCGTGTTCTCTGCTCCAGAGACCCAGCCGCCTCAATCACAACAACGCCGAATCTTTCTTTGACGCGAGAGTACTTATGTTTGAAGTGACCCTTGAAAATGAATTTGTCAGTAGTTTATCCCCTGAGAGCCGCAGTTGGCTGGCTAAGGCGATCGGCGCAATGATTTTAGGAGATGGACAGGTGGACAACTCGGAACTGATGTTTTTGCGGGAAGCGATTAGTTTTCTGGATGACGAGCAGGAAGTCGTTGCCTTAGTCCAAGCAGTGAAGACTAAGTCGCAGATCGACCTAGGGCGTTTGGATGAGCGCATGGATCGCGCCGCGATCATTTACTTTTATCTTGCCACCGTGATCACTATCACAGGAAAGGTGAGTCGGGCGGAGGCTGATTTGTTCAAACAAATTGCGGGGAAAATGGGGCTTCCCCCGGACTATGCCAAAGTCGTTTTGCAGTGGGCCTCTGACATGATGAAAATGAACAAGCAGCGTAATCAATTGATCAAAGCAGCAGGAGAAATGCGTCCACAATACTATTAGCCGGCCCTCTGCGATGGTCTCCAAAGAGCGCGGAGGCCCTCCTCAATCCTGCGCGCTCTCTACGCTCATCACTTGTTCGCAACCGCAGCATGAACGTCTCCACACCGCACATTCCTGTTCACCATTGATCGTCGCCGTTTAGCGACTGCACCCTCTCTAGCAGCATCCTATGTTTTTACACAAACTCAACCGCCCCCAAAAAATCGCTTTCATTGCGCTCGCCAAACAAATGGCCAAGGCAGACGATGACATGATCGATCAGGCCGAGATGGAGACCCTCACCCGGATGGGGAGCGAGATGCGCATTTCTGTTTACGAAGACGAAATGGAGCTGCTGAAAAGCCTTGAAGAGGGAGCCCGCCACGTTCCCGAAATGTCGATTCCAGAGTTACTAAGCTACTTTGAGACCTCTGAGGAAAGAAACATCTGTCTCTTGGAATTAAACTTCGTGAGTTATGCGAACAAGACGCACGACGATGAGAAACAGACGGCGTTCATTTGCGGAATCGGTGAGCAGTTTGGCGTTGCTGATGAGCAGTTAGAGAGGCTGAGAGCTTGGGTCAAAGAGATGATGGCAGTGAGGGAGAAAGGAGTGCTTTTGCTTCAGAGTAAGGAGGAGCGTTCGAGTTGAATAGCCGTCCCGCAGACATCTTACCGACAAATGTCGTTATGGATTTTCCTGGCACATGAAACTTTCAACTTTTTTTTAGGGAGGAGTTGAAAACCAGAATTTCCCTACAGAATGGCTATTCAGTTCGATGTTCCTTAGTAAGTTCATCTGTCTAACTCGACGGAACGTGGAGAAAACTACTTCCTTCTCTCCACGTGATGATAGATATATCACGAGCTTTCTCGGGAAATCAAGAATTTTTGTGCAGTGCACAAAAATCTTAGAATTCCCCAAGAATCGGCTCTGTCTTTTCAACTCCCCCCTAATTACTGACACCACTGCTGAGAACTTCGTTGATGCTTTCGTAGTTCTCCCACTGATCGCCACCGATGACCGTGCGATTGTTCACCTTCTGTGGTGGCAGAATTTGGATCTGCTTGCCCTTCGCAAGAAAGCGTTGGATCGCATCCTGAACCTCTTGCCGTTGCGCTTCTTTCTTCAGCTGTTCTTCCAGAAGACTCTCTTCAAAATCCATTGTTTCTTCATTGAAGTTACTCATGATGCTTCTCCATTAGCAGTTTGACATTGCTGAGCGAGGTGGCGAGGTAGAGAATCTCTCTGATAGACCTGCGCATATTCAATTACTCACTTGTCAAGCTGCAAAGCATCTGCCAGCCGAAAAAATTAAGAATTCCCTTTAAATAACAGTGATTTACGAGTGAACAAGAAGCGTCTTCTTATTTTCGTGAGAAAAACAAAACATGGGGAAGTCGAACAAAAAGAGGAAACAAGATTCATGAGAGAAAGACAAGAGAAAAATTTTATTTTCTCACGTGCTTACAGAAGAGGTCAGATATTCCGCATACGCGCGGGCAGCTAAAGGGTAGTCTCCGGTTTCAAGGGCTTGCAAAACCTGCAAAACGTGGTCTGGGCAAGGACGAGGGGGGGAAAGAGCGGGGAGAAAGACCTCTGTTTGCGTGAACACGGAGTGAAAAGCGTAAAAGTCACTCACTATTTGGAAGAGATCACAGCAGACCAAAGGGCGAGCCACTCGAAACCACTCGGTGAGCAACAGCTCCCACTCCTCTTCTAGGGGCTCCGCGCTCGCGTGCTGAGCCGCCATCATCGGGTGCGCGCTGAGCTCCGAGAGCACATAAGCACCCCAGCCTTCAGGATGCGCGCACCACCAGCGCTGATGCCAACGACAATACTCCCGAAACAGGCTGCTCGCGCTGCGTTGCTCTGCACGAAACCAGAGCAAGATCTCTCGTTCCAACAGGTCTACCTTATCCGATTGTGCCCGGGCCCATGCGTGCAAATAGCGCCCTTCCAAGACTTTAAGAATGTTCACAAACCGCAGCCCATTCCCTGTCTCTAACCAAGGGGCTTCTAGAGGGAGCAGAGCGACCGCATCTAGCACCTCCACTACCGCCGGTAGCGTCTGTTGCACGCGCTCCCTCACTCCAATGGCCGCGTCCGAGAGACGGCTAGCCGCCACCTGGCTCGGCGCAGGACGCAACGCTTGTATCCAACGATTACGCATGTGCGGAATTTCCAAGGAACAACCGCTGCTGGAACTGCTGCAACCCCGCTAAAATCGCATCTAACGAGGGCGGAACTTGCGTCAATTCCAAAGTAGTCTCTGGCTGAAAACGCAGCGGCGTGTTGGCCTCACTGAGCCACGAGATCAAGTTCTCATGCTGCAACTGCGTATCGGGCAACAACTGAATTCTGAGCTTTTGCCCCTTGTGTTCAATCACAGGCACGCCAAACTTCTGTCCCCAACAACGCACCTGCGCCTCTTTGAAGAGATTGAGAACGGCCTCTGGAGGCGAGCCAAAGCGATTTTCGATTGCGCTCCGTAGCTCCCAAAGTCGTTCTTCATCCTCCACCGACGACAGCTGCTTATAGAGAGACAATCGCTGACTCGTGCTCTTGATGTATTCTTCGGGGATTTTCTCTTCCAGAAAACTGAGTTGCACCTTCATGTCGTCTAGGGCGACCAGCTCTTGTGCCTCTAGTTTGCGCACCGCTCGCTCGACCATCTGCGTGTACAGCTCCAGCCCTACGCTCGCAATGTGTCCCGACTGCTCAGAGCCAAGCAGGTTTCCAGCGCCACGCAGCTCAAGGTCACGCGACGCCACCTTGAAACCCGCGCCTAAATCATTGAGTTCCTGCAACACCTTCAGGCGCTCTTGCGCCACATTCGACAAAATTTTCTCGGGAGGGACCAACAGATAGGCATACGCCTGAACATTGCTGCGCCCAACCCGCCCACGCAGCTGATAGAGTTGAGAGAGCCCAAACTGATCCGCGTGGTTGATGATGATGGTGTTGGCCCGAGGAATATCGAGCCCAGACTCAATAATTGTCGTGGCCACCAGCACGTCATATTGCCCCTCCATGAAGTCCATCATCAGCTGCTCCAGCTGGTTCTCGCTCATCTGTCCATGGCCAACCCCAATGCGCACGTTCGGCAAAATCTCTTTCAAATAATTCCCATACTGAAAGATCGACTCTACTCGGTTGTGGACAACATAGATCTGTCCACCGCGACGAATCTCGCGGCTCACCGCTTCCTGGATGATGTAGTCATTCGACTTCAACAAGCGCGTTCGGATCGCCATTCGGTCTGCCGGCGGCGTGTTGATGATGCTCAAGTCACGAATGCCTGTCATCGACATGTAGAGCGTGCGCGGAATCGGCGTGGCAGACAGCGTCAGCACGTCCACTTCTGCCCGGAACGCTTTGATCTTCTCTTTGTGTTTGACCCCAAAACGCTGCTCCTCATCAACGACTAGCAACCCCAACTGTGGAAATTTGACGTCCTGCGACAGCAACCGGTGCGTGCCAATGAGGATATCGACTTTGCCGTCTCTCAGGTTTTTGAGGACGTCTCTCTGTTCGGTCGCGGTACGGAAGCGGCTCAGCATTTCGATATTGAACGGAGTGCCGTCAAAGCGCTTCTTGAATGAGACGAAGTGTTGTTGCGCCAAAATCGTTGTCGGCACCAGCACGGCGACCTGCTTGCCGGCGTTGGCACACTTGAAAGCGGCGCGCATCGCGATCTCTGTTTTTCCAAAACCAACGTCCCCACACACCAACCGATCCATGGGCGTCTCTGCTTCCATGTCGGCCTTCACCGCCTCAATCACCTGCAGTTGGTCCGGGGTCTCCTCATAGGGAAAGCGCAGCTCAAACTCCTGCATCTCGTGGTCATCTGCTGGAAATGAGAACCCTTTGCGGGCTCGACGCGCGGCATAAATCTCGGTCAACTCTCCGGCGATGTCCTCTACCGACTTGGCAACTTTGCTGCGCGTTTTGGTCCACGCCTTATCGCCCAGTTTGTTCAGCTTAGGCGAGGTACCGTCAGCGTTGACGTATTTTTGCACCAAGTGGAATTTCTGCACGGGGACGTAGACTTTCTCGTTCCGCGCGTACTCCAACACCATGAAATCTGAGTCGGAATCTCCGACAGGGATTTTTTTCAGGCCGACATACCTGCCAATGCCATAGTCCAAGTGCACAACAGGGTCGCCCTCTTTGAGGTCTTCGAGCGAGTTCCCCAGCGTTTGAACCTGAGCGCGCGTTAACCGACGACGTTTGCTCTTCTCGCCAAAGACCTCTTCTTCTGTCAGCAGGGCAAAGTC
>CBFIJD010000031.1:19265-38945 GCA_965662845.1 uncultured bacterium | reverse complement strand
GCTGTTAATCTGTTCCCTAATCTCTGCTTCGGTATAAGTTGTAGTTGAGACCACATTGAAATCTTCTATGGAAACTGATTCAGCCAATAGTCCAGAACTTGATGAACTATCTGAACTTCCACCGTCCCCACAACCTACAACGAACAACCCTAGTACTACCAACTTGAAGAAAGACTTCATATATTGCTCTCTATTGTTTTGTTGTAAAAAGTGAAATGAATTTTCATCCTATTGCACAAAAATATCTTGTCAAGCAAAAATGTACTTCACATTTCATAAGATGACGAAAGTCATGCAGATGGCGTTTCATCATCCTTTCCATAGTCCCTCAACTGACAAGTGCACCCTAGCCACGATTAGCGACCATTGCTCTCCGGCTCATCGCGCCGAGCTTGCGGTAAGTCGGCCTCCAGTGATCGTCCTCCTTCCCTCTCTTCTCACCCAAACGCCTCTGCCTGCCCTGATTTCCGGGCAGCCACGATCACGTTCATCTCCGACCCAGTAGGGGCGAAAGATTTTTCGCCCCTACCGACGTTTTTCGCCCTTACCGACGTTTTTCGTTCTGACGACGGTCATCGTAGGGGCAACCCCCCGTGGTTGCCCCTACGGATTCGGGACAAAACGTGGCCAACGGGCACCCAACATCCGGGCACACAGGGCCCTCCACAGTTTCTCCACAATGTTCTGCGACAGTAGCCGTGCACTGAATTTGCAAAATGGTCGCGAGGGGGCGCAAGAGCGCCAAGATCTGTTGTGCCTTCAACGACTTTCGCAAATTTTTTGATAATTTTCTTTTGGAGTGTGCGTGCGCTTACGTTCTCGACCTCTCTGGCTGGGCGGCTGTCTGCTGCTGTGCGCGGGCTGCAGCTCGCTCTCTGAGCCTCAGCCGTCTTCTGTTCCAAAGGTAGCTCCGGCGACGTGGAGCCGTGAGGTGGTCGCGACCGCTGCGGCGCAGCCGTGGTTGCAGACGTTTCAAGACGCCACGCTGGAGTCGTTGGTGACGGAGGCGCTGCAAGCGAGCCCGAATGTGCAAGTGGCGGCCTCGCGGGTGAAGATTGCGCAGACGCGGGTCAAGGCGTTGGGGGTCAGCGACCGCCCCGACGTATCGGTGGGCGCAGGGACTTCGCTGGATCATGCCTATAGCCCCAAGACGCCGGAGCTGGGAGACTCCACTCGGAGCTACAGCGTCAACATGCAGGTGTCGTGGGAAGCGGATTTGTGGGATCGCTTAGGGAACCAAGAGCGCGCTGCGGTGTTGACGGAGGCGGCCCGCGCCCAAGAGTATGTCTCTGCGCGGCTGGCGCTGGCGGCGAACATTGCGCGGGGCTGGTATAACGCGGCCGAGGCGGAGGCGCAGCTGCGCTTGTTGGAGCGCCGTCTCTTCAATTTGCAAGACAACTTAGAGATCGTGGAAGAGGGCTTTCGGTTGAACCTCAACAGCGCCTTAGATGTGCACTTGGCGCGCTCGAATGTGGCCTCGCAGCAGAGCCGCGTGGCCGCGCAACGGCTGACGCGAGACCGAGCGATTCAGGCGCTGGAGGTGCTCCTTGGGCGGGTGCCGACGACGGCGCTCGCGGTTCGGGAGGAGCTGCCCGCGTTGCCGGCGTTCACGGGGGCGGGCCTGCCGTCGGAGCTGTTGCAGCGTCGCCCAGACTTGCTGGCGGCCGAGCGTCGCCTCAAGGCGGCAGATGAGACAGCGCTGGCGGCCTATAAGGCGCAATATCCGCGCTTCAGCCTGAGCACCTCGGTGAGCTCGCGCGCAGAGGAGGTGGAGAACTTGCTCGACCTTGAGTCGGTGATTTGGTCGCTCGGCGTGAACCTGACGCAGCCGCTCTGGAACGGCACTGCGCTGGAAGCCGATTTGGAGCAAGCCAACGCGGAGACCCGCATCGCGGCGCTAGAATACAACCAAGCGCTGCTGACGGCGCTGCAAGAGGTGGAGTCGGCCTTGGTGGCAGAGGATTTGTTAGAGCGCCAAGAGGCGGCGCTCCGCATCGCGGTCAAAGAAGCGCAGGCGGGAGAAGAGCTTGCGCAAGAACAATATGTGACCGGATTGGTCAACTTCGTCACGGTGCTGGAGGCACAGCGTCGCTCGTTTGACGCGCAAAGCTCGCTGTTGCAGGTCCGCAATGCGCGCTTGCAAAACCGAATTCAACTTTATTTGGCGCTGGGCGGAGACTTCGCCCCCGCTTCGTCAACCCCAAACGCAGGATAAGTTATGCGCTGGTTACGCCTCTCTCTCAAAGTTGGTCTGCCGCTGTTGGTGCTGGGCGTGGGCTTCTTTGGCGCTCGCACGATTCTTCAGAACAAAGCCGAGCCGAACCGCCGCCCGCAAGCGCCCGCCTCTCGGTTGACCGTCGAAGCGACGGCGCTCAAGCCCCAAGACTATCAGATCAACGTCAACACCTACGGCACCATCCAAGCGCAGACCGAGAGCGCGCTGGTGTCGCAGGTCGCAGGGAACATCGTGGAGGTCTCTCCGAACTTTCGCGAGGGCGGCTTCTTCCGCAAAGGGGAGACGCTGGTGCGCATTGACCCCACGGACTATCGCTCAGAAGTCCAAATCGCCGAGACGACGCTGGTGCAGTCGTACCTGACGCTGAAAGAAGAAGAGGCCCGCGCGGAGCAAGCCCTGCGCAACTGGGCGCGGCTGGGGCAAGCCGGCACGCCGAGCGACCTCGTGCTGCGCAAACCGCAGATGGACGCCGCGCGCGCCGCGATTGACGCCAACCGCATCCGCCTTGAGAGAGCCAAGCGCAACCTGGAGCGCACAAAGATCGTCGCGCCATACGCAGGGCGTGTGTTGAGAAAGAACGTGGACGTGGGCCAGTTTGTTGGCACCGGCGCCCAGCTCGCGCAGCTCTACGCGGTGGACTACGTGGAGGTCCGCTTGCCGCTGCACAGCCAGCAGCTGCAATACGTCGCGTTGCCCGAAGAATATCGCGGCACGAGCAACAACCAAGGCCCCAAGGTGCAGTTTGTGGCGCGCACCGGCCAGCAGTCTCACCTGTGGGAGGGGCGGATCACACGCACAGAAGGCATCTTTGATGAGCAGAGCCGCCAGCTCTTTGTCGTCGCGCAGATCCCAAACCCGTACCGAAACGCAAACGACGGCAAACCATCGCTCAAGCTGGGACAATTCGTGGAAGCGGAGATCGAAGGGCAGTCGCTCAAAGAGGCGATCGTGATTCCACGCGCGGCGATTTATCAAGGGAATGAGGTCGTGCTGATCAAAGACGGCAAACTCCAGCGCAAAGCGATCACCGTGCTCTGGAGCAACGCGGACGAAGCGGTCGTGAGCGCAGGGCTCCAAGCCGGAGACTTGCTGGCGCTCACGCCTGTGGGCTCGCTGCCGAGCGGGACAGAAGTCAACGCGATTGTAGATGGGAAGCCCTCGCGGGAGGAGGTCTCGGACGGCGAGCGCCGCACCGGACGGGGGCAACAAGGAGACGGCTCCGCACAAAACGAGAAGCCCGCCGCGCCTGCGACCAACAACCAGCCGCCGACCTCCGAGGCGTCGGCCCCCGAGAAAGTCGCCGCCACCCGCTGAGTTAGGTCTCGCGACGCGCTCAGGGGGGCCTTTGAGTTCTCTTCAGACACCTGACCTTACGAACACAACCTCTCTCATTTTGTATGAGGCTTTATGCACGGAGCAATTGCTTGGTTCTCCCGCAACTCGGTCGCGGCGAACTTGTTGATGATTTCGATTTTAATCGGTGGGTTTTATTCGCTCACGCAGCGAGTGCCGCTGGAGGTGTTCCCTTCGATTGATCTGGAGCGTGTGACCGTGCGGACCTCATTTCCAGGGGCGACGCCGGCTGAGGTGGAAGAAGGCGTGACCGTGCGCATTGAAGAAGCGATCCAAGACCTGGAAGGCATCAAAGAGATCGTCTCGACCTCATCCGAAGGCTCCTCGCGTGTGGATGTGGAGCTGGAGAAAGGGTTTGATCTGAAGCAGCTGCGCGATGACGTCGCGACTCGGGTTGAAGGGTTGACGACACTCCCTGACGAAGCGGAGCGCCCTGCGGTGAGCATCCCGACTTTCCAGCGGGAGGTCATTAGCGTGGTCATTGCCGGGCCCTTGACCGAGCGGGAGCTGCGCGCCTTGGCGATGCAAGTAGAAGAAGACCTGCAGGGCCTGCCGGACGTCACGCAGGTGGAGCTAGAGGGCGCGCGCCCGTATGAGCTGAGCATTGAGATCTCCGAGCGGGTGCTGCGGGAATATAACCTGACGCTGAGTGACGTCTCGGCGGCGATTCGGCGCCAGTCTCTGGACTTGTCGGCGGGCAGCATCAAAACGGGCGGCGGCGAGGTGCTGATTCGGACCAAAGGGCAGGCGTACAATCAGCAAAACTTTGAAGAGATGGTGGTGCTCACCCGCAACGACGGGACGCGCCTGCTGCTGAAGGACATCGCCACGATCCGTGACGACTTTGACGAGACGCCGATTCTGACGCGCTTCAATGGTCAGCCCGCGCTCTCCATTGAGGTCTATCGCGTGGGAGAACAGAGCGCGATTGGGGTCGCCGAAGCCGTGAAGCAATACATTGCAGAGAAGCAGGCGCTCTTGCCTGCCAGCGTCAAGCTAGACTACTGGCGTGACCGCTCCCGGATCGTCGAAGCGCGCCTGCAGACGCTGACCGACAGCGCGCTGCAAGGTGGCCTTCTGGTGATGCTGTTCCTCAGCTTGTTCTTGCACCCTTCGGTCGCGCTGTGGGTCTGTGTGGGCATCCCGATCAGCTTCATGGGCAGCGCCTTGCTGATGCCCGAGTTGGGCGTGACGCTCAACATTGTGAGCTTGTTCGCCTTTATTTTGGTGCTGGGGATTGTGGTCGATGACGCGATTGTGACGGGCGAGAACGTCTATACGCACCTGCGCCGAGGCGAGAACCCGCTGAACGCGGCGATCAAAGGGACGACGGAGGTCGCCGTGCCGGTGACGTTCGGGGTGCTGACGACGATGGCGGCGTTTGTGCCTTTGCTGCTGGTGGAGGGGCGGCGTGGCGACATCTTCGCGCAGATCCCGCTGATTGTGATCCCTGTGCTGTTCTTCTCGTTGGTGGAGTCCAAGCTGATTCTTCCGGCGCACTTGGCGCACGTCCACCTGCAAGGCGAGAATAAGTTCACCGCGACGCTGGGTCGGTTCCAGCGGTGGTTCGCAGATGGCCTAGAAGCGTTTGTGTTCCGGTTCTATCGACCGCTGCTGCGGGCTGCGCTGGGGCAGCGTTACCTGACGCTCTCGATTTTTGTGACCATCGCGATCCTGCTGGTGGCGTTGATCATGAGCGGCTGGATGCGCTTCATCTTCTTCCCGCGTGTGCAGAGCGAAGTCGCCCGCGCCACGCTGGTGATGCCCGCTGGGACCCCGTTTGCGATCACGGATCGCTACGTCAACCGCATGACCGACGCCGCGCTGCAGCTACAGGACAAGTATCGCGACCCCGAGACAGGCAAGAGCGTGGTGTTGAACATCCTCTCTACCAGTGGCTCTACGGGCGGAAGCAGCAGCGGACAGACCAACATTGGGCGCGTGCTGTTTGAGATTGAAGCGCCAGAGCGCCGCACAATGGAGGTGACCAGCAACGACTTGGTGCGCGAGTGGCGCCAGACGATCGGGCCGCTCCCTGGGGCCGAACAACTCAACTTCCGGGCAGAGATTGGGCGCAGCTCTGACCCAATTGATATTCAGCTGGTGGGCTCTGACTTTGAGCAGCTGCAAGCGGTCTCAGAGCAGATCAAGGCTCGACTCCGCACCTATCCCGCCGTGTTTGATATTCAAGACAGCCTCTCTGACGGCAAAGAAGAGCTGCAGCTGCGGCTCCGCCCAGAAGCCCAGACGCTGGGGGTGCGGCTGGACGACTTAGCACGTCAGGTGCGTGAGGGGTTCTTTGGGATCACCGTGCAGCGCATTCAGCGGGGGCGCGATGAGGTGGATGTGGTCTTGCGCTATCCACAGAGCGAGCGGGAGTCGTTGGAAGCGCTCAACAGCATGATGATTCGCTTGCAGAGCGGCGCGGCGGTCCCCTTCGCAGAGGTCGCTTCTCTGGAGCCAGGGCGCACGCCATCGTCGATCACACGGATTGACCGCAAGCGTACGCTGAATGTGACCGCCGACCTCAACAAAGAGCAGGCCAACGTCGAGGCGATCAAAGCCGACTTGCGGACCTTCACGGAAGAGGTGGCGCGGTTCTATCCGGGAGTGAGCTTCTCACTGGAAGGCGAAGCCCGCGAGCAGCGGGAGTCGTTCCAGACGTTGTTCTATGGGTTGATCGGCGTGTTGTTTGTGATCTACGCGCTGCTGGCGATTCCTTTCAAGTCATACACGCAGCCGCTGATTGTGATGACGGCGATCCCCTTCGGCGCGCTGGGCGCGGTTGTGGGACACTGGATCATGGACTTGGATCTGACGATCATGAGCATCATGGGGATCTTGGCGCTGACAGGTGTGGTTGTGAACGACAGCTTGGTGCTGGTGGACTACATCAACCGCATGCGCCGAGAGCAAGGTATGGAGCTGTGGGACGCGGTGAACACCGCTGGCGTCGCGCGCTTCCGCCCGGTGCTGCTGACCTCATTGACGACCTTCGCAGGGTTGATGCCGCTGATTTTTGAGAAGAGCACGCAGGCGCAGTTCCTGATCCCGATGGCGGTCTCTCTTGGGTTCGGAGTGCTGCTGGCGACGTTCACAACGCTGCTGGTGGTGCCCGTCAATTACTTAGTCCTCAACGACATCGGCTCGGGTTTTCGCTGGATATTTGGCTCGGGAGCAGGGCAGCCCACGAATGAGGCGGCGGAAGAGGATTGGACGCCGCTTCCACCTGTGCGCGCTGAGGCAGAGGCTTCAGCGGACATCTGAGGGCGCTTAGTCGGCAGCGGTGGCGGGAGTGTTGGCCGGCGTCGACGGGGAAGAGGTCGAGGTGTGTTGCTGCTTCCACGCTTGCTCCTCGCGTTTGAGGCCCTTGTCGACGAGAAAATTGCCGAAGGGAACCAGCGAGACCACGAACAGCTGTCCGCTTCGCCAGAGAGACCAGTTGGCGGGGGTGCGCGTGTGCCAGAGCAGCCCGCAGTAAGCGAGGAACAAGATGCCGTGCGCCATGCCGACGTAGCGGACAGCGAGGTCGAAGCCGAGACCGTATTTCAGCGGCATCGCGACAAAAAGTAAGAGGACGTACGAGGCTCCTTCCAGCAAACCGATGGCGCGGAAGCGACCAATGGGATTCATTAGTATCATGGGAAGACTCAGGTATGGAGAACGGTGCGTGGTGAAGAAGGGGCGAAGAGAAGTCGGCAGGGGCTTCTGCGCCTTCAGCAGAGGGGAATTTGCAGCAGCTCGATGTATTGCTCTTCGTCGAGGCGAAACACCCCATCGAAGTCTTCATCAATCGCGACTTGAACGCGATCGGGGTCGAGGCCAAGCACAACGTGGGTTTGGTCATGCACCCGCAAGAAGTAGAACAGCGTGAGGCTGTCCTGCATCTCTTCATAGTAAAACCCTACCTTGATGCCGCCGTTTTGGACCAGCTCGGTCAGCGTGTCGCGGCAATCTTCTTCTTCGAGTCCAGGAAAAAACTCAAAAGCGTCAGCAAAGGGGAAGGTGTTGATGGCGTATTCGAGGATGGCGCCCTCTAGGTTCGACTCGAGGGTAGAGGAGTCTGTGAACTCATGCAGGATACCGCGGCTGTGTTCGGCTTTGACGAATTTGTTCATGAACAGATCTCCGGCGAGAGGTCAGCAGGTTCGTAAGAATGTTACATTAACCTAACAGATCAACTCGCCGCAGCGCAAAATGTTTTTTGTGTTTCTTTTCTCACGTTTTCGGGATGTGCCGGCTAGACCATAGACAACAGCAGGTTGTGCAGGCGCGGACGGAAGCGCTTCATGGCCCCTTGATTGGTGTCTCTGGAGAGGTGTACGCGGTTGGTTAAGACAATGACAATCCACTGATCCAGCGGATCAAACCACAGTGAGGTGCCGGTGAAGCCGGTGTGTCCCACAGAGCCCGGTGGGAAGAGCGTTCCACAGCTCCAGTAGCCCTGGGAGGTGTCTTTCATGTCCCAGCCGATGCTGCGGGGGAGCTGATGGGGCTGGTTCTGGTTGTGCAGCATCTGTTGCACAGACTGCGGCGAAAGGATGGGCACGCCCTCCAGCTCTCCATCGTTGAGCAGCATACAGCAATAGCGGAACAGGTCATGGGCGGTGGAGAAGAGCCCTGCGTTGCCGCCTTCCTCTTGAAAGAAAAAGCAGTTTTCATCATGCACCACGCCCCGCAGCAGCTGTTTGCGCCACGGGCAATATTGCGTGGGCGCGAGGTGGCTCAGGTCTTTCCAGCGTTTGGCTGGTGAAAAGAGAGTGTGCCGCAGCTGCATGGGCTCGGCGAGGCTGTGCTCAAAAAAACGGGACAAGCTGCTGCCGGTGATGTTGCGGATGATGTCGCCGAGCAGCAGATAATTCAGGCAGCTGTAGCGCGTGACGGCAGAGACAGGGGTCTCTAGCTCTGTGTGATACAGCCGCTGCCGAGCTTGCTCCAGCGTTGGGCTGAGATGCAGGTTGCTCCACGCCGGCAAGCCGGAGGTGTGTGTGAGCAAGTGGCGGAGGGTGATGCGCGATTTGTCTCCGCTGCCAAACGCGGGTAGAAATTCGGCCACAGGCTCTTCCAAGTCCAGCATGCCTTGCTCTTGCAGCAGCAGAATCAACGCGGCGGTGGCGACAGGTTTGGTGATCGACGCAATGTCAAAGACCGTGTTCAGCCCCATTGGTTTGTCGGAGCCCGCCTCTTGGCGTCCCCACGTCTTGTGCAACAAGATCTCTTCGCCATGCGCAAACAGGATCTCGACACCGGGGAAGGTCTCAGCCTTGAGGTTGCGTTCGATGAGCTGGTCAAGGGATTGCGACCAGCGGCGGGTGAAGTCAACCTTGATGATGTTGCCCATGGCGTTGCGGAGCGGAAGGTGTGCAGTGAGAGAAGAGATCTGCGTGGTCGCAGTGCATGGTGAAAGGCTCAAAACCGTGGATCATTCTGAGAGCGCTGACAAGCAAAAATCAGCGCTTTTGGGTGCGCTAGTGATGTTTGGTGGAGTTGGCCACAAACGGCAACCAGCGAATTTTGCGGGAGTCGAGCAGCAAGTGGGTGTAGTGGCCAATCACGCAGGCGAAGACATAGATCCAATATTCTTGCATCCACCGCCAGACGTTATCCCACGAAAACTCTTCCACCCACGCCTCTTTGACTCGGAAATATTCCCAGACCATCGCCAGAAAAACCGCGATCAGCCACGGCGTGATCTTCCAGTGCGTCCAGCCACGGTGCTTGTGCATCACGGGCATCAGCGAGACAAACGCGAGCAAGCAGAACAGCTCCATGCGCTGCTGAAAATACAGCACGGCTAACAGCACGAACATGCCGCGGAAGAACCAGCGCTGCGGCACAGAGGTGGTGTCTAAGTCGGGGAACAAGGCCATGAAGAGCGCCGTTGCGAAGACGCTCAGCAGCGTTTGGATGTTGCCCTCCAAGGCGAAGGGGTGCTGCGTGAACTGCTGCCAGTCCTCCGGTTGCAAATGTACGTATTGGGTGCCGAGCGCGACACCGACGGCGAGCCCGCCAGCGACCACGCCACCATTGAAATGTCCACGAAAATTCATGTGTGTGTGCTTGCTTGAGGGTTCACAGAGCGCGCTGTTTGGAGTCCAGCAGCATGGTCACAGGGCCGTCGTTGATCAATTCCACTTGCATGTCGGCGCCAAAGCGACCGCTCGCGACGGGCCCCGCAAACTGCAGGTGCAGGCGCTCTACAAACTGCTCATACAGCGGAATTGCGACCTCAGGGGGGGCCGAGCGCAGGTAGGACGGGCGGTTCCCTTGGCTGCTGTCGGCGTAGAGCGTGAACTGCGAGACCACCAGCACCCCGCCTTCCACGTCTTGTACCGAGCGGTTCATCTTGCCGCTGTCATCAGGAAAAATGCGCAGGTTCAGCAGCTTGCGCATCAGCCAGTCGATGTCGTCTTCGCCGTCATCGGGCGCGATCCCGAGCAGCACGAGCAGACCGGTCTGAATCTCGCCTACAATGTCGCCTTCGATCCGCACGCGGCTCTCGCTCACCCGCTGTACAACCGTCCTCATGTTGGTCCTTGTTGCGATGTTTGAAGTTCTTGTAGCACCCGACGCAGGTCGTCGCTCACAACCGGACGCAACTGAAAGCGCAGGTTGATGCGGCGGTTGGCCTCGTAGTCGGCGGCGGTGCGCTCTTCGGGGCGTGCGCGGCGCGTGTCGGCGTAGCCACTCACGGAGAGCAGCGGCTCTCCGGCGGCGTTTTTGCGCTGGAACAGCTCTCGCGTCTCCGTTGCTTCTTGCCAAAAATGGAGCACGGCGACCGCGCGATTGGCAGACAAACGCCAGTTGCCCATGCCATCTTCGTCTGTCATTTGGCGGCTGTCGGTGTGTCCTTCGACGAAGATGGTGTCGAGGTGCGCGTAGCCGTCGTGTCTCTGCAACGCAGAGGCGGTCGCTTCGCCAATGCGTCGCAAGATGCGCTCGCCTTCGAGAGAGAGGGTCGCTTCGCCGCGTTCAAAGGCGATCTGGCGGTTTGGAATCACCAGCATGGGGCCGTCGATTTCGACGAAGATGCCTTGCGGTCGCAGCTGGTTCTGGATGTCTTGCAGGATGCGCTGCCGCAAGTCCTCGACCTCGACGAGGCTGCGGAGGGCGCGCTCGACCTGATCGGTGGTGTGCTCCTGCAGCTCGATGTTCTTTTTGAACTGAATCAGCAGCGAGGCCAGTACGAGCAGGAAGATGGCGAGCAAGCCGGCCATCATGTCTGAGAACGAAAGCCAATACGGATTCTCTTCTTCGGCAGCGGGCGTAGAGAGCGGCGAACGACGCAACATCAGACCTCCCGCCCGCTAGTCATGCTCCCCTCCGGCAGGTTTCGTGCCAACAGCGAGACTTGTCGCAAGACTTCCACCATCTGGGCAAAGGCTTCCATCGACTGATGCAGCTTGGGCGTCTGCTCCGTGAGCTGCAACGACAAGCGCTCCATTTGGCGGTTCCAGCCGTCGAGCATCTCGGTTTGGGCTGTGACGAGGCGCTGGAAAGAGTCTCCTGCCTGCTGTCCCGACGACTTCAGCGCGGCTTGCGTGGATTGAAAATCGCGGCGTAGCCCGTCTAACTCCATGAACAGCTTGCGGAAATCTTCGGCGACTTGCTGGTTGCGCTGAGCGGCGTTGTCGGTCACGCGGGCGGCTTCGACTTGCTTGCGCCCGAGGCTCTCGCTGGCATGTCCCAGCCGCGAGCTGAGCGTGTCGAGGTTGCTGGTGGAGCTGGCGAACTTCCCGGAGGTGGTCTCGACCGCGCGGGCGATGCGCTCCATGTGTTGTTGGGCGTCACGCATCAGCCGCGCGGTCTCTTGGTTGCGCTGGAGGAGCTGCTCGACCTCTTTGTGTTGTGAGTCTTGCCCGCGTGTCCAGTCTTCGATCTTGCCGCCAAAACGATCCACGAAGCCGTTCAGGTGGGTGCCCAAGTTGCGGACGCTACCGTCTAGGGTTTGTCCGAGCGTCTCTAAATAGCGCCCGACGGCGTCGGTTTGTCGCACGATCCCGGTGAGCTGTTCGCTGATGTGTTGCTGCGTTTGGAGAGCGTGTTGGTTTTGTTCTGCTGTCTGTTGCCGCAGCGTCTCGGCTTGCGCCTGTTGCTGTGACCACTGCGCGACCGAATCGTGAACGGCGTCACGGAACTGCGCCAGCTCACTGGACGCGGCGGACAGCATGGCTGCGGAGTGCTGGAGCTGTTGCGTGGTGGAGTCCAGCGCCTGCTGTGCGGTCAGCTGCTGCTTGGTCAGCTCTTGGTGGTCTTGTAGCACTTGCGCGACGTCGTGTTGGTTCTGCTGGTATTGGTCTTCGAGATTCTCAACGTGACGCGCGAGCTGTTTGACCAGCTTGCCGAACTGGGCGCCCAGCTCCTGCGTGTCGTTGCGCACGGTGCGCTGCAAGTCTTGAAACTGCGATCGCAGCGGCTCTAGCTCTTGCTGTGTCTTTTGGAACGTCTCTGCGGCGCGAGCGTTGAGGTCTGCGCTAGAGGCGACCTGCGCGGCAGCCTTCTCGATGCGTTTGCCGAAGCTCCCCGAGACTTGCTCGAGCTGCGTGTGGTGACTCTCTAGGGCTTGGGTGGCCTTTTGCAGAGACTTTGCGGACTTGGTCAACTGCTCGCTGGATTCGTTCAGCAGCTGGGAGGTGGTCTGCTCTTGCTGCAGCAGCTGCGCGCTGTGCTGGATGAGGTTCTGGGAGAGGTCGCTCATGTGCTCGTGCTCAGCGCTCCAGCGTTGCACGCGCTGATCAAACTCTCGCAGGAAGGTCGACATCTCTTGGTGCATGGCTTGGGCGCCGCGTTCGAGGGCGTCGGTGCTGCGCCCGATCAGCTCCTGTTGCTGTTGTCCTGTGGCCCAGAGCGCTTCTGTGAAGCGGTCGATGCTTTGGGCGACGCGCTCTTCCACGGACTGATGCTTCTCTTCGACGGCGGTCAGCGCCAAGGCTTCTAAGTGCTGAAAAATCCGCAACATCTCCGGTGTGTGTTGCGCAGGCACCGCCGCGTGCGTCTCAACCTGCTCCAAGCGGGAGTGGACCTCCCACAGCAGCGCTTCTGCGGTTTGCAAGGGGAAGGTCTCGGCCAAAAGCGCTTGGACAGCTTGGACTCTCTGACGCAGACGGCGCTCCAGATTTTTCTCTAGCACGTTGAACAGCACGCTGGTGACCACGCCCCACACGGAGGTGGAGAAGGCGACCGCGGCTCCCTGAATCAGGGGCTGAATCTGTTGATCGGTGACGCGCTGTGTGAGGTCGATGCTCTTCAGCCCAAGCTGTAGCCCCACAAAGGTCCCTAGCACGCCCAGCGCGGTAAAGATGCCGGGCATCGCCGCATACAAGCGATTGTTGGCGAAGGCTGGCGCGAGGGCTTCCCACGAGAACACGTAGGCGGGTTCAAGGTCACTCCTCGGTGGTGCCTCTGGCAAGGCGCGCACATGACGCTGCAGGAAGTGCGACCACAGGCTGTGGAAGGCTGGGGGCGGCGGCTGCTCGCTTGGGAACGCGCGGACGGTTTGGCGAAGCTGCCCCAGCGCTTGGTTGGTTTGCCGGAAGCGCAACGCGACTTGCAGCAACATCACGAGGCAGAGCGAGAGCATGCTCCAGATGAAGAGGGCGCTGAGATGCTCTGCTTGAAACGAAGACGCGTTCCAGACCTCCCACGGCAGATGCTGCGGCAGCAAGGAACGCCAATCTAGTTGAGGCATGGTGTCGGTGATCTAAAGGTGAGGAGACGCGTGCGTGCTCGAAGGCGCGCACGATCCCGCTGTGGAACGCTACACGTGGGCAAACCCCACTTGGGCAGGCGGAGATTGTCGCGAGGCTCACAGAGAAGCGCAAGCCGCGTGCCGCTGTGGTGAGCAAAGCGATTGTGACACGCAGAGAGAGGTCTTAACTAAAATCTAACAAAAAGCTGATAAGCCCCTTGGCCCAATCGTTTTTTTCCGTGGAGAACGGTCTCATGTTTTGGGACAGGTAAAGATTTTGTACTGCGCTTGTTTAATTCTTGCACTCCAACGTCGCTACTTTCTTTGATTCTCTCTGCCACCTCAGTCAAGGAACGCATTATGCGCATTCAATTCGGCGGCATTCAGTCCAAAATGATTATGTTGGTTTTGGGCTCGTTGCTGTTCTCCATCATTGTTCTTGGAAGCGTGAGTATCTTCAAAATCTATGACGCGCTGGAGGATCAGGCGGCTCAGAGTTTGATTTCGACACGCGAGACCAAGCGCAAGCAGATCGAAGATCAATTCCGGTTCTATCGCGATCAAATCCGCTTCTTGGCCCAAGATGAGGTGGTGTTCAAGACGTTGATCGGGCTCAACTCGAGCTTCAAAAATTATGTAGAAGAGAACGAATTTGATGACGCGACGCTTCGGCAAATGCGCGCCGAGTTAGCGAGCTATTACGAGAGTGAATTTTCTGAAGAATATCGCCGGTATAACAATGGACAGTCTCCACAAACGACGGGGCTGGTCACCTTTTTGGATGACACCGCCGTTGCGTTGCAGCATGCGTTCATTGTGCAGAATGAGAACCCACCCAACGAACGCTACAAAATGGAGCGACCAGACGGCTTCGCCATGTATGGCGCAGGGCACCGCAAGTTTCATCCGACGTTTGTGGGCTATCGGCAGCTCTTTGGCTATAGCGACATCATCTTGGTGGAGTCCGAGACCGGACGCATTCTGTATACCGTCGAGAAGCGCATAGATTTTGGCGCTTCCATGCGTGAAGGCTTCTTGGCGCGCACTCAGCTGTCGCAAGTCGTCGCCGAGGTGAGCCAGACAGAAGACCCGAACGATGTGCGCTTCGTGGACTTTGAGCCGTACTTTGCTTCGTATGACGACGCCACCGCGTTCATGGTCGCGCCGGTGTTCAGCAGCCGAGGCAACAAAAATGTGGGGGTGTTGATCTTCCAGATCCCGATTCGGAGCCTGAACGACATCATGACGTCTGGGGGCCGCTGGAAAGATGTGGGGCAGGGAGACACGGGCGAGACCTATCTGATTGCCAATGACTTCACGATGCGCAGCGACCCGCGTCCCCTGATTGAAGAGCCAGAACAATATCTGGACGATCTCTCGGAGCTGGGAGCCGCCGCTGGAGATCTGCCGCAGATTCAACAGAAGCGAAAAGCGATCTTGTATCAAACCGCGAACACCGAAGGCGCCAAGGCCGCAACCCAAGGCGAAGAAGGGTCTGGCATCTATGAAAACTATCTGGGCCGTGAGGTGATTGGGGCGTATGCGCCGCTGAGCATCGCAGGCGTGAACTGGGGCATCCTCGCAGAGATTCAGACGGCTGAAATCAACACCGAGCCGAACGCGTTGAGCTTGCAGATCGCGCTTACGTCATTGGGCATCTGTTTGATCTCAGCGCTGATGACCTTCTACTTCTCAGGGCGCTTCACCCAGCCCATTCTGCGGGCGATTGGCATGATTCAAGAGATTAGTCGCGGGCACCTAGATACGCGGCTGGAGGTCTCGACCAAAGATGAAATTGGTCAGATGACCAACACGATGAACGACTTTGCGAACTCCTTGCAGAACGTCACCGTGCACACGTTGCAGCAGATCGCCTCCGGCGACCTGACCGCCGAAATTCGTAACCAAGACGACCGCGATGTGATCAGCAATGCGCTGGTGATGATTCTCAGCGGGCTGAACCAAATGCTCTCCGAGGTGCAGCATACGTCCGAGCAGGTCGCGGGAAGCTCCGTGCACATCGCGCAAGCCAGCTCAGACCTCTCGAAGCGCGTGAACGAAGAGGCGGCGGCTTTGGTCGAAATTACGGCGTCCTCACAGCACATCGACGAGCAAGCGCTGATCAACGCGCAGAGCGCAGAGACCGCGACAGGGCTGGCTACCCGAGCGCGCAAGAGCGTGCTGCAAAACGATGAGCAAATGGGGACGCTGCTGACCGCGATGGAGCGCATCACAGAGTCGAGTGAAGACATCTCGAAGATTGTGAAGACCATCGAAGACATTGCCTTTCAAACCAACGTGCTGGCGCTCAACGCAGCCATCGAGGCGGCGCGTGCTGGCGAGCACGGGAAGGGCTTCGCGGTGGTCGCGAATGAGGTGCGAGAGCTGGCTGAACGTTCTGGGAAAGCAGCGAAAGAGACCGTGAAATTGATCCAGAACTCACAGCAACGGGTCGATGAAGGTCGCAATTATGCCACCTCCACAGCGGAAGCGATGAAGCAGCTTGTGCGAGACATTGACCAGGTCTCCCAAATCATCGAAGAGATCTCGGCCTCCAGCAAGAGCCAGAGCAACGGCATCCGGCAGATCAAAGAGGGGCTCAACATGTTGGAAGAGATCGCGAATCAGAACGCGACAGTCTCTGGTGAAACGCAGCAGCTCTCGGATCAACTCTCGGAACAAGCAGAGAATTTGCGGCGAGTGGTCTCACGGTTCCAGCTCAAGCAAGCACAACTCTCCTCGCAAAACGAGATCGACAACTTCTTCCAAATGCCAGAGCCACAGGCCCTGCCGTTTCACGAGGACAGGCAGGCGTCCTGAGTCTTTCGGCCTGCAATCTTCCCGCTTGCTTCCCCATTGCCCCTGATGCGATGATCGTAAGAGGCGTTGTCTCAGAGAGACGCCTCTCCTTCCTTTGTTAGTCAATCACAGGAGTCGGGAATGGGTAATGGACAAAGCAAATGGGTAATCGCACACCGTGGCGCTTCTGGATACTTGCCAGAGAACACGCTGGCCTCACTGGCGATGGCCCACGGACTCGGCTGTGATTTGATTGAAGTGGACGTCATTTTGTCTCAAGACGGCGTCCCGATCGTCATGCACGACCTGCACTTGGATCGCTTGACCGACGTGGGGCAACGCTTTTTGGGGCGCTCTCGTGAGGATGAATTGCACTATGCGCTCGACTTTACCCTCGACGAGCTGCGGTTGTTGCGCGTCCACGAACGCTTGGATTTTTCGGGAAAGCCTGCCTATCCAAACCGGTTCCCACCAGAGTTTGCTCACTTTTCAATTCCTACCCTCGCCGAAGTGATTGAACTGATCCAAGGCCTGAACAAGTCCACGGGACGCCAAGTCAAATTGCTGCTGGAAATCAAGAGCCCCGCGTGGCACCGAGAGCAGGGGTTTGACCTGACGCACCAAACCCTCAGCGTTGTGCAGAGCTATGGTTTTGGCAAGCCTGAGAGCCCTGTTTGGTTAGAGAGCTTTGATGTGCAAGAGGTGCGACGCCTGCGCTACGAGTTCCGAACAGAGCTGCGGCTGCTACAGCTCTTGGGCGAAAATTCGTGGCAAGAGAGCGCCGCCGACTATGAGCACTGGAAAAGCGCCGAAGGGCTCCGCACCCTCGCCGACTACGTAGAGGGGGTCGCCGTGTGGACTGGGCATGTTCTGTTGGGGAGGCGGTCTTCTGGAGCGCCCCGTCTGACCACGCTAGTGAAAGACGCCCACGCGCTGGGACTACAGGTGCACACCTACACGCTGCGCGCAGACACCCTGCCGAGCTATGTCCCTTCTTTTGAGGAGTGGCTGCGGATGTTTTATTACGAAGCGGGAGTAGATGGAGTGTTCACCGACTTTCCCGACCGCGCCAACATCTTCCTGAAAACCATGCAATATCGTCACTCTATGTGACGTCGCTCCTTCCTTGAGTACTCCTTTGACTGCTACCTTCCGACGGCTTCTGGCGCCTTGGTGCGCCGCCCTTTTACTGGCTTCTTGCGGAAACTTCCTTGAGAGCGACCAATCCAACGACAACCAGACGCAAACGGCGCCGCCTGATGGACTCGCGGAAGAGGAGCTGAACACCGAGGCCGAGGACGTGATCGTTGCGGTGGGCACGACGGACAACACAACCCACACCTCTCACACGCAGGTGTTGAAACTGAGCGATCCTGCCACGGGTACGTTTGTGGTGCATGACAACGCGACCTCGTTTTTGTTGTCTGCGTTCAGCGATTCCCGTGCGCAGATTGTCTCCTTGACCAGCCCCTCTGGACGAGAAGAGTTGGCTTATCTGGACTCGAAGGCGGCAGGGATCACGAGTTTTGGGAACGGCAGCTACGACAATTACTTAGTCCCGATGCGGCCAGACATTTTGCCCGAAGCCGGCACGTGGCGCTATGAAATCAGCGGAGCGAACGACGTGCGGTTGACGCTGCGGGAAGATCTGCGTGAGAGCGACAACGCGACGCTCTTGCTGCAGCCTTATTTGACGACTTCTGCGCCGAGTGACTTGAGCACCGTGCTGGCGCGCATTGCGGAGATTTACACGCAAAATGAGCTCTCGGTGACCATCGCAGAGCCGCTCAGTTTGAGCACGCAGTATGCGGTCGTCTCCAGTAGCTTCAGCGACACCACGACGCAGACGCTGCTACAGCAAGGGCGCGCCGATGCGGTCAACATCTTCTTGGTAGACGATTTTCAGTTTGGCGGCGTGCTGGGCATCGCGGCGGGAATTCCCGGCTCTCTTGGCATTGCGAGCGAGTGGAATGGTGTTTTGGTGAGCGTGAGCGCGCATCAAAGTGGCCTCTTCAGTCAGCGTTTAGATACAGAGCTGCTGGCGGAGACGGTGGTGCACGAGGCCGGACATCTGCTTGGTTTGTGGCACCCGACAGAAGAGGACGGGACGGAGTTTGATCCGTTAGATGACACCCCAGAGTGTGACCTCGCGCAGTTTGACACAAACAGCAACGGCTCGGTCAGCGCGGAGGAGTGCCTCGGACAAGGCGCAGAAAACATCATGTTCTGGACATCTTGGCCGGATGGGAACCAAGAGACCTTCTCGGAAGATCAGCGCTTCATCCTGCGCCGTTCGCCGTTGGCTTTTCAAGGACAGTTGACAGAGCAGACAGGCGACGACATCACGCTGACCTACGACGCGACCTTGGCCGAGACCGTGGCCAATAACGCGAGCACCGTACAATCTATCCAAGATATGGTGGAGCTGTATGACCCTGAGTGCCAGCGCAGCACCTTCCCACAAACCGTGGATTTGATCCTCGCGCAGGGCTGTGTGTCGTTTCAGCAAACGCACTACCGCCCGGCCTATTTGCCGGCCAACTTGGACAACCTCAACAGCGTGCAAGATTACGTCGCGGTGGTGAATCAAAACGATCGCTTTTCCTATTATTTTGAGCCTGTGGCTTACGAAGAGACCACCCAGTCGCTGTCGGGCGCGCGCTCTTACATCGGCTTCAGCTACGCGGTGAACGACAGTGAAGCGGTCATCAGCGCGAGCAACCCGTTTGCCGTCGACGCGATCTTTCCTTACACCCGCGCTTGGTGGGATGGTTTGCGGGTCGGCGATCAGATCACCGCCGTCGATGGCGTCACCATCAGCGGCCTGACCGTCGCCGAAGTGCGCGCTCTGTTACCTTCTGCAGAAGCCGAGGCGACGGTGCTCACGATAGCGCGCGACGGCGCAATTCAGACGCTGGAGACGGCCTCGGAGACCCATCTCTCACGTCGCTTGGGCACGAACAACCAAATCGCATATCTCAACTTGCGCGAATACACGACGGTTAGCGGCGACAACGTGAGGCAGGATTTTGAGGAACTTTTGCTCTCTGGAAGCACTCCTGAAGCGCTGATTTTGGATCTGCGTCAAAATGGTGGCGGGAGCTTGCTGGGGGCGCTGGAGTTGACCGACTATTTGGGGAACGCTTCTGTGGATGGAGAGATCCTCTTTACGTTTCAAACCCAGAGCGGGGGAACCCCGTATCGCTTTGGCCTGAACTACGATTCTGATGCGGGCAGCTACGACGCGACCACGTTGGTGGTGCTGACGGATGGCGGCTCTGCGTCTGCTTCTGAGGTCACCTCCGCCGCGCTACAAGACTGGAATTTGGCGACCATCATGGGCGACGCCACCTATGGCAAAGGTGTGGGGCAGAGCGTTGTTGACCTATTGGACGGCAGCGGCGTCTTTATCACCTCGTTTGAGTTGCTCTCTCCTAAGGGTGACTCGTGGCACGAAGTGGGCGTGATTCCAGATCAGCGTGTAGAGGGAGCAGCTCCGAGCAGTCCGGCAGAAGACACGGTGTTAGCGGCGGCCATCGAGTTTTTGGAAACCGGTGCGCTTGTGTCGGCGTCTCGTGCGTCTCGGCTGCCATCGGAGCAGATG
>CBFIJD010000031.1:18754-19227 GCA_965662845.1 uncultured bacterium | reverse complement strand
CGGCTCACGCGAGCGGTTGCAATGAGCGGCTCTCTCCCAAGGCGCGCTCCTCTTACACAGAGACCATCACAGGGCGTGGCGCGGTCGCGTCTCCCAGCGTCGTGACCTCACTGCAACTAGCGCAGCAGGGCAGCTCAACGCGGACCGTGGTGCCGTAGTCTTCTTCACTGTCGATCTGAATCTTGCCGTGATGACGATCTACAATGGAGTAGCAAACGGCTAAGCCTAAACCGGCGCCATCTCTGGGCGGCTTCAGCGAGAAAAACGGATCGAACACGTGACGGAGCGCGTACTCTGGGATCCCGACTCCGTTGTCGTTGATAGAAAACCAACTTTTGCGACCATCGGAGCCCATGTGGATCCTGATTCGTTTGTAGGCGCGCTCACTCATCGCATAGAGAGCGTTGTTCATCAGATGCAAACAAACTTGCAAAATGAGAATCGGCGAGCAGTGCACGGTGATGTCGGGCAAG
>CBFIJD010000031.1:0-18696 GCA_965662845.1 uncultured bacterium | reverse complement strand
ACGTCTCATGAATGAGCATGTTCAACGGAAACTCTTTGAAGTTGCCCTCCTGCCGTTGAGGGAGCATCAGCTTCATTTCATAGATGATCGAAGCCGCTTTCTGCGTGTGCATTTCAATGCGATTCATCTCCCGCTCGATCCGCTCGAAAGAGCAGTTTTTCTGGGCAATCATGAGCCGCAACAGCTCGCACTGCGTGCGGATAAAAGCTAATGGCGTGAGCAGCTCATGGCCGGTGTTCGCGGCTACCATGCCCAGTGTGCGAATCTTCTCTGACTGATATTCACGCTCGATTTGTTGACGGTTGAGCGTGACATCTCGTTTGAGCAGCAAGCCTCCACTAATTTCGCCTTCGTCGTTGCGCAAGGGCAACAAGTTCACCAAGTAACTGCGATTTTCATGACGATGCTCGTATTGCTTGGTTTTGCCCTGCCAGACGTCTTGCAGACTTTGGATGTCCCTTATGCCAAAGCGAGCTAACAAATTTTGCCCAATCTTGCTCTCTAGCGTCTGCCCGATCGCTTGCGCGATCTCGTCTTGTTCCGACGCCCACAGCTCGCCTCCAGCCCAGCCGCAGTTGCCCTCTTGATCAAACAAAATCATCGCGTGATGTGGCAGCTGTCTGAGCACCTGAAAGCACTTCTCTACTTCTGACCAACATCGATTTGGTTCTTCTGTGCGAGCACTTTGCATGTTGTCCTCCCCATTGTTGTCAGAAAAAATACTCACTCTGAAAAAAAATCATAACAGTTCTCTCATGAATTTCTTTGGGAGAGCCCTTTGGGAGCATCCCGAAGCGCAGAGAGGCGTTGAAGTTAGTCTTTTTGTCTCACACTGACAACGAATTTCGGAAGAGATTCGGAAAGTTTTTCTGACAACCTGACAAAGAATCTAGGATTTTTCTGACAAAAGCATAAGAGTGAGGAGAGCAGCAAGAGCCGCTAGGGCGACTCTTGGCTGGCTCAATGTTGGAGGGGGGCTCGGAGGTGGAGGCTAATTGACCTCAGGGCCAATCAGGGGAGCGAACTCTTGCTGCAGAACAGCAATCTGTGCGAGCTCTTCCGGCGTCCAAGTGCGGCGTTCCCACTGGATGCCATAAGCTTGGGCGAGCGACTCCAAAAAGATGTCACGGAGCTCGCGCAAAGAATAGCGACTGAGGCACCCTGTGGCTTCGAGCGAAGTCATTTCTCGTCGCAATTGGGCTGCGGTCGCGTTGCGGAAAATTCCAGACAGCGTAGGAATTTGGTCATTCAAGGGGATGGAGCCGTGCTGCAAAAACGCTCGGGAGCGAGGCTCGTCAGGGGTGCGCCGTCGACAGGAGACAATTCGTTGGGCATTTCCGATAATTTTCTTGCCTTGGAGCAAAATTTCGTAAGCCGCTGGTTCAGAGAAACACACATGCGAAGGGTTGGAGGTCGCTGGGCGGCGCTGCTGAAGCGCTGGTTGCAGACCGATCTCTTCAAAAAACTGGAAAAAACCGCGAGCGAGGAATTCATAGGTCTCAACGGGGCCGCCCCCAAACTGTGGGTCTTGCACACTGCCAACGATCGAGTACGTTACGTCGGCGCCATGCAAGACGGCGCGCCCACCGGTTGTTCTGCGCAGAATCGACAGCCCATTCCGTGCGCACCATTCCAGATCGAATTGTTCGTCTAAGTCCTCGTTTCGTCCTAAGGACAAAGTGAGGCGATCCCAGCGATAAAAACGAAAGGTGGGAGGGGCCCCTTGGCGGTAGTTGCGCAACAGCCACTCGTCTGCGGCCATATTGAACGTGCCGCTGCGGGGGGCGGCTTCTTCTAGCAGAAACCAAGTAGGCGGAGTGCGAACGGTGGGCATTACGCTTTGGGGAAACCGGGGAGGTTCAAGTTGGCAGCGAGTCCTGCCAAGCCGCCAAACTGCTGGGTCATAGCGCTTTGCATACGTTGTTGTCCTTGACGGATTCCTTCGTTGACGGCAGACGCGAGCAGATCTTGCAGGGTGCTGGCGTCGTTGGGGTCAATCACTTCTGGGTCAATGGTGATGGATTGGACTTCTAATTTTCCATTGAAGACCATCTTCACCATCTCGCCGCCTACCGACACCTCGTAGGATTCTTGTCCCAGCTTTTCCTGTTGTTCCTGCATATTTTGGGAAAGCTCTTGGGCTTTTTTCATCAGTTCACCCATGTCCATCATTCTGTCTCCTGCGTGAAGAAGTGAGGAAAGCCGATGCCGAAGGGCACCGAAGTAGTTACAAAATGGTAAATTGCTGGTGATCAGGACGCAACTGTAACTGTTATCGCAGTTGGATCTCTCGAATTTCACTCCCGACAAAGACCTCTAAAATTTGCTGCACTTGTGGATCTTTGCGGGCCTGCTCTTCGCGGCGGCGTTTCTCTTCGGCTTGTTGCCAAGCTTCATACTCTTGCAGGGTCGTGCCATGCGTGACCGTTTGATCGGAGCGGCGCACCGTGACAGGGCGCTGACCGAACTCTTCCAGCGCGTGCTTCAGCTTGGCTTGGTGCTCTTCGGTGAAGAGCTGGGGTGACTTTCGAAACTCCAAGACGAATTCAGACGCGGTCAGATCTGTTGGAACGGCTGAGCGCAGCAGCGTTCCCGTCAACGATGCGCGTTCCTGCACAAAGCGCACAAAACGCAGCCATTCTCCCGGTGGCGGCTCAAGTTTCTGCGGCGCGACTTCTTCGGAAGCAGCCATCGCGAGCTTAGAATCCGGATCCTTCTCAAGCGGAGGGGCCGCCAAAGGGGGAGGAACATTTGAGGTTTGGCTAGGATTTAAAGTTTTTTTTTGCGGTGAAGGGGCGTTGTCGTCTTTGCCACGTAACAAACGCAACGCGTCTTGTGCGCCTTTGTTCGGTTGCTCTAGGCGTGGCTCAGGGGCGCTGGGGGACGCGGCGGCATAGAATGATGGCTTCGAGTTTGGAGATCCGCTCTGAGGTGTGGCGGTTTGGGGCGAGGCGAAGGTCTGTGAACTGGGCGACGGCTCTTGCACTTCGACGGCGGGTGCGGCGTTTGAGGCGCCGTCGGTGGATTTGCGCAAAGCGCGCACTTGCTGCAGCAAATCACTCACCCCAATCAGGGGCTGCACAGCGGCAAGCTGCAAGAGCGCCATTTCAAAACAAATCTGGGCATGCACGCTGCGTTTCATTTGTTCTTCTAGCTGTAGCAAGATCTGAAACATCTGCTGTAGCTCACCAAGCGTAGTGAGGCCGCTTAGCTCTCGATAGCGTTGGACTTCTTCTTCTGTAATGTCTTCACCAGCGAGATCACCCTGAAGCGTTAGACTCAGAGAAAGCGTCTTCACCGACTGCAACAGCTCTTGCAACAGCTCTTGCAGATCCATGCCATGACTCTGAAAAGCGCGAAAGGCGATCATGGTCGCGGCGGTCTGTTTGCGCAAAATGGCTTCCAGTAGCTCGAAGCGCAGGGATGCGTCTGCGATCCCTAAAATCTCGCGGACCTCTTCGTCTGTGGCCGAGCTTCCAGCGTAGCTCAGGATCTGATCTAGGGCAGTCAACGCGTCGCGCATGCCCCCGACAGCGTGACGAGCGATCAGCGCTAAGGCTTTGGGGCTGAGTTGCAGTTGTTCTTGTACGGCGACGGTCGAAAGAAAATCGACCATGCGCCCGAGTGGCACTCGCTGAAAGTCATAGCGCTGACAACGTGAAAGGATCGTGATGGGGACTTTGTGAGGGTCTGTCGTGGCGAGGATGAACTTCACGTGCGGAGGTGGTTCTTCCAGCGTTTTGAGCAAGGCGTTAAAAGATTCCAGCGTGAGCATGTGCGCTTCGTCGATGATGTAGACCTTGTAGCGACAGCGCGCGGGCGCATACTTGACGTTCTCTCTCAACTCTCGAATGTTTTCGATACCACGGTTTGAGGCCGCGTCGATTTCAAAGACATCTGCGGAGGCATTGCTGCTGATCTCTCGGCAATTTTCGCAGGCATTGCAGGGGTCGATGGCATCGGGCTCTAGGCAATTCAGGGCCTTCGTCACGATTCGGGCGGCGCTGGTTTTGCCCACACCACGAGAACCCGCGAACAAAAAAGCGTGCGCGACCCGATCACTACGAATAGCGTTCTGCAGGGTGTTGGCGATGGTCTCTTGCCCGATCAAATCGGCGAAGCGCTGAGGGCGGAGTTTGCGAGCGAGGACTACGTAAGTCATGCTAAGGGAGGAGCGGGAGGCTGGGCTGCGCGGCACATCTACGGAATCTTAGTGCTGCTTCCGTTAAGACCTGACACGGTTCGAAACTTTCGATTGCGCGAAACCCAACCATTTGCAGATCTCGATATGAGAGGGGGGAGTTGCTGGCGGAAAGGGAGGGATTCGAACCCTCGGTACGCTTTCACGCACACACGAGTTCCAGTCGTGCACCTTCAGCCACTCGGTCACCTTTCCGTAACGCCAAGCAAATGGAAGCCCAGTAGAGTAAGAGAAGCCCCCAGCAGATGCAAGCGATTTCTCAAGGTAGCGCGGGGTTCGTTTGGACGGTGTGCAACGCGGGCTGTGGCTGGACCTGCTGCACGTAATGGTTGAGCGAGGCTTCGGCTTTGTCAAAAAACAGCTGAGGATACACCCCAAACGCGATCGCCCAAAACGCCAGAGGGACGAGCACAACCGCTTCACGCACAGTCAGATCTTTGACGGGATATCCCCAGTCTTTGGCAGGCCCAAAAAATACTCGCTGCACCATCCACAGCATGTAAATTGCGGCGATGATCACGCCAATCGCAGCGAGTACGCCGTACCAAATATTCACTTTTGCGGCGCCAATCATCGTCAACACTTCGCCGACAAAACTATTCAAGCCCGGCAAGCCAATCGACCCCATACTGAACAAAATGAAGAAACCACTGAAGATGGGCATGGTCTTCAGGAGACCGCTGTAGTCTGCAATTTCTTGCGTCTCGAAACGCTGAAGCATCATGCCTAAACACAGAAACAGAGCGCTCGTGACGATTGCATAGTTGACCATCTGCATCAAACCGCCGCCCATCCCTTGTTCATTCAGAGCGAAAATTCCGAGCAGGATGTAGCCCATGTGCGACACTGATGAATACGCCATCAGCCGCTTGATGTTGGTCTGCACCATCGCGACGAGTCCGCCATATAAAATGCTCACTAGGGCAATCACGAAGATGTAATCGGATAGCGCGGCCACCGCTTCGGGATAGGTTGGCATCGCAAACCGCAAGAAGCCATAGGGCCCGAGCTTCATCATGATCGCCGCCATTTCTACAGAGCCGATGATGGGCGCCTCTTCGTGAAAAGAGGGGAGCCAGCCATGAAAAGGAAACAGCGGAATTTTGATCGCAAACGCAACAAACATGCTGGCAAACAACCACACCTGCGTGTGCGCAGGGATCTCGAGTCCGTACCAATCCGTGATTTGAAACGACCAATACCCATAGCGCTCATGAAACAAGACTCCGGTGTAGATGAGCCCTGCCAACATCAACAGCGATCCGAAGACAGTGTAGATGAAGAAGCGATTGGCTGCGGCAACGCGAGCCGGGCCGCGCCCCCAGCCGCCCACTAAGAAATAGAGGGGAATCAACATCAACTCGAAAAAGGCATAGAACAGGATCACGTCTAACGCGACGAAGCAACCGAGGACTCCGACCTCTAACAGCAGCAAGTGCATGGAAAATTGCCAAGCCCGCTCTGTGAGACTCCAAGAGGCAATCAAGGCGAGCGGCGTCAACCAAGCTGTTGCGATCAGAAAGAAGAGATTGAGCCCATCCAGACCGAGATAGTAGTCAATTCCGAAGGAGCCGATCCACGCAAAACGTTCCACCAACTGCAGCTCGGCGGTTCCCTCTTGAAAGGCAAACCACAGATACAAGCTGAGCAGCGCCGTGATCCCACTTCCGGCTAAGGCGCCCCACTGAGCCGCACGCCCGTTTTGCGCATCTCGAAATGTCAATGTGAGCAGGACTCCCAATAATGGAGAGAACACCAGCAAAGACAGGATAGGGAATGTGAGAGCCATGAGTTGATTCCGCAGAGAGTGACAAAGTAGTGACGCAAACCGGGCCGATTCTAAGGAAAAACGAGGTCAAGGCAAGCCATAAGCTACAATGGAAAGAAGTAATCGAGGTAAAAGGAGTGAATTTGGGAGCGAATGAGTAGCGGCTCATGCGTAGACAGCCCCAACGTCGAGAGATGAAAGCCGGTCGCGAAGCGATAGCCTAACAGCAAGCTGGGCACTGCAAACACCGAGATCCCACCTCCAAAGATCGCTGACGTTTCATCCACATAGGCGAGCTCTGTGTCCGCGCTGCTCGGTCTCATTTGCGCGAATTCTAAGCCAGAACCATAAAACGCCAACCAGTCTGGAGAGAGCCGCTCCACCCACCAGTACCAGAGGCGATTTTGCACAACCTCGAGGGCATCAAACTCCTTGCTTTTATAGGCGACCGGTTTGCTCAAACCGACCAAGCTAATTTGGCGTTCAAATTCGAATGCCTGACCGCGTTGCAAATATCCCAAGTGAAAGGCAACGCCATTGGATGTCCCATCGGAAAAGGTGCGGTTTTGGCCGTCCGCTAGCGTGAAATCCAAACTTCGGAATCCCACGCCAAAATAGACGCCGAGGGTGCGAGGTCGATACGAGGGCGAAAAGATTTCTGGCTCTGGAACGCGAACCCGAGACTCGACACTTCGCTCAAACATTTGGGGATAATCTTCAGGCGCCTCTTGTGCCAACGTCCCGTTCCAAAGGCTGAGCCAAGCCATCAACAGCAAGCTGAGTTGTCGCATCAAAACACCCTTGGGAAAGACTGCTCAGGGAATTCAACTCCGCCCAATGTGACACTCGCGAAAATTGTGCGATCCACATATTCCGTCTCTCGCCCACCGCTAGTCGTCGTTTTGTCAACGCGCTCTTCCAACCTGAGATTGAAGGTCCAACAGTCCGGGCGATAGCTCAAAAAAATGGCGTCTGAGACAAGACGTCGTTGAAAAGCGGTGCTCTCGGGATTCAGGTCGACGGTTCCGGAAAATCCGAAAGACAACTCATCACTTGCTTGGTGCGTGTTGCTAAAACTAAAACTCGACGTTTCGCCTACCGTCCTGCCATACGGCGTCACATAGGTCCTCTCGTTTTCACGAAACGCTACCGAAGCCTGACTGTATTTGCTCGTGTTGACATCGACAGAGAGCGAATATTCCACGGTCCGCTGCTGTTGGTGATGATATCGGTTGAAAAAGTTCACTCCGAAACCAGTGCCCGGCTGCAATGACAACTCCAGCCGCAGCGGCAGCAGCGGTTCCCCAGGAGCCGTCTCATCACCAAGGGGTGCTGGGCCATTGGATTGGTAATTCGGGTCTTCCTTTAAAAAATCATACGGTTGAATGAGATTTAAGGTCGCCAACACTCGGCTATCGCTCTCAGTGCTAGGGCGTTGCGTCTGGCTGCCTGCGCGCAGGGCCACGCCGCTCTCAGCGGCGGCCACGATGGTTTGGCGTTCTTCTCGGGTGAGCGACTCGCCAAACAGTTGCTGCAAGGTCTGCTGCATTTCCGAGCTAGACGCAAATTCGCGGTCACGCAGGCGCTGCAATCTGCGCAGCGTCTTCACGGAGAGCCCCTGTGTTTGCAGACGGCTCAAAGAGCGAGAGGTCATCCTGACAGCCGGTTCATAAATTCGGCGCTTGGCCAACAGCACATGATCCAGTCGCAACTCTAGGAGACGTCGGGTGGCGATCCCTCCTCCAAACGGAACCCCAGATGACGACTGCTGCACCACATCTTCCACGTAGTCGTAGCGTAGGCGCGGCGTGATGAGATGTTTGAAGCGGCTAAACAGACCGCTCTCGGTGCTCCAAATTCGTGAGACGGTCGTGTTGAGTTCTGCGTCCGCGCTCCAAATTTCAAAGGCGTATATATCGTCCGAAGCGGGCAAGTTTGGATTCCAAACGCGGTAATAGGAGTAGGAACGCCCGACGCCAACGATGCCTTTGAAGTGACTCAGCAAAGGGAAACGGAAGCGCAGTCCTGGGTTCACGACGGTGCCAATGCCGTTGTAACCTTCTTCACGGAAATAGCGGACAAGCGATCCCGAGGCCGTCGTTGTCAGGTCGACCGAGCGGAACGGCTGCTGGTTGTATTGAAACGAGAGCGCGGGCAAGCGTTGTACCCGTGTGGGGTCTGTGGCTCGATTGAGCAGCGCGATCTCTTGGAAGACTTTTTCTTGAGTGGCCGAGAGCGTCACGCTGCCTAATTCATATTGTCGGTTCACCGACCCTGAGAAGCGCTGCGCATAGTTTGGGTCGGGTGTGCGCACGGCTTCGTATTCTTTTTGATATTGGCTGTCACTGTAGACTAACCCGGCGACGATTAAGCGGCTGCGTGGATCGAGGCGCTGGTTGTGATTCAGCACGAACTTATAGCGCAGAGGCCGCAAGTCGGTGGGATCAATCTGCTCAGGATTTAGCTGCCCTGACTCTGTCTGCGGATCCCGCTTGTTTTGTTCAAAAAAACGCTGGGCTCTGACTTCGCCGCGCACGTCGGGGTTGAACGCGTATTGATAGTCGAGCCCGAGCCCAAAGCCACGGCGTTGCACCCATTCCGTGCGCACAGTCAGATCATGATCGCGATCAATCGCCCAGAAGTACGGCAGCGCCACGCGATATCCTAGGTCAAACTTGTCGACGCTAGAGCTTTGCAGCGCGTATTCGGGGGGCAGTAAGCCGGATTGACGACGAGTGACCGTGGGCCACGCCATGTAAGGAAGAAACAAGATGGGGACTCCACGGATGCGGAGTGTGCTGTTTTGGGCAGAGGAGTAGTTTTCAGGATAATAGTTCACCTCGCCGCCGGTAATCTCCCAGACTGGGTTTTCTGGATCACAAGTCGTAAAGGTGCAGTCGTAGCCAACAAAATGGCCCGCTGGCATGCGGCGAACTTCACGGGCGGTCATGTAGATGGCGCCACCGGAGTCGTACAGGACGACCTCTGAGAACACACCGGAGTCGTCTTCGGGGCTAATCTCTAGTCGCTCTGCGATGATTGTCAGGTTGCCCTCTCGTAAGCGCACAAATCCACTTGCGACAATCAGGTTTTCCTGACGCAAATACTCGACTTTCTGCCCTTCAAGTGCGATAGTGCCCCATTCAATCAGCGCATCTTCATATTGATAAATTTGAGCTTCAGGATCAAAGATATAGGAGCGTGCTTCGACGCGGAGGTCGGGCTGTTGAGCGAGCCCCACAGTCGGAAAAGCGCTGAGAAAAAGCCAGACGATCCAAGAGAAAAGACGAAAGCTGGGCAGGCCGTTGTGCATGAGAAATTTGGGGGAAAGCGGTCGAGACGAAGCCGCACACTTTACGGAGACTCCTCCTGACTTGCAAACTTTTTGCTTGTAGTCCGCGATATAAGAAAAAGCGGGGGTCGCTGTCATCCGAATTGGTTCAAACTACTGTTTTTCTGACAAACTGGAATAGCAAATGATTTCCTTCTGCATTCAACTCATTTTACTACTCGGATTGCTGCTGCCGGCGCAGGCGATGGCTGAGAATCCACTCTTAGAGACGGAACGCATTCGGAGCGAGCTGTTCCAGCGCGCTGAAAATCGCAAATCATCGCCAACGACGAACGCGCCCGAACGCGCGCAGTTCACAGGCACGGTCTCACGCGTTACCAGCCCCGACAGCATCTGGGTGCGCATCGACGATCGCGGAGATTTCCGCAAGTGGACTTATCAGCTAGCGAAGAGTGGTCTCAACGTCAGTCGTCAAGAAGTCAGGGTCTATCTGCAATATGTCTCGCCTAAGCTCTCTATCAATCGGGGCAAAGAGTACAACGAGTGGTTCCTGAAAAAGGCTGCCTTTGAGCTTGGAAAAGCATTCAACGGCAGGAGCGTGCGGGTAGACTACGAAATGCAGGATAAGTTGTTCCGGATTTCTGGGCTTGTGTGGTCTGGCAGCAGCAGCCTGAACATCTGGATGGTGGAAAACGGCTTCTCCTTCTATTTGTTAGATGAAGGTGTGAACCCTTATGAGAGAGAGTTTGTAGAGGCTGAGCAAACGGCAAAGTCCAGAAAAGTCGGGCTATGGGATCCACAGGTGCAGGGAAACTAGGAATGAGCATCGCAGAGCGTCTGCACATCCTGCGCGCTGAAATTCGTGATCTTGCCCATCAAAGCGGAAGAAGCCCGAACGACGTGAGGCTCATCGCGGTTTCAAAGACACATCCTGCCGCTGCGATCACAGCCGCTCTCTCGGCTGGCCAAATCGCCTTTGGCGAAAACAAAGTCCAAGAGGCGCTGGAGAAAATCGAAGCCCTCACAAACCCGCGCCCCGAGTGGCATCTCATCGGGCATTTGCAGAGAAACAAGGTGCGTTTTTGCCCAAAGAATTTCGATTGGGTCCACTCGATCGACTCCACAGCGTTGCTCGAAAGGTTGGAACAACGCTGTGCACAAGAACAAACACATCTGAACATCTTATTGCAGGCGAATTTGTCTGAGGAGCCGAGTAAGAGCGGATTCTCTAACTGGGATCAACTCCGCGAAGCGGCCGCCGTTGCCAACCACTGCCAGTGGCTGCGATGGCGCGGGCTCATGACGATGGCTGCTGCGCGCGCTACGGAGAAAGTCAGCCGGAACATTTTCGCGACCCTCCGCACATGGCTTGAACGTCTTCAGCAGGACTTCCCTGATGCACAGCTGACGGAGCTGTCGATGGGAATGTCTGGAGACTATCGCGCGGCGATCGCGGAAGGTGCGACCATGGTGCGCATCGGCAGCGCTATTTTCGGAGAACGCGACGACGGAATCGCATGATTGGCTACTTAGAAGGTGAGGTGCTCCAAGCCTACGAAAATACGGTGCTCCTCCAAACATCGGGGGGCGTCGGATATACAGTGCAGATACCCCTCACACTCGCGCACCAGATGGAAGTCGGAGAGCGACAACAGCTGTTCATTCATACAAGTGTTCGGGAAGATGAAATTAGCTTGTATGGCTTTGCAGAGCTGCCTGACAAACAACTGTTTGAGCGCCTGCTCAAGGCTTCGGGCGTTGGGCCCAAACTGGCCATCACGATGCTTACGGCGCTCCCTGTCCGTCAACTTGTCCAAGCCATTCTACACGAAGATGTTCACACTCTGAGCACAGTCCCTGGGATCGGTAAAAAAACGGCGGCGCGCTTGTGCCTTGAACTCAAGGAGTCTTTGACAAAAACTCCCTTGACGGGAGTCGGACGGATCCCGAACGGGAACTCAAGCGTCCCTAATACGACGCCTCGTGCACCGATGGGGGAAGCTGCCTCCTTGCACTCGGCGCTGAAAAATATGGGATTTGCTGACAAAGAAATTATGACGGCCTTAGCTCAACTTCCGGCCTCTGCAGAAACTTTTGAAGAAAAGTTGCGCCTCACCCTCGGACTTCTCGCAAAAAGCTAAAAAGGAGATTCCATGCTGAACAAAGTCATGTTGATTGGTCGTCTTGGCCGAGATCCAGAAATTCGCTACACCCAATCTGGGAACGCAGTCGCAGCCTTTTCTATTGCCACCTCTGAATTTTGGCGCGACAAACAAGGACAAAAACAAGAGAAGACCGAGTGGCATGACATCAGCGCATGGGATCGTCTAGCCGATCAGGCGCAGTCTTATCTGCGCAAGGGGTCGATGGTGTATGTGGAGGGCAAACTACAGACGCGCAGCTGGGAAGATCAGCAAGGACAGAAGCGCCAAAAGACAGAAGTTGTTGCAAATCAAATCCGCTTCTTAGACTCCCGCGACAGCAACCGCGACAATGTGCGCGAGGGATCCGTCAGCTCTGGAGGCGGAGCCTACGGAGGAGGCAACACTTATGCGCCTTCTGCTCCGGCCTCGCCTCCTCCCGGAGCACCGGCAGGGGCCGGACCTGCTGGCCCGGAAGCGCCCTATGTTGAAGACGACGTGCCGTTCTGAGCAAGCTCGTGTCTGATCTCGCAACTCTGGAAGCAAAACAAGACCCCAGATGGGACCAAGCTGTCGAGGCTTGCCAAAAGGTTCAGCAGACGTGGGGGTATCACCCAGAGTGGTTCACTACGCGAGATTTTCCTTCAACTCGGCTCGGGCTAGAAGTTGCCCTTGATGACGCAGAGCGACTGTCGCGCCTTCCCTCTGAGTTTGTGAGATTGGGCGGTTCATCGCTGCAATTCACGCTGCGTCACTCTCCTGTTGCCCCAGAAGCGGCTTCCCTCCTCAGCGAAGTTTTTGACGAAGAAACCCGACGAGGCTGCCGCATTACGCTGCTGTGCTGGGAAGAGGTCGCAAGTTCGCAAATTCTGGAGTTTGCAGAGACGTTAGGAGTTGGCTGGTGGGATGAGGTCTACCTTCCTAAAAGTAACCACGCCTCTCAATTCTTCGCGAGCACAAAAGGATCCCTGCTGCAAAGCCCGACATGGCAAGAGTTGACCGAGGATTCAAGCGCGTGGCAGGCAAAAGAATTGTCCTTAGCATGCTGGCGGCACTGGCCGGAAGTGTCTGTGACCACTTCGCAGGCCACCACCGCGCGTCACGACCTCCAACAAGAAATTCAACAACACCTCCGACAACTCTACGCTTGTGAAGTCCAATTGAATGGCCTGCAACAGCAGCTGCAGCGCACCGCACGGTTGGAGTTAGCCAAAGCACTGCATCAGGCCATGCAAGGCATCCACACCATTGAAGGGTGGCATGACTATCTCGCGCACAGCTGGTTTCCAGTCTGGCAACACCAAGCACAGCAAATGCTCCAAGAGGCGACTGCCCTGCGAACAACGATCAAAAAAGAGCTGCGACAGTATCAAACCAACCTTCAGCAGCTGATGGGGCTCTTTGAAGAGCTGTTGCGTCTTCAATACGCGCTCATGCTGTCAGATTTTTTGAAAGCTCGCGAAAGAGACTTAACCTCCAAAGTCAGAGAACAGACCCCAGACGCACAATGCCTTTGGTGGTGGTTTAGTCATGCGAAAGTCGAGAGAATTTGGGTGCCTTGGCGGACTTCAGACCAAATGTCGTCCTGCCTAGGGCTGATGCGATTCCCTCTTTGAACCTTAGAACTTCCACTTGAAGAACTCTCAAGACTGTGAGAGCTTGGGATGTTTTGCGCTAAACCCTCTGATATCCATCTCTTTTTGCTATAATTTATGGTTGCTTTCCCGCTGTACTACCCCCAAAGCATTCGTCATCTGCAGCAAGGTTTTGAAGCCAAATCTTCGCAAAAAGTAGAGCACATCGAATACCAATCAACGGCAGAGCTTCCCACCACCTCCGAAGACCCGCCCAGCTTGATAATTCTGATGAGTCGCGACATCCCAAGCTGGCAAGCGATGTCATCCTTTCTCCTCTCCGGTGGCGGAGTCATCATCTTAGAAGAAGGCAACAGCCCCACAAATGAGCTGCCCGAACACCCGTACATCGAATGGTATCCTGCTAGTTACCTGACCCCCCAACGTTGGAACTTCCTACTCCGACAGTTCATGCAGCGCTTACAGTATCGTTCGCGCTTACATCACCTCAAGTCACGTTCATTGGCGGATAATACTCATTTGGCCGAATTAAATGAGTTAGGCGTCGCTCTTTCTAGCGAGCGAGATCTAGATCAACTACTGCACTTGATCGCCGATAAAGCGATGAAATTGACGGCGGCAGACGGCTGCAGTCTCTATCTGATCGAATCACTTTCTGACGATCCTCCCGCAGACGGACAAGACTATTTCCAAGATAAACAATTCCGTTTTCGCGTTGCTCTGAATTATTCCCGCGATATTTCACTAATGTTGCAACAGCCGATGAATATCAGCCGCGAAACCGTGAACGGACATGTCGCTCTCACTGGGAAGCCCGTCCGCATCGACGACGTCTATCGCATCGTTCGGGACGACTTTGCTTGGGGAGGGAGATCCTTTGACGAGAAGCACAACTATCGCACAAAGTCGATGTTAGCCGTGCCGATGCGGAATGATCGCAATGAAATCATTGGGGTGATGCAGTTAATCAACTGCAAAACGCGCGAAGATGCCAAAATTGAGTCGCCTAAGGATGTTGACAGTTTGGTCATTCCTTTCTCAGAGAGTCATGTCCGCCTCACGGAGTCACTGGCATCCCAAGCTAGCGTCGCAATCAAAAATGCAGAACTACTGGAGTCAATCCAGATTCTTTTTGACGGTTTTATCAACGCCAGCGTGAAAGCCATCGAATCGCGCGATCCAACTACTTCTGGTCACTCTAGCCGGGTAGCAACGCTGACAGTTGCAATGGCAGAGTTTGTGTCTGGCTCGAAAACGGGTCCCTTCGCGGAGGTCCACTACACGAGCGACCAACTGAAAGAAGTTCGGTACGCCTCTCTGCTTCATGACTTTGGTAAGATCGGTGTCCGTGAAAAAGTACTGATCAAATCGAAGAAACTTTACCCAGAAGAACAACAGGCGGTCATGGATCGCTTTCGATTGATCCGTATGGCGACAGAACTCCAGATGACGCGCAAGCAGTTAAATTATCTGTTGGAGCGCTCGAGAGAAGAAGCGATGCAGCTGGTTGAAAGTGTTCAAGGAGAGATGGAAGCCCAGTTAGAAGAGCTGGATGAACAACTGAAGTTTATCATCCAATGCAATGAGCCAACGGTGTTAGATCAAGGCGGATTTGAGCATTTACAGCACATCGCAGCAAAGACCTTCCAGCACCCATCTAAGGTGCAAGTGCCTTATCTAACCGAAGATGAAATGTCGTCATTGTCCATCCCCAAAGGAACTCTCACGCACAGAGATCGAGAAGAAATTGAGTCGCATGTGACGCATACTTACAATTTCTTGCGCATCATCCCATGGTCTACAGAGTTATCGCACGTTCCAGAGATTGCCTACGCGCATCACGAAAAATTAAATGGCACAGGGTACCCAAGAAAGCTCACGACCGATGAGATCCCTTTGCAATCGAAAATGATGACGATCGCAGACATTTATGACGCTTTGACCGCTTGGGATCGCCCATACAAGAAAGCGATTCCGGCGGAACGGGCACTTAAAATTCTGGGCTTTGAAGCGAAAGACAACCATATCGATTCAGATCTATTAGAAATTTTTATCAACGCGAAACTCTACCAGTTGGTTCGACGTCCACTGCATCACCACTAGCCATTCGCTCCCTTACCCACTGTCTCTATGCCACATTTTTCTATCATGCTCATGCGGCACCACAACTCCAGTGTGTCGCACTATCCACTACGCCCTCTTTATCTGTGGGGGGCCTTGGGTGGTTCCATCTCTCTTCTCATGATTTTACTGGCCACTGTTGTTTGGCAAGCAACCGAACTGGGGTACTACAAAGCTATTAGTCAAAAGCCATCACAACAGACGCAAATTCATGAACGCATGGAGGCGGCTGCGAGCCAAGCTTCGCGGGTTCAAGTCCTAGAGTCGCAAGTTCAGGAACTGCGCACTCAGCTAGAATTTCAGGAAGTGAGCTTTCATAAGCAACAGGCGCTCTCTGATAATATTTATGACCAGATACAGCAGATTCACTTCACGTTGTGCTCACAGAGCTCATATCAATGTAGAGTGAGCTTTGGTGACAAAATCGCCCCTTCAAGAGAGCAACGCTTACAAAGTGTCGCACAAGATTTGCGCTATCTAATCTCTAATTACGAGGCGCCTGTTGCAAAGGTTGATGAGGAACTTGTCGCCGAAGAAAACTATAGCCTCAGGCATCAGCTTTCTGAAGCAGAACAAAGCTTAGCAGAATACCTGGTTGTCATGCAGGAACGAGAACGTGAGGTGCGTGAGCTGACCGAACAAATTCAAAGCATCACAGGGATTCAATTGTTGAGTGAATCGGCGCTTCCTCCTACCAACTCAAGTGAGCGAGAAGGCAAGGGGGGGCCCTTATTAAGGGGCGAATTAGAAGCTGGACTAACAAGTTTAGAAGCAACTACCAGCAGTCCTAGACTGCAATTAGAGCAAGGCATCTCTCCTTATCAAAGTACGCACAACTCACTGCGTCAGCTAGGGTTTGAAATTCAACAGCAGCGTCAGTATTGGGCAAAAACACCGACTCTAGCCCCTGTCCAAGAGCACGCGGTTTCTTCCCACTATGGGAGTCGCCGTGACCCGTTTACAGGAGACTGGGCGTTTCACAACGGCACTGACTTTTCTGCGCCCATCGGGACGCCAGTTTATGCTCCTGCAGACGGTAAGGTGCGTTATGCAGGGCGAATGGTAGGTTATGGCAATTTGATCGAGATTGAGCATGGCCTAGGTTTTGAAGTGAAGTCATTGCGCTCTGTCAGCTATCTCACGCGCTACGGCCATCTCTCTAAGATTGGTGTTCGACCTAAGCAAGAAGTTCAGCGTGGTCAAATCATTGGCTATGTGGGAAATACAGGTCGCAGCACAGGGCCTCATCTCCACTACGAAATTTATGTTGACCGCAAGCCTATCAATCCTTGGAAGAACCTCTCTCAGTTCTCCTTCAATCCCTAGAGCGCGCACCTTTGGCGGCACAACGAGCACGTGCTCCCATTGCCAGATCTTGATCTGTTCTCCCTCCGCTGCCCCAGCAATATTCGATATCAAAATATTGTGATTCTATAACCTGTTGCCCCTTAAATTTAAGGACTTGCGTTTCGGCGTGAGAAATGTTTTTCAGTGCTCCGCTAACCACATATTTGAGTTGATTTTCCCTCAGCAATGTGGTCTTAAATAGCGTTTTCAATGTGGATTCAACACAATACTAACAATTTTGGAGCGATATGCGGCCCGAACTCGCCATGCGAACCATGCTCATCAGAGCTTCGCTACTGGGAGCCATTTTACTCCTTTTATCCCCTCTCTCTTCCTTCGCTATCTTCCCTATTTCAAACGAGCCCAAAGAGCAGCCAATCAACTTTAGCCACAAGCTGCACGTCACACAGAACGGTATCTCCTGTCAATATTGTCACCTGTATGCCAGACGCTCTTTCTCTTCCGGCGTGCCGCCAGTCAGCACCTGCGTAGGGTGTCACGGTCCACATGGTGCGGAGTTGGTTCAACCAGACAGCGCGGAAGTCGACATCATGCGCGACCACTGGGCGGAAGGGACTCCGATTCCTTGGGTAAAGCTGCATGACATCCCGGACTTTGTGCGCTTCCCACACAAGAAGCACATCAACGCCGACGCTAGCCGCTTCATCGACGGTGCTGGCAATGACTGCGATATGAACGCAGACCCGCGCTCTCTAGCCTGCCGCGTGATGCACTTCCGAAACGGAGGCGATGAGAGATGCCAATCTTGCCACGGGAACGTTCCCCAAATGGAAGTCGCGTATGTGGTAGACGAAAACTTTGGTGGCATGGGCTGGTGCATGCAGTGTCATCTTCAAGTGGAGGGGGCTATCGAACGCAAGCGGGCAATGTCAACCCTAGACGGCTGGTTCAACGCGAAAGAAAACGAAGCCAAGCGGGAAGCCCAAGCCTATTTGATCAATGAGAAGGGATATCACAATCCCAACTTGCTCGATTGCTACACCTGCCACTACTAATTCAACTCTGGAGAATGGAATGAAAAAAGGTCTGAGCAGACGCAACCTTTTCAAATATATTGGATTAGGTGGTGCCACAGCCGTAGCTGCAGGGTGCGAACAAGATCCAGAAAAGCTGATTCCCGCTCTGGTTCCTCCTGCAAACTTCGAATACACCCCCCACGCAGGCTACCAATATATGACAACCTGCCGCGAGTGCGACGCCGGTTGTGGGATGATGGTTACAGCGCGGGAGTATCGAGCGCAGAAAGCCGACGGAAACCCATTGCATCCGCTCAATCAAGGAGCCCTCTGCGCGCGTGGACAGTCATCGCTTCAAGGTCTCTACAACCCAGAGCGTATCGCGCGACCAAGCGCGGGCAATCAAGAGCTTAGTTGGGACGACGCCCAAGCCCAGTTTGTGAAGTTGGTTCAAGAAGCCAACGGTCAAGTCGCTTACTTAGGGCGCCCTTCTCTGGGCCATGAGGGACAGTTCATTGAGGAATGGCTCCAAGCCAGCGGCGGAGGAAGGCGCATCGCGTTCAGTCTATTGAGTCGGGCGCCGGAACAACGAGCCGCGCAGATCGCGTTCGGGCGCAATGATCTTCCAGACTATGCCTTTGAGGACGCGGAACTCGTCGTGAATTTCGGCGCAGACTTCATCGAAAGCTGGGGGAATGCCGTCGAAAATGCCCGACGGTTCGCAGAGATGCACGCCTACCATGACGGACACAAAAACCGCTATGTTCATGTTGGTCCACAGCGCTCCTTGACGGGTGCTCGCGCTGACGAGTGGCTGCCTGCGAACCCTGGAACTGAGGCTCTGGTTGCCTTGGCCATGGCTCGTGAGATCCACCAAAAAGAAGGACGCTATACCTTCTTGGACGCCTACCTCGAACCATACACCCCAGCCAGCGTTGCGGAGACCGTGGGCCTGACTGCAGAACAAATCGTACAGCTCGCGGAAGACTTCCATGGACAGGAATCGTTAGCAGTCGCAGGCGGAGCTTGGAACAGCACCGAGCAGGCGACAGCGACCCAAATTGCTGTCGCGGTACTCAACGCGGTTGCTAACAACGTAGGGAAAACCCTCCGCTTCTACGCCGAAGAAAAACCCTCCGATGACACCTCTCACAGTCACTTGCTCCAGCTGATTTCTGACCTGAATGCAGGCAAAATCAAACTACTCATCTTGGATGACTCGAATCCCCTCTACTCCTTGCCGGCGAATCTGGG
>CBFIJD010000030.1:0-40810 GCA_965662845.1 uncultured bacterium | reverse complement strand
GGCTGAATGGTGAGGCAGCAGATTGCAAATCAGTACTATAGCGGTTCGAGTCCGCTCGTCACCTCCAGATGATCCCCCCGCGAACTCCCCCGCACAAACGTCTCTGCATTTGCCCGGATGGCGGAACTGGTAGACGCACAGGACTTAAAATCCTGCGCTGGTAGCCCCAGCGTGCCGGTTCGATCCCGGCTCCGGGCACTCCGCGCTTTCCCCTCCTCTCAGCTTGCCAACTGCGGTCGCCCCCACGAGGGTCTGTTGTCTTTGCAGCCTCCCCCCTCTTCTCAGGGACACGCCTTCTCTGCGCGACGGCAAAGAACCGATGTCGTCTCACGTAGCTGAAACTCCACATATTCTTTTGTGGTCATGGTTTTGAGCGGAGGCACCACGCTCGACAATGAATAGCCCTTAGGGGCAACCCTCTGTGTTTTCCCGTTTTTCTCGGATTGTGTCTTCCCAGAAGCAGGGCAGGCACGGAGACCGACCCCTACGATGACCACGATTCCATGAAAATGGTTGGGCGTGACGACAAATGGATCGATTTCGACGCTTGGGTAATCGGAGATTGCGCTTTGGGGAGAACCGTTGGCCGGGCAAGAGCTGGACTTTCTATTCGCATATTAGAATATTCAGGAAGGACTCTTCACGAAGAGTCTGCTAGCTTCTCCTTTTTTTGCACCTCTAATCGACGCCACATTGCTAAATTGTCGGTTTAGTGGTAGCAGACACGGCGTCATCTCTGGTGCATACTCGCGCCCCTGCTCGAACCCAGTCTCATCTCCAAGAGGAATATGCCCCTGAAGTACAAACTGATTTTACCTGCGATCTTGTCAGTCTTTTTTAGCCTCGGAGGGTTCTTTCTCTACCTAGAGGCCGAGCTGAGTCGCCTGCAGCAGAACCAAGTCCGTTTAGACGCCCAGAGTTTGCAGCAAAACGTGCTCAATACATTGGATCTGATCACGCGCTACAATTTAGAGAAAGCGGTGGTCTTTGTGGATCAAGAGGCCGTCTTGAGCGCCTATCGTCAAGCGTTGACGGGCAACATTGACGACCCGAACGACCCAACCGTTCAGCAAGCGCGCGAACAGCTCCGCGTGTGGTCGCGCTCGATCATCACGGGCTCTGAAAAACACCTAGGCACCAGCGAATACTTTCTGCACTTCCACTTGCCGAATAACCGCAGCTTTCTACGGGTCTGGCGCAAAAACCAAACGCTTGACGGGCGCGACCTCTCTGACGACCTCTCTGGCTTTCGTCAGACGGTGGTCGACGTCAATGCCGGACGCTATCCTCGTGTCACAGGCATGGAGCTGGGCCGTGGCGGCATGGTGGTGCGTGGCATTGTCCCGATCTTTGACAGCAACAATCAGAGGCTGGGCACTCTTGAAGTCTATTCGGTGTTCAATCAGGTGATTGAGGTCTTGCAAGCGGAAGGGCGGGATTTTGCGGTGTACCTCAATCGTGAGTTTGTCAACATCGCCAAACGCATTGAGGCCAACCCAGAGAAGCATCCTCCCGTCGGAGAAAATTTTGTCTTTGTGAGCGCTTCCAACGACGCTCTCCGGAGCAACGTGCCAGAGGAGCTGCTTGAGCAAGGCAAGACGGGGCTTGCGGGGCCGCTCGTACAAGGGCAGCGAGCCCTGTTCGCTTTTCCGATCTCAGACTACCAGCAGCAACAGCGCGCGGTGATGCTGGTGAGCCGCGACATTTCGGAGTTCCAGAGCAACATCAGCGACATGGAGAGCGGGATGCTGCTCGCGATTGCCGTGATGATTGTGTTGCTGATCGTCGTGTTGGCGACCGTCGCTTACTCTCTCACCTCGCCGATCAACGAGCTTTCACAAGTGATGGAGCAACTGGCCCGTGGAAACATTCGTGTCAACATCCCAGGTCTGCGCCGCAAAGACGAAGTCGGGCAGATGGCCCAAGCCGTGGAGTTTTTCAAAGGTCGCATCAGCGAACAGCAGCAAATTCATGAGATGTTGAGCACCACAGGCGCAGAGGTGGTGCACGGCTCTCACAACTTGTCCACCAATCTAGGCGACTCCACCCGCAACTTGGACACCATCTCTTCTAACGCCAGCTCGCAGCGCCAAGGCATTGAGGAGGTCTTCACGCTCATCGACCAGACGTCTTCTTCCATGCAGGAAATTGACACGAACGCCGAGCAAATCCGCGAAGAAGCCAAGCAGGCCCGTGAGATGGTCGAACGCAGCGCCACAGAAGTGAACGAGATGCTGCAAGCCGCCAACGCGAACCTAGAGCGCAGCCACAAGATCCAAGACATCATGAACGTGATCAGTGACATCGCCCAACAAACGAAGATGCTCGCCATCAACGCAGCGATTGAGGCCGCCAGCGCCGGAGAACACGGACGAGGCTTCTCAGTGGTGGCGGATGACGTGAGCAAACTCGCCAACGACACTACTCAAGCGATTCAAGAGATTGGGCGGATTACGCAAGAAGCGCTGACCGAAGCTAAGAACACGCAAGTGATGGCCACGCAAGTGACCGAGAACATCCAGCACGTGCACACCGTCAGCGCCAACACCGAGAGCCACCTGATCGCGATCACCAACTCGATCTCAGAGAACCGCGCCGCGATGAACCACATCGCTGATTCCTTTCGGCAAGTGGAAACGAGCGCCCGCAGTAACGCAGAGGCGTCCCAGGATCTCTCGCGCACCATGACGGATCTCGCCCGCTTCGCCTCACAAAACGCGCAGCAGCTCTCCGAAGCGATGGAGCGCTTGCGAACCGCCTCTCACTAAACTCGACTGTAGCGTGCCTCTCTCCCTCGCCTATTTTGTCAGTCCTCACGGGTTCGGCCACGCGGCGCGAGCCTGTGCGGTGATGCAAGCGTTCACACAACGCCTCGACGTGCAGTTCCACATCTTCACGACCACTCCCGCTTGGTTCTTCGAGCAATCGCTGCCTCCCGACCGGTTCACCTGGCACCCTGTGGTGACCGATGTTGGCCTCGTCCAGCGCTCCGCCCTAGACATTGATTGGCCTGCGACGGAGCAGACGCTCCACAACTTTTTCGCCGACTCTCCCCAAACCATTCCTGCGTTGGCCGAGTCGCTGCACCAAGCACAGTGTCGCGCCGTATTTTGCGACATCGCCCCCTTGGGGATACAAGCCGCTGCTCGCGCGGGCCTCCCCTCCATTTTGGTGGAAAACTTCACGTGGGATTGGATCTATGCCGCGTATGGCGAGAATCCCGCGTTGCAGGAACACGCCGAGCGTTGTGCGTCGTGGTTTGCCGAGGCCACCTATCACATCCAAGCGGAACCAATCTGTGCGCCCACAGCCAAGGCGACGCTCGCCGTTCCTCCGATCGCGCGCCCCTTTCGCGAAGATCCGCTCCTCCTCAGGCAGCGCTTAGGCTTGCCGGAGGCCGCTCGCCTGACGCTCGTGACGATGGGCGGCTTGGGCGCCACGCTGCCGTTTGTGGAGAAACTGCGCGCGACAGACGAGGTCTTTCTGCTGCCCTCGTCTGAGATCTCCGCGTGGCGGCACGATGGAAATTTGTGTTGGTTCCCCATGAACTCTGGCGTCTATCATCCTGATTTGCTCCGCGCGTGCGACGGCGTCGTCAGCAAAGTGGGGTACAGCACGCTGGCAGAGGCATATCACGCGGAGTTGGATGGTCTCTTTGCCGGCCGCGATGATTTTCGCGAATCGGCGACGCTAGTCCACTTTGCCAAAACGCGCCTCTCCGGTCGGAGTATCGAGGCGGGAGCGTTCTTGGCGGGAGACTGGGTTGAGGCTTGGACGCAGCGTCCTCAACGCGACCGCCCCTCTCGCTCTCTTGCCAACGGCGCAGACCGTATTGCCGACTGGTTCCTCACAACGATTCTTCCCGATCTCTAATCCCGCGTTATCCCCATGTTTGCCATGAATTTTCGCTTACGATCTCCGGTGGCCATCGGCCTGTTATGGCTGGTTTGGCTGAGCTGTTCCCCCGTGGCTTGGTCTCAAGAAACCGAGCCCCCCGTGTCAGACAATGTCGCCGCCGAACCCCTGCCTGACCCCGAAGAGATCCGCCGTCAGGAACGGCTCACTCGCCTGAACAACTTGGAGCGCACGATCACCGAGCGTCAGAAACAGCTGCGCGACTTGCAGCGCAAGCTGCGCAACACCAAAGACGAACTCGAGCGCTCCGCCCTCACCGAGCAAATTCAAGAGAATGAGAAGGCGTTGCGAGCGTCGCGGTCGTCCTTTGAGTCTATCGCCACCGGAGGCGTGGATCTGGCGAGTTTTGCGGATGTTCCCAACGAGAAGTTCGACTGGCGAGGCGAATTACTAGAGATTTTGAAGCCGCTGTTTCAGGGGCTGAAAGACTTCACAGAAACCCCGCGCATGTTGGAGCGACTGCGCAGCTCCATCAATTTTTACGAGCAACAGCTCGAAGAGATAGAAGCCGCGTTAGAGCGCATTGATCAGCTGGAACGCAAAGCGCTCGACAAGGCGACGAATCGGCGAGTGGATGCTATTCGTGAGGACTGGGAGCAGCGCCGCAACGACGCGCAGCGCGATTTGGAAGTGGCGCAAGTACAGCTACAGAACCTGCAAGAGCGACAGGGCTCTTTTTGGCAAAACGCAGGAGATGCGCTCCAGGAGTTTGTGACGGGGCGGGGGCTGAACCTGTTGCTCGCGATGGGGGCGGCGATTCTCGTCTGGCTGGGGATGCAGGCGTTACTGCGGCTATTGATGCAACGCGAAAACTTGGATGAAGCACGCATTCGCAGTCAGTCTTCGCGCATTCTCATTTATGTTTATCGACTGCTCACGGTGTTAGCGGCGCTGATCTCTTTCCTCGCAGTGCTCTATGTGACGGGAGACTGGCTGTTGCTTGGTCTGGCGTTGTTGGTCTTGGCCGGAACGGCGATTGGACTCAAGAACTATCTCTCACGGTTTTTGGCAGAAGCGCGCCTGATTCTCAACTTGGGAGCCGTGCGAGAAGGGGAGCGGGTGGTGTATCAGGGCATCCCGTGGCGTGTGCGCTCCATCAACGTCTATTCCCAGTTGGTCAACCCTGCCATCCAAGGGGGGCCGCTCCGATTGCCGCTCTCCGAAATGGCTGGGTTGATCTCGCGACCTTACAGCGACGCGGAGGTCTGGTTCCCCTCGCGCGTTGACGACTATGTGTTGCTCTCGGATGGCACCTTTGGGCAAGTGGTGGCGCAGACTCCGGAAGTAGTTCAATTGCTGGCTTTGGGATCGGTGCGGACCTTCTCCACTAGCGCATATCTGGGGCTCTCACCCCGCAATCTCTCTTCGGGACAGTTTGGGGTTTCACAGACATTTGGAGTGGACTACGCGCTACAGGCGATCTGCCTCACAGAGATCCCAGCGGCGTTGAAGGCGGCGATTGAGGCGGAGTTTGCGAAGTCTGAGCTGGCTCCGCAGGTAGAGGATGTGTTGGTCGATTTCAGCGCGGCGGGAGCCTCTTCACTCGATTACTTGGTCTACGTGACCATGAACAGCGCGGCGGCGTCGTCTTATTGGAAAGTGGGGCGGATGGCGCAGCAGGCTTGTGTGCGCGCGTGCTCCGAACGTGGTTGGGGAATCCCGTTTCCACAACTTACTGTGCACATGGCAGAAGCCGCAGCAACCTGACGCGATCACTCCTCTCGCAACACGACCGCTGGCGGAATCTGCGACATGCGCCACGCGGGATAGAGCCCCGCCAGCAACGCCGCGACGACGGCCAGCCCAATGTTGGAGAGCAGCACCGGTGGCTCAATCAGGGTCGGAAACGTCCAACCAAACGAGCGCTGGTTGATCACAAAAATCAGCACGACCGCCATCATGATCCCCACCGGTACGGCAAAGATGCCGGCCACCAACCCCATCAAACCACACTGTCCGGTCACCAGTCGCCAGAGTTGGCCTGGGGTCATGCCTGTCGCCCGCAGCACGCCAAGTTCGCGTTGCCGCTCCAGCTGCAAGGCCATCAGCGAACTCAACACCCCGATGAACGCCACACCGGTCACCAACAGACGCAACACCCCAGTGATCGCAAAAGTGCGGTCAAAGATGTCCAGACTCGCTTCGCGCAGGGAGATGTTCGAGCGGATGACGAGCTGTTGCGGCAGATCAATCGTGGCGAGAGCTTGCTCAAAACGCTGCGGCGTCCAGCCCTCTTCAAGATAAAGCGCAAGCGAGTTTACCCGTTGATCTTGCCACAGCTTCTCAAGATGACTGCGATGCAGCAGCACATGGCCGCGCTCTGAGCCATAATCATAGAAAATGCCCCGCACCTGAAAGGAGATCAGGCCCGTTGGTGTGTCTAAGGCTACGGTGTCATTCACCGCGAGGTTGAGCCGATTGGCGAGCGGTTCGGAAACGACCAGCGCGCGCGCGGTGTCAAAATTTTGCCACGGATCCTCTGCGACCTCTTTGAAGCGATAGGAGGCGTAGCCCTGCGGCGGCAGATCAAGGGTGAGGACTTCGACTTCGGCGCCGTTCGCTGTGCGGGTTTGGAAGCGCCGATTGCGCGTCACGTCAGCGACTCCGGGAGCGTTGCGCAGGGTGTCGATGGTCTCTGGCAACAACACTTTGTCAATGTGTCGCGACATGCCGGGCGGGATGACATACACATCTGCCCAGAGTTGTTGTTCGAGCCAGTAGAAGACCGTATGGCGGAAGCTGCCCACCATGATGCCCAGACCAATCGCTGCGGAGATCGCGACCATCAACGCTGCGACGGCGACGCTGGTGCGGCTCAGCTCGGTTTGCACTCCCCGCGCAGCCATGCTGCCCAACACCCCAAAACTCTTGGTGAGCAGCGGACGCAACCAGCGCATCGCCCACAACACCACATGCGGAGTGAGCAGCGCAAAGCCCACAATGAGCGAGAAGAGGCCCGCATAGCTGACCATCAAATCTCGGGTGGGAATCTGCAACAGACCGGCGCCGATCACACAGAGCCCCCCTCCAAGCCAACCGCCGCGCCGCAATGTCTTGTGGAAAGACTCCTCTTTGGCGGAGCGGTTCATCACGGTGCGCGGCTCGATGCCAGAAGCCTCTCGGGCGGGGGGGATCACGGCGAGCACCGTCGCGCCGATGCCTAGTCCCACACCTTTCACAAGCGACCATGTGGACCATTGCAGCTCACGCACCGAGAGTACGTAGTAGAGGTCGTTGATGGTTTGCGTGACGAACTGCACAAGAATCTTCGCCAGCTGACTCCCGCCGATCACCCCCAGGACCGTCCCCAGTCCACCAATCAAGAGCGCTTCAAGCACAATCAAACGGAAGATCTCTTGACGAGTGACGCCTACCGCTCGCAGCTGTCCGATCAACGTGTAGCGCTGCACAATGGAGAAGGTCATCGTGTTGTAAATCAGGAACATCCCTACGATCAGCGCCAGCAGACTCAAGGCAGACAGGTTGAGGTGAAACGCCCGCGTCATCTTGTCTGCAGATTCCAAGCGGGTTGCCGAGGGTTCTAAGCGGGCATCTTCGGGCAAGATCGCCCTCAACTGGTCAAGCGCCGCTTGCCTCTGCGCGGGGTCGTCTTCGGGAAGAATCAAGTCGATGCGAGTGAGCTGGCCCGACTGCTGAAGCAACGCCTGCGCCGTGCTGATGTCCACAATCAACAGACGCTCTAAGGCTTGCTGGGCGAACTCATCGCTAGAGGTCAAGAACCCGCTCAAGTGGAGGTTGTGGTTTAGTCCCGCAATTTGCGCAGGGAACTCGTCGCCTAGCTCGACCTTGAGCCGCTGCGCCATCGTCTCGGACAACACAACCGCGTTGGGCTGCGTCAAAAAGGCTCCGAGGCCTCCTTCACTCTGCCCGTTCAACTCGCGCAAGTAAGGCCGAAACGGCTGCTCTGCGAAAGGGTCGACTCCTAACAACTGAAAGACTTGGTCAGGAAACTGCGGCAAGACGACGTAGCCTTCCAAGACAGGCGCCGCGTTGCGCACGCCCGCGAGGCGCACGTCCCGATAGGTTTCCTCCGAGAGGCCAAGGCCACCGCCCACAATTTGGTGAGTGGTTCTGCCGCTCACGCTCTGGACAGCCAGCTGCATCGAACGCTGGGCGCTGGCATTCGTCAAATCAATCGAGAGCACGATCGCGACCCCCAGCGCGACGCCCAAGACCGAAAGCCCAAATTGCCAAGGGTGACGCAACAAGTAGCGCAGACTAGAGAGATAAAGCGTGTTTGGCATGAGTTAATTTGTTGAAATGATTGTGAAATCTTGGTTTTTTTTGTACAGGCGAAGGCCGGGAGCACTGCTTGTTTTTTTGCAGACTTTGGGGCATGGTGATTGGCTTTGCGTTATTTCGCGGCGGATTCGCGCTTGTCTCGTCGCACTTCAGAATGGTATGGGAAAAGTTTTGGCTTTGCACCACCTCTCTCACAATGAGCCGAAATCATGGCGAAAAATCTCATTATTGTAGAATCACCGGCAAAGGCTCGGACAATCACAAAGTTCCTTTCAGACGACTACACGGTTGTCGCGTCTATGGGGCACGTGCGTGATTTACCCTCTAGCGAGCTGGGCTTTGACCCCAACAACAACTTTACACCGCTCTACGAAGTCACCAAAGACAAGAAGAAGACCATCCAAGAGATCAAAAAGCACATCGCGAAAGACACAACGATCTTTCTGGCAACGGACGAAGACCGCGAAGGAGAGTCCATCTCGTGGCACCTGATTGAAGCGCTGAAAATCCAGAAGCACCCTAAGCACCGCATCGTCTTTCATGAGATTACGAAGACCGCGATTTTGAAGGCGCTCCAGAATCCACGGCAAGTCGATGACGCCTTAGTGAACGCCCAGCAAGCGCGCCGGATTTTAGACCGCGCCGTCGGCTATGAGCTGTCGCCGTTGCTGTGGACAAAGGTCAAACCTGGGCTCTCTGCCGGGCGTGTGCAGAGCGTCGCGCTGCGTCTGATTGTGGAGCGCGAGCGCGAGATTCGGGACTTCCAACCCGAAGAGTTCTGGCGCATCAAGGCGGATTTCCAAGAGGTGGACTTCCGCGCTGAACTCGCAAAATACAAAGGCAAGAAGACCGAAAAAGCGATCCCCAATGAGACCCAAGCCCGAGAGATCGCCGATTCTCTCAGCCAAGGGGCCTTTGTTATCAGTGAAATCGAGGAGAAGGAAGCCAAACGGGCGCCGATTCCGCCGTTCACCACCTCGACGTTGCAGCAGGAAGCCTCGCTCAAATTGGGCTTCTCGGTGAAGCGCACGATGGCCGTCGCTCAGCAACTGTATGAAGGAAATTTTGAAATCCCAGACTACAGCGGCGGCTTGATCACCTACATGCGAACCGACTCCACCTCGCTGTCGGCCGACAGTTTGGCGCAGGCACGCGAGGTAATCGTGCAAGAATACGGGGAGGTGTATGCGCTGAAGAAGCCGCGCCAGTTCAAGACGAAGTCGCAAGGCGCTCAAGAAGCTCACGAGGCGATTCGTCCTGTGGATTTGTCGCTCAAGCCACAAGACGTACGACCTCACCTCAGCGCAGAGCAGGCGAAGCTCTATGACCTGATTTGGAAGCGGATGGTCGCCTGCCAAATGACGGAAGCAGTCTTCGCGAAGACGACGCTGCGCATCACCGCGGGCAAAGACCAAGAGTGTCAAATGGAAGTCAAAGGCCAGCGCCTCGTCTTTCCAGGCTTTTTGCGGGCCTACACCGAAGGGTCGGAGAATCCTGAAGCTGACTTGGAGCGCAAGGACGTCATCTTGCCCAAAGTGGAGCAAAATCAGCGTCTCACGCTCAAACCTGCGGTCATCACCGAGCAGCACTTCACGAAGCCTCCCGCGCGTTACACCGAAGCTGGGCTGGTCAAAAAGTTGGAAGGCGAAGGCATCGGGCGTCCTTCGACGTACGCCCCGACGATCTCTACGATCCAAGATCGGCAGTACGTCGAGCGCGGAGATGATCGACGCTTGCGCCCCACCGACTTAGGGGAAGTCGTGACGAACTTTCTAGTGAATCACTTTGCCGACGTCGTGAATGTGGGGTTCACCAAAAAAATTGAGGAAGACTTAGATCGTGTCGCGCACCAGGAGACTGACTGGGTGACGATGATGAGGGACTTCTACTGGCCGTTTCATGAGTCGATTGAGCAGAAAAAAGACCTGCCCCCCGACAAGGGAGAGCGCGTGCTCGGTACCGACCCGCAGTCCGGACGACAAGTCAGCGTGCGCGTGGGGCGCTACGGACCGATGGTGCAAATTGGGACGAAAGACGACGAAGACAAACCTAAGTTTGCGTCGCTGCCGAAGGGGGTTGGCATGCAGGAAATTGAACTGGAAGCCGCCCTCAAGCTCTTTGACCTGCCCCGCAACTTGGGGACTGACGAAGCGGGCGAGGACGTGATTGTGAACCGAGGGCGCTATGGGCCTTATGTCAAATTGGGCAAAGACTTCTTCTCGATTCCCACCGAGGAAGACCCGATGAGCGTCGATCTGGAGCGCGCCTTGGAGATCATCCGTGAGGGCAAAGCCGCCAAAGCGAAGAACACGCTGCATGACTTCGGAGAGATCCAAGTGCTGAACGGGCGCTTTGGGCCTTACATCAAATACAACAAGAAGAACTTCAAAATTCCGAAGGGCACCGATCCGGAGACACTCGATAAGGCCGCGTGCGAAAAGATCATCCAAGAAGCACCTCCCCCCCGTCCACGCCGTAAGACCAAAGCCTCCTAACGCCTCACTTCACTAACCTCTGTTACTCCCCTGCATGCGAACCCACATCACAGCGTTGGGACTGCTGACGCTGAACTTCCTCGTGTTTTTGGTCCTTAATCAGTTCCTGAATCCGCACCCGGACATGCTCGATCACTGGGTGTGGTCGCGTTATCTGAGCTGGTCATACTACGAACACCCGCCGATGGTTGCCGTGCTCATCCGGCTCATCACGACGCTTGGGGGCAACTCTGAGACGACGCTAGAAATTGGCGCGCAGCTGGTGAACTTGAGCATTCTGTATCTGATCTTCCGTCTGACATGGATGATGTTTCATGAACGCGCGGCGCTGCTCACGCTGGGGGTGTTGTGCACGATGCCCTATTTCTCGTTAGGGACGGTCTTTCTGCACATCACGCAGCCGTTCCTGATTTGTTGGGTGGTTGGGCTGATGCTGTTGGTGCGCTATCACAAGGAGCCTCATCCTAAGTGGCTCCTCGCGATTGGGGTGGTCTGCGGATTGGGGGCGCTGTCCAAATTCATCATGTTGCTGTTTTACATTGGTCTGTTTTTTCACGCGCTCATCTACAAAGACGCCCGCAAGCTGCTGTGGAGTCCTTGGCTTTATGTCGCGGGCCTGATCTCGCTCGCGATCTTTTCGCCCGTTCTGCTGTGGAATGCCGACCGTGACTGGATCTCTTTCCGCTTTCAATTTGGGCGCGGCATGGGAGGCGCTGCGTTCGGTGAGCACACTCTGCACTTTATCATCGGGCACATCTTGTTGTTCTCGCCCCTGTGGGCTGTCGCCGGTGTCCTGTCGCTTGGGCGCTTCCGAGATCGCTTTCGGTCGGGACGCAATCCGGAGTCGGTCGTGTTGGTGCTGTCTTTGTATCCGCTGTTCTTTTTCACGATGATGAGCCTGCGCGGTTCGATCGCCGATCCGCATTGGACGAACCTCTTCTATTTGGGGATTGCCGTTTTGCTGGGACAGGTCCTCTCTGTGTTTTGGAAGGCGTGGCGAGCTCGCTTACTCGCGGCAGGGTTGATCGTGAACGCGGCTTTGATTGGCGCCGCTGTGGCGAACACCTATGACCCGCTGTATGAATGGGAGCCCTTCGAAGTGAAGAGCCTGAACGTGTTGCGAGAACAAGGGCTTCCGGAGACGACAATCGCGCTTTTGGAAGATAACCGAGAGCGTGTTTATAGCTTCGCAGCGTTTGAAGAGTATCTGCGCAAACATCTCTCTGCAGACGAGATCGCGTTGTATGGCGACCGCATTCGTCACGTGGGCCATGCGACGTTCAGCAACCGCTTCAACCAGTTTTTGCGTTGGCCGGAGACTGTGGCTGCGATGCGCGCCGAGTTGACAAAACGTCAGCTTCCAACTCCGCGCTACATCGTGACACGTGAATATCAGCTGAGCAGCGCGCTCTCCTTTTATTTTCCTGAGCACCCGTGGCCCCACAGTCTGGAAAAAACGGAGCGCAATTTGTGGTCTCCCCGCGCCGAAGTCAAAGCCTCGGGGGCCTATCTGTTTGTGTGCGATTTGAACGACTGCGACAACGCGCGACGCCACTTCCAGCGGGAGTTTGACACTCCGTTAGAGTTCGCTGGAGAGATCTTGATGCGGTTAGACGGTCGGCTCATTCGAGCGTTGCATCTGTATGTTCCAGCGGGACAAGCGGGCGCCCTGCCACTCCCCAACGCGCAAGGATGATGGGGCTGCAGCAGAGCGAACGCTCCTCGTTGCAAGGGGCTTGGGTTCCGCAGCCGCCTCGCGGTCACACCGACGTAACTCTTGACTCACTTCGGGGCTCCGTGTAGGTTTTCGCTCTTTTTTCTCACTCATCTAGGCATCTCTGCGCTGGCTCTCGCCTCTGATTACTCCCATCGGCACCCGCCTGAGCAGCCTTTCGCTCTTCCGCCTTTCATCGCTTCAAGAGGGTTCATGGCTCGCACCATGTTCGAAAAGATTTGGGACGCACACGTTGTCCACGAGCAGGATGGCAACACCATCCTCTACATTGATCGCCACCTAGTGCACGAAGTGACGTCGCCGCAAGCCTTTGAAGGGTTGCGCCTCGCGGGACGATCCGTGCGTCGCGTAGACGCGACTTATGCCGTCCCTGATCACAACGTCCCCACCAAAAACCAAAATCAGCCGATCCAAGACCCGATCTCTGCCAAGCAAGTCGAGACGCTGCGCCAGAATTGTCAGGACTTCGGCGTGACGCTCTTTGATTTGGGTGACCAGCGCCAAGGGATTGTGCACGTGGTTGGCCCCGAACAAGGGTTGACCTTACCGGGTGCAACGATCGTCTGCGGTGACTCGCACACGGCGACACACGGCGCCTTCGGAGCGCTCGCGTTTGGCATTGGCACTTCTGAAGTGGAGCACGTGTTGGCCACCCAAACGCTCCAGCAGCAGAAGCCCAAGACGATGAGAATTGAGGTCAAAGGCAAGCTCTCAGGGAACGTCACAGCCAAAGACATCATCCTCGCGATCATCGGGAAAATTGGCACAGCTGGCGGCACAGGCTATGTGCTGGAGTATTGCGGTGACGCGATCCGTGCGCTGTCGATGGAGGCGCGGATGACGCTCTGCAACATGAGCATTGAGGCGGGCGCGCGCGCTGGGCTCGTCGCTCCTGATGAGGTCACCTTCGCGTATCTGAAGGGGCGCCCGTTCGCGCCCAAAGGCGAGCAGTTTGAGCAAGCTGTCGCGGCGTGGCGAGAGCTAGCCTCTGACGCAGAGGCCGCCTACGACGCGGAGGTCGTGCTGACCGCGGAAGACATCCTGCCGCAAGTGACGTGGGGCACGAATCCAGGGATGGTCACAGACATCAATGGCACAGTCCCTGACCCTGCCAGCGCTGCTGACACCAACGAGCAGCGCAGCATCGCGCGGGCCCTAGAATACATGGCGCTGCAGCCGAACATGCGCATCCAAGACATTCAGATTGACCGTGTGTTCATTGGCTCTTGCACCAACTCACGCATCGAAGACTTACGCGCGGTCGCCGCCTTTGTGAAAGGACGTAAAGTCAACGAGAAAGTTCACGCGATGATCGTTCCGGGGAGTGGCTTAGTCAAAACCCAAGCCGAGCAAGAAGGCCTACACGAAGTCTTCACCGCAGCCGGCTTTGAGTGGCGCGAACCCGGCTGCTCGATGTGCCTCGCGATGAACGATGACATCCTGAAACCGGGCGAACGCTGCGCCTCTACCAGCAACCGCAACTTCGAAGGGCGCCAGGGCAAAGGGGGACGCACGCACCTAGTCAGCCCTGTGATGGCCGCAGCAGCGGCGATAGCCGGACACTTTGTGGATCCTCGCACGATGTAACGCGCAGCTCTCTGCGTTCACCCAGAATTGACGACCCTCACCCAGAACAGACGATGCAAGCCTTTCAAACACTGACGGCGAAAGCCGCGATGCTCGATCAGGTCAACGTGGATACAGACCAGATCATCCCGAAGCAATTTCTGAAAAAGATTGAGCGCACCGGCTTTGGTGTGCACCTCTTCCACGACTGGCGTTATCTCGACGACGCCGGCACTCAGCCCAACCCCGAGTTCATCTTGAATCAACCTCGCTACCAAGGCGCCGAGATTCTGGTGTCTGGAGAAAACTTTGGCTCGGGCTCCAGTCGTGAGCACGCGCCGTGGGCCCTGCTGGACTATGGCTTCCGCTGTGTGATCGCGCCGAGCTTTGCCGATATTTTCTTCAACAACTGCTCAAAGAACGGTATCCTCCCCGTCGCGTTGCAGGCGCAAGAAGTGCAACAACTCTTCGATGAAATTGCCGCCAACGAAGGCTGCACGCTGACCGTCGACCTCTCCGAACAGCAAGTGCTCTCCCAGCAAGGCAAGGCCTTCTCGTTTGCGATTGACCCGTTCGTGAAGCATCGCCTGCTCAACGGGCTGGACGACATTGGTTGGACGCTCCAGTTCACTCCCCAAATCGAAGCCTTTGAGGCGAACTACCGCCAGCAGGCGCCGTGGATGTTCGTCTCCTCCTAATGAGGACGTATGAAGATCAATATTTCGGTCGAAGCCACCCCCAAAGAAATCCGAGAAGTGCTCGGTCTGCCAGACTTGCAAAATGTACAGGAGATGTTTCTCAAACAATTTCAGCAGAACATGCAGGACGGTCAGGTGGATTCCGATATGCTGCAATCGTTGATGACGCCCTCCATGCAGTTTGGGAAAAACTTCATGGAATCAATGATGGAGCACATGGAGGACATGATGAAACACAAGCCCTCCACGAGCACCGCCTCTACAGAAGAATACTGACCGTTGGCCTCCTTCCTCGCGCGTCGTCTGCTGCTGCTGCTGCCTGTGCTGTGGGGCGTGGCGACGCTAGTCTTCCTCCTGATTCATCTCATCCCTGGCGACCCTGTTGACTTGATGCTCGGCGACTCCGCGATTGGGGCAGACCGCGAAGCCCTGCGCGAGCAACTCGGCTTGAACGACCCGCTGTGGAAACAATACGCGCAGTATGTCGGCGGACTGCTCCAAGGAGACTGGGGGACGTCGCTCTACAGCCGGCGCCCGGTGTGGGACGAAATCGCGGAGCGTCTGCCGGCCACGCTGGAGCTGATGCTGGGCGCGATGGTCGTGACGATTGGCCTCGCGCTTCCGCTGGGCTTGCTCGCCGCGGTCCGCAAGGGGACGTGGGTTGACCAAACCTCGATGATGTTCTCGCTGCTGGGGGTCTCGATGCCCAACTTCTGGTTGGGGCCGATGTTGATTTTGTTCTTTTCGATTCAGCTCGACTGGCTCCCTGTCAATGAGCGCGGTGGGCTTGAACACCTGATCTTACCTTCGCTCACGCTGGGAACGGCGCTGGCTTCGATTCTGGCGCGGATCACGCGCTCTTCGGTGATTGAGACACTCCAAGCGGAATACATCCGCACGGCGCGCGCCAAGGGAATTTCGGAGACCCAGATCCTGTTTCGTCACGCGCTACGCAACGCGCTGATTCCGATTGTCACGGTGATTGGTCTGCAGATCGGGGTGCTCCTCTCTGGCGCGATCATCACCGAGACCATCTTCGACTGGCCTGGGCTGGGGAACCTGCTCATCTCTGCGATCAACAGCCGCAATTATCCGCTGGTGCAAGGGTGTGTGCTGTTCATCGCGGGCAGCTACGTGCTTGTGAACCTCGTCATTGACCTCTCTTACGCCGCTCTCGATCCCCGCATCCGCCTCTCATGACTGCTCCGCTTCGTCGCGTTTGGATCTATTCCTTGCTGCTGCTGCTGCTGTTTGTGGCTCCGGCTTTGTTGTCGGGATGGATTGCGCCACATGACATTAACGACATGAACCTGATCCGTCAGCTCGAACCTCCGACCTTGGATCACTGGATGGGGCTAGACGAAAACGGCTCGGACATCTTCAGTCGGCTCCTCCACGGCGCGAGGATCTCGCTCTATGTGGGGTTCTGGGTGGTGGGCGTCTCCAGTCTGATTGGTGTGACGCTAGGGCTGCTCTCAGGATACTACGGTGGCTGGCTCGATGGCGTGTTGATGCGCGTTGTGGATGTGTTGCTGGCGTTTCCGGGGCTGTTGCTGGCGATCGCGCTCGTCGCCGTGCTAGGGCCCGACATCAACAACGTGATCCTTGCGTTGACGGCGCTGGGGTGGGTGGCTTACGCGAGGCTCGTGCGAGGACAAGTCTTAGCGGTGCGTGAGGAGGAGTATGTGCTCGCGGCGCGAACGTCAGGGATGTCTGCGTTACGAGTGATGTTTGTGCACATCTTACCGAACATTTTGCCGCCTGTGATTGTGCAGACCACCTTCAGCTTGGCGGGAACCATCATCTCAGAGTCGAGCCTGAGCTTCCTTGGACTCGGGGCTCCTCCTGGGACGCCAAGCTGGGGGGCGATGCTCTCCGAGGGCCGTTACGTGCTCTGGGAAGCGCCCCACGTCTCGGTTTTTCCGGGCTTGGCGATTTTGTTCGTGGTGCTGGTGTTCAACCTGCTGGGCGACGCCTTGCGTGACCACTTTGATCCTAAAACCTAGTCGCAGCAGTGTTGGAGCCTCAGCGAGGAGCCTTGTGCCCTTGCTGAATCGTACGGCTGAGAAGTAAGACCGGAAACAGCCCGACCAATACGATCAGCAGAGCCGCGAGCGAAGACTGCTCCAGCTGTTCACTGGAGGCATATTGATAGACGTGGGTCGCGAGCGTATCGACGTGAAAAGGACGCAGGATCAAGGTCGCGGGCAGCTCTTTCATGCAATCAACAAAGACGATGAGCAACGCGGTGAGCAGGCTGCGTCGCAATAACGGCAGATGAATTTTGCGCATTGTGGCGCGGGTGGAGAAACCGAATAAGCGGGGAACCCGGTCCATGTTGGCCGTGATGTTTTGGAAGCCGCTATCCACAGAGCCATACGCGACGGCCAAAAAGCGCACGACATACGCAAAGAGAATCGCGAACACGGTCCCGCTCAACAGCAGCCCGGTCGATATGTTCAGGTGGGCGCGTGTCCAGTCATCAAGTGTGTTGTCAAACCAAGACAGGGGCCAGAGCACCCCCAGCGCCAAAATCGCTCCTGGGAACGCATAGCTCATCGACGCGAATTGAGCCGCCAAGCGCGGCAGCCGTCGTCCGGAAAGGCGCACCCCATACCCGACCAGCAACGCCACGCAGGTGGCAGCTAAAGCTGCGCCTCCCGATAGCGTGAAGCTGTGGCGGGCATGATCCCACAAGTCCGCGTTCCAGCTCTCTCCGAAGTAGGCCCACGCATTGCGCGCCAGCAGCCCAACCGGGAGCCCAAAACCTAAGGTCACGGGCAACAAACAAATCCCCCAAACCAACCACACTTGGGGGCCTGCCAAACGCAAGGCCACCGGTTCTTGCTTGAGAACATTCATCACAAAGCGTTGATTGCGTCGGCTCCAGCGCTCCGTCGCGAGCAGTCCAAACACGATCAGCAACGTCACTCCGGCGAGCTGAGAAGCGCCCGGCATGTCGTTCATGTTCAGCCACACGTCAAACACGCCTTTGCTCAGCGTGTTGAGTCCGAAGTAACTCACCGTTCCATAATCGGCGAGCGCCTCCATCATCACCAAAGAGAGCCCTACGATGATCGCTGGGCGCGCCAGAGGTAAGCTCACGCGCCAGAAGGCGTTCCACATGGAAGAGCCGAGCAAGCGACCCGCCTCCATACCGCGCAGGGATTGCGTGAGAAAAGCCGTGCGCGCGAGCAAGAAGACATAGGGATATAGCACCAAGCTGAAGAGCAACATAGCCCCGCCCAAAGAGCGGATCTCAGGGAACCAGTAGTCACGTGGCGATTGAAAGCCAAACAGGTCGCGGAGTGTGCGTTGCAGCGGGCCGGCGTACTCTAAGAGATCCGTCCAGACATAGGCGAGGAGGTACGCGGGGACGGCCAGTGGCAGCAGCAAGAGCGCGGCCAGCAAGGCGCGTCCGGGAAAGTCATAAGCAGAGGTGAGCCAAGCGGCGCTGACTCCAATCACCGCGGAGCCGAGACCTGCGCCCACCATCAAGAGCAGCGTTGTCTGGAGATAGCTCGGCAGGATCGTTTGTGAGAGGTGCGTCCACATCTCGACAGAGTTTCCAAGGCTGAGCCACAGCACCGTCAAGAGCGGTAGACACAGCAGCGCTAGCAGCAGCCCGCTCACACTCTCCCAACTCGGAAAGCCTCGGAGGCTCCGCTGTGGATAGAGGAGCGGCGTGCTCGCATCTGGGTGAAACGTGGTGTGTTGCATAGCCTCGGCGTTGTTCATTGGTCAAACCCTACTCGATCAACCAGCATGGCGGCTTCTTTGCGATATTTGACATAGTCGGCGAGCGGCAGCTCATCATCCTGAAAGTCTTGATAGGGCTTCAAGATGCCGGCCACCGCCACGCCTTCGCGCACAGGAAACTCATAGTTGACTTCCGCGTACATGCGCTGGGCGGTCTCTTGCGACAAGAACTCCATCAAGCGGATGGCGGCGTCTCGATGAGGAGCGTGCTTGGTGAGGGCCACCCCGCTGATGTTCACGTGCGTGCCGCGCTCGCCTTGGTTCGGGAAAAGCAAGTTGACGCTGTTGGCCCACGCCTTTTGTTCATCGTTGGCGAGCATCGCGCCATAGTAGTAGCTGTTGCCAAGTGAGAGATCGCATTGGCCTTCAAAGATGGCCTTCACTTGGGCGCGGTCGTTGCCTTGTGGACGGCGTGCGAGGTTGTTCTTCACGCCAGTCAGCCATTGCTCTGCGGCTTCCGATCCATGATGGGCGATGATCGAAGCGATGAGAGCGATGTTGTAGTCATGCTTGCCGCTGCGGGTGCAAATGCGGCCTTTCCAGAGAGGCTCGGCGAGAGATTCATAGCTGATCGGGACTTGCCCGACGCGCTCTTGAGAAGCGTAGATCAAGCGAGCGCGACGTGTGAGTCCAAACCAGTGTCCTTCTGTGTCGCGATAGGTGGCGGGGATGTTTCGGTTCAACTCGGCGCTTTGAACGGCTTGCGTGACGCCGGCCACTTTGGCTTCAATCAGGCGCGCAAAGTTCGAGGTGAGTAACAAATCGGCAGGCGAATTGCGGCCTTCTCGTTGGAGACGCTCCGTGAGGCCACTTTGGGCATATACCACGTTGACTTGGATGCCGGTCGACTCTGTGAATTTTTCGAGAAATGGCTTGATCAGAAATTCTTGGCGGTAGGAATAAATGTTGACTTCTTGTGCAGTGAGGGTTCCGGCCCAAACAAGGGCAAGTAGCAATAACAGCAGGCGCATAACATCCTAGAGAAAAAGAGAGAGTCGTTGTTTTTTGACAGGGAATCAGATGTGAGCGAGTCGCTCGATCGCCGGCAGATCAGAGCCTCCTCGCTCGGAAAGCACAAGAGGCTAACAAAGAAGATGAATTTCCGCAAACTAAAAAAATTAGCCTTAGCTAACTTAATGGGTTTGTATAAGAATCCGTCCTCATTTGAGATATCTGCGCAAGATTCAATGCACTGTCGCGACGCATCTTTCTCACATTGTGTTGGAACTTCCTTGTGTTTTCTCTGAACGCGGGTTACCACATTAGTCACTACCTGCTGGTATTGCAGTCCACCCCATGAAGAGGATCCCGCCCGGAGCCATATTTTCATACCGCAGCAGAACCCATCTTGTGTTCATAGCCGTCCCGATCGCTTCAACTCAACTGACCGAATATATCGTAATCAGTATCGTGTTGCCGCGCGAACCGATGTCGTGTCCGCAGGAAATGCTTCTTGCTCGGGGTGGTGTGTGCTGAATTCGTGACAGACTTCGGTGTGCGCGCAGGACAGACCACCAAACCATCAGGTGCATGCCATGGCTGGCATCGTCTGTCCCATGAGGGGCATTTTTTCTTGGTTTCGTCCACGGGCGAAACGGTTGAGAAGATTCTGGACCTGGGTCGCTCAACGCTTGGATCAATCAGGTCGTTTTTTTCGAGAGTGGAACAAGTGAACATTTACGTTGGAAATTTGGCTTATTCGGTTACTGAAGATCAGTTGCGCGACGCGTTCGCACAGTATGGCGAGGTAGCAAAGGTATCAATCATTATGGACCGCATGACCGGTCGTTCAAAAGGCTTCGGCTTTGTGGAAATGAACGACAGTGGTGAAGCGGAAGCCGCAATCAAGGCGCTCAACGAACAACCGCTCAACGGTCGCTCGGTGCGTGTCAACGAAGCGCGTCCTCGCGAAGAACGTCCTCGACGTCCTTACTAATCCTCTTCAGTTCCGTGGACTTCGGGCATCCACGGGACTTGCCGTCACCATCTCTTTGTGACGGTCTGCGCCCGACTTGCCTTCTCCTCACACACGATCATGTCTCCTCCGGCAATCTCGTTGCAGAACCTGCAGTTCGCCTGGCCTCAGGACTCTCATCCCTTGCTCTACCTCCCCGAATTGAATCTCGCGCACGGTGACCACACGTTTTTGTTTGGGCCAAGTGGTAGCGGAAAAACAACCCTCCTCTCGTTGCTTGGAGGCCTTTTGCTGCCGCAGTCGGGCCATCTGCAAGTCTTAGGCGTCGACCTCCCCACCCTCTCGAGTCCCCAACGCGACGCCTTTCGTGCACAACACATTGGCTTTCTGTTTCAACAGTTCAACCTCTTGCCATATCTCTCTCTAGTCGAAAATGTCACACTTCCTTGCCGCGTTTCTAAAGAGCGAGCCAAGCGAGTGGGAAGCACATCGCGAGCGTGGAAGACCGAAGCTGAGCGCCTGCTGAGCCAACTTGGGCTCGGGGAGCTGCTCGCAGCATCGCGCCACACGAGAGAACTCAGCGTTGGACAACAGCAACGCGTCGCGGCAGCTCGGGCTTTGATTGGCGCTCCAGAGTTGGTCATTGCCGATGAACCAACTTCGGCCTTAGATGCCGACGCACGACACCTCTTCGTAGAGCTGTTGTTTGAAGAGTGTGAGCGAGCGGGAGCCACCCTCGTGTTTGTGAGTCACGATCACTCGCTCGCGTCTCGCTTTTCACGACAGCTCTCTCTGCGAGACCTCAACGTCGCCGCTCGGGAACGCTCTGGGGAAGGGCTGTGATGCTCTTGAACCTCGCTTGGAAGAGCCTGCTGAGTCGCCAAAGCACGGTCGCCCTCACGATCGTCTCTATCGCCGTCAGCGTCGCGCTCCTGCTCGGAGTGGCTCAGTTACAACGGAGCGTGCGAGCGAGCTTTTTGCAGACGGTCTCCGGAGTCGATCTGATTGTGGGCGCGCGCGGAGGCTCCCTCAATTTGCTGTTGTATTCGGTCTTTCGGCTCGGAGACGCGACCAACAACGTCACTTGGAAAAGCTACCAGCACTGGGATCAGCACCCGCAAGTGGATTGGACAATCCCGTTTTCGTTGGGTGATTCGCACCGTGGGTATCGCGTGCTCGGGACAACAGAGGCCTACTTTGAGCACTTTCGCTTCGGTCAACAACAAGCTCTGGTCTTTGCCGAAGGACGTCCGTTCTCGGCGCTCTTTGATGTTGTGTTGGGAGCAGACGTGGCGCGACGGCTGAAGTATCAGCTGGGGCAAGAGATTGTGATTGCTCATGGGACGGGCAACGCAGCGCTGCTGACACATGACGACAAGCCGTTCAAAGTAGTCGGCATTTTGGAGCCCACCGGGACACCAGTCGACCAGACGCTACACGTCAGCTTAGAGGCCATCTCGGCGATTCATATCGACTGGAGGCAAGGTGTCCCTCCCAGCGCTGAAGCGAGCGTCTCTGCTGAACAAGTCCTGCGTATGAAGTTGGAGCCCGAGAGCCTCACCGCCTTCATGGTCAAGCTGCGCTCCCGGATGCACACCTTCCGCTATCAACGCGCCGTCAACACCTACGCAGAAGAGCCGCTGTTGGCAATTTTACCTGGAGTCGCTCTGCAACAACTCTGGCGTGTGTTGGGAGTCGCGGAGCAAGCGCTGTTGGCGGTGAGTGGATTTGTGGTGCTCGCAGGGCTCACCGGCATGACCAGCGTGCTGTTGACAACTTTGAATGAACGTCGCCGCGAGATGGCGATTTTGCGCTCTGTGGGGGCGCGTCCGCACCTGATCTTCTCACTCCTGCTCAGCGAAGCGGCCTTGCTAGTGTGCAGTGGAATCCTGCTAGGTGTCCTGCTGCTGTATGTGGGACTGTGGCTCGTGCGACCGCTGATCCAGTCCCAGCTTGGGCTCATGATCGCGGTCGCGCCACCCTCACTCTCAGACGGCCTGCTACTCGGCGGAGTGTTCGTGATGGGAGTGCTCTTGAGCGCGATCCCCGCATGGCAAGCCTATCGCAACTCGCTTAGCGATGGGTTGATGCCCAAACTTTGAAAGGTTCGTTATGTCCAAACGGTTACTGCTAATGCCTCGCGTCCTCGTTTTGTTGTTTGCAGTCTGGTGGTTCAGTCTTGGAAGCGCTGCCGCTTTTGACCTAGGAATTTCACTATTTGAAGGCCGAGAAGAGCCTCAAGAGATCACGTGGCGAGAGCTGGTTCAGCTGGATTACAAACAGAGCGTGGTGCCGCCCAACTTGCAGAAGCTGAACGGCAAAATTGTGAAGATTCCGGGGTATGTCGTGCCGCTGCTGGGCGACTTTGGCGGAGACTTCGAGACGTTGCGGGAGTTTCTGCTGGTGCCCGTGTATGGGATGTGTATCCACGTGCCGCCACCGCCGCCCAATCAGGTGATTTACATCCAAATGGAACAGCCGGTTCCGGTGGAAGACCTCTTTGACGCCGTTTGGGTCACCGGCCTGCTGCGAGTGGAAATTGAAGCGATCCCCAATACCGAAGGGTTGATGTATGAGCCGGAGAGTGGCTTTCACATGACCGGTCTGGAAGTCGTCCGCTACAAACGGGAATAACGCCGGCTCACCAGCGCACTTGGGATTGCGATGCGGTAACTTCTTGTTCTCCAGAGCCGCTTGCGTTGATCCAGCGCACGCGCACGGCTTCTGTGCGTGCAAACGCTTCAAAGAGCAAAACCTGCAGAGCGCGCAGCTCATTCATCCGCTCGCATTCCGCCACATATTCGGCGCGAAATTCACTGTGCATGCTCCCTTCATCGTGAGGCTCTCCTGCGGCAGGAGCAGCATGCGTATGCTCCTCTTTGTGCGTGTGCTCCTCTTTGTGCGTGTGCTCCTCTTTGTGCGCGTGATGGCTGTGCTCATCATGACCGTCCTCGCTGTGCTCGTGGTGCTCTCCCTCAGCTAACTCAGAGACTGCGTGAACTGCGCTCCAGCGGCAATCTGCATCAGGAGACAAGCGGAACAGCTTCTCAGGAGCCTCTAGCCGCTGCATAGCTTGGCGCACAGCCTCCTGCTCTTCGGGGGTCTGGGGACGATACTCAAAACCGACCAAATTATACGCTGGCGAGACGAACTCCAGCAGCACCTGCTTGTCGTCTAACACCACATTCAACTCCGCTTCCCCATGGACATGAGCCTCCGCAAAACGCTCTGCCTGCGCGAAAGATGTGGAGCTGACCAACATGACCGCCACTCCTATGCCACGAACCCAATCGGCTGACTTCATTGAAAGACTCCTCAGAAAGAATGGTTTGAGCTGCAATTTCTGCAAATGAACTGCAAAAGCAGTTGACTTGTTTACTCGGATCATCATACTTTTGCAATCCGTTTGCGAAAAACGCCCTGTGTTTCCCTCTCTTCTTTACGGAGTACCTCCCCGATGAAACTCGTATTTTCCCTGCTCTTACTCCTCGCGTTCACGACTACAGCTTGGGCGAAGCCGCTGACCATTTTGGTGACGATTCCACCGCTACAAACCTTCGCGCAGGCGATCGGCGGTGAGCACGTCACAGTAAATTCGTTGGTCCCAGTTGGGGCGGATCCTCACATCTACGAACCCCGCCCCTCTCAGATGCGCTCGCTCACACAGACCGAGCTGTTGTTTACGATGAGCGCGATGGAAATCGAACAAACTTGGGCGCCCCGCTTGACGGACTTGCGTCCCAGCATGCAGGTGATAACGCTCACGGCAGGGATGCCTCGACTGCGCACGGAAGCGCATCACCACCACGCAGCTGAGCATCACGAAGCCGACGACCACGCAGCTGAGCATCACGGAGCCGACGACCACGCAGCTGAGCATCACGAAGCCGACGACCACGCAGCTGAGCATCACGGAGCCGACGACCACGCAGCTGAGCATCACGGAGCCGACGACCACGCAGCGCACGCGAACAACGAGATGGAAAACGATCCCCACCTGTGGCTCTCGCCTCGCAATGTCCGCGCGATGTCGGTCGTCATGCGTGACGCGATGATCCAAGCTCGTCCAGCCCACGCAGAGAGCTTCCGCCAAAATCACGCTCGCTTCCTCAGAGAGCTTGACGAGACGGAAGATTCCATCCGACAACAGCTCCGGGGTTTACCCGCAGGGGCGGCGTTTTTGGTCTTTCACCCAGCGTGGACTTACTTTGCCAATGAATACGGCTTACGCCAAATTGCGATTGAGTTTGAAGGCAAGGAACCCAAACCAGCTCGTTTGCAAGAGATCATTGCGCAAGCGCGAGAGCTGGGAATCCGCACTGTCTGGGCAGATCAGCAACGCTCTTCCCGCCTCGCTGAGACGATTGCGGAGGCTTTGGGCGGAGAAGTCATCAGGACGAACCCACTTGACCCTGATTGGCATCAGAACTTACGCGGCATTGCCGAGATTTTACATCGCGCCAACCAAAAGGAGAGCTGAGATGTGGGCCGTGGAACTGCAACGCGTACACTTCGCGTATACTCCCGAACAACCGGTACTTGAAGATGTGACGCTGCGAGTTGGTCAGCAGGACTTTGTCGCGGTGTTAGGCCCCAATGGAGGGGGGAAATCCACGTTGTTTCGCCTGATACTCGGGCTGCTCGCACCCAAGTCGGGGAGCATCCGTGTGCTCAACGCGCTCCCTGGCCAAGCCGCTGGACGCATCGGCTTTGTCCCACAAGCCCACGGTGGCGCGCAGCAGTTTCCCATTGAGGTGCAGGAGGTCGTCGCGTTGGGAAGCGCCGAGGCGCGGACGTGGGGCTGGGGGTTCTCCCGAAACACCAAGCGCAAAGCGGAAGAGATGCTGGAGCGTGTGGGGGTGAGCGAGCTTCGCAGACGACGCTGGGCGGCGCTCTCGGGCGGGCAGCGACAGCGCGTTTTGATCGCCCGGGCTCTGATGAGTGACCCAGCGGTCCTGCTCTTAGACGAACCCACCGCCAGCCTTGATGTGAACGCCAAAGAGCAGCTCTACGCGCTGCTAGGGGAACTGAATCGTGACAAAACCCTGCTTGTCATCACCCACGATCTGAGTATGGTGCCGCACGTGGCGAAGTCCATCGCGACGGTGAACCGCAAGCTGCACTTCCACCCTCGCCCCGAAATCAACGAACAAGTGCTGCACGCGATGTGTTCCCACGAACTTCCCCAGGTTTGTAGCGCCGTTCCTGGCCACCCTGCCATTGCTGATGTCGCCTAATGCTCGAAGCGTTTGAGTTTGCGTTCATGCAGCGCGCGTTGCTGGCGATTGCGCTCATCAGCGTTGCTTGTGGCGTGCTCGGCACCTTGATCGTGGTCAATCGGATGACTTTTCTGGCGGGAGGGGTCTCGCACCTAGCGTATGGTGGCGTGGGGCTGGCGTTGTGGTTGAGCTTGCCAGTGTTGCCGGTGATGCTGGCGTTCACGTTGGCAGGGGCGCTGACGATGGGGTGGATTTCACAGCACAAAAAGCATCGTACCGACACCATCATCGGCGTGCTCTGGGCGTCAGGAATGGCCTTCGGCGTCTTGTTAATGGACCTCACGCCGGGCTATCAAGGCGACCTGATGAGCTACCTCTTTGGTAGCATCCTGGCGATCCCTGCATCCGATCTATGGTGGATGCTTGGCATTGACGGGCTGATCGTCGGCAGTGTGTTGATCGCCTATCGCCCGCTGCTGGGATACAGCTTTGACGCCGAATTTGCCCAAGTGAGTGGAGTTCCCACGCGCACCGTGCACCTGCTCCTGCTGGGGCTGCTCGCTTGCGCGATCGTGTTATTGATTCGACTCGTTGGTATCATCTTGGTGCTGGCTCTGCTCACCATCCCGCCGTATCTGCTTGAAGACCGCCTGACGTCTCTGTCGCATTTGATGGTCGGGTCTGGCGTGCTCTCTCTGTTGTTCAGCCTGTCTGGTCTCACTCTCTCCTACTACGCAGACCTCACCACGGGCGCGTGCATCGTGTTGATTGCATCCGCTTGTTTTGTAGGCAAATCTTTGTTGGAAGCGCGCTAAAAGGCGTCCGACGAGGGCCCTTTTGGAGCCTCCGAGTCACATAGACAGGTTTTGAGGAGAAGTCAGGCGCCACGGCTTGGACGAGGAGCGACCCGTCATGCAAAGCCTAGCGTCTCAGGAAGGAAAACAAAGGGAAGCGTGTCCTCCCAGAGCGGGAAGACACGTTGGCAAAGAAAGGTCAGACGGCGAGGTATTGTTCGCGAAGCTCGTTGTTATCTCGCACTTCGGCTGCGGAGCCAGAGAAGGCGACTTCTCCGCTGTCGAGGATGACCGCGCGGTCGCTGTATTGCAGGACTGCCATCGCGTCTTGCTCCACAATAATTGTCGTAATGCCAAGATCGCGGATGTCGATAACGATGCGCGCGATCTCCTCACGAATGACGGGCGCCAGCCCTTCGTAAGGTTCATCGAGCATCAACAGCTTGAGGTCTCGCACCAGCGCACGCGCCACGGCCAACATCTGCTGCTCGCCCCCTGACATCGTGATGGCTTCTTGATTCCGCCGCTCGGCCAAGCGGGGGAAGGACTCATACGCGCGCTCAATGGACCAGCCGTGCGGCTCTTCAATTTGCGCGAGCTTGAGGTTTTCCTCGACGGTCAGCCCCGGGATGATCCGTCGATCTTCGGGCACCAACTGAATCCCCATTTGCGCGGCTTGGTAAGACTCCATTTCGTGAATGGGCTGGTGGTTCAGCCAGATCTCTCCGTGGCGCAACGCTGGATTTGCCGCCCGGGCAATGGTGCGCAAGGTCGAGGTTTTCCCTGCGCCGTTGCGTCCCAGCAGCGCCAACACTTCGCCTTCGCGAATGTCAAAGCTGATGTTTTGCACCACGTAGCTCTCGCCGTAAAACGCCTGTAACTCCCAACAGGAGAAGAAGGCATATTGACGTCGCTCGCCGAGTGGAATTTTAGAGATGTGAGGCTTGGTTTCCTCTTGTGCGACTGCGTTACTCATCGGCGCTTCCTCCCAGATAAGCTTCCTTGACTTTGGGGCTCGTGCGGATTTCATCGGGCAAGCCCGTCGCGATGACATGCCCTTGCGCGAGTACAGAAATCCGATCAGCCAAACTAAAGACCACGTGCATGTCGTGCTCAATAATCACCTTGGTGATGCCGCGCTCCTTGATCTGGGTCAGCAGCTCAATCGTGCGGTTGGTGTCCATGCGTGACATTCCGGCGGTTGGTTCATCCAAGAGCAGCAATTTAGGATGCTGAATCAAGGACATCGCCAGCTCCATCCGGCGTTTGTCGCCACGCGAGAGGCTATTTGCCAGCTCGTGCAGCATGTCGCCCATCCCCAGGTCTTCGCAGATGTGCTCCGCTTCGTCCCGCAGCTCGTTTTCAGAGTTGAGACGCACGAACGCGTTGAAGCAGTAGTGCCCATCGCGCTTGGCAAACGCAGAGATCATCACATTCTGCAAGATCGAGAGGTCGGGGAAGATTTCTGGTGTTTGGAACACCCGCACAATCCCCGCCTGGTTGATCTCATGCGGCTGCTTACCAGTCATGGATTGGTCGTCGAACATCACGGTGCCGGTGTCGGGCACTAACTTGCCGATGCACACGTTGAGGAAGGTCGATTTCCCAGCGCCATTTGGGCCAATGATCGCGTGCGTCTCGCCTTCCTTCGCTTCGAAGACGACCTCGTTGAGCGCCTTCAAGCCCCCGAAGCTTTTGTTCACGCCTTTCACATCGAGGATCGCCCGTGTTCCTGCGTTTTTACTCATGAGCCTCCTTCGGCTTTTTGGATGACCTCCTCGGCTTTCCTACGCTTCTCTTCCTGCTCCAGCGCTTTCTTCTTAATCAGATCGCGTGGATACGGATAGCCACCGAGCGCGCTCTCACGGATGATCTTCCCAAGGCGGATGATCCCTTCGATAACGCCACCAGGGAGGAAGATCACGATGATCATGAACAGCGCCCCCAGCGTTAAGTGCCAGCCCTCGCCTACGAACAAGCTCAAGACGCTTACCAACGGCGCGATCAAAAAGTCCGGCAAGAAATCGAAGAAATCACTGAGGAGCGTTTTGTTGAAGGACGAGAAGATGTTTTCAAAGTACTTGATGATCACGACTCCTAGCAGCGGCCCGAACAAGGTCCCAACCCCGCCCAAGATCGTCATGAGCACGACTTCTCCCGATGCAGTCCACTGCATCCGCTCCGCGCCGGCTAAGGGATCGGTGACCGCAAGCAGCGCCCCGGCTAAGCCCGCATACATGCCCGAGATCACAAACGCGGTCATCATATAGGGCCGAGTGTGAAAGCCGGTGTACATCATGCGCACTTGGTTCGATTTGATCGCGCGCAGCGCGAGCCCAAACGGAGAATAGGTGATGCGCATCGCAATGTAGAACGCAGCAATCAAGACAACCGCACAGAAGTAGAAGCCCGGATAGCCGCTCATCTCAAGGCCAAAAAGGTTTGTGATCGGGAGCGCTCCCGAATCGGAGGCTGGGTCAAGGATGCGGGGGTCGCTCTGCTCTAACTGTAAGCCGGTCTCCCCGTTCGTAATTGGGGTGAGCACAGAGTACGCGAGGTTGTAAGACATCTGCGCAAACGCCAGCGTCAGGATCGAGAAGTAGATCCCCGTTCTCCGCAGACTGACGTAGCCGATCAACGCCGCAAACAACCCTGACAACAGCACGGCGAAGATCACCGCAGGCAGGACATTCATCGTCAGCAGCTTAAAGCTCCACACCGCTGTGTAAGAGCCGATCCCCAAAAACGCCGCGTGTCCGAACGACAGATAACCGGTGAGCCCAAACAAAATGTTGAACCCCACGGCAAACACACCAAAGATCGCAAACTTCTGGAGCAGGTCAGGATAAGCCGCCCCAAATGGGATCATCCAAATCGGCATCAGCAACACCACCGCCGAGAAGATGAGCATGACCTTGCCTTCATTCGCTTGTAAGTTCATAGCTCAGCCCTCCATTATGCCTTTGCGCCCCAGCAATCCACGCGGGCGAGTCAATAAAATCACCACCGCCACCAAGTAGATGATGACTTGGTCAATTCCTGGGAGAATGCTCTTCACTTCGTTCATCGATGCGAAAGACTGCAAGATGCCCAGCAGGAATCCGGCGGCGACCGCGCCTTCGAGCGACCCCATTCCCCCGACGACCACCACCACGAAAGACAGCACTAAGAAGTCCATCCCCATGTGATAGTCCGGCGGCAAAATCGGCGTATACATCACTCCCGCTAGCCCAGCCACAATCGCGGCGATGCCAAAGACAATCGTGAAGCGCCGCTCAATGTTGATGCCCAGCAAGCCGACCGTTTCGCTGTCTTGCATCCCCGCGCGCACCACCATGCCGTAGGTGGTGTAGTTCAAGAAGGCGAAGACCCCTCCCACAATGCCAACGGTGAACAGCAAGTAAATGAGGCGCCACCAGGGGTAGACGATGTTTGGATCAAGCCCAAACCAATTGCCAACGGGGGCGCTCCCTGCGACCGTCTCCGGAGCACTAATCGGGATTGGGTTGGCGCCATAGAAAGATTTGATGATCTCTTGCAGCACAATCGCTAACCCGAAAGTCACCAGAATCTGCTCGGCGTGCGGGCGCTTGTAAAAATAGCGGATCAAGCCGCGCTCCATCGCCACACCAACCAACAACATGATTGGAATGGCAATCAAGACGGAGAGCGGAACTACGTAATCAATCACCATCTGGCCGGTGTCTCCGAACCAAATCGTCAAATAAGGTTCCTCTTTGTAAGCTTCAAAAAAGGTGATGCTCTCGTCACGTACGCGCTTGGAAATCGTCAGCAATTGTTGCAACGTAACGGCACAAAAGGCCCCCATCATGAACAACGCACCATGCGCGAAGTTCACAACGCCGAGGGTTCCAAACGCGAGGGTCAACCCGAGAGCAATCAGAGCGTAAGCGCCACCTTTGTCTAAGCCGTTGAGGACCTGCAAAAATAAATCGTCCATCGGTGCTCAGGTGGTAAGTGTTGGAAGGAGTCCAGTCGAATGAAAACGGGGAGGGCCGCCTCCCTCATGGAGACGGCGAAGAGAGGTGTTAGACCTCGTAGGGGCCTAGTTCACCGCCAAAAAGGCTGGGGTCGTATTCGACTTGAGACCGTGGAACTTGCTGAACGACCTCGAGGAGGTCGAACTGGCTGCTTGGGTTTTGGTTCCCTTGCACAACGAGGACGTCTTTGAAGCACTGGTGGTCTTCGGCACGATACTCGGTGGGGCCGTTGCCCATGCCATCGAACTTGAAGCCTTCCAGCTGCTTGATGACCGCAGGTGGATAGAACGTACCTGCCATCTCACAGGCGTTTGCATAGAGGAGCGCTTGGACGTAGCAGGTGTGTGCCGCCTGCGATGGTGGGAAGCCATACTCTTGCCCGAAAGACTTCACGAAGGCCAAGGAAGCTTCATCTTTCAGTGACCAGTTCCAGTTGGTCGATCCGAGGATGCCCTTAATGTTGGAGCCGGCACCCTGCGCCATCAGGCGGGAGAAGAGAGGCACAACAATCTGGAAGTCTTTGCCGTTTGCTTGCTTGTCGCGCATTCCAAACTGTACGGCCTGCGACAGCGAGTTCACCATGTCCTTGCCATAGTGATTGAGGATGAGGACGTCTGCGCCCGAGTTCAGAACAGGCGTCAGGTACTGTGAGAAGTCACCCGCGCCGAGAGGCGTGCGTACGGCTTGAACCGTCTGCCAACCCAAGTTCTCCGTCGCGTTCTTGATGGACTCTTCTTGTGTCCAGCCCCAGTTGTAGTCTGCCGTCAAGTGATAGGCGCGGCGCTCGTTCCCCATCCGGTTGCGCAGCACTGGACCCAGCGCGGCTCCAGACATATAGGCGTTGAAGAAGTGGCGGAAACCGTAGCGACGTCTGTCTTTCCCCGTCGTGTCATTGGAGTGGGTTAAGCCGGTCATGAAGACGATTCCCATCTCTTGGGCCAAAGCCTGAACCGCGACGGCCACACCCGAAGAAGAGCCGCCGGTAAACATGATCACACCATCTTTCTCGATGAGGCGCTTTGCCGACGAGCGAGCCGCGTCTGACTTCGTCTGTGTGTCACCTGTGGCGTACTCCACTTTTTTGCCCAACACCCCGTTCCCTTTGAGCATGGTCGGCTTCATCGTGTTCAACATGCCGCCGTCTCCTTCGCCGTTGAGGTGCTTCACCGCCAAGCGGTAGGCTCGCAGCTCATCCGCACCTTCATCCGCGTACGGCCCAGACTGTGGTACGTTGAAACCAAACTTAACGATCGGACTGTTGCCAGGGTTGTTGCGGAAGTTGCCTTGCGCCCACGCTTCTTTCACCCAAATTTGGGGAAAGCTCGCAGCGACAGAAGCAGCAGCGCTGGCTTTGATAACGTTGCGACGTGACCAGTTGCTCGTCAGGACGTTTTTCTTCTCAGACATAAATGATTCCTCCCAAAATAATTGGACTATGAAGACAAAAAATCCGGCGTTGATGCCGGGACACAGCCTTCTACGACTGCGATCTTGTTGCGGAGACTCTGGCAACCGAGATTGCTGTCATGGCACCCAAATGCTGCCAAAAGATGGATCTCTGTTAGAAAATTGTGAAAAATCTAACACTTTCGTCACTCAGAAAATCGTGTGCCGCTCAACCTGACAAACCGTGAAGATACTGAAATCTCACGATAAATTCAGTTTTAGCGACAATTTTCTTTTGTCAGAAATGCAGGGGGTTTGTACGAGAAACTCAGATAATGTGCAATAAAAATTTTGGACAACAAAAAATTAGGCGAGACCCCTCTGCTCAAAATTTAAGATTTCTGTGCTGATTAGATTTTAGATAAAAATTATTAAATCAAAACGCAGAGCAACCCCTGAATAGCTATCAAAGTTGTTATTTGCAGCTGAAGTCAGCCTGTTTGCCTACTTGCCGCGAAGCTCGAGCCACAACACGGCCGCGCAAACTTATGCAGGTTAGTGGCTCGTATTGATTAAATTTTGAACAACAAAAATGAGAAAACTCTTGTCAGAGAGCGTCTGGAGGGGGGAGATGCCTGGTCGCAGGCAGAGGGACTTCAACCGCACAAGATCAGCAAGGAGTCATGCGGTTGGGCTGGGGAAGAAGAGTCTCAAAACGTCAGGAGAAGTTTGCCCAGATGAGCGCTGCGCTTCATCATTATATGAGCCTCTGCAGCTTCGGCTAACGGAAACGTCTGGTGAGTGATTGGGCGCACCTTTTGAGCGGCGAGCAACGGCCCCACGTGTCGCTGCACCTCACGCGCGAGTCGGGCTTTCTCTGCCACCGGGCGAGGGCGTAAGGTCGACCCCGTCATAGTGACGCCTTTCATCAGGAAGGGCACAAAGTTGACCTCTGCTTGAGGGCCTTGCAAAAACGCGATCTGCACGAGCCGACCACCTTGGGCAAGCGACTCCACGTTTTTGGCGATGTAATCTCCTCCCACCATATCCAAAATCACGTCGACTCCTGAGCCTCCGGTGAAGGCTTGCACCTCGGTCACAAAGTCTTGCTGCCGGTAGGGAATGGCCAAGTCGGCGCCTAACTCTACGCAAAAATCACATTTTGCCTGAGTCCCAGCGGTGACGAGCACTTGCGCGCCCAGCGCCTTCGCCAACTGAATCGCCATCACGCCGATTCCGCTGGAGCCGCCATGCACAAGCAGTCGCTCACCGGCTCGCAGCTTCCCGATCTCAAAAACGTTGGACCACACCGTGAAGGCGGTCTCGGGCAACCCCGCAGCGTCTTGTTCACTGACCTTTGCAGGGATCGGCAGGCATAGCCCCACGTGCGCCACACAATACTCCGCGTAGCCACCCCCCGGCAGTAAGGCACAAACGCGCTCGCCGAGGCGCTCAGCAGAGACCTTCGCTCCGACTGCGACAATTTCGCCAGAGACTTCTAAGCCCAGTATTGGGGAAGCGCCGGCAGGAGGCGGATACATCCCCTCTCGTTGCAAGAGGTCTGGTCGATTGACACCTGCGGCGGTCACACGCAGCAGCACCTCGTCTGCTTGAGGAACCGGCAACGGCAACTGCACGAGCGTGAGCTGTTCGGGGCCTCCTGGACTGCGCACGCTGATCGCGCGCATTTGGGTCGGTAAATTCATTTCCACCTTTTTTCATCTTGGTCTTTTCGTCTGGAGCCCTAATCTGGCCTCCGTCATTCCCAATCACCCTTATAGCAGAGTCGCTATGACAAAGAAATGCATCCTCATTGTGGAAGACGAAGAGGATATTTTAGAGGTCATCCGCTACAACCTCGAAAAAGAAGGCTATCGTGTCCGCGAAGCGCTCAGCGGCGAAGAAGCCCGTCATCTGGTGAGTCAACAGCCCCCCGACCTTATCCTCCTCGACTTGATGCTCCCAGGCATCAGCGGTCTCGATCTCTGCCGAATCTTCAAACAAGACGAAAAAACGCAGAGCATCCCGGTGGTGATGTTGACAGCCAAAGGCGAAGAAACCGACATTGTCACCGGGTTGGAGTTGGGCGCAGATGACTACGTCGTGAAACCGTTCAGTCCTCGTGTGCTGCTGGCGCGTCTCGGCTCAGTGCTGCGACGACGGCAGCGAGAGCTTCCGCAAGATGACTCGACGATCCGCCTCGGGGCATTAGAGATTCACCCAGGGCGACACCAAGCCCTGCACATGGGTGAACCGGTCCCCCTCACGCCCACAGAGTTTCGCATTCTGCACTTTCTAGCCCGCCATCCTGGTTGGGTCTACACACGAGATCAAATCATCGACTCGATTCGTGGCGAGAGCTATGTGGTGACTGACCGCGCGATTGACGTGCAGATCGTGGGACTCCGCAAAAAGTTGGGCGACGCGGGGCACCTGATTGAGACGGTGCGCGGCATTGGCTATCGCTTTCAAGGGCAGGACTAACATGCCCAGACGGTCTCTCCTCTGGCAGTTCTATCCCCCGTTTCTGTTCATCATCCTGTTCGGCCTGCTCCTGCTCTCGTGGTATATTGACAACAGCTTTCAAAAATTTGCGCTAGAGCGCCTCGAGAGCGAGCTCCGCGCGCGCACGTTGCTGGCCGCAGAGCGTCTGAAGCGACAGATTCAAATGTCATCGAACACCAACTTCGTCCTGCTAAGCTCAGAGCTCGGCGAACTGACCAGCCTGCACGTATCGATTCTTGCTCCCAACGGAGACCTCCTCGGCGACTCATTTGTCGACAGCCAAGAACGCCGCAACGAATACAGTTGGCCTGAGGTGCGCGCAGCGATCAGCGGCGCCCGCTTCATCGACCTGCGCTTCAACCCTGCCTTTGGCGAGGAGGCGCTCTGGGCCGCCTATCCGATTCGGGTCGAACCCGCCACGCTCAACGCCATCATTCGCACGTCGGTCCCCCTCTCTAGTGTCAACGAGCCCTTGCAAGCCCTGCGTATCCGCATGCTCTTCGGCGTCTTGGTGATTTTGGGACTCACCATGCTGGCCAGTCTCTGGGTGGCAGGGCGTTTTCGGAACACGCTAGAAGAGCTGCGAGAAGGCGCTGAACGCTTCGCGCGTGGAGAGCTACAACGCAAACTTTCGGTCCCCGATTCCATTGAGATGGGGGCGCTAGCGTTGACGCTGAACGACATGGCCCGGCAATTAAACGAGCGGATTCAAGCGGTCGTGCAACAGCGCAGCGAGCGAGAGGCCATTTTGTCGAGTATGGAAGAGAGCTTCCTCGCTGTGGACAATTATCACCGCGTCTTGAACCTCAATCGAGCCGCCGCCCGCTTGTTTCGCATCCAGCGGGAACCGTCGATTGGCCGCGACCTGCACCTGGTCGTGCGCAACTATCACCTGACCAACTTTGTGAATGAGTCGCTGGAGCATGAAGGCTCACTCGAACGAGACCTGACCTTGCGCGGGCCAGACGGCAAAGCGCGACACCTGCAAGCGCACGGCACCCCGCTGCGCGATGTGACGGGCAAGCAAATCGGCGCTTTGATTGTGCTCAACGACATCACCCGCCTCAAACACCTTGAGAACGTGCGCAGCGACTTTGTGGCCAATGTGTCTCACGAGCTGAAAACGCCGATCACCTCGATCAAAGGGGCCGTAGAAACGCTGAGCGATGGCGCAGTTGAAGACCCAGAGACCGCGCAACGGTTTCTCAACATCATCATGCGGCACGCGGATCGTCTGAACACTATCATCAACGATCTGCTGTTGCTCTCACAGATTGAATACAAAGAGCAAATGGAGCTGCATTTGGGGTCGGAACGACTCGCTCCACTCGTGCGTCAGGCGATTCAAGCCTGTGAACTCAAAGCTCGTGAGAAGAACATCCAGCTTCAGCAGCGCTGCCCTGAAGATCTGCGGTTGCAAGTCAGCCCCCAACTGATAGAGCAAGCGCTGATCAACCTGATCGACAACGCCATCAAATACAGCGACCCCGAAAAGACTGTCCATGTTCAGGTCTTGCTAGAGGAGGAAGATTGCCTAGTGCGCGTGTCAGACGAAGGTTGCGGGATTGACCCACGGCATCTGGAGCGGCTGTTTGAACGCTTCTATCGTGTGGACGCCGCGCGGAGTCGAAAACTGGGAGGAACGGGGCTGGGATTGGCGATCGTGAAGCACATCATGCAGGTGCATCAAGGCCGCGTGGAGGTGCAGAGTCAGGTCGGTCGAGGCAGCGTCTTCACGCTGCGGTTGCCGCTCTCCTTAGAGGCGCCTTCATCACGGATCTTGGCGTAGCCAAAGGTGTTCGCCTCGCCAACCACTGGTAACGGTGCGGTGCCGCCGCCAAAGAGCGAGGTCTAGGTCGGCATCGCCTCAGGAGTCGCGGTGGTCTTGTAGTAAGCGGCGTACTCTCGTCGGACCTCCGGATAGGGACGATAGACCTCTAAGAAGAACTTGAACGAGGCCATCTTCACATACGAATAGGCAGGCGCTGCTGAGATCGACGCAATGAAGATGCGCAACAGAAAATTCTCCAGCGTCAGCATGGAAAAAATCGGGATGATCAGCACAAACAGCAACGAGATGAAGATCCTCGCTAAATAAAACACCCACGAATAGAGAAGCACCCGCCGATTGGAGAACAGCTGAAAGAACAGCCGCGCTTTCTCAGGGAAGCCATTGCTCAACACCGCCAACTTTGACGAGTAGCTGAAGCCCGCCATCCCAATCGGCCAGACCACCCCCACCATTCCGCCAGGCAGCAATAAACTGAACGCTGACCCTGTCGTTTGCCACACCCACAGCCCCAGCAAATATCCAACTCCGCCCCACACCGCCGACAGGGTGAGCACCGACGAGACCGCCATCGCGTCCCAAGCGAACTGCTGCCAACGCAGGCTCTGCAGCGAGTGGAGAATACGCATCTTACCGCCTTCGTGACGATGCATCATCCGCATGTCGTTCGTCGGCCACATCGACGTGATCTGCTTCGCCACAAACAAAACCCCGCCGATCAACAACGTGCGCCAGTCCAGCAGCCAGCTCGCAAACAACCCGACCGACTCCGTGAACACCCACGCCGCCGCCGCGTCCATGTCGTTCGCAGACGGCAGCGACAGCCCCTCCGGCCTCACGCTCACATAGCTGCGCAGCACGCGATCTGCGATCAACAACGCCGCAACGAGTAAAAAAAAGGATTTGTACTTGATCAGCTCGCGGATGGAGTCCACGACGAGGATGTTGAGCAGACGACGCATCAGGGGCGCTCGGCAGAGAAGGTGAGGTGTTCGCGCAGACGCTCTGGAACTTGCAGCACAGCCTCTTCGCGCAGTTCAGAAAAATAACCGAAAGATTCTGTCTCAACCACCAAGCGCAGCGTCTCCTCTCGCGCCTCAGCGCGCCACGCCAGCTCGTGTTCTGATTGGGGGAACGCGAAACCAGAGGCTTGCAGCGACAGCTGCACGCGGGCTGTGGGGACATATTCAATCGTCCACTCATCCCCCGTCAGGGTCGAATGGATCTCAAGTTGCTGAATGGACTCTGCGACGTCCACGCCTTTGCGGTGCTCTTCAAAGAAGGGGCGGCGTGTCAGATATAGCGCGGTCATCACCAGCAAGAACGCGGCGATGCCGCCCCCCAAGCGCCACTTCTCGCGTCGGGACAGCGGCCGGAACTCTTCTCGCTCAGACAGCGGCGGTTGCAGCACAAAGAAGAACAGCACGATGAAGGTCGCGCCCAACACGCCTAACGACCAGAACGCGTCACTGACGTAATGCGCCCCTTGAAACAACCGAGCGGTGCTGACGATCGTTCCATACGTGAGGCCCACCCCAAGCAAACCCAGCGCTAACGGCGGAGACGTCGTCCACAACATCACGCCTGACGCGAAGACAAACCCCATCGTGCAGTGTCCGCACGGAAAGGACTGCCCCTGTCCGGCGGTTCCTAACTCCAGCGCGGCTTTGTATTCCCAGCGTCCCCCAAATTCGATGACTTCACGCGGACGAGGGCGCCCAGTGTATTCCTTGAGCAACGCGTTGACGATCAGCCCCGCGCCGACGATGGAGGTCAGGCTGTAGAGGAGAAAATAACGGCGGAAGCGTACCCATTTGCGTGAGTGGAGGGAGCGATACCACACGACCAGCAGGGCAAAGGTGAGCAAGAAGCCGGGCATTGTGCCGTACTTGTGCAGCCAAGCCCACGGCTCTTGTTTGCCCAGCGCCCAGCCTGTTTCGGGAGACCAGACCTCGGCGATGATGCGTCGATCCATGTCAAAGTGGTTCCAGACGAGAGTGACGCTGACCCAGACGGTGAGCCACACCGCCAATAAGACGGCGCCGCGTCGATAGTAGCGCTTGCGTGCGAGATCCATTTCGTAGCTTGCGATTTCGGGAGGAGAGACAGAAGGTTACGACTTTTTTTGCGCGCTTGCCGCGCTAGCGTTGTGCCTTCCCTGCAAGTTTTGGCGACTTTTTGTCGGAAAATGTTGCGGCGCAGCATCTCGTTTTTCTTTGCCCTCACTGAGTCCACACCATGACCGCTGCCCTGCTCACCATTCAGCTCAAGCCCAAACGCGAAAAGTCTGCCCGACAGCGCCATCCGTGGCTGTTCTCTGGCGCCATTGACCGCGTGGATGGCGAGCCCACATCGGGACAAGTCGTGCGCGTGGTGGACGCGACCAAGCAGTTTTTGGGGTGGGCGGCGTGGAGCCCGCAGTCCCAAATTCGTTTGCGCTTCTGGAGCTTCGAGGAAGACGAGTCGATTGACCGAGACTGGCTCCGCGCCAAGCTGGCTAACGCTCTGCAGCAGCGGAGATCCCTCTCGCACAGCGGGAACGCGCAGCGCCTGGTGCATAGCGAAGCCGACGGACTCCCCGGCTTGATAGTCGATCGATACGCAGACGTGTTGGTGGTGCAGATTTTGTCGGCAGGCATGGAAGCGTGGCGTGACGAGTTGCCAGCGTTGCTCACCGAGCTCACCGGCATTGAGAACCTCTTTGAGCGCTCAGACGCCGACGTCCGCATTTTGGAAGGTCTGGAACCGCGCACAGGGCTGCTCACGGGGAGCCTGCCGGAGACGCTCCAAATTGAAGAGCACGGGATCTCGTACCGCGTCGATGTGGTCTCTGGACAGAAGACGGGCTTCTACCTGGATCAACGCCAAAATCGCAGGCGGGTCGGGGCGCTCGCAGCCGACAAAGAGGTCTTGAACTGCTTCTGCTACAGCGGAGGCTTCTCGCTCTCGGCGTTGCAAAACGGCGCGACGTCCGTCGTTTCCGTGGACAGTTCTGCCGAAGCCTTGGCCTTGGCGCGGCAAAATGTGACGGACAATCATCTCGATGAGGCCCGTTGCGAGTGGCTGCAAGCGGATGTGTTTCAGCAGCTCCGCCGGTTCCGAGATCAGGCGCGACAGTTCGACCTGATTGTGCTGGATCCGCCCAAGTTCGCGCCGACAGCCCAGCACGCCGAGCGCGCTTCTCGGGCCTATAAAGACATCAACCTGTGGGCGCTGAAGCTGCTGCGCCCCAACGGCTTGCTCGCGACGTTTAGCTGTTCGGGAGGAGTGAGCGCGGAGTTGTTCCGCAAGATCATCGCAGGGAGCGCGGTGGACGCCGGCGCCACAGCGCAAGTGCTGGAGAGCTTTCACGCTGATCTCGATCATCCCGCGATGTTACATTTTTCGGAGGGCGAGTATTTGAAAGGGCTGCTGCTGCGGCGTGTCGCGTAGCGGCAACTCCCAAGCGGAGTGGTTCACGATCCCGATACTCCATAATGAAGTGCTGAAGAGCGCAGGGTCACCGTGTGCCACCGTGCCAAAGCATCGGGCACGTTGTCGGCGTAGAGATCGGTAATCTGGGAGAGTGTTTCGAGTGCCGTCCGCTTGTTTTCTAGGGGGTGTGCCACAAAAGACCGGAAGCCTGACCGGAGTGCTGGGAGCTTCGGCGACCATGGTTGAAAAGTGACGACCCTCTATTCAAAAAAGTCTTTTGACTGTTGCCGTAACCAAGTTGTGGATGCCCGCGATGCAGGATGTCGCCAGCCGTGATACTCCGCGTAATGCTCCCAAAATTCTAATTTTCCAGAAATTATGGAGTGTTCAGTATTTAGCAATTTCACAAAGGAACTTCTGTAGAGTCGCCATAAATTTCAATCCCAAGCTCTGGAGCTAACTCCGCCGCACGAGGATGAATAAACGGCGAAATCAAAATTTTGCGATCCGCTTTGCGCTGATGCCGCTTTTCGTAGAAAGCAATCTTGCGGCTAAAAATATGAAGATGGGCACGGTCTGCCGAAGATTTTAATTCAAAAATCAACAAGGAGCCATTACGAATAATGATATCTAGTTCGACCTGATCAGGTCTTCCGAACACTTCCCCTTCGTCGTCGTATTCATTCACATTGAGGACTTCCACGTCAAAGCTCTTGGTGAGAACTCCGGCTAAAGCACTCCGAAAAGCGGACTCTGAACCGATTCCCCAACGGGCACATAGTCCTCCGATTTTTCGATCCAGCTTTTCCTTTTGTTCCCGAATTTCAATGAGCAGGTCTTTGTTTTGCTGGTTTTGTTCGTCCCACTTTCGATTTTGTTCGTCCCATTTTTTGTTGCTTTCTGTTTTCACTTCGTCCCATTTTTTGTTGCTTTCGCTTCGTCCCACTTTCGCTTGTTTTCTTCTCGATCAAGACGCAATTCTTCCAAAAGCAGATCAAAGCGACTTTCGGTTTGCTCACGATCTGCGTACTGCCCGCGAGTCAGCTGCAAAACCCAATCTTTTAATGTCGGTTCTTCCTGCAACAAGACGGGTAAGGTATCTCGAATCGTTTGAATGAGCTCTTCGCGTTCCATCGGATTTCCTAAGAATAATTTTTGTGCAAATTTAAAAATTACTTCCGAATATAAAAAACATATTGTCGACTATGCTCCCACCACGCTCTTTTTCGCTTTGGCGAATGTCTTCTTGAGTCTTCACTCCAAGCAGACAGGCGACGACATCCAGATTGTTTTTTAAGGTTACCTTTTTTCGTACTTGTCCCATGGTTCTCCTTTGGTACATTTCAATAATCTTCG
>CBFIJD010000029.1:0-40982 GCA_965662845.1 uncultured bacterium | reverse complement strand
CTTCTCTTCTCTTCTCTTCTCTTCTCTTCTCTTCTCTTCTCTTCTCTTCTCTTCTCGCCGATTGAGGAGCCGATGGTGTAATTTACTAAAACGCTGGCCAGGATGAGGGGGAGATAGAGGGGATTCCACCAGCTGTAAAAAAAGAGACTGCCGCCCACTAGCCAGGCTTTGGCTCCGACGATAAGTCGGCGATGCAGCAGGGCATAGTAGCCAAAAAACATGATGGGGAGAAAAAGAAAGATGAATTCGTAAGAGTTAAAAAGCATGCAGTCCCTGAATGTAAAGTGAAATTCTACCTCATCCTGACTACATAAAGGTGCAAGGGGAGTACCTTCTGCTTTACATAGCGTTGCAACCAAATCTCGGAAACTTTAACTGCGTGCATAATTCCCGCGAGGGAGAGTTTCTCCAACAGTAACCCTTCAACGAATCCCCTCCTCGCTTGGACGGGCCTCTGGGCCTGTCCTCCTCACACGCTCTTCAAGGCGTAGCGGCGTTCGGGTCGCCCGACCCCTCCATAGTGCACATCCACCTGCAACCAGTTCTCGCCTACCAAATACTCTAAATAGCGACGCACTGTTGTGCGGCTCACACCAATCACCTCTGCCGCCTCTTCTGAGGTCAAATTGACCGAGCTTGCGCCTGCGAAGATTTGTCGAACCTTCTCAAGGGTAAGGGAGTCGATGCCTTTGGGGAGGTCGCTTGGGCTGGTCGTGGGATCCGTTGGGGGCACGTGCAGGATGCGGTCGACCTCCGACTGGTCTAGTTGCGTCAACTGATCCAGCTGCTGACGTGTCGCGCGAAACCGCTCGAGGGTCTGTGCAAAACGCGAGAAGAGCACAGGCTTGAGGATGTAGTCGAACACTCCCCCACGCAAAGCTTCTCGAAAGAGCGTGGCTTCTTTCGCAGCGGTAATCAAAATGACGTCGACCCGGGTGGGGTGCTGTCGGGTGGTCTGTAGAAATTCCAGGCCGTTTCCCAGCGGGAAGAAGATGTCGAGCAGCATGAGATCCGGTTGCAGCACCTCTAGCAGCTCTTGCGCTTCTGTCAGAGAGGTGGCCATGCCCACGACCTGAAAGCCCTTGATTTTGTCGACATACCTGCGATGGATTTCGGCAATGCGGAGGTCATCATCTACGATCAGAACCTGCAATTCCATGTGCCTCGATGTTTGGTGTTTTGGGGATGTAGACTGTGATCCGCATGCCTCCTAAGCCGCTGTTTTCTACTTCTAAATGCCCTTGCAAATACTCTAGGTGATGCTGCACCAGCCAGAGCCCAATGCCGCGATCCACTCCCGTCTTTGTGGAGACGCCCCGCTCAAACAGCTCTTGAAAGGCTTTGGGCGCAATCCCTTTTCCAGAATCTTCCACCTCAAAAATCAGATCCTTCCCATAGTCGCTCATTGAGAGCCAAGCTTCGTGGCGCTCACAGTCGGGGTCTTGCGCAGCTTCTAAGGCGTTCTCCAGCAAATTGCCTAAAATGGAAACCAATTTTTCTCGGTTCACGGATGGCGGGATCAGGCTCATTCGACTCTCGGCGTCCACGTGCAACCGCACCTTCAGCTCTCTGCCTCGGTTGTATTTGCCTAAAATCAAAGCAGAGAGCAGAGGGTCGGGGACCGTTTCATTCAGAGTCGTCAGCAGCGCTTGATAGCCAGAGGTCTCACTGCCGATCAGCTCCAGCGCTTCTCGGTTGGAGCCCAGCTGGATCAACCCAGCCAAGGTGTGGAGTTTGTTGGAATACTCATGCGTTTGCGCACGCAACACTTCGGAATATTCTTGCACTTGCGTCAGCTCTTGAACCAAGCGGTCTATGTCTTGTTTGCGCCGAAAGCTCGCGACGACTCCCACCACGCGGTGGTCTTCCCACATCGGTAGACGATTGACGATCACTTCCACGCCGTGAATGACCGTTTCTTGGTCATATTGGGCCTCTCCGCTTTTGAGGACTTCTAACAGCCGGGTTTGAGGGAGCAACGCCACAATCGGCTGTCGTAACGCTTGGTCGGGTCTCAGCTGCAGCAGCTCGGCGGCCGGCTCGTTGAGAACCGTCACTTCACCGGCTGGGTTGATGGCCAGGATGCCCTCGCGCACCGAAGACAAAATCGCGTTCCGTTCGCGAAACAGCCGCGCGATCTCTTCGGGTTCCAAGCCAAAAATGGAGCGTTTCACGGCTCTGCTGATGAACCATGTCCCCAGCCAGCCCGCCAGAAACAACCCTCCCACCCAAAGCAAAACCCGCTGCAAGTATCGCTCTGTGACATCTTGTACCGTGTCTTGCAAATATCCAACGGAGACCACCCCAATCACCTCTCCTTCGTTACCGAACACCGGGACTTTGCCTCGCAAAGACGGCCCCAGAGTGCCTGTCGCGGCAGAGACATACGCCTCTCCCTCTTCCAACGCTCGGGTGTTGTCGCCCCCCACCATGAGCTTTCCAATCCGCTCGGGGACTGGGTGGCTCAAGCGGCGCCCTTCTTGGTCGCCCACGACCACAAACCGCGCACCCGTCGCCAAACGCACGGCCTCGGCGTAGCGCTGCACCGTGTCGCTGTCTTGGCGCAACACCCCTTCACGAACCTCGCGAGACAGCGAAACCGCGCGTGAGACATTCAGCGCTGTGCGCCCGATGTACTCTTCCAAAATCGACGTCACGAGCACAGACGTGATCAACAACGTCGAGGTCACCAGCAAGGCCAAGAGCAGCGTCATCAGCAACAACATCCGACCTTGCAGAGTGCGCGGACGGACCGCGAAGCCTCCGAACATCCGATTCATGGACACCTCACGGCATGAGAGTTTTTTTGATGAACAAAATAAACAAAATACAATTAACGTCGGAAAAACTTTTTAACCTACTTAAACTTGTTCGACAGTATTGATCTGTCTATGTTGGCCGCTCCCGCAGTTTCCACTCATTGCAGAGCCGAAACCTCCCTAGCATTCTCTCAATGAACCTCCCGACTGCGGGCAAACGAACCTAGTGGCCTCAACCCACGACCCTTCTCATCTTTGGAGTGCACATGAAAAAGCAGTGGAAGCAAATTTTGGGCGTTATCGCCGGATCGGCCCTCGCCTTGGGAACTTGGAGCAACGCCTTCGCCAAGCCCGCCAACACAGAATGTATCGCCCCAGCAGGTGCTGGCGGTGGCTGGGACTTCACCTGTCGCGTGCCAGCCGCACAAGTCATGGGCGACCTGGGCTTGATTGAGGGGACCATGGAAGTCACGAACATGTCAGGCGCAGGAGGAGGCAAAGCCTACGCACACGTAGTGACACAGCGAGAAGATGATCAGGAGCTGATCGTCGCGGCTTCAATGGCCACGGCGGCTCGCTTGGGACAGAACGTGTACGCAGGCCTCAAAGCGAACGACGTCCGTTGGGTGGGCGCGCTGGGCGCAGACTATGGCGCTATCGCGGTGCACAAGGACTCGCAATTCAAGGATTTGGGTGACCTCGTGGAAGCGATGCGCAACAACCCGCGGCGGACCGCCATCGTTGGAGGAAGCTCAGCAGGCGGCTGGGATCACCTGAAAGTCTTGATCGTGGCGAACAAAGCCGGGGTTCAAGATCTGCGCGCCATCAACTACATCTCCTTCGACAACGGGGGAACGGCCATGTTGGAAATTTTGAGCAAGCGCGCCGATGCGTTCACTGGCGACGTCTCGGAGCTGCTTGACTACCAACAGCAGGGAAACATTCGCATTTTGGCTGTGCTGGCTCCCGAACGCATCCCCGCACTCTCTTCGGTGCCGACGGCGCGAGAGCAGGGCTATGACGTGATTGGCGCAAACTGGCGCGGTTTTTATGTCCCCAAAGGGGTCTCCAATGCTCGCTACAACGAGTGGGTGGACATTGTGCGAACCGTCGCAAAATCCCCTCAATGGGCAGACTTGAGCGCAAAGAACGGCTTGGCGCCCTTTGAGTCCTTCGGGGGTGATTTTGAAAACTTCGTTGGCGGCCAAATTGATCTAGTCAGCAAGATCTCTGCAGACCTCGGTTTCATGCAGAAATGAGCCGCCGCACCGACATCCACTACGACCGAGTTTATGCGCTCATTCTCTTGGTCGGAGCGGCTTTCTATGCGTATGGGGGCTATCTCTCACGAGCCGATTTCTATAATGGGATCATCGGCCCCCAGCACTGGATCTACGTAGTCAGTGGCGTGGTTGCCTGCCTGGCGATCTATCTCCTTGTTAGGCCCACAGAGCACGAACCTGAGCCGCAACAGTGGGACACGTGGCTCAAGCGGGGCCCGCTGTGCGTCGGCATTGCGCTGTATACCTTTGCGCTGCCCTATGTCGGTTTTTTGCCCGCGATGATCGCTCTGCTAGTGATGATGGGGCGGCTCTTTGGAGCAAATTGGAAACAAGCGGTTCTCAGCGCCGTGGTGATGTCTGTCTTGTGCTATGGGCTCTTCAGCAGCTTGCTCGGCATTTCTCTGGGGCGCATGCCCAAACTCTTCTGAGAGGTCTCCATCGAATCATTTCAGCTACTCCTCGAGGGCTTCTTGGTGGCGCTCACAGGAGAAAATATCCTTTTCTTGTTGCTTGGAGTCTTTCTGGGCACTGCGATCGGTATGTTACCGGGCATCGGCCCCGTCAACGCAATCGCCGTGCTCTTTCCCATCGTCTACACGCTCGACGTCCCGCCCGCGACTGTGATGATTCTCTTTGCAGGGATCTATTATGGCTCGCAATACGGCAACTCGATCTCCAGTATTTTGTTAAATGTTCCGGGGACCTCTGCCGCAGCGGTGACAGCTCTGGAAGGCTACACGCTGGCTAAACAGGGCTTGGGTGGCAAAGCCTTGGCGATCTCTGCAGTCGCTTCGTTTGTGGGCGGGACGCTCTCCATCTTTTTGCTGGCCTTCTTGGCTCCCGTGTTGGCTGACCTCGCCATCAACTTTGGACCTGCCGAATATACTGTGCTGATGGTGTTCGCGTTTGTGGCTTTGTCCAGCTTTAGTCTGGGCAGCTTGACCAAAGCGATGTTGTCCGCCTTTCTGGGGCTGGCCATCGCGGCGGTAGGCATTGACTCCACGACAGGGGTCTCGCGTCTGACTTTCGGCATGATGGAGCTGTACGACGGCATCGACTTCATCGTCGTGGTCATTGGGTTCTTCGCCGTGAGCGAGCTGTTGGTGCTCTTGGGCCAAGCCAATTACAAAGACACTCCCATGCAACCGGTCACCAGCCTGTTTCTGTCCGCGCAAGAGTTGATCGGTTCGGTGGCGACGATGTTGCGCAGTAACGTCATGGGGTTTCTTGTGGGGGTGCTGCCGGGAGCTGGGGGAACCATCGCGAGCTTCATCGCCTATGCGACCGAGAAGAAGATCCTCAAAGAGAACCATTTTGGGAGAGGAGACTTGCGCGGTGTCGCGGCGCCAGAGTCGGCCAACAACTCTGCGGCGGTCGGCTCCTTTATCCCGCTTTTGATTTTGGGGGTGCCCGGCAGTGAGACCACCGCCGTCATGCTCGGAGGCTTGATCAGCTTCGGCATCAACCCTGGCCCCTTGTTGCTGTCCAACAACCCAGAAGTGTTTTGGGGGCTGGCGGCCTCTATGTTCCTGGGGAACCTCTTTCTGTTGGTCTTGAACCTGCCGCTCGTCGGTCTGTTTGCGCGGATTCTGCAGACGCCGCGCTGGATCTTGATGCCGCTGATTACCATGCTCTGCGTCGTCGGAGCCTACACCATTAACGGCAGCGAATTTGATGTGCTCCTTGTCCTCCTCTTCGGTCTGTTGGGATATGCGATGCGTCGCGCTGATTTCCCGCTGGCGCCTCTGATTCTTGGAGTCGTGCTTGGTGATTTGATCGAGACCAACTTCCGCCGTGCGTTGATCTACAGTGACGGCGAATTTACGATCTTTTTTGAGTCCACCATCTGCTGGGTCCTCTGGGCACTCGCCTTACTGAGCTTGTTGGCTCCTTCCCTCGTCCGCCTGATCAAACCCAAACCATCAGCCTGATGATCGACCGGAGTCACGCTCCGGTTGTTCTGACATCTCCGCCCCTGCCCCTCCGCTCCTCGCGGCTCTGCAATCCCACACAACCGCGCTTCTGAGCGGTGAGAACACCACGACCGCGCTGACGCCCTGCACGTCATCTGCACGCGGTCGCGCAGAGCCAACGCGCAGAGGCGGATGGGTATGGAGAGGCGAAGGGGAGGAGAAGAAGCGTTCGAGAGACGAGCTAAAAGACTGGAAACAGCAGCTTGAAGCACGTGCCTTTGCCGACTTCGCTGCGCACTTCGATGTGGCCTTGGTGGTCTTCAAGGATGGCACGAATGATCGACATCCCAAGGCCGGTGCCTTTGCCTTTGGGTTTGGTGGTGTAGAAAGAATCAAAGATGCGCTCGCGCACCTCTGCCGTCATCCCGAGGCCGGTGTCTTCAAACTCAACCGCGATTTGTTTGTCCTGCTCATAGGTGCGGACCGTCAGCTGGCGCTCTCCCGCTTTGCCTTCCATCGCGTCGCGCGCGTTGTTGAGCAAGTTGGTGAAGACCTGCTCAATTTGAATCGTATTGCAGCGGAGTTTGGGGAGATCTTTGGCCAGCTCTTCTGCAATTTGAATGTCGTGTTGGTAGAAGGTTTTGCGCAACAGCAGGAAGGCGTCCTGCAAGATGAGGTTCACATCGGCAAGCTCCCACTCCTCGTGGTCTGAGACGCGGGCAAAACCCCGCATGTGATTCACAATCGCCAGACATTTTTCGACCATCTTGGTGATCTGATCTAACTTTTTGGGGTCGAACTCTTTCTTGAGCTGCGACGCAATCTTGAGGTTCTGCACGGTGGTAGAGATCGTCGCGAGCGGAGTTTTGATCTCATGCGCGATGCCCGCAGAGACTTCCCCGATGCCCGCCAGCTTCGCGGACTGCATCAGCTGCGACTGGGCGTTGCGGAGCTCGGTTTGGTCTTCTCCTTGAACGATGACATAGAGCAGCTCTTGCTTGTCATTCCTCACGGGGGCCGTCGTCACGCGAATCCACGTTGGCTCTCCAGAGCTGCTCCGAAAACAGCGCGGTCCAGAATATCCGTTCTCTCCAGCCTGCACTTGTTTGAGCGCACCGCGATATTCGCTGACTTCTCGGTTGTCTAGCAGTGACTCATAGGTGGTGCCGATGATCTCCGTGACCTGAAAGCCTAGAATTTGGGCAAACCGCTGGTTGACATTCATAATTTTGCCATCTGGCGCAACCAGGATGATCCCTGTGGGGGCTTTGTCAAAGATCGAGAACAGCATCTGTTCGCGCTCACGCAACCGCGCTTCGGCTACCGCGCGCTGTTGGATCTCTTCCTTGACCAAGCGATAGGCGATGCACCCGTCCAGCGCGTGCCGGAACTTAGGGAAGACGGTCTGAAGTTTGGCCAGCTGCGTCAGCTGCAAGCGCGGGTCATCTAATTCCGAGGAGTGCAAGAGGATGAACCCCACGTCTCCGAGCCTACAAATGCCATAGGTGCCAGGCAAAAATTCGCAGTTTCCTTCCTTGAAGGGTCGCGGTTGATTGACCGTGCTGACAGGCCGCCTCCCAAGAGCATTGAGGAAGCTGTTGTTGGCAGGGAGGTTGTCTCCGTTTTGGAGGCTAGACGGGATCAAGCGGAGCAGCTTGAACTCTTCGCCGTCTTTGGTTCCTTCGGGATCGTAAAGATAGGAGAGGCGGAACCAAACAGACGCGGAGCTCAACTGCTTGCGCGACAAGAGCGTGCGGAGGAAAAGCTCGACATTTTCCTGCAAATCCAAGCTCTGACCGCTCTTGACCGCTAATTCATAGAGCAGCGTCAGGTCTTGGATCATCTCTTGTTCATGATTTTTCATAGAGAGAGTTTACGACGATAGTCTTGTTGAAAAATTCTAAATAGCCGCGGCCATAGGAGGCGATTTCGCCGAGCGTGAGCGCGCCATACAGGGGGACTTCCGGGCCGATTCCCTGCCGAACGCCGACTAATTCTTGCTCGAATTGGTCTTCTAAAAAGAGCACACGCGAGATGCAATCAATCACCAGCGTCTCTTGGAATGCGGTGGGCGGCACGCTCTGCTCTGCGGCCCGTTGCGCGGCGCCGATCAACGACTCCGCTTCCCCGCGCAAAATGTAGAGCGCCGAGTTTTCGGGGACCTCCCCAACGCAGACCAGCTCTGTCTCATCTCGGACTAAAATGGGGTCGCGCACCAGATCTTCGGCCTCTTCCTGGGTGATGCCGAAAGGATAGCCCTTGGCGATGCCAAAGAAGTTCTCGGCGTTCATTTCCACGTTGGCGTCTTCTTCGACCGCTTGTTGATAGAGCGAGAAGGCCGATTGCCAGTTTAGCTCTTGAACGCGGTTCTTGTGCGTACGCGACGCAATGATTGGGCCCATCAGCCGTTGCCAGCCGTGCTGGACGCCGAGGGAAAAATTATACTCCACGAACGCAACCAAGGCCGCGTCTTGAAACAGACCTTCATTGCAGAACAAACAGGGCTTTTGCTCCAAACTGAGGGAACCGGCTCCGCCTCCAAAGCAGCGGACAGAGTTGCCGAAGCTCTCATAAATCTGGCTGAGGAACGTCGCAATGTTCGCCGTCAAGCCATCGACCAACACAAGCGCCGAGCCTTGGGCTTGTTGCGAAAAGTAGTTTGGCCACTGGTGCGACTCCAGATAAGCCCCTGTGCTCTCCAGTCCCTGCACCACACGAACCGGCTCTCGCATCGGGAGAACACGACAGATCACCCCACGATCTCGCTTCTGCACTCCGTCAATCAACGCGGGAAAGAGCCCCCCCAAATATTGCACGCCTGCGGCATTCAACGCTTCGCACAGCGCCGTCAGATCAATGTCGCTGTGTTCGGCAACCAAGAGCAGCGCGACTCCGTTGGGCACCGCTTCGACTTGTTGCCGCACGAGTTCCACGATCTCTTCAATTTGCAGGCTGGGGGTATACATGCTGACTCCAGAATGAAAGAGTGTGAAGTGGTGCTCTGTGGTGAAGCGCCACTGTGCCCAAATCTTACGAAATTGTGACAAAAACCGGCTGCTGGTGTACGAGGTTTTGCTTCAAACTTCAACGCCGAAGTAGCCTGCTTCAGAGAGCGCCCATCATCTCCCAGTCGAGCTCCGCCCATGTCTGCCGAAATCTCCAATCGTCTTATTCACGAAAAAAGCCCCTATCTCTTACAGCACGCGCACAATCCCGTGGATTGGTTCCCGTGGGGAGAGGATGCGTTCGCGAAGGCCCAAGCAGAAGACAAATTGTTGCTGATCAGCATTGGCTACGCGACCTGCCATTGGTGTCACGTCATGGAGCGAGAGTCTTTTGAGAATCCAGCATTGGCGCAGTATCTCAACGAGCACTTTGTGGCGATCAAGGTCGACCGCGAAGAGCGCCCCGACGTCGATCAAATTTACATGGACGCGTTGCACGCGCTGGGACAACAAGGCGGTTGGCCATTGAATATGTTCGCGATGCCCGATGGACGCCCCATCAGTGGCGGGACGTACTTCCCTCCCACCTCTCGCTTTGGCCTGCGCTCCTTCCGCGACGTGCTAGAGACGATGCAGCATTACTGGCAAACAGAGCGTCATGAAATTTTAGATGCTTCGGCAAAGTTGACGGAGTTTCTGCAACGCTCTCCTGCCCCACAGCCAGGCACAACGCCGCTGCCAGGATGGGACGCAGAGGACAGCACCGTCCAAAAATATCGGCATCTCTTCGACGCAACCGATGGCGGGTTTGCCTTGCAGCGCCCGAATAAGTTTCCGCCGAGCATGGGGCTTCAGTTGCTCTTGCGACATTTTCGACGCACAGGGAACCCCTTCGATTTGTATATGGTGGAGTTCACCCTAGAAAAAATGCGCGACGGAGGCATTTACGATCAAGTCGGGGGAGGGCTGTGCCGCTACAGCACAGACTACCAGTGGCTGGTGCCCCACTTTGAGAAGATGCTCTACGACAACGCCTTGTTCGTGTGGGCGGCGCTGGAATGCTATCAAGTCACGCAAAATGGCTTCTTCCGAGAGATCGTGGAAGATGTCCTCCGCTACGTCGCCAGAGATTTACGGACTGCTCAAGGCGCATTTTGTTCCGCAGAAGACGCCGATAGCGAGGGAGTAGAAGGCAAGTTTTATGTGTGGGGCTCGCAAGAATTTAGCGAGGTCTTGGGCAGCGAAGAGGCCGAGATCTTCGGCACACTGTGGGGCGTGACGGCCCAAGGCAACTTTGAAGGTCAAAACATCTTGAACGTGCGCTTCGACGAAGAAGAGCTTTGTGCGCAGTATGGCATCGACGGCGCGCAGTGGCCCGATCGCTTGGCCGCTGCAAGAGAGGCCTTGCTCACGAGGCGCGCTCAGCGTGTTCGCCCGCTGTGTGATGACAAGGTGCTCACGTCTTGGAACGCGCTCATGATTTCCGCGATGGCGCGTGCGGCGACCGTTCTGGAGCGCCCTGACTATGGCAACATGGCCGAGCAGGCGCTGGCGTTCCTACATCAAACATTGGTTGACGAATCGGGGCGGCTCTTGCGGCGTTATCGAGACGGAGACGCCCGCTTCCCGGCTTACCTTTGTGACTACGCGCAGCTCGGGGTTGCCTGTCTGGATATGTATGCTTGGAGCTACGATCTGGCGTATTTTCAAAAAGCGTGGCACTGGGCGAACCAGATCAACCAACTCTTTCGCAACCCAGAGGGCGCTTATTTTGAGACGGGTCATGACGCCGAAAAGCTGCTGGCCCGCAAAGCCGACGGACATGACGGTGTGGAGCCTTCGGGCAACACCGCCACAGCAGAGCTTTTCCAGCGACTGCACGCTTATGGTTGTGGAGAGGGGTTCTATGATGACGCGGAGCGAATTTTGCACAGCTTTGCACCCTACCTTTTGCAGGCAGGAGTGAGCTATTCTGCGATGCTGAACGCCCTGCACTGGCGTCTCTCGGGAGCCCTTGAGGTCGTGGTCTCTGGCGAACTCCAAGACCCTGAAACGCAGGCCATGCTGGATCTGCTCAGAAAAGAATTTCATCCCACAGCGGTCGTGTCGTTTGTGCCCCCCCAGGACGCGGAGCAGGTCTGGAACACCATCCCCCTCACAAAGAAGCGAGTCTCTCAAAATCGTGTCGCGACCGCTTGGGTTTGTCGGGAGCGAGTCTGCGAGCAACCGGTTCACACTGCAGAAGCGCTGCGGCACGCGATGCTCAAATTGTAGAAAAAAGCTCTAATCGTTTTCTAACTAGTCTTTGGGAGCCATTTTCTATAGAGTCTTGTGCCGTTGTTACTCAGATGTCACAGACTCTGCCCCCTCCAAGCTCCCTATGCGCCACATCTTCTTCGCCATCGCGTTTTTATGCCTCGCGACGCCGACGTTCGCCCAAATCTGTGAGCGTCCGCTCACGCTCGGCTGGTCAGAGTGGCCCCCCTATCATTACGAAGAGCAGGGCTCTCTGAGAGGGATCTCCACTGATCTGGCGGTTTCGTCGCTGCGCCACGCTGGCTGTGAAGTGCGGTTCAAGCAGCTGCCTTGGAATCGTCTCTTGTTGGCCGTTCAAACAGGTCAGGTCGACCTAGCGGCGGGGATGCAACAAACCACGGAACGCGAAGCGTTCGGGCGCTTCTCGGTTGAACTTGGGCACCAATTTTTGGGGTTGTATGTGCGGCGAGACCAGCTGCGAGATTATCCTTGGCGACAGTTGCAGGACATGGTGGGGACATCGTTTCGGCTGGGGGTGCGTTTGAACGTGAACTATGGCGAGGAGTTCCGCGCCCTACGCCCCCAACTGGAAGCGCATGGGCAGCTTTGGGTCAATCCCTCAAGCACCAATCCCCAAATGCTTGCGATGAAGCGCCTAGATGGGATGCTGTTAGACGTCATGGTAGAAGACGAAGTCTTGACAGGGCGATTGCGGGAGATCATTGCTCTGCATCCCATGCGCGTTCTCTATGCCAACCCCACTCGCCTGCTCTTCAGCAAGGCAACGGTCTCTGCTGAGCTTGTCGAACACATCAATCAAAGCATTCGCGCTTTGCAGGCCGACGGAACGCATGAGCAGATCCTGAAGCGCTATCTTCCAGATAACACCAGCCTAGCCCTTCTCAACCCTTGATCCAGATGGCGACACGATGTCAAAAGCCCTCACACCTCCCCAACTTTCAACCCCTGCTGAGCAAATGAATGAAGTCCGCCGCGAAGAGCGCCGCCGCGTCGTTTTTCCAGCCCGATTAAATGTGTTTGAACATCGAGAGAACGTAGTCGGCATAGACCTCTCCAAGGGAGGCTGCAAAATCCGATGCTCTCGACCAATCAACGTCTTGACCAAGGTAATCTTGGAGATTTACGGCAAATCGCAGTGCAAAGAAGAACAATTCACGCCCTACGACCCGATCCCTGCGGTTGTGCGATGGTGCCGACCTAGCTCTGATGGGGAGCAGCACAACATCGGTTTGCAATTTTCTAATCCTGTCACCGAGTCTCATGGGGTGTTGCAGCTAATCCAGCCTGAGCGCTTTGAACCCAAAGTTCGCAAAATGCTCACGACGCACACCGCGTTGATTGGGAAATACGTCAGTTGCCACGTCTGCGGTCAAGGGAAAATCCCGTTCTACGCCCTGCGCTCCAAGTCGATCCTGATCCGTAGCAACATCTTTGGCACTCCTACCTACGTGAAGCCCTTGGGAGATCGCGACTACTGCGACTTCAATTTGCTCCAGGTCACGATTTGCCCAGGCTGCTACTTTGCCGCAAATGGAGAAGAATACTTCCGCGTCACCTCAGAGGATGAGGTCCCCTTTGACTCCGTCAGCTTTTATCAAGAATGGAAAGAAACGGTTGAGGAGCGACGCTTGATGGTGGCCCCGCAGGCAGATGCTCTCTTCTCAGAAGAGCGGTCATGGCAGCAAGCGCTGTTGTCTTATCAACTAGCCGAAGACACCTTTCGTGCGTTGTGCGCCTTGAACCCAGAGTCGGGGGAATACGTCCGCAAGTTGGCTAATGTACTCGTCACGCACGCACAGGTCTTGATGGCTGGCGAGAGCACCGGCGGCGGTGGAAAAGAGCGCGAGCAGGCGGAAAGACTGTTGCAGGAGGCCTCCGAAGTCCTGCAAGAGAAGTTCACCGTCCTCACAGAAATCCAGACTATTCGGGCCGCGCTGCTGATCAGCACCATTGGCGTGTATTTTGGGGATATGAAAGCTGTGGGACAATTTATGAAGTATCTCGATAACTTTGACCGGGACAATCAACTCGACCCTAAGAGCGAGCAGGCCAAGGTGCTGCGCTTAACCCAAGCCCGCCTCAACGACATTTTTCAAGATCGAGAATTGTATCATCGTGACAAGCTGAACAGCTTCTTTTTAGAGACGTAATCTAAGTCACCGTCGGAAGGCGGATGGTGAAGACCGAGCCTGCGCCTTCCTCCGACTGGCACTCCACCCGCCCGCTGTGCTCTTCCGCCGCCCGCCTCACCATCGCGAGACCAAGGCCGGTTCCGTTGGCTTTGGTTGAAAAAAAAGGTTGGAAGATTTTGTTGAGGTTCTCAGAGGGAATCCCACAGCCATTGTCCTGCACTTCCATCACGGCATACCCTCCTTCGCTGCTTCCCGTTAACACAATCTCCGGGTCTTCTCGCTCTGTGAGCGCGTCACAAGCATTGGTGAGCAGCTGCAGAAACATGCGCTCTAATTGCGCAGCGTTGGCGTGCACTGTGGGAAAACGATCGGGAATCTGCATTTTGAACAGAATCCTTTGGCCTTGTAAGCGCGATTGAAGCAACGCCATCGCATTTTGAGCGAGTTCGCGCAGATTGCAGTCTGTGCGTTCGTGGCGAAAGTGTTGCTGCATGTGCTTTTGCAGTTGCCCTAGGTCACGCGTCACCTCATCGACAGTGTGCGCAATCTCCTGAAGTTTGCTCTTGAGCTTGTCTGGACTTTGTGGCGGGAGCAAATTTTCGAGCAATTCGGCTTTGAGACGAATCGAGGCCAGGGGCGTCTTTAACTCGTGGGCCAGACTTGACGTGGCCTCTCCTACCAATTCCAGCTTGGAAGCCTGCACGGCTTTATCTTGGGCAGCGCGAAAATCATGAATGTCGGTCAGTGTGCCCACCATGCGCTCGGTCTTGTGAGTGCGGGGGTTGCGCAACACTTTTCCGCGCATCAAAAACCAGCGATACTGTCGCGCGCGGTTTCTCAGACGTGTCTCCAATGAGAACACATCGGCTGCACACGAACCTTCGCGGAAGCCTTGGAGGCACTCTTCTAACGCGGGGCGATCCTCCCAATGCACCCGCTCCCACCATTCGTTGACCGAGAACCGCCGCTTCGCACTCAGCCCCAACAATTCCAAGAAGCGCGCTGAGAAGACCGCCTCTTCGGTGAGCCAATTCCAATCCCAAATGCCATCCCGCGCCCCTTCCTGAACCAAGCGCAGGGTCTCTTCGTGCTGCCGCACCTGCTCTTGCAGCGCGAATTGCTCGGTGATGTCTACGCAGTCGAACAGCAAGCAGGGCGTGCTGGAATATTCGATGCGGCTGACTTGCAACAAAACTTTGCGCGCGCGGCGAGAGCTGGTGTGCACATCGGCGGCTTCAAATCGCACTCTTGACGATTGGGTGAGTTGAGCGCGCAAGTGCTCCACATTGATCTGAAACCAATGTTGAACGGGCTCCCCTAAGCAGTCTTCATATTCTACTTCCAGGAGCTCTTCGGCAGCGGGGTTTACCCAGTGGACGGTGGCGTGTTGTTCTTGGATGATGAGCACTGCGGTGGGGAGATTTTGTAACAAGCCTGAAAACTGTTCTCGACTGGTGCTGAGCTCCTGCTGTTGTCGATAGAGGCGGGTCACATCTTGGCTGAAGGTCGCGAGGCCATTGACTCTGCCCTCATCAAAAATGGGCTTGATGCGAACCTGAAACACTTGCATCTCACCTCGAAGTTTGCGCTCCACTTCCAGGGTTTTGCTTTTTCCGGTCTGAAGCACACTTTGTTTGGCCTGCATCACCAACGGGTCTAGCGTGGTGTGCTCTGTCTCCGCCGTCCCCAACCAGTGGTCAAAATTTTGATCCGCCCGCGGGTGCAAGATGCGCGTGAAGCGTAACTCGGTGTCTTGCTCGCAGAAGGGGAACAAAGCAATCGAGTCGATGGGGGGATTCGTGGACATGAAGACCTACAGTAACAGACGGTCGTGGCAACAGACGTTAAGAGAAGTAGTCAATGGCTTGGTCGAGGTCATCGAACACCGGCACTTGTTCGCGCAAACCACAGAGTTCGATGGTGTGAGCGACACTTGGAGTAGCTCGAATGAGCGCAAAATTCGCGTAGCGCTTGCTGAGAGTGATGTAAGACGTGATGATCACTCCAATGCCTCCAGAGTCCATAAAATCGACCTCATGCACATCGAAGATGATCGTTTGCACCTTAAAGTCTTCGATGAGAGGGACGACGTACTCGCGCAGTTTGGCAGAGTGCTCAAAGTCAAGGGCTCCCTTCAGGCTGACAACGCAGATGTCATCTTGGATTGTGTGGGTGGCTTGCATGCGCTGGCTCCTCATCTTGATGGCAAAGCCGCTTTTGGTATCAGAAAGGCTACCTGACTGCAAATGTTGAAGTGGCGTTCAACAAAAGCGCAGGGTTACCAGCTTTTTTTCTTGGCGGGCGAACTCGTGATAGCTCTTGAGGTCAATGAGGAGCTCATCGCATTGAGCTAGGTTGGGGATCTCGTGAGGGGGGATGTTTTCGTCAGAGAGGACTCCTCCTTTGTAAGCGATCAAGTTCGCGCGGGGAGTGCGCAGCGTGCGCGTCCACGCTTCTAAGTTGGAGAGCGCTGAGACGGCCCGCGCAGTGAACCAGCGGAAGCGGTTTTGGTAGGCAGGGGTCTGGCCCAATTCTTCCCCGCGTCCACTCACCCAGCGAATGTTGGAGAGTCCCAAACTCGACAGGGTCGCTTCGATGGCGCGAATCTTCTTCTGACGCGCGTCGAGCAACACGACGTCCCAGTCAGGACGCATAATGGCAAGAGGGACTCCGGGCAGGCCACCGCCGGTTCCGAAGTCGCACAGCTCCAGGTTGTGAGGGAGGTCGCAGAGCGCCAACACCGACAAGCTGTGGAGGATGTGCTGTTCCCAGAAGTGTTCAGTGTTGGTGCGAGAGATGAGGTTAATTTGTTGATTGATGGAGAGCAGGTTACTCGCCCATGCTTCCAGTCGTGCCCACTGCTCGTCGGAGCAGGAGACACCGTTTTGATCAAGAATTTCTCGAACCGCTTTGGAAGAGAGCGAGGCCGTCTCGCTCATGCTGCAGCGAGTTGAAGCTGTGCGTTCGCGTCGCGCAACGCTGTGCGCAGTCCTTCTTCAATGACAGGGTGATAGAACGGCATATCCAGCATCTGAGGGATGGTGAGGTTTTGCTGATAGGCCCAAGAGAGCAAGTGCGCCATGTGCTCAACATGCGGCCCGAAGATCTCAGCGCCCAAAAACTTTCCTGTTTGCGGGTCTGCGTAAGCATGCAGCAGCCCTTTGTTTTTGAGCATCACGCGGCTGCGACCTTGGCCTTCAAAGGAGACGCGCCCGGTGACAAAAGCGGTGTTCTCTAGCTCACGCCACATCTTCCCGACCATCGCGATCTGAGGATCACAGAACACGACGCTGATCGCCGCCCGACGAGCGCCTTCGTGCACTTCGGGGAACCGCCCCGCATTGTCGCCTGCAATCCGGCCTTCGTCGGAGGCTTCGTGCAGGAGCGGTAGCTGATTGTTCACGTCTCCCGCGATGAAGATGCTGCTCGATCCACATTGCATGGTGTGTGGATTGAAGGTGGGCACACCGCGTGGGTCTAACTCGAGGGACGTCTTGTCTAATCCCAAGTTGTGAACACTTGGTTTGCGTCCAGTTGCGGCGAGCAGGTACTCGAAGCGCTCTTCGACCTCTTCTCCCTCAGCGTTGAGGAACTTCACCACCACTTCCTGCCCCTCTCGTTTGATTTCATTGACCTTGGCGTCGGTGTCGAGTGGGAATTCGCTCTGGAAGGTCTTCTCTGCATAGGTCTTGATTTCAGGGTCGGTCAAGGGCCCGACGAAGCCACCTACTCCGAACATCCTCACACGAACACCAAGACGATGCAGCGCTTGACCCAGCTCCAAACCAATGACGCCCGGCCCAAAAACCACGACAGATTTGGGCAGGTTGTGCCAATCAAAGACGTCGTCATTGATGATCAATCGGTCGCCGAGCCCGCTGAAGATCGGCAGGACGTTCGGGGTGGAGCCGGTGGCGATCACAATCGACTTTGCTTCGTAGAGTTCATCTTCCACGTTGAGAGTGTGATCATCTACGAAGTGCGCATAGCCGCGCACTCTGTGTTTTTCGTCAAAACCTTCAACAGACTCCAGCACAAAGCCCACAAAGCGATCGCGCTCGCTGCGCACTCGGTGCATGACCTCTTGGCCGTTGATGAGGGGCTTGCCTTCGATGTGTACTCCAAACCCAGCAGCCTTCTCGATTCCGTGGGCGGCTTCAGCGGCGGCGATCAGCAGTTTGCTCGGCATGCAACCCACGCGTGCGCAGGTGGTTCCATAGGCGCCGCCTTCAATTAGCGCGATGCTGTCTGTGTGAGCGCGAGCTGCCCGATAAGCCGCCATGCCTGCTGATCCAGTGCCGATAATTGCCACATCAACTTGTTTTTTGTTTGCCATAAATTACTCCGTAGAAGAGGGGGAAAATGCGAGAATGTAACTTTTTTGGGAGAGAGTCGAAAGCCGCTGATTTAGGAATCTTGCTCTCACGTCTGAGAAGAAGAGATAGCGAGTCTCCCATCCAAGCCCTCCGTTGTGTCTGGGCCCCGAAGGTTGCTAGGAGGCTCAACCTTCAGGGACAGAGAGCGTCAGATCACTTGAGGAATTCTTCAAGATCATTCGCGGTGCCGACCAATTTGCCATCCACAAAGATTTGTGGCCAGGTCTCACCGTTCGTAGCGGCGCGCAACATGCGTGGCGAAGCGCTCGCCTCCGCGTATGCGATCCCCTTGTCGTTCAGCAGCTGCTTGGCACGTGCGCAGTGAGGGCAGCCCGGCTTGGTCATGATGAAGACGTTGTGCAGCTGTACATTGGGGTTGATGTGCTTGATCATCGTGTCTGCGTCAGAGACTTCGTACGGGTCCCCTTCCACGTCGGGCTCAATGAACATTTTCTCGATCTTCTTGTTTTTCACGAGCATTGAGTAGCGCCACGAACGCTTGCCGAACCCCAGATTTTCTTTGCCGACGAGCATGCCCATTTTTTCGCTGAACTCACCGTTCCCATCAGGAAGGAAGTAAATGTTCTCGGCGTCTTGATCTTCTTTCCAAGAGTTCATCACAAACGTATCGTTCACTGACAAACAAACGATGCTGTCCACGCCATTTTCCTGAAACATTGGGAAAAGCTCATTGTAGCGCGGCACGTGCGCCGTGGAACAAGTCGGCGTGAAAGCGCCGGGGAGAGCGAAGACCACCACGGTCTTGTTGGCAAAGATGTCGTTGGTCGTGACTTCTTTCCACTCGCTTCCTTCGCGGACCTGAAACGTGACGTCGGGGACTTGTTGTCCTTCTCGATTTTCCATAGTGCTCCTTTGGGATGGTAATGATGAAATGACGGGAGCCCTCAGCCCCACACGACCGAGCAGCAACGCTTTTACTTTCAACTCATGCTTTGAGACATCAATCGAAGTTATGGTTGCAGTTCGTGATCACGATGATGCAAGAATGTTTTTGATTTGTCTAATCGTTATTTTTCTTTTCAATTATTGATTTTATCTATCAAAAGGGCCGCATGAACTTGCGAGATTTGGAATACCTTGTCGCGATTGCGGATGCACGGAGCTTTCGCAAAGCCGCCGAAATTTGTCACGCAACGCAACCGACCCTCAGCGGACAACTACGCAAATTGGAGGACTATCTGGGAGTGCAGCTGGTGGAACGGACACAGCGCACGGTTCAGCTCACCGAAGTCGGGCAAGAGGTTGTCGGGCGAGCGCGCCGCGTCTTGCACGAAGCCGCACAAATTGAAGAAATTGCCCAAACCTTTAGCAATCCCTACTGTGGAAAAGTTCGTTTGGGGCTGATTCACACGGTCGCGCCCTATCTACTCCCTAAGATCATGCCGGCGTTGAAGCAGCATTTCCCAGCGTTAGAGTTCTTTCTCTTCGAGGCTCAGACGCACCAGCTGTTGGAGCGCTTGAGGCAGACTCAACTGGACGCGATTGTGCTGGCGCTACCCGTGGATGAGCATGGGCTAGAGGTGTTGAGTTTGGTCGAAGAACCCTTCTGGCTCGCGGTCTCAGAGAACCACACGCTGGCTCGCAAAGAAAAAATCAACGAGACCGATCTGCGGCATGAGAACATCCTTTTATTAGAAGATGGCCACTGCCTGCGAGATCAAGCGCTGGACGTCTGCATGCACGCCGGAGCCACTGGGAACCAAGGGTTTCAAGGCACAAGCCTCGAGACTCTTCGGCACATGGTCGCCAATGAGACGGGGGTCACGCTGATGCCAGAGTTTGCCGTGCCGCTGGATCAAGAGGCTTGGGGAGCCGTGCGCTATTTGCCCTTTGAGAGCCCGCCTCCCATTCGGACGCTCGGGCTGCTCTATCGCAAGTCTTCTCGCAGAGACGCCTGTTTCCGCTCGATTGCCGAGCAGATGCGCCCGCTGCTGCAACGCTCACTCTCCACTCGAAAATGATGGAAAGCTTTGAAGAACCCGCCCTGATTTGGTTGTTGTGGGGGGGCGTTGCCCTTGGGATGCAAGCGGCTGTGAGCTTGTGCATCCGTCGGCGCACCGCTGCTTGGCAACGACAGGTCTTCCCTCTGCTGGGTCTTGTGTTTTATTTGGCGTGTGGGTGGCTCTTGTGGCGGCTGAACAGAGAGCCTGATTTGTTATTCCAAGCGCTCCTTTGGCTGCTGGCGCCGGCCACACTCGTCTCCATCGCTTTATTCGGCAGGATGCTACAAACGCGCAATTGGTGCGGCGCCTGTCTGCGCGTTCACTGCGCCAACGCGCTGTTGCTCGTCGCGGTCTGGGAAGGTTGGGAGAGCGTGAGCTCTAACTTTTGATCCCCTTTTTGCAGCATCAGACGGTCGTCTAGCCACGCTACGACCGTCCACCCAGCGACCTGCTGACCGATTTGCACCCAATGCCACGCGTCTTCATAGCGCAGCCGGATCCAGCGCTGCATCCCCACGCGCACGGAGCCTTGCCACTCCCACGGCGAGGGAGGCTGTTGTGCAGGAGAGATCTTCTCGCTCGCAGGCGCTGGGGCCGCTGGAGCTTCCGGTGCAGCTTGGGGACGTTCTGCCCGAGCGGGCGGTTCCGTCACGTCCCTTGGTGATGGAGATTCGGGCGGCGGCGCAGGCAATTTGGAGGAGAATGGATTGGCCCACGCCAAGGGCAGAAAACCAAAACAAAGGAGCAGCAGGGTGGAAGGTTTCACGGCTGGGTTGCGGTGGGGGGATTATACCAACGGCCTGTAGCTTGGAATTGCAGTTGCGGTGCGTCTTCCGCAGGGTTGGCGTTGTGAATCGAGATGTCGCGCCAATGCCAATTCGGATGCTTTGCTTGCCAACGCTTCCACCAGCTTTGCCAGTTTTCAAAGGTGCCCGCCGCCGAAAATTGCAGCTCTTGAACCCTGCCTGACGCCAAACTGGGTTGGGGACGCACCCGTTGTTCTGCGAGGGTCAGTTGGCGTTCTGCGAGGCTGTTTGTGAGGGCATTGAGAACCGAGATCGTTGTTTGAGGTTGAGCGGTCGCGGGCGCTGCAAGCGCGACCGACGACGGGGCGCTCGGCGTTTCCTCTCGTTGTAGCAGCTGCTGCCACTGCGTCTTTTGAAGCTCTAGCTGACGCGTCTCTACCTGCAAGGGCTCCCACCAAAAACGCCAGAGCCCTGTCCCAAGCAAGAGCAGAGACAGCCCCAAGAGCAAGGCGACCTGTCTGCGGTTCTCTTGAAAGCGTTCTAACCAGCTCATTAGGCCGTGTCTCGCTGAGAAAATTCTGGATTGGCCCGGATCTTTAGGCTGCCGTGACAGATCGCGCAGATGCGTTTTTGCAGGAAGGAACTCTTCACTCGGTGCCGTTTGACCTGAAAACAATCGTTCTCGCAGGTCAGCAGATACGGAGGTTCGGTGAATGTGATGACGTGGCAGCGTTGGGCGTCACACCCGATGGAGAGGGCCGTTCGCTTCCAGACCTCATCGTGTCCGTGTTCTGGCCCAGCAAGAGCGTGGGCGATCTCATGCAGGACGGTGTTGCGGAACTCTTCTTCATCGACAGCTTTGGCGTAGTCGCGCGCGACTGTGATCAGCCGCTGCCCATAACGGCATGAGCCGGCTCGCTTCTTGGCACGGTCAAAGGCAAAACGCCACCCTTTTTCGTCGAGGTGATGTTGGCAGAGCAGCTCTTTGGCGAGGTTCTCCGCAGTTTGAAAATCCATACTCAGATACGGTTGGCGAGTTTGTAGAACAAGATGCCCAAATACTCGTGAGTGACCGTTTGCAATCGTCCGAAATTCTCCCATTCAAACAGGCGCCACCACAGGTTGGGTTCGTGAGGATAGGCACGATTTGCCGCGTAGGGGAGGGCGGAGACCCGCTGTTTCTCGAAGACGGCCATGAGTCGATACAGATGATAATCATGAGAAATGAGGAGCACTTTATTAAGCCCTCTCTCTTTAATCAGACGCGCGCTCTCGACGCCATTCTCAAAGGTGTTGGTGGAGCGCGTTTCGACCACAATCGCCTCTTCCGGGACTCCCATTCCACGCAAGATCAAGCGAATTCCTTTGATTTCTACTGGGGGGGTGTAGGGTTCTGTGACTCCCCCTGAGACAATAATCAATGGGGCCCAGCCTTCCAGATAGAGCGTCCCTGCCGCGTGGGCTCGGATCGCTGAGGTGTGGGTGGGGGCTCCAGAGGCATGCACACCGGCTGCGGCGACGACGATTGCGTCCACTCGCTGCTTTTGGCTTAGAGGGGTGATCACTTTCAATGGATACGCCACCAGCTGATAGCACCAATCGCTGCTCAAAAACAGCAACATCACCGGGAAGAGCCACCAGCGCGCGGAGGCAAGAGCCACGGAGATCGAGCGCCATCGCACATACAGCAATCCAAAGACGCCACAGAAAAAGATCGGACTGAAGATCAGCTCTTCAAGGATGAGACGCAAAGGTGGAGTCATTCAGAGGTCATCGTCATTGCGGGGGAGGGGGCTCTGTCGCAGGCGAGGAAGGAGGAGCTGAGGCGGGGGAGCCCAAGATATCGGCCAGTGCGTTCGCCGAGTTGGTCCGCAGCTCGCGCCGTTGGTCTTGCATTTGTTGTTGTCGCTGGGCTTTCATTTCGCTCACACAAGCTCTCAGCTCTTGCAGCTCCTCCGGGGTGGTAGGCTCCACGAGCCCTTCGCAGGTCATCGCAGCAATGGTCGGAGACGCTGGAGGCGCTTCTTGGGCTGCGACCGCCAAAGGCGCTAGGGGCCCACAAATGACGAACAAAGCGGCACGAGAAAATGGAGTCATCGGTAGTTCTCACTTCTGGGGAACAAAATCTGCAAATGATACCAAAATTTGGGTCTGAAACCGCTCCACTGATTCACTTTCCTCCCTGACGTTCAAACATGCTCAAACTGGCCATACTGGTCTTGCTGGTGGGTATTGCCTATTGGTTGATTCGCTTAAAGCGGCAAGGTTTTTTCAAGAAGCGCCAGCAGGTGAAGCAGATTGTAAGCCATGTAAAAGGTGAAGAAATTCAGGTCTTTCTCAACTATGACACCCCCGAAGAGTGCCTGAAAGTGGATGGTCTGCGTTTTGGGGAGCAATTCCAATACAAAACGATTGCAGAGATCGAAATTCCAACGCGCTGTGACTATATCACCCAGCCGGTCGCCTACACGTCTCTGATGGTTTTTCAAGGAGAGGACTTGCAAGCGGAGCACACGCACAATGCCCTCGGCAGTCTCTCGGCAGCCGAAGCCCGCTTCCTGCGAGAAGCGCTCAAGGGAGTTCACATGGCACACAGAAACCAAACAAGCTGGGAGTCCTTCGCCAACACGCTCGTTTGGGAGAAAGTTCGGCCTGAACTTTGCGAACCTCTCCAAAAGCTGATATACCAAGCGTTTTCGTTTTGGGACCGAACACCGCCTTCCACCGAAACCGCCCCCCCTCCATCATCTTCCACGGCAAATTGACTTCATGAGCATTGCGCTGCGTATCTTCAAATGGACTTTGTATTTGGGCATCACCCTCGGATTCGTGGGAGGCATCGCTGCGGGAGGCTATCTCTGGCATCTCAGCCAAGACTTGCCTCAAAATTTGGAGGCCGAGCTTCACAAACGCAACGACATACTCCCGACCGTTCTCTATGACCGAGAAGGCAACCAAGTCGATGAGCTGTTTCTGCAACGTCGCATCGTCATCCCCTATGAGTCGTTCCCTCCGCACCTTGTCCAAGCCTTGATGGCGAGTGAAGACAGCCGCTTCTTCTCTCACAATGGGATCGACCCCATCCGGATGATCAAAGCAGCGGTGGAGAACGTCCAAGCCGGTGGATTTGTGCAAGGCGCCAGCACGCTGACGCAGCAGACCGCGCGCTTGTTTCTGCTCACGCAGGATAAGAAACTCGTCCGCAAGCTGCGGGAGATTTTGCTCGCGCTGCGCATGGAGCAACAATTTGAAAAGCAACAGATTTTGACGCTCTACCTGAACAAGGTGTTCTTCGGCAACGCGGAGGGAGTCGAAGCCTCTGCGCAAGGCTATTTCGGCAAACACACCGAGGAGCTGACTCTGGCAGAGAGCGCGTTGCTCGTCGGTTTGCTGCCCGCTCCTTCTCGCTACAACCCCCACAGAAATCCTGACCTAGCGCTCGAGCAGCGCAACCTCGTCCTGCGGCGTATGGCAGAAGAGCGGTTCATCTCACAACAAGAGCTGCGGGAAGCGACGGCAGAACCCATCAAACTGACGAAAATTCACGACGCGACGCTCGGCGCAACCGCACACTACATTGAACATGTACGGCGCTATCTGATTGACAAGTATGGCTACGACACGCTGTACCAAGGCGGCTTGAAAGTTCATCTCGCAATGGACTTAGACTATCAACTCTCCGCCCAAGAAGCGCTGCGCAAAGGGCTCGAAGACCTGACACAGCGCCAAGGATTTCGGGGACCTGTCACCACGCTCACTCCCCAAGAAGATGGTCGCTTCTCCGAAACCCAGATCGCACAAGCGCTAGCAGGGCAACCGCTGCTGCTGGGAGCGATTGTCCGCGGGGTCGTCATGAAATTAGATGAAGAAAACGAGCTCGCGCACCTCCGGCTCCGCGATGGCCAGCAGGGAGTGCTGCGCTGGGAACACCTCAAAGCGTGGAAGCGTCGTTGGGACGCAGAGCAGGAGATCTACGTTTGGGTGCGGGAACTCAAAGATATGCTCGCCGTTGGTGAGGTCGTCAACGTGCGCCTTGACGATTATGACTTCACCAATCGTCGCTTCAGACTGCAATTGCACCAAGCGCCCAAAGTCAACGGAGCGATCACCGCGATGGATCCTCACACAGGAGAAGTCCTCGCCATGTCTGGCGGGTATGACTACGAGTCTAGCGAGTTCAACCGGGCCATTCAGGCCGAGCGTCAACCTGGGTCAGCCTTCAAACCCGTCGTCTATGCAGCCGCGCTCGACGCTGGCTATACGCTCAACAGCCGCTTGGTAGACTCTCCTCGCGCCTACAAGACCGCCAATCGAATCCGTGGCGAACAAGAGATTTGGACGCCCAAAAACTATGGAAACAAGCTGATGGGCAGCGTGACCATGCGCACCGCTCTGGTGAAAAGTTTGAACCTCCCGACGATCGGCTTAGTCGAAGACCTCGGCCCTCAAAACTTGATCGACTACTCGCGAAAGCTGGGAATCAGCGCCCAGATGGACCGCAATCTCACCATCGGTTTGGGGTCTTTTTCAGTGACCCTCCAAGAAATGCTAGGCTCGTACGCAGCGTTTGCTAACCAAGGACAACTGGTAGAGCCGATCTTTGTCACGCGAGTAGAAGACTCCAAAGGAGAAATTTTAGAAGAAAACCGACCGGCCCGACGGCAAGTCATTCCTGCAGAGACCGCCTTCCTCATCACAGATACGATGCGAGATGTGGTAGACCATGGCACAGGGCGGCGAGCCCTCGCGATTGGTCGCCCTTCCGCGGGCAAAACTGGCACAACCAATGACAGTCGTGATGCGTGGTATATTGGTTACATTCCACAGCTGCTCACGGGGGTGTACGTCGGATATGACACCCCTCGCTCGATGGGACGCTATGAAACCGGCTCCCGTGCCGCAGCCCCGATTTGGGTGGACTTTATGAAAGATGCCGTCGCCAAACTGCCTACAGAACAATTTCCGCAGCCTCCAGGAGTGATCACCGTCAAAGTGCATGAATCAGGAAGGCGGGCAGCCCCTTGTGATGCGACGAAAGAAACCTTCTATGAGCACTATCGCGCTGGCACTGAACCTGCTGCTGACAATGTTCTCGACAACCTGTGCGATTCGCAAAATCGAATTGCGGCTTCTGAAGCTGAGGTAAATCTGGAGCTGTGAGAGGAGGCCGTGTGGCGAGGAGTTGGAGAAATCGGAGAATTTTTTGGAAGAGTGTTATCAGACTCCACAAACGCAGAGCCTGACGCTTAGAAATTAGCCGTTGACGGCGTCTTTCAGCTTGCTTCCGACCTTAAACTTGACCGTCTTAGAGGCTGGGATCTGAATGCTCGCACCGGTCTGAGGGTTCTTACCGGTTCGTGCCGCCCGCTCTGCCACAGAGAAAGTTCCAAATCCAACCAAAGGGATGGAGTCACCCTCACTCAGCACGTCTTGCATTGTTTCCAATGTTGCATTCAAAAAGTGTTCTGCATCCGCCTTCGTGCGTCCTGCTTTTGCTGCAATTTTATCGATTAAATCCGATTTAGTCATATCGATATCCTTCATTTTAATTGAGGTCTGTAATAACCCCCATGGCTATTACCTAAGTTACCCAGCCCCACACTTGCAATCCAGATGCCTTACAGCAAAATCTGGCTACGAAAGAGAAGCAGAGGGAGCCGGTGAGAACTAGATTTGTTTCTGTTAGATGTCAAGCCACCTTTCTAAATTCATGCTACCGCGTCAAAAATAATACAACACACTAACTGCAACTCAACGTCTATATTGCTAATTAACTCGAAAGACATGCAATCCCCCAATCAACCAATTACGAGTTGGTTTTTCGTAATGTGTATTCTGCATTTAGTGGGGATTGTCGGACTATCACTTTTTGAGAAATGGGAGTCAGCGCAGTCGCCCAAGCTGGAACCGACCCGAATTAGCATTCAGCTGGTGACGGCAAAGCCCCCGCCGCCGAAACCGCCCCCGCCGAAACCGCCAGCGGATCGCCCCCCCCAGCCCAGCGCGCCCAAGCCTCCTGCGGCAAATCTCCCATCCACTCAAGTGACGCCTCTCAGCACCGCTGAGATCCCCAGCGTCGCGCTCCCGCAGATCCCGTCAGAATCCCTGACTCTGCCTGAGATTGCAGGCGCAGTGGCAGCCCCAAACATCCCGGACACATCGGCCCCTGCTCCAACTTCCAGACAAGCCCCAACGCCAGAAATTCCGATCAACTCTCCGCGCCCTGACGTTGTCTTGAATGCTCCCACGGTGCCCACAGTGCGAACGCCCAGAGCGGTTTCTCCGGTGCTTCCTCAGACTCCACGAGTTGCCGCGCAACCCAACGCAAACCGCGCGTTGCCGCCCTTGGCGATTCGGCGCCCAACAAACGCGCCAACGCTGCCTGTAACCCCGTCGAATATGGCTCCAGAGCGCCCTCAATTGCAGGTTGCGCCGATTGACGCCAGCGTCCCATTTACTGCCCCTGAATGGACGACAGACCCAGTTGCTCGGCAGCCATTCTCCCCCGACACGACGAGCGCTCTACGAGAGCGCGTCTTAAAAGACACCCCCGCAGAAATTCCAAACAGCGAGCCCCTCAACTCCGTCAACACAGGATTAGCGCTCAATCAAAAGGCTCCGGTCGAGCCGGTTTTGCCTAGCTCTGTGGTCTCTGAAGCTACAGAAGAGCCGCTCACCGCGCTAAACTTGCCTGCTGGCAACCGCGTGACGGATCTCCCCGATGTCCCCGTTGGGTCAGCCGCGCTCCCCATCCCCCCAGACGTAGAGTCCCTCCCTGAGTTGTTGAGCAATGCTGCCACCGCTGAGGAAGACTTCTCACAGCGCGCCACCGATCTGCTCTCTGCGGGCATCCCGTCGCAAGGAGAGCAGCCCGAAGCTCCTCCTCAGCTGCCCGTCCCCAATTTGCCTCCGCCTCCGGCTCCACCGCCAGCGGCGCCTGCCAGCGGGAACTTGTTTGCGGCCAATCAAGCCGCCAGCCGAGCCCGCGCGCTCTCGGGGGCAGCGCCTTTTGATCCGAGCAACGCACCTCGTTCGGTCGCAGACAACAGACCTGTAGGTCTCCGGCAGCAAGATATCAACTTGGCCCGGCAGCAGCGCAATGAGCGAGCGCAGCAATTGCAAGTGCAGCGACGCTACAACTCGGTGCTGCTGGAATCCATCCGTGGCAAAATCAAGGCTCCCCAGCGCTTTGATGACGACCTGGAGATTGCGATCGAACTCGAAATTTCTTTAGATGGGGCCGTGAAAAACTTTCGTGTGAAAGAGAGCTCTGGTTCTGAAGAGTTTGATTTGACCGTGCTCACTGGGCTGCGCGCTCTAAAACTTCCAAGGCTCCCCGAAGCTCTCTCGGAGGATCCGCCTTATATCGTAACTGTAAGGGTTCGACCCTGATGTTGAGGACGTGACATGAAGAAATGGATTTCTGGCCTCGTGGGCTTGGGCTTCTTATTTGGGGCCTCGGCTTTGGCGCAAACCTACTCCACAGAAGAGGTCGTAGTGAGTGGGATTGACTTCTCTCGTTTTGCTGCAGAGCTGAAGACGGACGAGAACTTCGATCAGTTTGCGGCCTCGCGGCGTTGGGAGCGGAATATTGAGCGGAACTTCTGCTGGAGCGGCGTCTTCACGCTCCGTTCGTCTTACTATCCCTATTGCCAAGCGAACCGTGCCCCTGAGATGCAGATTCAACTGAATGGCCTTGGCGACAAGGTGGAGTTTGCCGTCGCAGATCTGCAGGGCAATATTCTGCTGCGGGTGCAGCTGCCGATTCAAGACGACCAGATTCGCGAAGAAGACATCATGCAAGGGGTGAACGAACTCATTGAGCGTCTCACGGGGATTCGCGGGATTTTAGGCACCCCGATCGCCTTTACGCTGAAGCAGCCAGACCGCAAGAAAATCATCGCGCTGACCAACACCCACGGCACGCAAATGCAGTCGCTCACGCAAAATGAAGACATCAGCCTCTTCCCCCGGTGGTCTCCTAGCCAAGATCAACTTTTGTTTACGTCGGTCGGACGCAGAGGCACCACGCTCTGGCTGCACGATTTACGGAACCAAACCGCAACGCCGCTGAAGAAAGGCGAAGACGGAGTAACCAGCGGAGGGACTTGGTATCAAGATGGGCAGCGCGTGATCGCTACGATCAGTATCAATGGGAACGTAGACCTCTATGAGATTGAGCTCCAAAGTGGAAACACGCGCCGACTCACGAAACATCCCCGCATCGATACGGCCCCCACGCTCTCACCAGACAATCGCAATCTCATCTTCGTCTCGGATCGAACAGGGCGCGAGCAGATCTTCATGCGCGATATGGAGAAAGGCGCCATCTATCGACTCACCTTTGATGGATTCAGCAACAGCGATCCCGTCTGGTCTCCCGATGGGACGCGCATCGCGTTTTCGCGAGGCATCAAGGGCTACAACCACATCTTCATGATGGATCCATTTGGCGACGAGGTTCAGCAATTGACCTTTGGAAACTACAACGCAGAGAAGCCTGCGTGGTCTCCTGATGGCCGACAAATCGTGTTCGCCGCCGATCGGGCCGGCTCTTACAAGCTCTATGTCATGTTTGTGGATGGCACCGGCGTGCGACGCCTCACCGACACGCCACGCAATTTTGAAGAGACAGGAGCTTCTTGGGGAACAAAGTGGCCCGGAACCCCATGAGTTGGGAACCCGAGTGGTTTGAAGGGGCCGACGAAGCACACATCAACCGAGAGCGTCGCAAGGCGCGCGAGCTGCGACAATCGCAGTGGTGGAAGAACCTGAGAGCAACCAACCGTTGCCATTATTGCCGGCAGTCCTTCTCGGCAAAAGAGCTGACGATGGACCACATTGTCCCTCTCGCTCGGGGGGGCCAAAGCACCAAGTCTAACATTGTTCCCTGTTGCAAAAGCTGCAATACCCAGAAAAAATACTTGCTCCCCGTGGAATGGGACGAACATCTGCAGCGCATCCGTAACGAGAAAACCTCATGAAATGTTTGAAATGTACCAACGTCAACCCCGACGCCGCCGTGTATTGTCAGCGCTGTGGCGCCCACCTCTCAGAAGGCAACCAGTCCGAGTACTTTGATTTGTTCAAGGCCTTCGTGTTGGCGTTGCTGATCACAGCAATTTTTTATGAGGTTTTTCCGCTGCCGGTTGTGCGCAATGAATATGTCAGAGAGCTCTTTGAGGGCAGCATCTCAGAGCTCATCTTCGCGTTGAGTTGCTGGTCTTTGCTGATCATTTTCTTCAAGTGGCTCGCACACCGACGCCAGATCAAAACCTATCGAACCTTTCGTCATCGAGAGTTGGCCTCCTCTTTTGCCAAGGGCGTCTTCATCAAAGATGTGGACGAGCGCATGCTGGAGATCAGCCAATTTTTGGAGGAACAAGAAGTCCGCAAATTTCAGAGCAGCGTCATCTTTTTGCGCGTCCGCCGCATTCTGCATTACCTGCGAGCCGTGCCTAAAAAAGAAGAGATGCACCAAATTCTGAATTACCAAGCGGAGATCGACTACAACCGCATGCAGAACGGCTACACGCTGTTGAACGTCTTCATCTGGGCGATCCCCATCCTGGGCTTTATCGGGACGGTGTTTGGCATTGGCCAATCGGTTGGAGATTTCTCGATCTTTGTGCGGAGTATGGACGGCGCGGCCCTAGGAGGGCAGATGCGCTCAGCCTTGGGAGGCGTCACCAGCGGGCTCTCCGTCGCCTTCAACACCACGTTCCTCGCCTTGGTTTGCGTCATCCCAATCATGCTGCTGTCCTCGTTGTTGCGAAAATCCCAAGAGGATTTGCTCCTGCGAATCGAGGAGTATTGCTTGGAAGATTTGCTGCCACACCTGCATGTGAACCCCGGTGATCAGGAGCTCCAGCGTCAAACGCACGAGCACTTGCAACGCTTGAACGATTTCTCTGAAAACTGGCTGCGGAGAGTCGCCCCTGTGCTCGAATCCGTCACCGAGCACTCCCGCTCCTTAGACACACAGGTGCAAGGGCTTCAGCCGCTGTTGAAAGACTTCAGCTCCGAGGTGATCCGGCTGCAAAACTCGGCAACTCCCGCCCCCGATGAGACCGCTACGCTCAGCTCGGAAAAGCTGCCATGAAGCGCTCTTCGCGCCGCCCCTCTGTGCCTCTCTTTCCTTTTCTCAGCGTTTTGTTGAGCACCATGGGCGTGCTGGCCTTTCTGTCTATTAGCTTCATGCTGATGACTCGAGTCACGCCAGAAGAACCGCCCCCTCCTCGGGAGATTGAGTTTGAGTGGGTGGGAGCGCCCGAATATATGGAGCCGGTGTTCATCCGATGCTACGCAGACCGCGTCGAGTACTACGACCTCTTTACGAACGAAGAAAAGACCATCTCGCTCGACGACCTCTTGCTCGAAGTGCAGGGCAAACAACCGCAGCTGATCACATATTTGCTCCGCGTAGACAAACTGAACAAAGAGATTAAACGAAATTTTGGCACAACCGAGCACTATCCACTGCTGCTCATCTATCCAGATGGCGTCTTGGCCTCCGAGGTCCTAACGTCCATTGTAGAACAAATTGAGGGTCTCAACGTTGGACTCGAGCCCATGTTGCCGCACTGGCGAGTTCCCTATCAATCCATGTAGAGACGAGCGATGCGACGTTGCGTAGAGTTGATTACGCCACAGGGAGTGGCCGCTATCCCTTGGGAGAGCCGAGATTGGCAGGAGTGGTATCGACGAGGGGAGCGCGTGTGGCGCGACAACTTGACCCAGCGCGAAGTGTTTGAAGCGCCCTGCTATGTGGAGTGGCTCATTGATGTCCTCTGGGACTCGTATGTACGAGGCAACGGTCTGGCTGCCACCTACGGGTTTTGGAGCAAAATCGCGAACGCGGCCCCCTACTTATTTGAGACCGAGTTTCCCATTGTGAAGACTCAAGACAACTTGTGCGTCTTTGAAGTGGTCCCCAGACGCAAGGGACGGCCCAACTACCAAATATCGACGGACCAAATCGACGATGATCAGATCCCGCTGACTCACCAGTATCGTTAGCGACGTACTAGCCGGAAGACGCCGCCGCTAGGCTGATCGTTCAGCACATACACCTCCCCATCTGGGCTAACCTTGACGTCACGTATCCGGCCCATTTGATTCCGCAGGAGCGTCTCGCGCCCCACGACCTCAGAACCGGCCAAATCAACGCGCACCAACATCTGAAATTTGAGAGACCCCACCAACAGATCCCCCTGCCACTCCGGGAAGACCTCTCCCTGATAGAAGGCCATCCCCGAGGGAGCAATCGAAGGCGTCCAGTGCAACACAGGTGGTGTTATTCCAGGGGCGGTCGGCCCCACTCCAATCGCGCCTCCCCCGTATTGCTCACCGTATGTTGTTTCTGGCCACCCGTAATTCTTCCCTGCCAGCAAAATGTTGATCTCATCTCCGCCTTGCGGGCCGTGCTCGTGAACCCAAACCGCCCCTGTCTGCGGGTGAATCGCCATCCCTTGAGGGTTGCGGTGCCCATAGCTGAAGATCTCTGACAAGCCTGCGCCGCTGTCAACAAACGGATTGTCTGTGGGGATCTGCCCATCTGGGTGAACACGTAGGACAGCGCCTAAGTGACTTTGCACATTTTGCGACTCCTCCGCACGCCCCCGCTCGCCACTCGTGATGAAGAGAGAGCCCTCCGCATCCAAGCGGAGCCGGCTCCCAAAATGATGACCACCCGCATACGCCGGTTTCGCTTGGAAAATGACTCTGCGATCCACTAACTCGGTCTGCTCTAGTCTGGCGCTGAGGACGGTTGTGGTGCCCGAACGCCAGCCAATTGGCGCCGCATAGCTTAAAAAAATCCGTTGGTTTTGCGCAAAGTTAGGGTCCACTAGCACGTCTAGCAGCCCGCCTTGCCCTCGATGATACACCTCAGGCACGCTCCCAACGCGGCGCTTGCTGCCGTCTCGCAAAGAGACCTGAAACAGCTGCCCCCGACGCTCTGTGACTAGCGCTTCATCAGCAGACAAAAAATCAATGCCCCAAGGATGATGAAGCCCCGCCACGACGGGCTCCGTGCCCACCCGCACTTGCGCCCCAGCGAGACCGCCAAAAAATGAACTCAAACCAATCGCGAGGAAAGCCATAAACCAGCGCATTTTGTCTCCTTCAGGTGTGTTGACGTTGCGTGAGTGAGGCGCCTTGGTTCCAGGTTAGGAACGCGTGTGTGCCGGCAACAGCTGCTGTAACGCCTCGATCCATGCGTGACAGAAGCTCTCTTCTTTTAGCTGCATTTGAAAGTTGGATTGCCACTGCAAGGTGTCCGTTGGCGGCTCTGACTTCGCAGAGCTAGTCGCCATCGAGGCGACGCGTGAGGTGAGTAGCTGATAGCAACGCTCAGCAAACCGACCCTCTGGTTCCGAGTCTTTCAAGAGCCCAATTTTGAGCAAGACCGACTCCAGCTCTGAGGCGCGGTGAACTTCGCTCCCCCACCAGTCCGCAGACAGCGGCAGTTTCTCCGGAGGATTCAACAAATGTACGGTTGCCCAAATACGCTGAGCGAAGAGAGGAGAGAGCCCCCAGATCACTTCGTCAACGTTCAGCAGTTTGGGGAACTCTAACACCCAATGATGCGGCGAGTGCCGGGGAACCACCGCCGTGTGCCACGCTTGCAACCACTGGCTCCAGCTCGTTGCTGTCAAGCCTTGATCGCTCTCCCACGTATCCCAAATCAGGCGACCTTCGACCCAGCGACGACGAACAGGGGGGTCGCCGCTCAGAGGTTCTTCCACCACCCGAAACCACGCGCCACCACAGAGCCAAAAATCGTGAGCGCCATGATTCCAGAGGGTCTCAAAACGCTGCTTCATTTGGTCGCTCTCTCCGTCCATGGCTGGAGTGGATGAGTCGCTGCTCTGTGGCTCAGGGGGCTCTGGCCAATTCTGCAGTAAGTCCTTGCGGGCGAGTTCCCACGATGCGGAGAGGGGTAATGCGGAGAGGGTCGTTTTGAAGAAGTCAAGTTGAGCTGGTGCGGTAGACAAGGTGAGCTTTCAGGAAGATGTCAAACAAGATGCGACGGCCTCGGGCAAGAGACCGCCAGAACGAATCAGGCAGCCGGCGGGAGCGCCTTTGCGACAGAAGAGGGTAGCGCGTTTTGACCGGCTTGGGGAAGCCGGAATTGCGTCATCAGGCTGCGCAGCTGTTGCGATTGCTGCTCAAGCTCCGTGCCTGCAGCGGCGGCTTCTTGGGCGATTTGCGCGTTGGTTTGCGTCGAGGTGTTGAGTTGCGCAAGGCCTTGGTTGATCTCGCGTGCGCCTTTGGATTGCTCGCTGCTGGCGTTAGAGATTTGATTCACAAAGTCGGTCACTTGCGATGACAACTCCACAATGCGCTCCAAGGAGGCCGCGGTCTCATCGGCAATCTCCACCCCTCCCGCTACTTTTTCACCGGAGTCACGGATCATCTCGGCGGTCTCCTTAGCGGCTTGGGCGCTACGGCCCGCGAGGCTACGCACTTCCTCGGCGACGACCGAGAAGCCTTTGCCATACTCGCCCGCGCGGGCGGCTTCAATCGCAGCATTGATGGCGAGGACATTCGTTTGAAAGGCGATCTCCTCAATCGTTTTAATGATCTCAGAGACTTTGTCAGAAGAGGCGCTAATCTCCTGCATGGAAGACAACATCCGGCGCATTTGCTGGTTCCCTTGGTCGGCTTGTTCACGCGACTTGATCGCCAGCTCGTTGGCTTTCTCTGCGTTCTCTGCGTTGGTCTGGATCTGCTGGTTGATGCGCTCCATTGATGCGCTGATCTCTTCTAACGCTGCCGCTTGCTGGGCCGCACCGTCAGAGAGTGAGCGGCTGCTCTGTGACAAACCATTCGCCCCCAAAGCCACGTTGCCGGAAGTCGCGTCGATCGCTTGCATGACATTGCTGAGCCGTCGGATCATCGTCTGGAGAGCTTTCCCAAGCAGGTCATCTTGAGAATAGACCGTCACCTCAGAGGTCAAATCTCCAGCAGCAATACGTTGTGCGGCTTCAGCTTTGGCACGCAGGTTGCCGACCATTCTCTTCATCTCTGTAAAGAGTTTGCCAATCTCATCGCGTTGCGGATCGCTGAGTTCAATGCGCACAGACCCCTCAGCGATGGAGCGCGCTGCGAGGTCTACTTCTTCTAACCCTCTGAGAACTCGTTTGCTCACAATCAAGAAGAGCCCCACAATCAGCAAGAAGAGGAGCAGCATTCCAACGATCACAATGATCTCTTCGGTGGCCACCATCTTTTGCATTTGAGCCAAGGTCGCCTCTTGCTCTGCGGCAATATTGTCAACGTAAATTCCCGTCCCAATCCAATAGCTGGTGCCGGGGATCATGCGGGCATAAGAAATTTTCGGTTGGTCACCTTTGCCGGGTTTGGGGAAGATGTAATCCACGAAGCCGCCCCCACGGCGAGCCGCTTCTTGCAGCTCGCGGATCATGTAAACGCCGTTGGAGTCCTTCAGCTCGCCAAGGTCGTTGCCGTGCAAGTCTGCATTGACATGCGCAATCGTCGTGGTCCCTTCAAAAACGAAGAAGTAACCAGAGCGGTCTGACTCAAAACGAATCGGCGTGACCAAGCGACGAATGGCCTCGATCCGTTTTTGTCGATCTGCTTCGTTTTTGACGGACTCGCCCACGGCCAAGGCCATCGCTTCCGTTGCGACTTTCACTTTGTCTCGGGCGCCTTCCAACATCACCCGGGCAGTCGAGTCCACTCCGACCTTCTCGACTCCGCCGAGCACTGTGTAGAAGCCGAAGCCGATCAAAATGAACGAGATGGCCGTGATCATCATCAAACCGAGCATCCGGTGAAAAATCGTGAGTTGCGAAAACATGCAAACCTCTCAGCGGGGGTGATAAAGAGACCTCAGACTTCAGAAACGCTGAAATCATAGAAAATACTTGTGAAATCACAACTTCGAACTGCGCTTTTTGCGCGGATTTCGCGCCCTCTCCTCCCCATTTTTGTCACAAACTGGAAATGATTCGGATCATCGCCGGGAAAAAACGAGGGCTACAGCTGCAAGTTCCGGCAGGCTCTACGGTGCGGCCGACCTCAAATCGGCTGCGGGAAGCGCTGTTTAGTATGTTAGAACATCGCGACGCTTGGCACGGACGCTTGGTGTGGGACGCCTATGCAGGAAGTGGCGCGCTGGGCCTTGAGGCGTGGAGTCGAGGGGCGGAGCAGGTGGTGTTCACAGAGACCAATCCCACGGTATTTCGAGTGTTGCAGCAAAATGTAAAGCTCTGTGGTTTGGAGTTGCACTGCACCTTCCGCCTGCCTGCTGAAGATTGGCTGGCGCAGTTTCGGGGAGAGCAGCCGCTGTTGGTGCTGGTCGATCCTCCCTACGCGGCGGGCGAATACGAGCAGCTGCTCCCCAAGTTATGGAGCCTCCCCAGCGTTCCGAACGACTCTTGGTTTGTGGTGGAGAGCCCTGCCACAATGGAGATCGAGTGGCCTGCGCACGCCGAAATCTTGGTGTCGCGGCGTTATGGTTCCAGCAAACTTGAAATAGTCGCCAAATGTCCCCCTCCAGCGGAGTAACTGCTGCGAGACGGGCGCACCCTTTTCCGTCCCTCCCCAACGGAGCCTCTGACTATGAGCGAATGGCACGAAAGACGAGCCCCACAAGGCGTGCAGCGCCCCGATGACCCCCGCCAAGCCTATGAGCGAGATCGCGCAAGAGTCATTCACTCTGCCGCGTTCCGTCGATTGCAAGCGAAGACGCAGATCTTGGGGACTTCTGAGGGAGACTTTCACCGCACGCGCCTGACCCACTCCATGGAAGTGGCGCAGATTGGACGCGGTCTGCGCTTGATGCTGGGCTCGCGTTACCCCGAGCTAGAGGAGTGGCTCCCCTCTTTAGAGCTGTTGGAGACCATTAGCCTGGCTCATGACCTTGGACACCCGCCCTTTGGGCATGGTGGCGAAATCGCGCTCAACCGCATGATGATCGAAGCCAGCGGCTTTGAGGGCAATGGTCACACGCTGCGTCAACTCACGCGCCTAGAAGCACACACACCGCATTTTGGTTTAGACCTGACCCGTCGGACTTTGCTGGGCGTCCTGAAATATCCCGTGCTGTTCTCGGAGGTCGCACGTAGACACTGGCCCAGTCGTCAAGCCACAGAGATTCCTCGGACCGCTTGGTATCCCCCCAAATGCTTGTTTGACCACGAATCTGAGATCTTAGCGTGGATTCTCGCGCCGCTGCCTCCAACCGACCGCGAGCGCTTCCGCAGATTTGAGGCTCCCACAGAGAACCAGAACGGGCGTTCGCGTCACATGGCGCTCGATACGTCCATCATGGAGTTGGCCGACGACATCGCCTACGGCGTGCATGACTTGGAAGATGCGATCACGCTTCATCTGATCACCCGAGATCACTGGAGAGAGGTTCAAGACAAATGTGACACAGGTTGGTGGGGCCAAGAAGGCATTGAGCAGCTCGCCACGCAGCTGTTTGACACCTCCGAACACAGCAGCTCTCACCGCAAGCAGGCTGTCGGCGGGCTGGTGCACCTGTTGGTGCGCTCCGCAAAACTTCAACCCGATGAAGAGTTCTTGACGCCGTTACTGGCTTGGCGGGCCGAGCTCTCTTCGGACGCTCAAACCTTCTTGGAGGCTCTGAAAGAGCTGGTCACGCGACACGTGATCTTGTCCAGCAATGTGCAGACGTCTACATATCGAGGACATCACATTGTCACTAAATTGTTTGAGATTTTGTGGACTGAAGCCGCGCTGTTGCTGCCCGCAGCGTTCCAACAGCGTTACCACCAAGCGGAGGATGAGACAGAAGCCCGAAGAGTGGTCTGTGACTATATCGCGGGGATGACGGACAACTACGCAAACCGGATGTATGAGCGCTTGCTAGAACCTGGCAAAGGCTCCGTGTTTGATCGGTTGTGATGCGGGAGACGAGAGCGGAGGCGGGAGCAAACGAGAGAGAGATCAATCGGACAGCAATGCTCGGCTGCCCTGTGGCCCAATGATCAAGTGGAACGCACATTCATCGCGCAAGGCCCCTTCTTGCCTTGCCCCACTTCAAACATGACTTTCTCTCCTTCTTTTAGATATTTCCCCTGAACTTGCGTGTAGTGCACAAACAAGTCTTCCCCCTGCTCACGCTGGATAAAGCCGTAGCCTTTCCGCTCATTAAACCATTTGACGCGTCCTTCATTCATGTTTCCCCTCACAGTTATCAAATCGTAATCACCTCTCCACTCGTCTAAGAGGCAACAAAATGGTAACATTTTCCCGTGGGGAAACAAGGTGCTGTTCGACAAATACAAAGAAATATTGAATCAGATCAATGATTTATTCAGAAAAATTTTTTGGCAGACAAATCTCTGATTTTTGAGGAGCCGCTGAAAATACCGGATGTCGTGGCGCTTCGGGAGCGCGCCGCGTTCAGGTCAATTGCCGGAGTTGGGAGCGGTGGTCGGTCAGGGGGAGGGGAGGCGTTTGGGCCAAGACGGGGAGCTGGCGGCGGCCCGCCTGTTGGCGGATTTCGTTCACAATGTGCAGGAGCATTTGTGCCTGCTGTTGCAAGCGCCCAGAGGCCTGTACGTTGACTTCGGCCTGATTCGCAGTGACTTGGGTCGAGTTGCTCATCTCGTTGACGGTGTAAGTGATCTGGTTGACGCCTTCGGATTGTTCGTGTGCGGCGGTGCGGATGCTCTCCAGTAGCTTCATCATCTCAGCGGCCGACGTAGCCTGGGTGCTCACCTCCGCGCTCATGGACTTCACAAAGCCCGCGACTTGCTGTGACTTGTGCAGAATGTCTTGCAAGGCTTGAATCCCGTTTTCTGCTAGTTGATTTCCTTGCTCTGAACTCTGGACATTCTCCTTGACCAGATCTGAGATTTGTTTGGCCGCATCTTTCGAGTTTTCTGCCAGCTTTCCGACTTCCTCGGCAACAATCGCGAAGCCCTTGCCGTGCTCTCCTGCGCGAGCGGCTTCAATCGCCGCGTTGGTGGCCAGCATCTTGGTTTGATGAGTGATCTCGTTGATGAGGTCTAAAATCTCGTTGATGCGCGTCGAACTCTCCCGAATTTCGCGCATGGCTCCGGCGATGCGATGAATGGCGGTGACCCCGTGTTCCGCGGCTTGTTGGGCTTGATCTGAAAGCCCGACCGTTTGCGCAGATTCTTGCGCGGCGTTGTACATTTGCGAAGACATCTGATCGATGGTTTGAGACGCCTGCTGCGCGCCCGATGAGGTCTGGCGGGTTTGCGCGGCAAACTCTTCCATCGTGGCGCTAGTTTGTTCCAAGGCCGCCGCTTGCTGGGTGGACTGCGTGGAGACCGTCTGTGCGGTGTCGGTGATGCTAGTCGCGGTTTGGTTGAGATCGTCGCTGGTCTGCGTGAGTTGATCAATCAAGGTGTTGAGTAGCCCCATGATTTTAGCGCTGCTGACCCACGCGATGCTCAGACCAATCACAATCCCAATGATGAGCAGCACCACAATCGCCCAGAAGCCATATTTCATCTCCTCGTCGAGGTCGTTCGACACTTGTGAGACGCGCGTGTTCACATAATTGCCCACGCGGGCTAGCGCGGTCTGCGCTTCTGCGGTCAACGGGCCAATCTCACTGCGAATCAAGAACACATCCATGTATGCCTTCTCGCTGCCATGCAGCCTCTCCAGCTCGGCGATCAGCCCGCTCACTTGCTGAAGTTGCTCCTCTAGCAGCAGCACCCCTTCTTCTTGCTCAAATGTGAAGAGGCCCGCCTGCGCCTGCAAGTTCTGCAAATTGACCTGCGCTTGTTCCAAATAATCAAACATCCCTGCCCGAGAGCTGTCGTCTCGAAAAGCCACGAACCCACGGACATTCGACATCACCGAGAGCAGAGCGTAGCGGAGGTTGTGCAGCTCATGCAACAGCGCGCGTCGCTCTTCGGTGGCCTCCTCCATCAACTCCGATTGCAGCATGATGGAGGCGCTCTGCAAAGCCGAACGAAAGAGCGGGTTGATCTCATTCGAGAGAAGGCTCAGTGCCGGCATGCGGGCCGCGTTGTTGCTGCCATATTCCAGAACTTGCGCTTGATATCCTTGCAGCTGAGCGATCTGCGCTTGAAGGATCTGTAGTTGGGTTTGCATCTCGTCAGACTGCAAGGCCCGCTGCTGTTGAAGCTCAGAAAATAGCTGATCTAATTCCGCGAGGCTCTGCAGATAGGGCTCCTGGCTCTGGGCTTCTCTGCTCAGCAGATAGAGCCCCATTTGTGCGATGGATTGGTTCAACTGGCTGCTAAGGCGCTCGGCGTCTACAATTGCGGGTTGTTCTTGCTGAACGAGCGTCGCGACGTTGCTGCGCACAGATCCGAAGTTGCGGATTGCGGTGAGAGAGATGCTGAGCATCACCACAAACACGACCGCGTAGCCGCCCCACATCTTGTATCGAATGCTCAAGTTTTCAAACCACTGCACGAAGCCTCCTGTTTGTGTTCAGAAGTTGTCTCAGCGCCCACAAAGGAGCCGTTTTAATGAAACGCAACCCTACAAAGTCGAGAACCATACAGACCGAACTCTACTGGGTCAAACCATAGTTGAACCCCAGATTTTTCCCAGTTCTCCCGCCAGAGCAGAAAGCTCTCGCTCGGCATCAAACACAAAATGAAACACAGGCCAAGGCCCACTGAGAAGGTCTGGCAGGTTCCACTCTGCACGAGACTGCGAGTGCACCTGTTGAAGGCGATCGGCCTGATGTCGGGGAACCAAAAGATGCAGGGTGAGCAGCCATCGCCCCTCTTCTCTGCGACTTTCCCAGCGGGTCTCGCGAGCGCATTCCGCATATTTTGCGAGCAGCTTCTTTCGCCAGATTTCCAGAGGAGCATTCTTGCGACGTCGCAAGTACTCCGTCCCCGTGCGCGGCTTGGTAGTTTGGGCAGAGACCAGCTCTTCTGGAGGCAGCAGCAGGCGCAGCGAAAACTCATCACACTGCTGCACCGCCTCCAAACGCTGGAGCCAAGTTGTAGAGTGGGACGCCACAGCCTCACCAAAGGCGTCTTTGGTGTGCAAAATCCCGTAGCGAGCAGGCAAAAAGGCGGGAAGCTGCGCGAGATGTTGCGCCGTTCGCATGAACGATTGCAGCGTTTCGGAGCTGGGATGCTTGGCTGTGACAGGATCGGAGGCCGAAAGCCAGAGACACAAATCACCGCAGTGCTGCGGCGTCACCCCGCTCTCTGCCGGCAAAACATCTTGGGAGCGCCCCATGCCGTGAAGCATCCACATGGCCGCACTCACGGATCTGACTCCAACAGCTCGCTCGCAAAACTGAACGGAGCCCAAGGGCCGCTACATTTGACCTCTGCGTGGAGAGGAGCCCAGATTTGGTGCAGGGCCTGTTCAATCGTTGAAATCCCCTGATCGGGAGGGAGCAACAGCGCCGCGTTCCACAGCATGGCCCCTTCCTCCATCCGCAGGATCGGACGAGCGCGCCAATCCAGAGCTTGCGACTGGGCGCACTCCTCGCTGTGTTGCAGAGCGCTCACTCTGGCCTCACTGCGCTGACGCTCCTGTTGGCGTGCTCTCTGTTTTTGCAGCAGGTAGCTCGTACCACTCCTGTGTGTCGGAGACTCTACCGTCTCTGGCG
>CBFIJD010000028.1:0-42701 GCA_965662845.1 uncultured bacterium | reverse complement strand
TGAAGTCTCTGGTCGAATGTAATACTCCATCCGATCAACTAAGCGTGAGTTAGGCCGGTTCAACATCCAGAGCCGCCCAAGCGAGTTCTCGACCAGATACTTCACGATCCAATGCGGGGTGAAGAGCTGGGTGGCGGCGGGGATATTCTCGGGCGTGATCTTCTTGTTCTTCTTCAGGCCATCGAACACCTCGTCTTTTTTCTCGGAGATGTAGAACTGGTAGAGCCAGCCGATGACTTCAACTTCTAGCGAAGTTGAAGAGTGGGAAGTGGGGAGTGGAGAGTGGGAAGCAAAATCTTCACTTTCCACTTCACACTTCTCACTTCCCACTGGCGCGACAGCGATAGCTTCGCGCACCTGAGCGAGGATAGAGTTGCCCGAGAGCAGGTCGTCGGGCATCAGCAGCTCGGTGTAGTCATCGATGCGCTGGAACAGGAACGGCATGGCCTTGTTCCAGAAGTTGCAGGCGGCCACCACCAGCAGGCGGTAGGCCTCGCCCTGCGGGTCGCGACTGGGTGCTTTGCCGTCGAGCAGGGCGAAGATCTGCTGCCGGACCTTGTCGTGCACCATCTCCTCGTCGATGTGCCCCATCTTGGCCTCGGCCAAAATCTCGGGCTGGAACTGCCCCTCGGCGGGCGACACCACGCCGATGCGGGTATAGCGGTTCACGTCCATGAAGCGCAGGGCGCAGAAGCGGTTGAACCAGATATAGGCCACCCGCTCTATGACCTGCTCCTTGCCGTGCCCCTTGATCGCCTCTTCAAGCTTCTTGATGGCCTCGGCACGTTCACGTCGGGCGGCGCTGTTTTCAGCGAGCACCAGTTTTAGCTTGGCGGAGACCTGTTCCAGCAGGCTGCGTCGGGCGAACTGGGCGAATTTTTTGAGTTTTGCGGTTTCCATTATTCGTCCTTTGGTTCGGGTAGCCTGCCAGACTGCTTCTCAAGTCTTTTCTCCTCGGTTTTAACCCGACGCTCCAGCTTCTTGATGTCTTCTTCCGGCGGCAACTGTTCGGGCTTGATCCCCCGCTGGCCGAGCATGTCACGCACGCTCACATTGTTCTGAACATGCTCGCGGGTAATCACATGCTCACCCTGAAGATCGTCCTGTTGCACATTGTGATTGGTCATTTCCGTGGCCAGATTTTTGGCCGCAATAGTCAGAGTTGGCAGGAAGTCGGCCAGCGGACGGGTTTTGGTGATCCCGTATTTGTCTTTCATGACCTGAGTAGTATGACCGCCAAAGAGCGCGGCATCTCCCTTGGAGCGAATACGACCAAATCCGGCATCATCGACTCCGCGTTCATAAATGTTCTGAGAAAGGGTCTTTTCCGATTCTCGCAGACGTTCCCGAGCGTCCAGCCGAGCCTGTAGGCGCATCCGATCTTCGATCAACTCCTGCTTGCGGGTCTGAATGGCGAAGTAACTCTGGGCAAAGGCAATGGGCTCCTTGCGTGGATCGCCGTTTTGAGCAATCAGGTAGCAGGCGTAGCGGGTGAGCATGAAATCATCTATCTCACGTTGCCCCCCCTTTCCATGTGTGATGGTCTTCTTGATCGGGCGAAAGTGATTTTCCGGGGTGTAGCCGGTGGTCTCACAAGATTCGATTGCGCGCTTGATTGCCGTCAGGAAGTTTTCCCATTTGGCGTAGCCAAGCGGTTCCTGCAAATCACGAGCGAACCAGAACTCAACATCTTCGCCGGGAATACGCTGGCTGATTGTATCGAACTGATTCTGAAGAATCTGAATAGTCTCTGTTTTCATGGTTGTTTCTCCATCGGATCAATTTCCTGACGCCAGGAAATTGATCATGAATTCTAGATTTGAATCCTTTTTCCTTTGTGAATTTCACTCAACAGCGCCTCACGCATGGATTCCAGGTAGCGTTCCACATCGGTCTCGTCGGCCAGCCAGGCTTTATCGAAAGAGACCTTCACCGAGCGGCTGGGCACATATTCGATGCGCGGTTCCGGCTTCGCCGGTGGCGTAGGCTTCGTACCTGCATCCGGTGTGGCGGTCTGACCGGGTTGCGGCGCAGGCTTTGGTGTTGGTGCCGGTTGCGCCCAGGAGGTCATCTGCGAAAGCAGGCGCTGGTAGTCGCTTTCCTCAAACCGGCGCAGGGTGTCGCGGATAACGGCAACCAGCGTCTGGCGCTCTAGGCTTGCGTTGAATTTGTTGAACGGTCGGGTGATCTGCTCCTGCTGCTCACCGTTCAGTGCGCCGAATTCAGCCATGCCGCAGAGGCGGTCTTTAAGAGCAGCAGTCGTCTCCTTGGCCTTGGCAATCTCGGCCTCAATCTGGGCGTTGACTTTTTCCTGCAGCGTTTCGACCTGCGTCTTTATCTGCTGCATGCGGTTGCCCTTGAAGCACTCCGGATTGGCTAACGCTTTTATCAAGGCTGCCGGAGAAATGTCGTCGGCTTCTCCCTCTCTCACTTCCCACTTCTCCCCTCCCACTTCTGCTTCGATGTAGGCGAAGTTGGGCTCCTGGCTTTGCACAAACTGGCGGGCGTTATCGAAGATGCCTTTCTGCGGGCCGTTCATGAATTTTTGGACAGGATCGATGACGCTTTCCTTCATGTCGAGCAGCGCGTCTTCCTGGCGGGTGAGCTCGGTCAGATACCAGGGATAAGGCTTGCCGGTCAGCTCCTTGAGCTTCTCAAGCGCCGGTGTCAGCGCATTCAGAAACGGATATTGGGATGCCTGTGCCGCCAGCGGGGTGAGCTGATGCGTCAGCTCCTGGAGGGCAGTGCCGGTTTCCTTGCCGAGCGCCTTCGCTTCACTGGCGCGGGGCGGGGCATCAAAAAAGTCCTCAAAGAACTCCTTGAGGGCGCGAACCTGCGATGCAGTAAATTGGATCTGGGGCTCCAGCACCACATTGCCGTGGCCATGGGTGTTGCGCAGCGCCCGTTCCAGCTCGTCCTCTTCCAGCAGGTTGCCGTCGGTGCGGACCTCGACTTTGCCGCGAGCGCACAGGTTGGCCAAGGTGCAAAGCACGGCGGCGTAGTACCAGCCGTAGGGTTTGCGCTCGAACTTCTCCAGCACGCTCTTGACGCTTGAACGCACGCCGCTGCGATGGTTGGACTGGATGAAGGCCAGCAGTTCCTGCTCCGATTCAGCCAGCGCGGTCGCGTCGTTGCCGAACAGCCCCTCCTGTGAATGCTTGAGGCATTGGGCGATGTCGTTTTCGGTGTAGGTGATGCCGCGCAGCATGCGAAGGTTGGGATAGGTGCGCGCGATCAGGTCATCGAACCCCCTCACCACCCGGGTCTGGGCATCGTCCGAGCTGGTTTCGATGTCGGCTCCGGCAATGATCATCTTCGATTTACCGAGCAACAATTTCACCCGTTGCCGGATCTCCATCAGGCGCTCCTGGTTCTGGTGCCCCTTGTCATTCAGGATGCGTTTGACCGCCTCCTGTTGCGTGATCGAGATATTCTGGCGGATGTATTTCTCCGTCCGCTTGTACATGAGGATGTCGCGAACGAGGCGTTCATCCGCAGGCGTCAGAATCAGCAGCTCGTCCCGGCCCATGCTCTGCATCCGCAGGATGGACTCGCTTTCGGCGTTTTCATGGAACGGGCTGATGACATGGATGGCCAGCTCGTACTCCCGCCCGTGCAGTCGATCATCGAGCTTTCTGGAGAACGGGTAGTCCTGGCCATTCTCGTCGTAGCGGATCTTCCGATGCTTGATGACGTGGTCGAAAACGATCTTCTCAAGTTCGGCGGCAACATCCGATGACTCCACCTCGGTGTTCTTGATTTCCTGCTCGACGTCTTTTTCCTCGTCGGTCAGGTATTCATACAGCTCGCCATTGCGCTGCACGTAGGTCTGCTGTTCAAGGAGGCTGAGGGCTTCTTCGACCCGTTTCCGCAGCGCGGGCAGATCCTGATTGAAGCCGTCCAGCATCAGGACGCATAGGTTGCGAAGAGTCGGCTTGAACTCCTTGACGTATTTGACCAGGAAGAGCGTTTTCAACAGCCGGATCGCGAAAGGGCCATCAAGGTGGTTTTCTGCCTGAATGATGGCTCGCTGGATATTGGATTTCAGCGCGGTGCGAATCCCCTCGAACATCAGGTCGAAGGTTGCCAGCTGACCGATTTCATGATCCCCAATTTGGATCGCCACCTGCTGGAACACACCCAGCATGGAGCGCTCGCCCACCGAGCTGTGCTTGCCCTCGAAAGCGTTGTGCTGCGACAGATTCTGGATGGCCGACTGGAACAGCGCGAACTGGTACGGGATGAACGGATAGCTGTGAATGAAGTGCTCCCGATCCTGATAGTTCCGATAGGTTTGCGAGCCGTCGGCAAAGTCGAACAGGGTCTTAAAGTTGTTGGACTGCGCGTGATAAATGTCCGACAGAAGGCGGACGCCCTCTTCGGTTTTCATGAGCAGACGCTTCTGGATAACCTCCGCCACGTCGGCGCTGGTCAGTTTCATGCGGTTGGCGAACCGGGCCTGGATTTTTGAGAAGTCGTTGCCTTGCTGTTTGCCCATCTCGCCGACAACCGTTCCCATGTCCTCTTGGGCGGTCACGATGACCCATGCGCGGCCCCGGCATTTGGTGGCCATGCTCTCGGCGATGGTCTGGAGGTTGGTCATCAGCTTGACGTTTTCAGCGATGTACTGACCGACCTCATCAACAAAGAAGTTCAGATGGAAATCAGGCGATTGCCGCTCGATATACGCATGCACCTGTTCGGCAAAATCTTCGATGGAGACGCGGTATTGGCTGCGGTATTTGTCGAGTATCCCCATGGCCGATGCCTCGTCGCCACCGGTTGCCTGGGCATAGGCTTTGGCAATGTTTTTCGCCTCCAGCAGCGCCTGCTCGCGGCCCTTCTGCCATGTTCTGCCCGCGGTGGATTCATAGGCTGATTTGAACTGCTCATAGAGACCACGGCTGTCGAGGTCGCGCTCGAACTGGGCGATGTGCCCCTGCTTGCCGTAGTAACCGCACATCTCGTCAAAGACCTTGACGAAGACTGCGAGGAGCGCATCGATCTGGGTCTTGCTGATGACGTCCGCTTTCTGGTCGATGTTGAACAGAATGCTTTTCGACGGGATGGCGACGGCTCGCTTGAGATCACCGCGCAGGATCTCGTTGTCGCCACACTTGGGCAGGAACAGGTCAAGTGCGGAGGTCCCGTCGATCTGCCGGTTTTCGAGCAAGAGCGCCAGCATCTTCAACAGGTGGGATTTACCGGACCCGAAGAAGCCGGAAACCCAAACACCATTGGCACCTTCATAGTTATTGTAGGCGTCCAGAAAGGACTCGAGCCGCTTCTCGACTTCGTTGGTCAGTACGTATTCTTCAATTTCGAGGCGAAGGCTGGCTTCATCGTCAGCTTTGATGACCCCTTCAATCGGGCGGTCGATCCGCTTTAGGAAAAGAGGGTGCAGGGTGCAGGGGACAGGTGAAGAGGGATTAGTCATAAATTTTTCCTGGGCGGTGTTTGATAAGGCCGGAGAGCATGGCAGAGATTTCGATGGTTTCTTGAATCCACGGTTTTCCCTGTTCCGAGGAGATGTAGCCGATCTTCTATACCGATCTAGATTTGGGTGCGTAGTTCGCCACAGGAACCACGGGCAATGGTACAGAATCGGATCACCTCATTATCTGACCCACGTTCGACTCCTTCGGCGATATTGCTGGGAACGGACAAAGATGACCGTGTGATCTGATCCTTGAATCCAAAATCCTTCAACTCCGCCAGTGCAGTATAGATCTCTGCGCTCAATGCTGCGGAACGCTTCCAAACATCCAAATCCTCGAATTTCATTCCTGTCCCCTGTTCCCTGATTCCTGCCCCCTGCCGTCAGGCTCACAATGAAAAATGTTGAATGCCCGGTAGTACTTGTCGTCATGCAGCCTTCCGAAGAGATCGAGCGATGCTCCGGACTCCAGGGAGTGGGTGTAAGCTCCCGGGAAAAACAGGACGGTCGGCTTTTCTTTCGCCGTGCTCTGCAAATTGTTCAAGACGTTGTGCGAACGGATATAGGGGAACACCTCGCCAACGCCGGACAGAAAAAGAACCTCGAAATTCGTGCTGGTCAGCCAGGCCGCAATGGCCGGTACAAGATGCGCTTCGGGGTCAAGCACGCCTTGCAACAGTTCTTTGAGCTGCTCTTTGGAGAAGGAATCCTCCCTCTCGAGAATTTGGTTCCAGATGTCACGCTCTTTGAGGATGTCTATCGAAAGGTCGTACAGGTTGATCTCAAGAATCCGGACACCGGCCTGCTCAAGGTGATTGACCAGCTGACGCTGGAGCCGCTCCATTTCGACGGACTCTTCCGGCTTGTAGGGGCAGATAAAGAACGGGACCTCGTTGCCGAGACCTTGCTTGTTGAGAAAATGCTGGCCTGAGATCACTGCAAAGAGATGCTGAAATCTGTCCTGCATTGGCATTCTGGCACTATCTGTTTTCACTGCGGAATCCTCTTCAGTTCTGATTCAAAGACAGGGAAGTACAACACATCCCTGTGGCTGCCTTGCTGAAACAACTCCAACAGTCTCGGACTGAGCATGGCAGCGTGGATTATGTGGTGGGTCGCTAAGAGATCGGCCTCGCGAAGCATCCGAAACAAGACCTGCCGCAATTTGCCTCGTGTTGCCGAGGTGATCTCATCCAGTTCCAAATGCCACTCCGATTTCCGGTTGAAGAAGGCATCAAAATCCTCGTGGGTCAGATCGCTTTTCAATGTGATGTAGCGCTCTCGAAGCACTTCGACGGCAAAATCAGCGATGAGTCTGTACCGCCGGCAAACGGCGAGCCACAGGAGATAGGCTTGCTCTTGGTGGCTACCCTCAACAAGGAATCCGAGCTCGCTTGGGCTCAACGTCCGCAACCGAGAGATGACCTCGCGGCAGACACGTTTGAGCGTATTCAATGTTCTTGTTTGCAGTATATTTTCTGCGATGACTTTGTCTCGAACAGCGTTCCAGTCGCCAAGATCAAGATACAGCGCGGCCAGCTCCACCGATTCACGGTGAAAGAGACTGCCCGTTGTAAATGACATGCCATATCGATTGCTGCGCCTTTGGCTTGCCCATTGAGCCGAATCATTCATGCAAGCGCTCCCATTTTCTGAGATGTTGCGGAGCCCCAGCCGCTTCTGGGCGCTGGAGCCGCGCTCCCGCATGGGATTGCAGGGTTCCCATGGGCAGCCACCTCAGTTTACGGCCAAGAACAGCGACCAAGCGTTGCGTTTGAGGGGATAGGTGTCCACTTCGCGTGGGGCGAGTTGATTGATGATGAGCTTGCCTTCTCCGGTGCTTACCGAAAAGCCAATGGTGAACGTCGCGTTGGGCGTGTGCGAGGAATACGCGCTGCTGAAGCCATACAGATCGACGTGCTCATACTGGAACACGCGGCTTGCGCCCGCCTTGGGAGCGCTGGTCCTGTCGGTAAACGCACCGATCGTCAAGGAGCTTGCGGCGTTCAGATAGAACTCTGCGCCTAGCGAGAGGTTGATCACGGGTTGCAACGCGAACCGGTCTGGATATTGCGCTGCGATCACCGCGTCGATTTCGTCGGGCGTGGGGCCTCCGTCGTCGATGAACGGATAGAGACCGTCCTCAATGGTGCGGGGATACGCGAAGGGGATGTTGGTGCCTGTCGCAGAGTAGTAGTCCACATCCAGCGCGTAGAGCTCTGCAGCGGAGCGGTAATACGCCACCCCCACGCCCACATGGACGGGCGTCTCGCGGAGGCTTGTGTCTTCAAGCATCACCGACCCACCGCCGTTGAGAGCCTCTGGAAAGTTCACATCAAACAGCGTGATGGAGCGAACGAACTTGGTGCGGGCGTTGTACACGCGCAACTGATCGATGACGGCCCCCACCACCAGCTCCTCGACCGGATTCCATTGCAGTCCTACTTGGTAGCGCAAGCCGCTCTCTTCCATCTCACTGCGGAAAAAGCGGCTGGAGAAGATGTTGGCGCTGCCGTCCAGATCATAGTCGATGTCGAGACGTTCGGTGACGTTCGTGCGGCCACTGCGCAAGTGAAAATGTACCGACGCTCCCCACGAGACGCGGCGGGAGAGTGAGCCCGCGATGCTCGGCCCAAAGTGAGATGTCCGGTCTTCTAGGTTCCAATCCAACTCATAGGTGGAAGCCTGATGTTTCCAGCGATCAAACTGATGCTCGCTGTTGGACTCTGGCGCAGCGTAAGAGAAGCAGTAGGTGAGCCCGCGCGTCTTTCGCAGCACGCCGATGAAGTTCGCGAGGAACGACTGCCCTTCCCGCTCATAGCTGCCCTCCGTTCGTGTGCTGTCTTCCTGCACGCCCCGGATCGTGTTGCTCTGCAGATACACCGCGTTGCCTGCCGCAGAGATGTTCTCTGCATAAGCGTACACAGTCCCTGCCGGGTTGTAGTAACAGCCGGAGGTGTCATCGGAGACTGCGATGTAGGTGCCGCCCATGCCCGCCGCTCGACCTCCAACGAGCATATCTTTGTAACGTGTCTCATCGGCCCCAGCGACGAGTGGAGCGCTAACGAGCAGTGTCCCGAGCAGAGAGCGTAGCCAGTTGGACATATTCTTCAAACCTTGCTTGATTCGTGATGCCTGTATGCGGAGAGATGTCCTTTTGCGCCAGGAGGGCTCTCAGCTGGGCGAGGCGTAGAGGGGTGGAAGGGTGCGTTTGAGAGAAGGAATCGGCAGCGTGTGTCTCCGCGTGCTCGGCAGCCTTCTTCAGATACGCCAGGTAGCGTTGCGGTTGGTAGCCTAAGGCGCTGAGCGTGGTGACCGCGTCGGCGTCGGCCTCAAACTCATCGTTTTGGGGAAGTCCCTGCTCGGTTAGCAGCTGATACGCGAGGTCGTTGAGCCGCTCTAGCGCGGTGCGGAGCGTGAGGCTGACGACGTTCAGCGACGATAACAGGCTCTGCTCCTCGCTGGTCTGTTGCAGGTCGAGCTTGCGGACGATATGCCGGCGCGTGTCGTGGCTGATCTCATGGGCCAAAACCCCGACCAGCTGCGCTTCATCTTCCATCAGACGCAGCGCGCCGAGCGTCACAAAGATGTAGCCTCCGCTGGTGGCATAAGCGTTCACATCCTCGGTGCGCACCACGCCAAAATAGTACTGTACAGCGCCTCGCCCGACGTTCGCCGCGATGGCCGCTCCGAGTTTGCTGACATACTCATTCAGCGCCTCGTCGCGCACGAGCTCATATTTGCCCAGCAGCTTGGCGGCGATGCCGCGTCCAAACGCGATCTCGCCTTTGAGCACGCGCTGTTTATCCTCGGCCAGCGCATGGCTAGGACGCAGTCGAAAGGCTTGAGGATGCTCGCGGGGAACGTCGTGAGCGTAGGCACCACTGAACGTCAGCACGAGCGTGACGCAGGACCAGAAAATTTTCATTGGGGACGATCTCCTTGCAGAAACGCGACTGCTTCGGCGTCAGCATAGGGACGCTGCTCCAGCCACTCTAGGTCTGCGTAGTTGATCCCCAGTTGACCGCGTTCGAGCGCGTCGCTTGCGACCAACCCACGAGTGCCAATTTGTGCAGAGACCGTGCGCAGGCGAAACCGGCTGGAGCGCTCCGTGCGCTGCGAGTGCCGTTGCTCTGGGATCAAAACTTTGGCCGGGCGAGGAGGAGGCGAGACCCTCGGAGGAGACTGCGGCGGAGCTGGGAGAGGCGAGACCCTCGGAGGAGACTGCGGCGGAGCCGGGAGAGGCGAGGGAGGCTCAGGCTGAACGGTGTCTCCGCTACACGCAGAGAGCAGCCCTAACAAAAGAGCCCAGACGAGGAGTCCAAAGGTTTTCATTGTTCCGTTGCTTGGAAAATGGGGGTGAAAAAACCCTGAGTAGCACTGTGACGAATTTGTGGCAAGCTGAACTCATCCGCTGCACAAAGGCCCTCGCCGCTGCGGAGCCTGGATCATGCCAGCGTGTCAGCCGTCGCGCGTGGCCGACGCAGCGGCTGCCAAGATCGGTAGGTGGCGCAGCGCCAAGCCCACTCAAAAGGCCCATGACGAAAGCGCTCGAGCCACCAGGTCGACCACCACAACTGAAGGGCCCAGACGCCGAGAGTCCAGACGAAGATCAAAGTGCGGGTCAGGCCAACATCGTCGAGGAGCCAACCGAGCGTGGTCAACCCGATGACGGTCTGGGTGAGGTAGTTCGTGAGCGCCATGCGGCCGGCGTTGCGGAAGCGTTCGAGCTGGCGGCTGCCGCTCCGGTTCCACAAGATGACGGCAGCCATGTAGCCCAGCGCCATCGCGATGGTGCCGAGCCCAGTCGGGATGTGGCCGGTGATGGCAGACTCAGCCGACCAGCCAGTGGCAATCCGCCAGACGGCACCAACCGCAGTGACAAAGACGCCAAACCCGAGGCCCCACTGCGCAATGCGCCGGTAATACGCCCCGTCGCGCGAGCCTTGGACGACCCCGAGGCGATGGAGCGCAACCCCGATGAGCATCAGGCCCAACGCCCGACCTGCAACGTCGAGGAAGAACCAGCTCTTGGCCAGAGAACCGATGGCGTCAGCCCCAGCGAACCAGAGGGAGCCAAGCTCGTCGGGAGAATCACCGACCGCAGCCTGGAAGAACGGAGCGGACGCGGTCCCGAGCATGGCGAACCCCACGCCGGCGATGACGAGCAACGGGACCGGCAGCCGCCGAGTCAGCAGCACCAACGGAGCGCACATCGCGTAGAGCGCCAAGACGTCACCGAACCACACGACCGCGTGGGCCAGACCGACGGCGAACAGCAACGCAAAGCGCCACAGACTGAGCCACACGACCCAGCGCCCTTTAGCCGCAGCCCGGTCAGCGAAGATGACGACGCCGACACCAAACAGCAGCGAGAACAGCGCCATCATCTTCTGATCGATGAAGATCATCGTCAGCAACCCGACCACCCAGTCGAGCGGCTGCCCGATCCCGTCGGCGGACACGTTGAAGTACGCCGCGCGGTCGAGGCCAAACACCAGCGCGTTCATGGGCAGGATCCCTAAGACCGCTACACCTCGGATCGTGTCGAGCGACGTGATCCGCTCCGCCCTTGTCACCGGCCCCGACACCGGCCGTATCGTCGGGTCAGGTGTGGGTGTCTTCGCCATAGGTCGCTCCGCGGAAGGTTGGGTCAGATCGCAAGCTGCCGCTCGGAGGCTTCTGCGGTCGCTCCTTCACAGCGGCTCCACGCCGGGTCACAAACCACCGCCTCCCCGTCAACCCAGCCGCTTCACGAAGGCCCTCGCAAAGCTCTGTGGCGCAGACTCTGCCAAGCGCAAGTAGAGCGCCGGTTCGATGACTTCGAGTTCGATGAGCCAAAAATCGTTCCCGTGGTTGGCGCGGACGACGTCCACCCGTGCGTAAAGCGGCGCTTCTTCCAAGGCTTGCAGCACGCGGTTCCCCGCAGTGAGCAGCTCGGGGGACGCCTCGATTGGGGTCAACTCTCCACCATGCTCTTCTTGCACGCGAAAGTCTCCTGCCTGCGGGACTTTACGAATGGCGTGGCTCAGCTCGCCGTTGAAGTAAAACAACGACAGCTCTCCCTCTGTCGGGATGTGTCGCAAGAAGGGCTGCGCCAGCAAGCCGCGCTGCGCGTAGTAGCGTTCCACCTCGGAGGCGCGCTCGCGCCAAGTGCTCTTGGCGAGACGAAATGCGCCCGTCGCGCCCGCTCCTACCACAGGCTTCACGACGATTTCCTCCGCGTTGACCGCTCGCCACACCCTCTCCAGCTCGCCTGCGACTAAGCGATCTCGCCACACTGTGGGGACGGTCGGCACTCCGCGGTGCGCCAGCTCTTGTAGATAGCGCTTGTCGAGGTTCCAGCGCACCAACTCCAAAGGATTTTCGAGGCGCGTGACAGAAGCAATGTGTGCCAGCCTCCGCAGAAATTCGTCCACGTGATGTTGGTAATCCCACGGCGAGCGAATCACCACGACCTCGAACTGCGCCCAGTCGACCTCAGGCTGATTCCAAGGGATCGTCGCGACCTCCCAGCCCAAGGCGCGGAGGGGTTCGATGGCGAGGTGATCGTCAATTTCGTACCCTGTCGGGTCGTGTAGGGTGAGGAAGGCGCAGCGGCGCAGCGTTGAGTTCACAGGGTTCTGCCGAAAACGAGTGAGCGAGAGAGCGAAGGCGACCTGAGCTGGCGACAGCTGCAGCAGCGTCCGCCTCGGTTGGGCTTCGGAGACGTGGGAGGTTGTATCGGGAACCGGCGCGATTGAGAAGTTGATTGTGACGTTGACTCGCACGCGCCGGCAAGTGGGCTGGAAGACACCCGAAGAGGGAGGTGCGCGCCGTCATGTCTGAACATAGCGCGCGTGGGGAGTGCTAAGCGGCTGGAGCCGCACGGCGCGCGACCTCACGGCTGCGGGCGACACATCTCTGCGACGGCAGCCCAGTCGGAGCTGGTCAGGCCAGCCTGAAGCGCGGACTCCATCAGCTCACGAACGGCCTGCGCGACGACGGGCTGTTCCCCCACAGCAGAAGCCGCTTCTTGCGCAAGGCGGAGGTCTTTCAATCCCAAGTTCACGGGAAAATTGGCGGGCTGGTATGCGCGCTTCGCGATTAAGGGGCCATAGGCTTTGAAAACCGGTGCAGCGAAGAGCGCGTTGGCAAAGAAGTCCACAAAGGCTTCGCTGGAGATGCCGTGCTGCTCCACGATGGAGATGGACTCTGCCATGACCACCAAAGAAGAAGCGATCATCTGGTTGATGGCCAACTTCACAACCACTGCTTTGAGTGGATCTTCCCCGAAGTGGTAGGTGCGCTGCCCCATCGCCTCAAACAAGGGAGCGCAGCTCTGGGTCGCTTCCGCGTTCCCAGCGACAATCAAGAAGAGGCTGCCTGCTCGCGCCAAGTCCCCACGCCCGCTGACGGGGCTGCACAACAGCGTAGAGCCGTGCGCCTCGTGCGCGGCTTTGAGCTTCTTGGCAAAGCTCAGGCTGATGGTGGAGCAGGAGCAGTGAATGGCGTTGACAGACAGCGCTTGCATCAGGCCGCTGTCGAACAAGACCGCTTTGAGCGCGGCGTCATCAGCGAGCATCGTCAGCACGACGTCACAATCGGCGAGGTCGCGCGGATGGGTTGTCGTGGGGACGCCTTTCTCTGCGAAAGGAGCCAACTTCGACTCAGAGCGGTTGCAGACTCTCAGGTCTAACCCTGCTTTGTGGAGATTTTCTGCCATGCCCGCGCCCATAGTCCCCAATCCGATCAAGCCGATTTTCATACGGTCTCCTCAACGTAGGTTACAATGCACGAGTGCTCGCACGCACCATCAACTCCGGCTGGAGTTTGACGTGCTGCCGCGCCTGTGCCGTAGTTTCAATTTCTTGCAGAATGATGTCCGCAGCTCTGCCTCCCATCTCCCCGTGAGGGATCGCGACCGTTGTCAAGGGAGGATCAAACAGGTCTGAGAACGGCATCCCGTTGAAGCCAACCATGGAATAGTCTTCTGGAACCCGCTTGCCGTGCTGTTTGAACGTTTGCGTCGCCCCCACGGCGATGAGGTCATTGCCCGCGATGATTCCGGTGGAATCGTGTTCGCCCTCCAAAAACTGAAGCGCTGCTTTCGCTCCGCTCTCTAAGGTGAATTGTTCACATTCCAGATAGGAAGCAATCATCCCCATCCGCGCGCAACAGCGCAAAAAAGCATCGAGCCGCTCGACCCCCTGCAGAATGTTGGGCGGCCCCGCAAAATGACAAAGGCGTTGGTGCCCAAGAGACTTCAAATGCTGCACCGCCAGCTCGATGCCGAGGGCGTCGTCGTTCAAGACTTGGTGCATCATCGAAGCGGAGCGCACCGAGCGGTTCAGCAGCACAAGGGGCACCCCTTGCTCTTGGCAGTAGTACACCGATGGGTCATCCACAAACGCTGACGCTAAAATCAGCCCTTCGACCCGCCGAGCGAGCATACGCTCAATCTCGCGCTGGGCGACCTCCACTTGGTTGTCTGAGTAAGCGATCAAGGTCACCACGCCGGCTTCATACAAGCGGCTTTGGATGCCCTTCACAATCGGTGGGAAAATCGGGTTGAGAATGTCGGGAATGATCACCCCGACGGTGTTGGTTTGTCCCGTGCGCAGCCCACTCGCATAAGCGTCGCTTACGTATCCCAACCGCTCTGCCGCTTCGCGAATTTGCGCGACGAGTTCTGCGCTAATCAGGGAGGCCGTTTTGGGGTTCAGCGCCCGTGAGACTGTCGAGGTGCTCACGCCGAACATCTCGGCAATATCACGAATTCGTACAGGGTTGTATTTGCGAGGGGTGATACTCATTGGGCTTTCTCAAGAGAGATAATATTGAGATACGCAGGGAGGCCCCAAACCTCTCCCGCTGTTTCAAAGATCTGTCCAGGCCCCCGCAGTGCCCGTGCTGCCGCAAAAGCTGTGAACAGTGGCACAGCAGGTCGACGGAGTTTGTCGGTTGTTTCCACCTGTTTTTCTACCGCTTGCGAGATTTTGGTCACTTGCCGCTCGGAGAACACGGCGAGGCTGCGCGGAACGACCTGTCGCTAGGGCCCTAGCTTGCGCGCGTCTTACCAAAGCTGTGCCTCGGCGTGTATCGGCGAGGCTCCCCTCCCAAGCGTCGCTCGTGCATCTGTGGCTGTGACGTCGTCTTGTCCTGACTCTCCAAACGGAGCTCCGCTGCGCACTCGCCCCGTCCTGCGCTGAAGACGACGCAAGCCGCTGTGCGTTTTTGCTCTCAAATCATCAGGCTGACGGGGTCTGCCAGTAGCTGGCAGTAGGTCGTCAAAAACTTCGCGGCGTCGGCGCCATTGATCACGCGGTGGTCGTAGCTCAAATCCAAGGGAACCATCAGACGCGGCTGGAACGCGCTGCCATCCCAGAATGGGACGGGCTCACTGCGAGTGATGCCCAAGATCGCGACTTCTGGTGGATTCACAATTGGAGAGAACGCGCGGCCTCCCAGCGCGCCCAAGTTAGAGATGGTCATGCTGGCTTTGCCCACTTCCTCTGCTTTGACTTTGCGTTGCTGTGCTCGTGATGACAGGTCTTTGATCTCCCTCGCGATTTGAAAGATGCCTTTGCGGTTGGTGTCCCGAATGACCGGCACCATCAGACCCTCTGGCGTGTCCACGGCGATCGCAACGTCGTAGTAGTGCTTCTGGAAAAGTGTGGCGCCATCTGCGGACAAACTACAGTTGAACTTGGGATAGAACATCAGCGTGCGCGTGAGCGCTTTCACATGGAAGGCGAGCGTGGTGAGCTTAATCCCTTTGGAGGCCGCCTCGGCTGTCAGCGATTTGCGGAAGGCTTCTAATGCCTCCAAAGGCGCTCGGTCGTGGTGGGTCACCGTTGGGATGGTCTGCGAGGCGTGCACGAGGTTGCTGGCTGCGGCTTTATTCAAGCGCGAAACGGGTGTGGACGTCACCCCTTCACGGAACCACGTGCTCTCGTCCACTGGCGCAGTCGGCTTCATTGTCTGGGTGGTCATGGTTCCCTTTACGGCTTGGCGGACGTCATTCGCTGAAATCTCTAGTCGTCCGAGCTGAGAACTCAGCGACGCGAGGTCGATGTTGTGTTCACGGGCCAGCGCGCGGGTGGAAGGGCTGGCGACAGGTGTGTTCATGCAGGGCTCCTTACCAACTGGCTGAAATGTATTGGGTTTCCATGAACTCTAAGATGCCTTCGTGGGCCCCCTCGCGTCCCAAGCCAGACTGTTTCATGCCCCCAAACGGCGCGGCGGGATCCGAGACCAGACCCCGATTCAGGCCGATCATCCCGAAGTCTAGCTGCTCAGCGAGTCGCATACCGCGCTGCATGTCTTGGGTGAAGAGATAGGCCACCAAGCCATACTCGGTGTCATTGGCGCGAGCGATGATCTCGTCTTCATCCCGAAAGGTTTGGATCATCGCGACCGGACCAAAGATTTCGTCACGCAGCGCTTGCGCGTCGTGGGGGACGTTGGTCAAGACGGTTGGGGGATAGAAGTATCCCTTCCCCTCTGGGATTTGTCCGCCCAGCCGGAGCGTTGCTCCTTTGTCGAGGGCGTCGTTGACCAAGCGGGCGACTTTGTCGCGTGTCTTCTGGTTGACGAGAGGCCCAACGTCCACGCCCTCCGCAAGTCCGTTCCCGACTTGCAGCGCCTCCATGCGAGCGGTGAACGCGGTGGTGAACTCTTCGGCGAGGTCTTCATGCACAAAGAAGCGATTCGCCGCGGTGCAGGCCTCTCCCAGATTGCGCATTTTGGCGATCATTGCGCCTTCTACTGCGGTGGGGAGATCTGCATCTTGACAGACAATCAGCGGCGCGTTGCCGCCTAGCTCCATCGCAGGTTTGAGCACTTGATCCGCAGCGATGCGCAACAACTTGCGACCGACCGGGGTCGAGCCGGTGAACGAGACAACTCGGACGCGGGCGTCATTCATCAAGTAGTTCACGACGCTCTCGGCGTGCAGAGTCGGCAGAATGTTGATCACGCCTTTGGGGACTCCGGCCTCGGCAAATAGATTGGCGAGGAACAGCATCGTCAGCGGGGTCTCGGCGGCAGGCTTGAGGATCACCGGACAGCCAGCGGCGAGGGCCGGTGCGATTTTACGAGTCCCCATCGCGGCGGGATAGTTCCACGGTGTGACCAGCACAGCGATGCCCGCCGGCTTGTGATGCACCATGATGCGCGCTCCTGATGCCGGAGCGTGCTTGAGGTTGCCGTCCACACGCACCGCCTCTTCAGAAAACCAGCGGAAGAACTCGGCGGCATAGTTCGTCTCACCGATCGCGTCGCTGCGTGCTTTGCCATTCTCTAACGTGATCAACCGCGCGATCTCCTCACGGTTCGCGATCATCATCTCAAAGCAGCGTCGCAGGATTTCAGCGCGGTCTCGGGGCGCCCGCCCTGCCCAGTCTGCGAAGGCTCTTTGCGCAGCGTCTAGCGCGTCTTTGGCGTCGATGATCGTTCCATTCGCGACAGAAGCCAGCACGCTCTCGTCAAAGGGATTGAGGACCTCAAAGCGCTGGTTGTCGGACGAAGCGCGCCAAGCGCCGTTGATGTAGAGTTCGGTGTGATTCATCAGGACCTAGTTCACATGAGGTGGTAGAGCGGAGTTTCGATGCGACGGGCCATGCCCTCCAGCAGAGCGACGGCTTGTTGCGTAGTCAGCTGGTCGCCACGATAAGAGAGCGAGATTGCGATTTGATCACTGGCTGCACACAAAATCCAGAGTTCGGGGCATCCCTGAAGCGTTGGCTCCGCTTGTGTGATGCGCGTCTCCCGCAAATCACGGACTTGCACCTGAGGGGGGCGTGCGTCTGCTGGCTCCAAGAGCGAAAACGGTGTGTGATCGGGATTCACAAAGTGTCGGGCTGGGGCAAAAGCCGACTCTGCTGCCACGATGAGGTCGCCCTCCGTAGCTTGACCAGAACGCAGCGCAGCGCTGGCAAAAGCTGCCAACACGCCCAAGCGATCCACGGTCTCGTCCAAACGCTCCAGCAGGTCACGGAAGGCTTGCAGCGGAACCTGCGCCCGCAACGTAGTCTGTGCGGCCGAGGTCTCGGCCGCAGCGGGAGCCGGCATCGCTGCGAGAATCGCAAGGTCTTTGACGTGATAAGGCTCTGGAAAGCCTGCTTCGCGCAAGCGCCTGAGATCCAGTCCACGCGCAAGTGCCAAACGCTTCGCTTTTGGTGACGCGAGCAGTTTGTCGTTGAGTTTTGGAGCAGGCGCGAGGGGTGATTTCGCTGGTATGAGCGGCGCGGCCGTTCTCGCTACGCTTGCGGGCTCGGTGGTGAGCGCTGCCGTCGCTGGGCTAGAGGATTTCTCAGCAGCGGCGAAGCTCGCGCACTCCTCTTGGGTCGCGACGACTCTGGCGACGGTCTCCCCGACAGGGACGTCTTCTCCCGCCTCAAACAAGATCTGCGCGATGAAACCAGCCTCACGGGCTTCGATCTCCTGAATCGCTTTGTCGGTCTCCACCTCCATCACGATGTCCCCTAGCGCGATAGCGTCTCCTGCTTGTACGTGCCACGTCGCGATCACTCCGGTGTCTTGTGACATGCCGAGCGCGGGCATGAAGATGTCTTTAGGCATAGCCCCTCTCTCCTTGTATCAACTGGAGCGCGACCTCTAGCGTGCGAGGTACGTCCGGGACGGTGAGGTCTTCGAGCGCTGGTGAGAATGGAATGGGCACGTCCATCGCGCCGATCCGAGTGACGGGGGCGTCGAGGTGATAGAACGCCTTGGCGTTGAGGCAGCTAGCGATTTCAGCAGTCACGCCATAGCTCTGGTGTCCTTCGTCTACGACGATGCCGCGGCTGGTCTTCATCACAGACTTCACGAGCGTCTCTTCGTCGAGTGGCACCAGCGTGCGCACGTCGATCACGTCTGCGCTGTGCCCTTGCTCTCGCAGCGCTGCGGCGACTCCTTCCGCGACTTGCACCATTGAACTGGTCGCGATGAGCGAGATGTCGTCACCGGTTTGCAGCACGTTTGCCTGACCCAACGGGATCGTTTCGTCCGCGTCGACTTCGGGGACCAGGCCTTTTGTTTGGTACATCAGTTTGTCCTCAAAAATCACGACGGGGTTGTTGTCGCGGATCGCGGTCTTCATCAACCCTTTGGCCTCGCGTGGTGAGGAGGGCATCGCGACTTTGAGTCCAGGGATGTGCGCGACCAGTGTCTGCAGGCTCTGGCTGTGCTGAGCGGCAGAGCGGCGGGTCGCGCCCATGTTGGTGCGCAGGACGAGCGGGACGGTCAGCTTCCCGCCGGACATATAGTGCTGTTTGGCAGCTTGGTTCGCGAGCTGGTCCATCACGAGGAAGAGAAAGTCGCCGAACATCAAATCCACGATGGGGCGCACGCCGGTCATCGCAGCGCCGACCGCCATGCCGACAAAGCCAGGCTCTGAGATGGGGGTATCAATGACCCGCTCGGTGCCAAACTCCTCGACGAGCCCCGCGAGTACTTTGAAGGGGGTGCCGGCTTCGGCGACGTCTTCACCCCACAGAACGATTTTGGGATCACGCCGCATTTCTTCAGCGATCGCTTCGTTGACGGCTTGGGAAAAAGTAATTTCACGCATGATGTTTCTCAGGAGGCAAAGACGTGTTGGTCAACTTCATTGACGTTGGGGTAGGGAGCGTTGAGCGCGTAATCTACGGCGTCAGCGGCTTCTTGCCTCACTTCGCTTTGGATCTGCGCGAGTTGTTCGGCGGTCGCGATGCCGGCTTCCGTGAGTTTGTTCCCAAAGAGGACGTTTGGATCGCGCTCTTGCTTGTAATATTCTTCCTCTTCTTTGGAGCGGTAGTAGGTGCGGTTGATGTCACCGACGTGGTGTCCAAAGTAGCGATAGGTTTCTAGCTCAAGGAAGGAGGGACCTGCGCCATCGCGAGCACGTCGCACGACACGATCAGCGGCTTCGATCACAGCGAGCACGTCCTGCCCATCGACCTTTTCGTAGTTCACATTGAAGGCTGCGGCGCGAGTCTTCATGTCTCCAGACAGCTGCTCTTCGAGCGGGGTATATTCCCCATATTGGTTGTTCTCGCAGGCATAGATGACCGGCAGGTGCCAGAGCCCGGCCATGTTCATCACCTCGTAGAGCAAGCCTTGTCCGAGGGCGCCGTCTCCGATGAAGCAGACACAGACGCCTCCCGTCTTGAGATATTTCGCAGAGAACGCCGCGCCGGTCGCGATGCCGGCGCTTCCCCCGACGATGGCGTTTGCGCCGAGGTTCCCGTTGGCTTGATCGGCGATGTGCATCGAGCCGCCTTTGCCTCGACAGTAGCCTTCTTCTTTGCCGAGCAGCTCGCAGAACATCGGTCTCAGGCTCGCGCCTTTGGCGAGACAGTGTCCGTGGCCACGGTGAGTGCTGGTGATGTAGTCGCGTTCGTCTAGCGCTTCGCAGACGCCCACAGCCGAGGCTTCTTGCCCGCTCGACATGTGCGTCAGACCTGGCATTTTGGCGGAGAGATAGAGCTCGTTGGCGCTGTCTTCAAAAGTACGAATGCGCACCATTTGACGGTAAATCGTGAGCAGGCGCTCTGGACTTCGGTGGGCAAGGTTGGTTTGACTCACGGGTGGTCCTTCTGGTTCGAGATCAAAGATTCAGTGTTGGTGACCGCAGCTTCCGCCGTGGGGGTGACGATGTCCACAGCCACTGCCGCTGGTGGGGGAGTGCAACGGCGAGAGCTTGGTCTTGCGATGGCGGGCGCGCTCGGAGGCGCTTTGGGCGATGGCGAGCGCGGCGTTGTTGGCGCAGCCGCAGGCTGTTGCCGCGGGGAGACTCTTATTGATCTGGGTGCTGCGCTTCAAGCCGCGTCGCCCGATCGCAAAGGAGTCAGCGACCACGCGCTGGATGGCTTCTCCGGTTTCGGGGTGCTGCTGGTAAGGCGCTTCGCTGAGGGACTGCAGGAATTCAAAGCGGTCGTCCCCGCTGGTGGACTCGTAAAGATAGACGGGCATGGCGTTTTGTAGGTGAGGTTGTGATTGATAAGGGCTTCAGGAGTATTTTCATCTCTCGGCAATGTTTTGCTGGCGAGGCTGGGGCGGTCCCATTGGGGAAGATAAGGCACCACACCACCTGTGGGTTTGTTCAGTATGCGTTGGCGACAAACAGCTCCTGAGCTGGGAAGAGGGTGATCACTTTGCAGCCATCTGCGGTCACCACGACCTCTTCTTCAATGCGCGCCGCGCCGTTGCCATCCATGGCAGGGCAGTAGGTCTCAAGCGCGAAGACCATGCCCTCTTGCAGCTCAAACGGATGATCGAAGGAGACCAAGCGGCTGATGATGGGGCGCTCGTGCAAGGCGAGCCCGAGGCCGTGTCCGAACTGTAGGCCAAAGGCTTCCATCTCGGAGCTAAAGCCGAACTCTGTGGCCGCTGGCCACACCGCCGCGATTTGATCGGTGGTCATCCCGGGGCGCACCAAGTGGATCGCCGCGTCAATCCACTCACGAGCTTGCTTGTAGGCGTCTGCTTGCGCTGAGGTGTAGGTCCCGACGTTGAGCGTGCGGTAGTAGCAGGTGCGATACCCGACGTATGATTGGATCACATCAAAGAAGGCCTGATCGCCGGGGCGATACATGCGGTCGGTGAAGTTGTGGGGGTGCGGGCTGCAGCGCTCTCCCGACACCGCGTTGATCGCTTCCACATCATCAGAGCCGTTGTCATACAGAAACTTGGTCGCCAACGAGACGAGCTGGTTTTCGCGCATGCCGGGCTTCAAGTTGTCGGCGATGACCTGATAGCAGCCATCGACCATCGCGGCGGACTGGTTCAACAAGATGATCTCGTCCATGCTCTTGATCTGCCGAGCGTCTAGCATGACTTGTTGCCCGTCGCGAACTTCAAGACCTTCTGCCTGAAGCGCGAAGAGCATCGGCGGCTCGACGATGTCAACTCCCAGCGGCATGTCCGCGACCCCGTGCTCGACGAGCAACTGCTTGATCTCTTTGGCGGCGTTGCGGAACAGCCCAGCCTCGGCAGCGACCGAACCGCGCAAGCCCAGCATCCCCGCCTTCCAATTCTCCTTGGGCAGCCAAGGGTTGTAGATGCGGTGGTGAGAAGCCGCTGAGCCGAAATCCCAGAGTGTGGCATCAGAGTTGCCGGTGAAGAGCGCGTAGCGGCAGACTTTGTCTCGCGACCACTCACCGATGACAGAGCTGGTGATGTAGCGGATGTTGTTGTTATCGAAGCAGAGCATCGCGCCTAGTTCTGAGTTGGCCAAGGCCTGACGAGTGCGTTCGACGCGATAGTTGCGCAGGCGCTCAAAATTGACGCGCTCTTCAAAGTCCACTGACATCGGCCCGGGGGCTCCCAGCGGTCGCGACCAGTCTAGTCGGGGGTCTAGCGCAGCTTTGCGTTGTTCGTTGTCCATGAAGGTGCTCCTGTTTGCGGTTTACTGCAGAACCATGCCGCCGTCGATCATTAAGATCTGGCCAGTCATGTAGTCGGTTTCTGTGCTAGAGAGAAAAGCGATCGTGCCGACGACGTCTTCCGGATACGAGTAGCGCTTCATGAGAATCATGCGTTCTGCGATGGAGTCCATCGACTCCCCTTCCTTTTCAAATTTGCCGATGGCCACGAGGTCTTTGTCTAGCTGCTCCCAGAGTTCGGTGCGCACAACTCCCGGTGCGTAGCCGTTGACGGTGATGTTGTGCTTCACCAAATCTTTCGCTCCGCCTTGAATGAGGGCTTTGATGGCGTGCTTGCTCATGCAATAGACCACGACGTCATCGAAGGTTTCGCGGGAGACAATCGAGGCGGCGTGCAGGATCTTGTGCGGGCCGCTCTCTGGCCCTTGCGCGATCATCTGGCGTGCTTGTTCCTGCATGCCCAACCAAGCGCCGCGCACGTTGATGTCAAAGATGAATTCGTAATTCTCTTCGGTGATGTCCATGAAGAACAGCGGCTTGTTCACCCCCGCGTTGTTGATGCTGACGTTCAGCGCTCCATACGCGTCCACCGTGGCCTTGATCGCCTCCACGTGGTCTTGACGCTTGGTCACGTCCAGTCGATGCCAAATCGCTTCTCCGCCCTTCTCTCGAATGCGCTCAACGACAGTTTGGCAGCCTTCTTCGTTCACGTCGGTGACACAAATTTTCGCGCCTTGTTCAGCGAGATATTCTGCGGCGGCGGCTCCAATGCCACGAGCTGCGCCCGTAATCAAAACACTTTTTCCTGAGAATCGAGTCTTGTCCATGTGAGATTCCTCTATGTGGGTTGAGGTTAGTTCTCTTGGCGAGCGGAAGCTGCCCAGAGGATGCCGCGCTTGGTGATTTCGCGGACAGAGGGATGATCGAGGTCTTCAACGCGGTGTCCGATCGAGTTGTAGAACACGCGCCCGTTGTTCCAACGACGTTTCCAAATGACAGGCACTTCGGTGCCTTCGATCCACCAGAGGTGGTCGCCGGAGAAGATCGTCGTGGCCAGCACTTCACTCGCATTGTCTGTGAGCATGAAGTACTGCTCCGAGTGCAGCCGGAAGCTTGGAATCCCAGCGACGATCGGGTCGTGCGGTCGCTTGATGATGACGTCATAATCAATGAAGTCATCGGAGGGGACGGGGTTGTCGGGCCAGCCTGGGGGGTGCCCCACAAACTGACCACCGATCATGAAGTGATAGGTCGGGTGATCGCGGAAGGCGTCCCCCATGTGTCCATGCCAACCGGCGAGCCCACAGCCTGCAGAGACCAATTGATAGAGGCCGTCTTCTTCTGCTTTGGTGATGTTCCCAAACTCAGGTTGATGACTGGAGCGGGCGCTCGACCAGATGGGGATGATCACGTCGAACTCACGCATGCGCTCGACGTCCGCGAGGGGGGCCAGCGTGTTGAACTCAGTCACTTCGACGCCTTCGGGCTGGATCAACTGGGTGACCCAGTCACAAAATTGTTGAGGGTGGTGGCCTTCCCAGCCACCAGCAAAGAGCGCAGCTTTCATAAAACCATTTCTGTGGGAGGGGGTTCGTGCTTATGAAGGACGCTGAGTCCAGAAATGGCGGCGCCGACGCTCTCTTCCGAGATGTCAGCCCCGACTAATTCGGAGACGATGCGTCCCTCGTAAAGTGAGAGAATGCGGTCAGACACCGCGATGATCTCTGGCATCTCCGAGGAGACGACGAGAATGGCGTAGCCTTCTCCAGCGAGCTGTCGCAACAGCTGGTGGATTTGTGATTTGGAGCCGACGTCAATCCCACGCGTGGGTTCATCGACCAAGAGAACGCGGGGTGCGGTGGCGAGCCACTTGCCGATGACAATCTTCTGCTGGTTGCCACCAGAGAGGTTCCCAGCCGCATACGAAGGGCCTGGCGACTTGATGCTGAGTCGCTCTTGGTAGCCGTCGAAGAGGGCTTGTTCGGCCTTTGGGTTGGCTTTCCATCCCCACGCGTTCATTACGCTCATCGCGACGTTGCGGTCGCAGGCGAGCGCGAGCGCGAGCCCGTGTTCTTTGCGGTCTTCGGGGATCAGGCCGAGGCCGCGCCCAATCGCCGCCTGTGGCGTGAGCGGTTCCAGCCTCTTGCCATCGACGCTCACCTCACCGGCCGACTTGGGACGGAGCCCGAAGATGGTCTCTAAGATCTCTGTCCGACCTGAGCCAATCAAACCGTAAAGCCCAAGAATTTCTCCAGAACGTAGCTCAAAGCTGACGTCGCGAAATTTGCCTGGACTCGCCAGGTTCGTGACCTTGAGTCGGACTTCGTCGCCGACACGGAAGTCGGTTCGCGGTTCGTGGGTTACGCGCCGTCCGATCATCTTCTCCACAACTTGGTCTTCGTTTGTGTGCGCGGTTTCCAAAACGCCTTGATAGACGCCGTCGCGCAGAATGGAGATGCGGTCGGTGATCTCAAAAATTTCGTCAAGTTTGTGCGAGATGTAGATCATCCCCACGCCTTGGGAGCGTAGCTCACGAATGATGCCGAACAGCACGAGCCGCTCTTGATTGGTGAGCGAGGTAGTCGGTTCGTCGAAAATGACCACTTTTGTTTCTGTGACGAGCGCGCGCGCGATCTCAACGAGTTGTTTGTGAGCGATCGTGAGTTCTTTGATGAGCACTTTGGGAGAGAACTGGCAGCCAAGGCGATCCAAGAGCGACTGTGCGCTCTGGTGAAGCGTGCTCCAATCGACGCGCCCCCAACTCTTGCGGGGAAGCTCTCCGAGGTAGATGTTCTCGGCAACGCTGAGGTCTTCCACGAGCGAGAGTTCTTGGTGAATCATCGCGATACCTTTGGCTTTGGCGGCTTGCGGCGAGGTCATTTGCACGAGCTCCCCGTCCACCCAAATTTCCCCTTCGTCGGGCTGGTAGATGCCGTCGATGATCTTCATCAGGGTCGATTTGCCTGCGCCGTTTTCTCCGAGTACCGCCATGACTTCGCCTCTGCGCAACGACAGCGAGACGTCGTCGAGGGCTTGCACGCCGGGGAAAGTTTTGGCGATGTTCTTAACTTCAAGGACGACTTGCGGGTTGGTGCTCATACGCGGGCCTCTTGGAAGGCTTGGCGCCGAGTGAGCTGCTGATCGAGTAGCAAGACGGAGATGAGAATGAAGCCGAGCACAACATAGACGTAGAAGGAGGGCACCTGCATCATGTTCATGCCGTTGCGCAAAATACCGATGGCGAGCACTCCACCCAGCGTCCCCGTGATGGAGCCGGCTCCGCCAGCGAGTTTGGTTCCACCTAGCACCACCGCCGTGATCACCCACAGCTCGTAGTCACGCCCTAGATTTGGTGTCGCGGCTCCCATCTGGGAACTGAGCGTCACGCCGGCCAAAGCGGAGAGCCCGCCGAGCAAGATGAAATTCCAGAGGAGGTGCGGTCCGATTTTGATGCCGGCGTTTACCGCTGCGTCGGGGTTCCCTCCGACGGCGAAGCAGTTTCGCCCGTGGACGGTTTTGGTGAGCAGCAAGTGCACGAGTACGACGAGCACAAGGAAGAGCGCGGCGATGGAGGGCAAGCCGATGCTGGTCTCGTTGAGGGTGGCCAGCGTGATGGAGCTCATGCCTAAGTCAGAGAAGAGAAAATTCATCGCGTAAAAAGACTGCTCTTCGGTGTACACGAAGACCAACCCACGGATGCCGATCATCGCGCCGAGGGTGACAATGAACGCGTTCACTCCCGTCTTCCAGACGAGGAAGCCGTTCAAGCCCCCGAGCGCACAACCTGCGGCGATCGTAATGAGGAGCGCGACCACTAGACTCCAGTCGCCAAGCCCTTGCATCACAGGCCACGAGGGGATGTCCACCATCAACACCGCCGCCATCGCGAGGATTGCTCCGACGGAGAGGTCGATGTTCCCGTTGATCATGACCAGCGTCATCCCCAGCGCGATGATGCCGAGCGTCGAGGTCTGAATGAGCACGTTCTGAAAGTTTTGGATATCGAAGAAGTTGTTTGCCGCGACGCTAAAGAAGAGGAAGACGAGCGCCACGAAGCCCCAAATGGGGTTCCGCAGAAAGAAGCGCGTGAGAATTTGAGCGACCATGGGTTCTCCTTACGCGTGAGGTGAGAGGAAGCGCCCACGGCGGGCTGCGACGTCTAACCAGACCGCGACGATGATGACGACCCATGTCACGAGCCACTGCGTCCAGTAAGAGTAACCAATCAGCAGCAAGCCGTTTTGAATAAAGCCGAGCAGCAAGACGCCGATCACAGTTTTGGTGATGTTCCCTGAGCCACCGAGCAGGCTCGCGCCGCCGACAATGATGCCTGCCAAGACGAGCAGCTCGTATCCCTTACCGACGGTGTTTTGCGATCCCATCACCCGGCTGCCCATTACGATGGCAGCGCACCATGTACAGAAGGCTGAGATGAGATATGCCATCATCACGGTGCGCGCGCGGTCGATTCCTGAATAGACAGCCGCCGAGCGGTTGCTGCCAATCGCGTAGATCCGTCGGCCGAAGTTCGTCCCGCGCAAGAGCAGCTCAAAGAGGATCGCCAGCCCGATGAAGAGAAAGATGGGGACACCAATGCCGGCAATCTCACCGCGTCCGAAAATAGAGAACCAGGTCTCTGCTTGGTTCACGATGTCCGCGTTTTTGCCGCCGCTGTAAATCAGCGTGAAGCCTTGAATCGCTGATAGCATGCCGAGCGTGACAATCAGCGCGTTGAGTCGCAGCACTCCGACTAGGACGCCGTTTATCAGGCCCAGCCCAAGCGTGAGCGCAAACGAGACCAGCATGGCGGGGCCCGCTCCGATTTTGTCGTGCAGATCGACGACGAGGATGGTGGCGAAGGAGAGCATAGAACCGACGGAGAGGTCGAGGTGCCCGCTGATCACGACGATGGTGACGCCGATCGCCATGATGCCAATGATCGAGGCTTGGCGGATGACGCTGGAGAAGTTGTCGAGAGAGAGGAAACGATCCGAAGCCATCGTAAAGATCACCATCGCGATCGCGAAGGCGATGAGGATACCTTGTTTCGCGAGCAGTTTACCGATTTCCACATCGTGTAATGCAGGTAGCGAGAAGCGACCAGACTTATGCTGTTCTGCTGGGTTCACACGGACCTTTTCTGTTGAGCCGGAGGTTCGCTGTGTCGAAGTACCCATGGCACCGCCATCTGTTTTGTGGGTTAGTCGCGGAGTGGGGTGAGCGTTGCCAGGCTTGGTGGGAGGAGAAGCCAAGCCTGACAAACAACCTGATGCGCTCAGGCGGGCGGGGATTGTCGTGGAGTACATCAGTCCACCACAACCCAACTCTATCCATCAGGAGAGGAACGATTAGAAGACTGGCTTCGTGTATTGATCCATCACACCGCGCGTGATCTTTGGTGTGTCGAAGTAGTTCAGTTTGGGGACTTCTTTGCCGTCAGCAATGTCGATGGCGGTTTGTAGCGCGTTGCGAGCGTCATCGACGGGGGATTGGTAAATCGAGCCGTAGTACTCACCTCGCTCCATGGCTTCGTAGCCGACCGCGAAGTTCGTCGCGCCAATGAACACGATCTCATCTGCACGCCCGGCAGCCTTCGCCGCGTTCAATGCTCCAGCCCCCATGTTGTCGTCACCAGAGTACACGCCATCAATGTTGTCGTACTTGGTCAGAAAGGTCTCCATCACCGTCTGGGCTTTCTCACGGTTCCAGTTGCCGGGCTGAATTTCGATCTGGGTGACCCCTGGGCAGGCTTCGGCGAGGCGATCGTCAAACCCTTTTTGGCGCTCAATGGCGGTGGTGTAGCCAGGCATGCCAGTGATCTGTACGATCTGCCCTCTGCCTTGCAGCGCGTCACACATCATCTCTGCGGAGTAAATTCCTTGCTTGATGTTATCAGGACCAGAGAAGGCCGCGATGAACTCTTGCCCTTCAGGAGCGACCTGTGAGTTGGTCACGACGACAGGGATGCCAGCGCGGTTGGCTTGGCGTACGACCGGCACAACCGCCTTTCCGTTGGTTGGCCAAATGATGATGACATCGACCTTTTGCTGAATGAGGTCTCGCATCTGTCCGATTTGGCGAGCGACATCTCCGCCGGCGTCCAGCACAACCGTCTCTGCGCGGTCATTGGCTTCGGCGGCTTCGATGAAGGCCTTCTCATAAGTGGTCTGATAACTATCGATCCCAACGTGATTTTGCGTGATCCCAATCCGGACTTTGTTGTGCCCTCCCGCCCAAACAGGAGCGCTCAAAATGAGGCTCGCGGCCAACACGCTCAAGAAGCTCTTGACTGAAAACTGCATGCACACCTCCGATAAATATTATTTTTTAGCAATCAACCTGTGTTGACTGCTGGTTTCGCTGAATCGCGGCACCCGCCTCGTTCAAGCAAACGGTTGCATGATGCGATGAAACTCCACTTATTACCTGACGGAGAAGCGGAATTCTCTGAGATCCCTTAGCGCTTCACTGACACAGTAGATCAGCTCTTGCTGCAAAAATCTCCTTCATCACTTGCAAGGTGATAATGTTTTTGCACAACAAAAATATATACGCAAGCGTTTGCATAAAATTTTTGTCTATCAAAATTATATGAGAATGTTTGCTCATCAATGACTTTGAATATAGTAGTCTCAAGAACGGTCGCTGATAAGTAAAAAAGTTATTGAAATCATTCAATAAAAATTTTTATTTCACAGCAGTTGTGAACCGTTTTTTTGCAAAAACGTAGCGCTCAGCAGGAAATTTGAGTTGAGGAGAATTCTGTGCAAAGGTTTGCAAGGAAAAGACCTCCGGAGAGGGAGGTGCGCGCCGTCATGTCTGAACGCAGCGCGCGTGGGGAGCGCTAAGCGGCAGGGAGGTGGTCGCGCCCATGAGGGCGGGTGTAGTCAATGTCTGGGCCGACCGGCACGACTTGCGTGGGGTTGATCATCGTGTGGCTAAAGTAGTAGTGCCGCTTGATGTGATAGAAATCGACGGTCTCTGCGACACCAGGCCACTGGTAAAGCTCGCGGACGTAACCAGAGAGGTGGGGGAAGTCTTCCAAGCGCTGACGATTGCACTTGAAGTGTCCGTGATAGACCGCGTCGAAGCGGATGAGGGTCGTGAAGAGCCGCCAATCCGCTTCCGTGATTTGTGGGCCTGTCAGGTAGCGGTTCTGACGCAACAGGTCTTCGACTTGATCGAGCGCCTCAAACAAGCGGCGGTAGGAGTGCACATAAGCTGCTTGAGTGGTCGCAAAGCCGCAGCGATAGACGCCGTTGTTGATGTTCTCATACACCAAATCGTTCAGCTCGTGGATGCGTCGCTGGAACTCTTCGGGGTAGAAGTCCAGCGTGTTGCCGGTCAACGCATTGAAAGCAGAGTTGAACATCCGAATGATCTCGGAGGACTCGTTGCTGACGATGCAGCGCTGCTCCCGATCCCACAGCACAGGGACCGTCACGCGCCCGCTGTAGTCGGCTTTGTTGCGGGTGTAGAGCTGGTGCAGGTAGTCGGCGTTGAACAGCGCGTCGCCGGTGCTGCCTTCCTCGGTACGGAACGTCCAGCCGTGCTCCAGCATGTCAGGGCTCACCACCGAGACCGAGATGTGCGCTTCTAAGTCTTTGAGCGCCCGAAAGATCAACGCGCGGTGCGCCCACGGGCACGCCAGCGAGACATACAAGTGATAGCGCCCGCTCTCAGCGCGGAAGCCTGCGTTGCCGGAGGGGCCCGCCGAACCGTCAGGAGCGACCCAGCTGCGGAGTTGCGCGGTCTCGCGCTGAAACTCGCCCTGTGTCGCTTCAGTGTCATACCACTGGTCGTGCCACTGGCCTTTGATGAGTCGTCCCATGGCTGCCTCTTTTTCCTTGGTGAGAGTTGTGGGTTTAGAGCAGCCAATCGGCGACTGCGTTGCGTTGACGCGGGCTCTGCTGGCGAGTGCGGAGGCCCTCTGGGAGCGCTGCGACCTCTCCGGGATAGCCGAGCGCGATCACGGCGTACGGTTCAATATCGTCTCCCAGCTCGAGGTGACGCCGCGCGGCTTCGGCGTCAAATCCGCCCATCTGGTGCAGAAACAGCCCCATTGCTGTGGCTTGCAGAGACAAATGCGCGATGCCCATCCCTAGGTCATAGCCCGCGTGCCGGTTGGGGGCCCCGTTGCGCGTGAAGGTGGTTTTGGCGCACGCCAGCAGCAAGACCGCGGCCTGTTGCGCCCACGCAGCGTTGGCGTCCACAAGCGTGCCCAATAATTTCTCGTGGCGAGCGTCTCCCTTCTGGGTGACGAGCAGGCGCCAAGGTTGCTCGTTGAAACAAGACGGTGCCCAGCGCATCGCCTCCAGCAACGTGCTTATCGTCTCCAGCTCAATCGCGCGGTCACTGAACGCGACGGGGCTCCAGCGGTCGCGGATCACATCTAAAATAGGCAAGGACGTTTCAGCAGGTTTTTGCATCGCAGCTCTCCAAAGCGAATCTGAGGTTAAGAGATAGTGAGTTCAAACAGCAGCACTTGCGCGTTGCTGGGAGTGGTCAAGCGGATCTCGGGTTCTTGCTCGATGGCGAGACCGTCCCCCGCGTGAAGAGGCTGCTCCTGCACCTGAGCCTCGCCACGAAGGAGCTGCAACCAGTACGCTCGGCCCGCCGTGGTGGAAAACGAGAGGGGAGCGTCAGCGTTGAGCTGGGCGTCATACAAGCGGGCTTGCTGATGAATCTTGAGCGAAGCCTCGGCGGCGTCGGGAGACACTAGCAACCGCCACTGGTTGAGGAGGGGGTCGCCGAAGTGCTGCTGTTCATAGCTGGGCGGGAGGTTTTTCTTTTCGGGCAGAATCCAAATTTGCAAGAAATGATTGTCCACTTTCGCTGAAGGGTTGTATTCGCTGTGCACCACGCCGGTCCCCGCGCTCATGCGCTGCACATCGCCCGCTTGGATGAGGTCGGTGTTGCCCATGCTGTCTCGGTGCTCCAAGGCGCCAGCGATCACATACGAAATGATCTCCATGTCGCGGTGTGGATGCGGGTCGAAGCCTGTCCCAGCCTGCACGCGGTCTTCGTTGATGACGCGCAGTTGATGAAAGCCCATGTGCTTGGGGTCAAAGTAGTGTCCAAACGAGAAGGTGTGCTTGCTCTGAAGCCAACCCATCGCGACGTTGCCGCGCTCGTGGGACGGTCGCACTTGAAGCATGGCGTCTCCTAGGAGTTGTTGCGGAAAAACCGAAGAGATTGCTGTGAACTGGGGACTACGATACGCTCCTGAATGATAGATAAAAATTATTTTTAATCGCTTAAAAAGATAGATTTTGAGTATCAAATGACGTTGGACCAACTTGTGATTTTAGACGCAATCGCCAGCACCGGGAGCTTCCGCGCCGCCGCCGAATCGCTCCATCGCACCCAGCCGACTCTCAGCGTCGCGATGCGCAACCTAGAAGAAGAGTTTGGGTTCCAAGTGTTTGACCGCAGCCAATATCGCCCGAAGCTGACTCCCAAGGGAGAGCGGATCTGGCAGCAAGCGCGGAGAGTGCTGGCGCAAGCGGAGCAGCTAGAGAGCATGAGCCAAATCTTGGCAACCGAGGTGGAAGCCGAGCTGTTCGTCGTCTTCGACGCGCTCTGTCCTCTGCCGCTCGTGCTGGACTTCTTGGCGTTTTTCGAGAGGCAGTTTCCGCACACGCGGCTGCAGCTCTCGTTCGAGTACGTCTCCGGGGCATTGGAGCGCCTGCTAGACGGCACCTCGCACATCGCGCTGGGACCGCTGCCTGAAGAGGTCGCGGAGCTGGAGCGCGTCAAGCTCTTCGACGTGCGGATGGTTCCGGTCGCGGCGCCGGCGCTTTGGGAGACGCTGCCAAAACCGCTGACGTTGGAAGCGCTGGAGAACACGATTCAGGTGGTGGTGCGCGACTCACGCCTGCGGGGAGAGCGCCGCAGCATCGGCGTCTTGGAGCGGGGCCGCCGCTGGACGGTCAGCGACCTGTCCTTGAAGTTGGAGATGCTCAAGCGCGGGATCGGCTGGGGGAGGATGCCCGAATTTTGGGTCAAGGAAGCGCTGGAGGGAGGGGCGTTGGTCAAGTTGCCCGAGGACGTTTGCCCGCTGCTGACGAACTCGGTCTATCTGTTGCGGAGATTTCATCGGGAGCGCGGCCCAGTCGCTCAGGCTGTGTGGGAGTATTTTCGAGCAGCGGAGACGTGACTATCCCCACTTGTCTGTGCGGACTTTCTTGCGGGGATGTTCGGGGCGTTGAAACAGCGGCTCTGGCTCTGGTGGAGGACGCTTCTCAGGGCGCGCGGAGACGGCGCCACGTTGACGCTGTGCGGGAGTGGGATACTCCGTCTCTAGGAACATCGGACCGAGACCCGTGTCGCGCGTCTCTGACATCGACAGCTGGTAGCGAGGCTCTACGCGCTGAAACTCTGTCGGTTGCACAGGCGCGATGGGGGAGACTAAATCTCGGCGCACACCTTCATCCGCGGAGTACTGCGGATAAAAATTAGTGACGCTCTCACTGCGATACCAGTTGATGCGACGTTTTTTGACTTCAGCGGTCATCTCGACCTCTCCATTGTGTTGTGGCATACATGTTTCATGCTGGCCCGAATCCTCAACGCTCACTTCTACCGACAAACAACATGCAAGAATCAGCCGACTTTCCCAGCCGCGACGTTGTCTATGCGAAGTTACGCCAAGACTTGGATCGCTATGGTTGGAGCGTGGTTTCGACGATTTATCGTGGAGAGCTCTTCACGCACACGGTCGGGCTGAGCTGGGGCTATGAACACCCCGAAATCGAGATCATCGGGCTGAACGAAGAGGTCGCGGCGATGTTGCTGAACGCGCTGGCTCGCAGGGTGTTGGGAGGCGAGAGGTTTGGGGCCAACTGCAAGCTGGAAGACATCGTGGATGATGTCCCGCTGATCTTGGTAGAAAACCCCCTCAACCCGCACGGCGAGCCGCTGACTAACGGGCGGTTGCGGCTCATCTGGCCTGACGACCACAACCGCTTCCCCTGGGAGAAGGGCTGTGACCCAGAGTGTCGCATTCAACAGTGGTTCCCTGACTCCACCATGCCAGACCGAGAGACTTGCGAAGCGTACGCGCTGCTTGAGCAAGCCGCGCTGGGTTAAGCCTCATCACCGGTCTTCCTCCCTGCGTTCCTCAAACAGCGCCAGCTCCGGCGCTGCGGATTCCCTCTTCAGTTCCTCGACTCCTCCCGCAACATGCGCTGCATCTCTGCGAGCAAAGGCTGCCGGAAGCGCTCCTGCTGCAGGCCGAACTGTAGCATTGAGAGCAAGTAGCCCAAGGGCTCTCCGACGTCATAGCGCTGGCCTTGCATCTGAACCGCGGAGACCTTGCCTGCGGCACAGAGCTGGTTGATCGCTTCGGTCTGGGTGAACTCACCTTGGCGCTCGTGAGAGTTATCCGAAGCGCGGAGCGCGTCAAAAATTTCTGGTGTGTAGAGATAGCGACCGTAAGAAGCGAAGCGGCTCGGCTCGGTTCCAGGCGCAGGCTTCTCGACCATCTGCTGCACCTTCATGACCGTCCCTTCGCTCGCGGGGGCAATCACGCCGTAGCGCGAGACGTCTTCGTGAGGCAAGTTCTCGACGGTGAGGATGGTGTCGCCCGTCTGCTCATAGGCGTCGATGAGCTGCTTGGTCAGAGGGGGGTCGCCTAAGATGATGTCATCGGGATACGCCACGACGAAAGGGGTGCCGTTGACGAAGGGTTCGACCAGCATGAGGGCGTTGCCGGTGCCCATCATGTGCTGCTGTCGGAGCGTAAAGATGTTCGCCGAGGTGGGCTTGATCAGCTCCAGCGCCTCAAGTTTGTTGTTGTTGGTGAACGCAGAGTCCAGCTCCACTTCGCGGTCGAAGTAATCTTCGAGGACTTTTTTACGGCGGGATGAGACGAGCAGGATGTCTTGAATGCCGGAGTCGACCATCTCTTGGACGATGAAGTCAATCACCGGGCGGTCGATCAGCGGGAACATCTCTTTAGGGATCGTTTTGGAGGCAGGGAGGAAGCGGGTGGCGTAGCCAGCGGCGAGGATCACGCCTTTCATGAGGACTCCATGTGCTGAGAGGTGGACGGTTCTGTTTCCCGAAGCATTTCAGGAGATTCGTTGACGAAGCTCTCGATTTGCAAGGGTTCGGCCTGTGTGAAGCATTGTCCCTGCACCACCGCGCCTTCATGCACTTTCAGACAGCCGGGAGGGTTGGTGACATTCCCGAAAATGCGGCCTTCGGGCAAGATTTCCACTCGCTCTGCTCCATACAAATCCCCCTCGACGACTCCGTTGACGACCACTTTCCGCGCGTGAACCGAAGCGGTGACCCTTGCGGTCTGGCCGATGGTGAGTGTTTCGTCACACTGCACACTCCCTACGATTTCCCCATCCACCCACATCGCTTTCGCTCCTCGTATGGCGCCGTCAATCCGGACGCCTTGGGCAATGTAAGTCGGAGCGGCGCTGTGAGGGAGAGCTAGCGACTCTGCGGCGGGTTTCTTGGCTTTTCCAGAACCAAACATTGGGTACTTTTATGAGGAGGTTGTTGGAGAGGATGGGGGGGGAATGGGGGCGTTGAGGTGTGCTTCGAGGTAGTCAATCAGCTCGGTGACGGTTTGGAGCTCGAGCACCGTCTCAATGTCTGCTTCGGTTTGAAATTGGTCTTCGAGCGACATGATGATGTTCATCGCGTCCAGCGACGTCACGTCTAGGTCATCTCGCAGGTGCGCGGTCAAAGTGACTGTGTCGAGAGGAACATCGAGTTCCTCGGCAATCGTTGCCAGACACGCGTTTTGAAGTTGTTCACGATCTACAGACATGCGCCGAACACCAAGCAAGCGTTACTGCCACCAAAGGCGAAAGAGTTAGACAACACGTAGCGCAGCGATTGAGTGCGGGCCGTGGTGGCTAGCGATGTGATGTGACAGGCCGGATCGGGGTGATCCCAGTTCAAGGTCGGCGGCACGAGCTGGTGCTGCAAGCTCAGCACCGAAGCCACAGCTTCCAACGCGGAGGCCGCGCCCATCGTATGCCCTGTGTTGGACTTGTTGGCTACCGCTGAGGGGGTGTCGGTGCCAAAGAGGGCGGCGATGGCCTCGCTCTCCACGAGGTCGTTGCGCTTGGTTCCGGTGCCGTGCAGGTTGATGCAGTCCACTTGAGCGGGAGTCAGTTGAGCATCGATCAGCGCCAGCTGCATGGCTTGTTGTACGCCCTCCACATCAGGGGAGGTCAAGCTGGTCGCGTCACAGTTGGCGCCAAACCCGACGACTTCGGCGAGGGGTGCTGGAGGAGACGGGCGGGCCCCCTGTCGCTCCAACACCAACATCGCGGCGCCTTCACTGAGCACGAAGCCATCGCGGCGCTCATCGAAGGGTTTGCACACGCGCTCGGGTGCCTCTTCGCTGCGCGACAAGACGCCCATGGCTTCCCAGGTTCGCAACAATTCATACGTCACTGGCGCTTCGGCCCCACCACAGATCACGGCGTCGTAGAGGCCTTCGCGGAGCCACTCTGTGGCCAGCCCGATGGCATTCGCTCCGGAAGAACAGGCGGAGTTGAGGACGAGGTTCCTTCCTTTCACGCCGAGCTGTAAGGCGATGTGCCCAGAGAGGGCGTTGTTCATCATGCGTGGAATCGTGAAGGCGTTGATCTTTGTTTCGGTCTCGGCGGCGTAGAGCGCATCGTAGGCATGTTTGTAAGAGACGATACCACCGATGCCGGTTCCGGTAATCACCGCCACGCGAGCAGGGTCAAAGCGTTCTCCTTGGGCCTGTGACCACGCTTGCCGAGCGGCCAAGACGCCGTATTGTGCGAAGGGTTCCATCGCGCGCAAATCGCCACGAGAAAAGTGCTCTTCTGCGACATAGCCCTCCAGCAGCCCAGCCACGCGGCAGCGTGCGGCTCCTAGAGCGAAGGTGTCAATCGGACGCACTCCGGAGACGCCATCTCGAAGATTCTGCCAGAATGTAGAGATGTCCTTCCCTAGGGGAGAGACGACTCCCATCCCAGTGACAAAGATTGGCTCGCGGGTCATGCGGTCTCAGGGGGCTTGAGGTCGCGGCTGGGATGATAGCGGCGGAACTCCTCCGCATAATCTGGGCGGTTGATGTGGGCGTATTGCAGCGTGGAATCAAGGCTGGCGTAGCCTAAGATTTGATACAGCTCCAGCAGCCCGAGCCCGTTCTCCAAGAGATGCGCAGCGAAGGAGTGGCGCAAAATTCGCGCGTTGATGTTGTTCTGAATTCCGGCGGTCTTCGCGTGTTTTTTCACCATGAACCAAAACCCAATGCGGGTCATGCGCGCTCCGTCTCGGTTTGGGAAGAGGCATGGGTCGTCTTCGACTCTCAAGCGGCTAGGGCGGGCCTCGGCGAGATAGTCTCGCAGGGCTTCAACCGCCTTTTGGGTCACAGGAACCATCCGCTCTCGCTTGCCTCGCACCTTCAAAAACGCCAAGTCCAAATACAGGTCTTCCACGTTGAGCGTCAACAGTTCGTTCACTTTCAGGCCACTGGAGAACATCAGCTCGAGCATGGCTCGGTCGCGTAGCCCTAGATAGTGTGTCGGAGAGGGAGTCTCTAAGAGCGTGACGATCTCTTCTGTGGAGAGCAGCTCTGGCGGACGGGCTGGAATCTGCGGAAATGTAACGCGGTGCATGTGATTGACAGGCACCCAGTTCAATGTCTCAGCGCAGCGAAAGAAAATTTTGAGAGAGGAGAGATGACGACAGACACTGCGCGGCTGCAGGATGTCCAGCAGCTGGTCTCGGTAGGTTTCGAGCGTCTTGCGTTTGACCAGTTTTAGGTCTGGAGAGGCTTGATTCGCGGCCAACCAATGCAGAAACTGCGAGACATCATCGTAATGATTTTTGCGGGTGGTTGCGGCGTAGTTGCGAGTGTGGAGCCAGTCAGAGAATTCTCGCAGGTATGCTTCCATGCTGGGGAGAGAGGAGGTGGGCGCGGTGAAGGAGTCCCGCATAGACCGTGTGAAAAAAAAAGGGCTTTCGATGCCTTGGCCCTAAAAGTGGAGAAGCGTGTGAAGACTTTAGGCTTCCCTCATGTGGGCGTGCACACCATCTTCAGGGACAATCTCCCGCTGGTTATGAAAAGGCAACAAAAGTTAGTCAGCACGTGAATCGCAGGACTTTTTCTTTGTGGAGGACGCAAGAGAACGGGTCTTCGTGCCCTCTCAAATGTGATCTGAAAGTTACATGATTTGGGCTGTGAGGACAAGCCTTTCGTAAGGATTTGGTTAGAGAACCTGCTCTAGTTGTTCACAAAGGTTGCGCAGATTCTGTTCGAAAGCGGGAGGCGTCGCCTGCTCCTTTTGTACGCGCAGCAACTGATCGGCGAGGTTCAGAGCGACGAGCAGGTAGAGATTGGAGGGGGACATGGACGCAGAGTTCTGTTGTACCGCTTGGATTTGCTGCTCCAGATATGTCTCCACATTGCGGATGTGTGCCTCTCCGTAAGAGCTGGAGATCGAGAACTTGTGTCCATTGATGGTGATTTGATATTGGGCTCGTTCGTCGGCAGCAGTGAGTTCAGTCATAGGTTTTCTCAAGCGAAAGAAGATCAGCCTTCTGCGATGATTTTGATGCGTTCCGTGTGCAAGATGCGGAACAGTTTGCGCTCTGTTGGCTGCTTAGCATCAAACTGAGATGAGAATTGGTAGACCCGCTTGTGACGGCTGGTGATCAAGCGGAATGTGACCATGGTGGGGTGCTCGGTCTCTAGCGCGGGCAACTTCTGGAGGTCGCTCGGTTCAATGTACACAAAGTTCGGCGAGTTGAAACGCACAAAGGCTTCAAACTCAAGCGTCTCCGCGTTTTGCCCTGTGTGCGCACGATAGAAAGCGCTGAGGCGTGAGCCGACTGCGATCTGCCGCGTGCTGCTGAGCGTGATCTTCGGGTTCTCTGAGGTGAACTCCAGTTTTTCACGCAGCCGCACCAGCAGATCTAGTTTGTGCTGGTCGAGCTTGTCGAGACGATGCAAGGCGATCTCAAACTGTTCAGGGTTGACCGTGAGCGCCTTAAACTCCTTTACATCTAACAGGCGAGACATATCCCACAGCAGGTTCACTTCATCATCGTCTAGTGCAAAATTCGCTTTGGCTTCTGCGACCAGCATCTCGCGCACTCTGGCGTAGAGCTGTGCTTTGTATTCGTCGACCAAATCTTGGTTTGGGGTGTAGTAGATGTTCAAGTTCCCGCGGTCAGTGTCTTCCCAGAAAGTGGGGCCCGCAAACTTCAGGCGACCGCTGGTGATTTCGATGACCTTGCCAAAATTGATTTCGCCCAACACCTGCAGGTCGTCCATTACGTCATTTGTGATGCGGTTCACAAAGTCATCGACGCCTTGGCTGCGATAGTAAAGCGCGAGCCCAATCTGCAGAATCCGCACGCCATTGTTGATCAGCACGCCCTGATCCAAGTCTTCTTTGTTGAAGTCGGGAGGGTTATCCACCTGCAAAATCTCCTTGAGCAAGCTGCCCTGTAGCTCCGAATCCCATTGTTCGCGGTGCAGCTTCTCAAGCAGCTTTTTCATCTCACAGGCGATGACGTCGACAATGAAGTACAGCGCAGGGCTGTTCTTGCCGTGCTTAAAGATTTCCACCCCGTAAATCCGCAGATACATGAAGCACTGCTTAAGGTGCTTGATCCGCCCGTGGTCTGCGATGTGGTTCACAAAGTTGCCGTAGTGAAAGGCAAGGTTGTAGAGGTTGCGCGCTTCATTATTTTTGATCGCGTGCTTAATGGCGAAGCGCAGTAACGTGTTGAAGCGAATCACAATCGTGTCAATGAGCGCCTCGTCTTTCATCTCAATCGCGGTGAGGCCGATGCTCGACAGTTCAGCGGCCACAAGAGAAGAGAGGTCAAATGCACCGTCTTCGAGCAAGTTGATGTAGACGTTTCCTAATAAGCGGAAGGATTTCTGCTCGTAGAACGTCTTAGATTGCTCCATCGCTCCATACTGTCCCACCATCGTCTTGAATGAGATGTCAGAGCGCACCTTTTCGCAAACCTTGAAAAACTCATCGTTCTGAATGCCTGGCTTGGTGCGTACATATTCTTTGATGGTGCGGCTCATGTCATGAATGATGTCCGCTTTCAGCTCCTTGAAAGAGACATACGCCAGAATATCGTCCAACTGATTCAGAGCTTCAAAGAGTTCAACTTGGTATTGCTGATGGATCGCGGGGACGCTGATCAGCTCTTGACTGCGCGGCGTTGTGAGGCTGTGGATAAGCTCTTCGTTGGTTGTGTAGATGCGATTGATAATGTTGCTGGGCTTGGTGTAGCGCAGAATGTAGAAAATGTAAGGAAACGCAAACGCTGCGGCGGCAATCAGCAGAATGTGAGTGTTGTAAACGCGGCTTGAGGGGCGGACTAAATCAACGTCGGCATAGAGATTGATCAGAATCCCGTGGGCTCCACTCACAATTAAAAACCAAACATAGAGAAGACTAGGTAAGTCTTTCATGTAAAGGTCGATCAACTTTGGAATGCTCTGTGAGGCAATGGAGATGACGAGAATCAGAGTCCCAAGGACCATCCCCAGCAACGCTTGCCAAACCTCAGCAGAGAAGCCCATGTCTACCGCAGCGAACCCCGCCGGATCTTGCCCTGCGAACGCAGCAATCAGCGCTTTGTAGGGCTCAAAGAGATAGGCGTTAAAAATCATATCCAACGCCGAGATCAAGATCACAATGAAGATGAGAGAGGCGATGGAGCGGTTTCTGTCGGCGAAGGCGAGCCCTCGGAAGATATAGAAGCTGAGTTTCGACGACGAACTATCGGGGGGCGGGGTCGTGGTTTGAGTCGCGGTGTCCATAAATTTGCTGCACGTAGAGAATGGAAAGTCAGTAGCGATTCGGGGAAGGAACCGCTCTCAACCATCTTCGTCCTTCTGAGGCCAGTGAGCGCGAGCGGTCCATCCAAGAGAGTGAGCTTCGTTACGTTGGGAGAAGCTCTAAATCGTATTGCATCGAGGTTTGTTCAGCTTTGCGCTTGCTGTGCACCACACGCTGTCCTGAATCTCAGCTTTTCCATCAGGATCTCTCACAAAAACAATCTGCCTGCCATAGGTCGGCTCCAACGCGAATTTCTTCTGCACTGGAATTCATCTGCTTGTGCTTGGGTAGGATGAAGTGGCAATGGAGACGCATGTGGGGCCGCCGAGGCGATCGTGCGCAGATTTGATGTGGAGCATAAACTGCTGGTGACTTTAGGAGCGAATGTGGATCAAACAAGCAAACCTAGTGCCGGAGAACTCTCGCTAGCGGTCACTCAGAGACACAAATCCGTCACAATGCGCAGAATTCCCAGAAAGTACAAGTAACGATCTAGTTTTTTGTTGGGGGAGTTTGTTCGCTGAGTTGTCCTTCTTCGAGCGTGATGACTCGGTCAGCGATTTCCAGAACATCATGACTGTGGGTCGCGACAATCATTGTTTTTCCAGCTTGTCGGATCAACTCACGAAACACGGCTAGCGCGGTTTCGCCCGTATGACGATCTAGGTTCCCCGTGGGTTCATCGGCCAAGACCAAGACCGGATCATGCACGAGCGCCCGGGCAATCGCGACACGTTGTTGTTCACCTCCTGAGAGGCGGTCAGGGAAGCTCTGTAGGCGGTCTCCCAAGCCCAAGTTGTTCAGTAGCTGTTGCACTTTGGCCAGCGCCTCGGCGGACGGGATGTGGTTGAGTTCCATCGGCAACAGCAGATTTTCCGCGACGGTGAGGGTCGGGATCAAATTGAAGGACTGAAACACGAAGCCAATGTGACGACGACGAAACAGAGTCCGTTTTTGTTCGGACAATTGGTTGAGGCGAGTGCCAGCAATCTCAATTTCGCCCGAAGAGGGTAAGTCAATGCCTGCCAGCAAATTGAGCATCGTTGACTTCCCAGAGCCGCTGCGTCCGAGCAAGACGACAATCTCGCCTTGTTGCACGCTCAACTCTACGTTTTGTAATACGTGGCGCTGCTCGCTACCTTCAGGATATGTTTTGTTGAGCTGACGGAGGGCGATAAATGCGGAAGACATGCAGGCTCTGAAAAGAGGGAGGAAATTGTGTGGGAAAGACGTCTTCTCCACAGACAAGTCAACCTGTTACGCTACTTGACTCCCGACGCTGCGGCAATAGCTCGCTGTGATCCCCCCGCGCCGTAGGGTGCTATCCTAGAAAAAAGTTGACATCTCTTCCGGACTTCGCCATTCTTTGCGGTTTATTCAAAAGCTTCCTCTGATGGCGGGAGTAGCTCAGCTGGTAGAGCGCTGGATTGTGATTCCAGTGGTCGCGGGTTCAAGTCCCGTCTCTCGCCCCATCCTTCGCATCTTCTCTCCGCACCCGTAGCTCAGCTGGATAGAGCATCGGATTTCGATTCCGAGGGTCATAGGTTCGAATCCTATCGGGTGCACCAGCAACCATGCGGGTTTGCGGGTTTCCACAGCACTTCCCAAATCCTCAATGGTGGGACTGGTGGTGGAGAAAAATTTCTGAAAATCCTCCAAAATCACGCTGTTTCGTTCTTCCTTCAACAAGCCTCTCAGAAGTCCAAAATACTGCTTTTTGGCACTCGCCTTCGTCGGTTGTCCCTCCCTGCACTATCTGTCGCCGGATTTTTTTCGACGCTTCCCTTGTCATAACCAAAAGCCTCACTAAGACGCCAAAGCACTTACGCGCGCGCGTTGTTCGGTTTCCCTACTCCAGTTGTTCAAAGAATGAACATTCCAACGGGTGTAGGGCACCTCTCGTGGGCGCGTTGTTTACCTTCCTTGCTTCGTTGTTCAGTTTTTGAACGAATCTCAGAGCACAGGCAGGAAGGCAGGTGAACGGCACCCCAGACGGCGCCGCTCAGGTGGTCAATGAAACGCTAGGCGCTCGCGCAGCTAATCCACTTCTATTGAGTCGCGAATGCCTGCCTTGGCATACAACTCTTTAGCTAACCAGCGGTGACCAAAAAACTCAGTGATCTCGTCCGGCGTCTCGCAGACCCGACCGCTGAAACGGTCGCTCTCCCCCTGCCAGCGGGTTCGTCCTATCTGATGGCAGACAAACTTCCCGCCTTTGGTCTCGTACAGGGCTAATTCCGTCCAGCGTCCAGTTTGCCCGCTATAGCTGCTGCCTGCCTGATTGTCAGAACTAGCGACACGGGCGATCAGCTCGCCAGTGAATCGGACGCTGGGGGCGTTGTCGATCTCAAGGGTGAATGTCTCGGTCATAATGTCCTCGTCGTTGTCGGTTGTCGGTTGTCGTGCGGCCAAATGCCGCTTTTAGTCGTGCCATACATCGGCGCGAGATGCACGCGCTAGATACGCAGCACCATCTCGGCGCCGCTCTTGTTGGTTAGTTAGTTTTCCTGAGCAGGTGCTGGGCTGTCATGAGGCTCCGAGGTCTCGACCTTCACTAGAACCAGCAGCACTGCCCGTCCCCCCATCGGCGCCGTGCGAGTTGATCCAAAGCCTCCTCTAGCTCTTCGTCGCTTTTACCTTCGATTAACGACCGATATTCAGAACGGGAGATGTTCTGCGGGCTTCGGTTGAGGAGGTAGCGCCGAAACGCGCTCATATTTTGCTCAGAGGCGTTTATGTCTTGGTAGGCACTCAGGAACGCAGCGGTGAGCTTTTGCGGCGAGACTAGCTCCTCTGACGATAGATGAAGCTGCTGAGAACTATGCCTGTGACCCAGCACCTCAATGACATAAGTGACCTCAGGTCGCCCCTGTCCCTCGTCCTCGGTGATCGTGAAGAGCATCCAGATCTCGCAGTCGGCTAAATACTGGACGGTGTAGTCGCGCCCAGAGTCGAACTCTGTCTGTGGTTCGTGCTCTGTCCGTTGACCGTACCAAGTGCAGTCGCCCCACCAGAACACCATCTCGGTCTGGTCTTCGGACTCTGAGAGCGATATGAAATGCTCTCTAGCCCCCTTCTCGTCTAGGGGCGTCCAAT
>CBFIJD010000027.1:35303-44260 GCA_965662845.1 uncultured bacterium | reverse complement strand
GACTGCCGCTATCCGAACTTGCAATGGTGTGACGATCTGGAGATTCATCTGCTAGACTTGACGCAGTGGACGTCGCAGCTGCCGCGTCAGCGAGAAGAAGAGTGGCTCTATTTCATCAACCGCGCGCCGAAAACAGAGGAGAAGACGATGCGAGAACAGATTCAAAACCCCAAGATTCATGAAGCCTACTCGGTGTTGGAGCAAATCAGCGCCGACCCGCAGACCCGCGAGCTGGCGTGGCAGCGGCACACCCAGAAGCTCAACGAGAACAGCGAACTCTCCAGCGCCAAACGAGAAGGAATAGAAGAAGGGGAGAAAAAAGGCCTCGCCAAAGGAAGAGAAGAAGGGATAGTGGAAGGGGAGAAAAAAGGCCTCGCCAAAGGAAGAGAAGAAGGGATGCGGAATATGCTGCGGATTTTATTTGAGAGCGGAAAAATCACTGAAGCGGATTACCAAGCACAGCTCGCACAACTAAGCGACAGTGAACGGCAATGAAGCGCACCACGCGTTCATCATCCCACCAAACCTGTAGACACCAACTTCGATGCAATTGCTCTCGCCCAAGAATGATCTGGTCTTCAAGCTGCTCTTTGGACAGCACCCCGACCTGCTGCGCGACGCGCTCAACGGCTTTTTATCTGAGACCGACGTCACCCCGATTGGCAGCCTCACCGTCCTCAACCCAGAGGTGCGCCCTGAAGACATCCACCAGAAGTTCATCGTCCTCGACGTGCACGCCACCGACGCCAACGGCAACGTCTTCAACGTCGAGATGCAGGTCCGGCAGTTTCAGGAGTATCCTAAACGCACGCTCTACTACTGGAGCAAGCTGTATCACGAGCAATTAGCCAAGGGCGAAAACTACGACCGGCTGCGTCCGACCTTCGGCGTACACCTGCTGGACTTTACGCCGTTCGCCAGCTACGACGCGCCGCACTATCGCTTCCGCCTGAACGACTGCCGCTATCCGAACTTGCAATGGTGTGACGATCTGGAGATTCATCTGCTAGACTTGACGCAGTGGACGTCGCAATTGCCGCGTCAGCGAGAAGAAGAGTGGCTCTATTTCATCAACCGCGCGCCGAAAACAGAGGAGAAGACGATGCGAGAACAGATTCAAAACCCCAAGATTCATGAAGCCTACTCGGTGTTGGAGCAGATCAGCGCCGACCCACAGACCCGCGAGCTGGCGTGGCAGCGGCACGCCCAGAAGCTCAATGAGAACAGCGAGCTCTCCAGCGCCGAGCGCAAAGGAAGAGAAGAAGGGATAGTGGAAGGGGAGAAAAAAGGCCTCGCCAAAGGAAGGGCGGAAGGAAGAGCGGAGGGAGCACTGCAAACCCTGCAGAGTCTGCGCGACGCCGGCATTCTCAGCGACGCTCAATTTGAAGAGCAACGCAGGAAGCTCCTCGGCGAGGACGCGCTCTCGTGAGAGACCTGCGCCCAGGAGCGAACGGTTCTGACATCAAGTTCTTCAGCCTCGATGGACAGCTCTACTTCTTCGCCAACGATGGCGACGGGGTGAAGGTCTACAAGGGGCAGGCCCCCGTGCCTGACCGGATTCCTGACAATCGCGAAAAACAAAAACGGATCAACCACAAACGGGAAACCCACAATGGCGCGGCGTGCCCTCCGATCCAGTAAGGGCGAAAGATTTTTCGCCCCTACCCACGTTTGTTCAGTCCCACGTCGGTCATCGTAGCCCTCTTCAAACCCGTCGGCGCTGTTCCCACGCGGACAGCTCTGCGGCGAACCGCTGCGGAGTCCAGGCGCCTTCAAGCCCACGCAACAGCAGCGCTTGCATGCTCTCGGGAGCCGAACCTTGGAGCGGTGGATCGAGGTCGAGGTTGGTCGGAAACGAGTAGCCCTCCGCCGAGCTGGCAAGCACAGCAGAAAGCTCAGCGGCAGAGATGGATTGCCCGCTGAGGCGCTGTCGCAACACGGGAAACAGCTGTTGGCTCATCAAGGCACGGTTCACGGATTCCATCGAGCGCCCAAACGCACTCGAGACTTGCAGCAAGTTGACGATGCGGTCGGTGCTCTCGTGGTTTGTGCCCGCGCCATGAAACAGCGCTGGACTGAAGAAGATCGCGTCTCCTTGGTTCAGCGGCAGCTGCACCATGTGTTCCCGAAAATACGCCCGAAACGCCTCCCGACGCCACGCCAGATATCCCAACGGATATTGCTGTGAGAACGGCAGCAGCATCGTGGGACCCGACGCGACCCGCATGTCGGTGTGCGCCACGCCCCCCTGCAAGGTGAGCAGCTGTGACTGCACCTGCATCGCGAGCGGATATTGCGAGACCACCTCATCCGACTGAAACCCGAGATGATAGTCCCGATGCGGCTGCTGCGCCTCTCCGCCTGGCTTCACGACGTTGACCTGTGCCGTGAGCTGAAAATGCGGCCCCAGCCACGCCTCATAGGCCAACACTAACACCGGGTTGGCGTGATAATCCGCGAAAGCCTCTGGATCGCGCTCACAGAACTTTTGCAGAGAGTTCCAGATGCGGTCGTTGTCCCCAGGCTTGGCGAAGTGATCACCGCGCCGCGCCGCCGAGGACTTCTCCTCTGCGATGATCTGCTGAAACACCTCCGTCGCGCGATCAATCACCCGAATCTCCTCATAAGCCCCTGCGATCACAAAGACGCCGGGCCCCGCCTGCAAACAGCGAAACAGCTCCGCCTTCATCGCGAGCGCCGACTGCGGATGAGCTGCCGCGTCTCGTAAGCGGTCGCCGTCGTAAAGCAAGACGTTGCGCTGAACATCTTTGGCCAGCGGATACTCCGTGAGGTTGACCGTCTGTTCGCAGCACCGCTGAAAGTCTGCGAGGGAGACGTCGGCAGGCGAAACAAAAGAGGTAGTTTGCATCAGAACACTCAGGCTACAGCGGCTTTGTCGGCTCGCGCGAATTCTTGCAGCTCGACCTCCAGCTCTTCCAGCTCGTGACCGCCCGCCATCATCTGCAGCACCTCTTCGCGAGAAGTTTCGCTCTTGCGGAAGGTACCAAGGCTGCGTCCACGGTTGAGCAAGGTGAACTTGTCGGCGATGGGATACGCGTGATGGACGTTGTGCGTGATGAGGATCACCGCGAGTCCCTGAGCGCGGGCTTTCGCGACAAACTTCAGCACAATCGAGGACTGCTTGACGCCCAGCGCGGCGGTGGGCTCGTCGAGAATGAGGACTTTGGCGCCAAAGTAAATCGCGCGGGCAATGGCCAGACACTGCCGCTCTCCGCCAGACATCGTCCCGACCGGCTGGTTCGGATCACGCACTTTGATACCAATCTCGTCCATTTTCTCTTGCGCCACGCGGTTGGCGTATTCCACATCAAATTGCTTGAAAGGGCCCCAGCCTTTTTGAGGCTCTCGGCCCATGAAGAAGTTGCGGGTGACGCTCATGAGCGGGACGAGCGCCAAATCTTGATAGACCGTGGCGATGCCCCGATCAAGCGCGTCGCGAGGCGAGGCGAGGTTTAAGGTCTGGCCTTCGAGCCGCAGCTCGCCTTCATCGGGCGTGTGCACGCCGGCGAGCGTCTTGATGAGGGTGGACTTTCCAGCGCCGTTGTCGCCGAGCAGGCAGAGCACTTCCCCCGCGTTCACAGAGGTAGAGATTCCTTTGAGCGCGATCACGGAGCCAAAGAATTTGCTCACCTTGTCGAGTTCGATGGTGTCTGCCATTAGCGCGCCTTGGTGACTTTGTTGCGGATGTAATTGTTGAGCACTACGGCAATCAGGAGCATCACGCCCAAAAACACGCGGAACCACGAAGAGTCAATGCCCATGAAGAAGATCCCCATCTGCACCACCCCAAAGATCAGCGCCCCACAGCAGGCTCCCACCACAGAACCGTAACCGCCCGTCAATAACGAACCTCCGATCACCGCAGCGATGATGGCTTCAAATTCTTTCAATAAGCCTCGGTCTGCCGCCGCCGAACCAAATTCCAACACTTGGCAGGCTCCATAAACGGTGGCGCAGAACGCGGTGAACATAAACATCATGACTTTGACGCGTGTCGCGGGGACTCCTACGTTTCTGGCGGCGGTCGCGTCGCCACCGGAGGCGAAGATCCAGTTGCCGAACCGCGTCCTCTGCAAGACCCACTGACAGATCACAACCAACGCCACAAACCAGAGGATGACGGCGGGGATGCCCGAAACCACGGGAGCGCCGTCAGGGAAGGTTTCAATGAGGCCTTGCTCTCCGAGCCAACGGAAGAAGCCTGTGAACGCTTTGCCGCCGAAGAGCGGCGCGAGCCAGTCTCCTTGTGCTTCGGCGACATCCCGCACGCCGCCGACGATCGTGCGGTTCGTAAAGAACTGCGAGAGTCCAATCGTCAGCCCGCGCAAGATGAAGAGGAAGGCGAGCGAGACAATGAACGAAGGGAGCTTGGTGCGCACGACGATCATGCCGATCAGCCACCCAATCAGCATCGCACCCACAAAAGCGAAGAGAATCGAGATCCAAACGGGCCAGCCCCAAAACACGCTGGGAATCGCGATCATCATGCCCGAAAAGCCGATCATTGAGCCAATGGAGAGGTCGAATTCTCCGGCGATCATCAGCATGCACGCGCCGATGGCGATCAAACCCAGCTGGGCCGAGACCGTGCTCCAGTTAAGGACTCCGTCCAGCGAGAACATGCCTGTGTCACCCGCGGCGATGCCGAAGAACACAAACACCGCGAGCACTCCTGTGACGGCTCCTAGCTCTGGTTTGTTGAGTTGCTTACTAACGAACGAGACTTCCCGCAGACGCTCATCGTTCGCCTGCGGGGTTGCGTTCGTCGGGGGTGCCTGTACCGACGAAGACATACGGCGCTCCTCTTGCGTTGAAGATTACCGATATTCGCCAGCGAGCTTTTCTACCAAAGCGACGTTGTCCTTGGTCACGAAGCCGGGTCCAGAGTTGATGTTGTTGCCGGGAAGAACCCCGTAGCGGGTGTAGAGCGTGAGCACGCTGACAGGCATGTAGCCTTGGAGATACGGCTGCTGGTCGATCCCAAAGTTGATCACACCATCCTTGATGCCCTGCGCGATCTCGCCGCTGAGGTCAAAGGTGCCGAAGAAGATCTTCCCCCCCATCTGCATCTTGTTGACGGCGCGCAGCGTGGGGTGTGCGGAGGTTGGGCCTAGCGTCAAAATGCCGTTGGTGTCGGGGTTCGAACGCAGATAAGCCAGCACCCTATTCTCAATGCCGGTGGGGTCTTGACCAGAGTCGATCATTTGCCCGCCCAGCTCTACCCCTAAGGCGTCGGCGAAGCCTTGGCAGCGCTCCACAGAGGCCGGGTTCGTGATGTAGTGGTTCACGCACAAGAACTTGGTGACGCCTGCGTCTTTGGCTTTCATCCCTGCGCCGTGCCCCGCGTCATACTCTGGTTGCCCGACATACATCATGGCTCCCAATTCACGGGCTTGCTCTGGCGTTCCAGAGTTGATGGCGATTACGGGAATGCCCCGACGGACCGCGTTCTGAATGGGACGCTTTAAGACGTCGTAATCGGCGATGGTGGTGATGATGCCGTCTGGTCGAGAAGCGGTCGCTTGTTCGATAATCCGCGCCATGTCTGCTAGGTCACCCGTCGGTGGGTTGCGATACTCAACCGTGACATTGAGTTGTTCGCCCGCCTCACGAATCGCGTTCTTGATGGTGTTCCACCACGAGTCTGAGTCGGGCGCGTGACTAATCAGCACAAAGCGTTCGCCTGCGGCGAGAGCCGTCCCCGCAAAACCCAAGCTAGCGATCGCCAGCAACGTGATCGTGAGCAGTTTCGAGAGCTTCTTCATTAACATGTGTCCTCCTTGTGTAAAAAAAATGGAAGCCACTCCCCAGCGGCGCTTGCTCGGTTTCTGAGAGCCCCAACCACTCGGAAACCGCCGCTTCTGAGAGCTGCTTTCCGGACGGAAAATGATTTAGAAATAAAATTTCTAAAAACATAAAATATAGAATAAGATTTTCATTAAAGTATTGTCAAACAAATTCATTCGTTGGCAAATCAAGAACTGGAGGAGGTCTGAGCCCATGGTCGAGGCACCACAATCATACATAGAGTTACAGCAGCGTCTGCAGTCTGAACACGCCGGATTGAGCCGTCGTCTGAAGCAAATTGGGGAATATGCGATGCGCCACCCCAACGACATGGCGCTAGAGACGATCGCGGAGATCGCAGAGCGTGCCGAGGTGACGCCCTCGAGCCTCGTGCGCTTCGCGCAAGCGCTGGGGTATGACGGCTTCAGTCAGATGCAGAAGGTGTTTCGGGAAGGGCTGATGGAGAACATCCCAGACTATCAGTCGCGCCTGCGATTGCGCAGATCCGCGTCGTCAGCCTCAGCGCAGGAGCAGGAAAGAGAGGACGGTCTCGCAGAGTTCATCGCGGGAGCTGAGGAGGGGCTCCAAGCCCTGAAGAACAGCGTGGACGACGCCACCCTGCAACGAGCCGTGACCTTGCTGGCTAGCGCGACGCGGATTCATGTGTTGGCGCAACGGCGCGCGTTCCCTGCGGCCAGTTATCTGGCGTATGCCTTCACACATTTGAACCGACCTGCGCACTTGCTGGATGGCATTGGCGGGTTGCTGCAAGAGCAAGAGAAGACGGTGCTAGTTGATGACGTCTTGGTCGCAGTGAGCTTCACGCCCTACGCACAAGAGGTGAAGGAGGTCGTTGAGTCTGTGCACCAACGAGGGGCGCGAGTGCTGGCCATCACAGACTCGGTGCTGAGCCCGCTGGCCAAGCACGCTGACGTCGTCTTGCAAGTGCGAGAGACCGAAGTGCTCGGCTTCCGCACTCTCTCTTCGACGATGTGCTTGGCGTTGGCGCTGGTGGTCGAGTTGGGGAAGCGTTTAGATTAGCAAAATCGAGGTTCGCAGAGACGACATCTGCTCCGCTCAAGCGTCGCCCGCCGCAAAGGTCTGCGAAAAGGTAAAAGCTCGCGCAGTCGGGCCCTGGGCTTCGAGAATTTCAATGCGTCGGCGTCCTTCTTGCGGCGTCGGCAAGGTTCCCGCTGGAATCCACCACAAGGCGAGATCGACCTTCATCGCGGCAAACCACTCCTTTCTTCTGCGCAGAAACTGTACGTGCTCCGACTGATAGACAAAGCGTCGCAGAGATTCCACGTCCTCCCAAACAGACATGTTCAGCAGAATGTCCTCTTCTTCAAACACGCGGATGTCTGTCGCGTCACCTTCCTCGGTTTGCAGCCTCCACACAAACCCTGGGCTTTGCTCTGCGAGCGCGTTGATGGGGTCTAAATTCTCCACAAAATCGCGCATTGCCTCATGTTCTAAGGGGTGCAGAATGCGGCCAATATTGATTTGAGCAAGCTGAAAGGCAGACATGGGGGCTCTGTATCAGATGTTTGGAAAAATCAACCGGAAGGTGAGGTTCAGTCGCTCGCCCACCGGGCGTTTGGTTTTGGGAACTTGGTGCTGCCAATGCTGCTGGGTCGCTCCGCGCATGATCAATAAGGAACCATGCGACAGCGCAAACTCCAGCCGAGGCTCATCTTTGTGGAAACGGTGCCGCAGTTGAAAGCGACGCGTTGCGCCAAGGCTCAGCGAGGCGATGACAGGTTCGGGGCCTAGCTCTGGCTCGTCGTCGCTGTGCCAGCCCATGCTGTCTTGTCCGTGTCGATACCAATTTCCCAGCGCGCTGTTGAACCGTTGCTGCGCGCACTCTTCCAAGGCCTGACGAATTGCACACAACGTCGGCGTCCAAGGTCGAGGTTCCAGCGTCAACTGTGAATAGGTGTACCGCGCTTCCGGATCACCATGCCAAGCAGACAGGCGCGGACACGCGACTTTTTTTCCAAACAAAGTGATCACGTGCTGCTCCCACGCTAACTCATCCCGCAACTCGGCCAGCCATTGGTCTGCTCGTTCCCGACGCCATTCGGGCCACCACCACAGCTCGGCATTCGAAAGTTTCGTAATTTCTGGCGCCGTTTCTGTTTTTTTCGTAAAAAAATCTGGTTGTTTCACACAATCTGCATCAAAAAGTTGGAGATTCTCCTAGTTGTTGGCTGCTGCTTTACGAAGCCGCAACCACTCGAGTTTTTTTCCCACCCCCTCAAGCGGAGGCCTCATGGAAGGCATGGAAGGATTGATTGTACGATTTCAAAAAGTGATTGACCACGTCGCCGATGGCAATCGGAGTTTGTTCTCGCGAGAAACCGGCAAAGCGCCTTCGTTTGCCACAGACGTCTGCAAAGGCCGCACACTCCCGACGGTCCCTTATCTGATGGAGTTGGCGCGTCAATATCACATCAGCCTCGACTGGCTATTGCTCGGCGTTGGCGAAATGGAGCTGGCCGAAGCGCCCCGCCCCGAACCGACCGATGTTGTGCATATTCCACGTTATGATGTCCGAGTGAGCGCAGGACACGGCGCTTGGGCCCAAGATTCCCAGCCGATTGAGCAGATGCCCTTTCAAGACCGCTGGCTGCGTGCGCAGCTAGGGCGCTCTGCGGATCAGATGGTGCTGGTCTCGGTAGAAGGCGACAGCATGGAGCCAACTCTGGAAGAGAACGACCTCCTCTTGATCGATCGACAGCAGACTGGATTTGACCGCGAAGGCATTTATGTCATTCGGCTGGACGAGATGCTGATGGTCAAGCGGCTCCAACGACAGCCCAAAGGCGTGATTCAGGTCATCAGCGACAACCCGAACTATCCCCCCATCCATCTCACTCCTGACTCCAGCGAAGACTTTGAAATCCTTGGCCGTGCCATCTGGTTTGGCCGCGTGTTCTAAAACCTGTCCTCGGCGTGCAGCGCGTCGAGTTTCGATTGTTCCCTGTCTCGCAGGCGTTTAAATTTGACTTGGGGAAACAGCGAAGCGAGCTGGGGAACCGGCGAGGCGGCTGAAGATGATCGCAGAGGACACAAAAAACGAGCGATGTGTCCCACGCGCGGCGTGGGTCTGGCAGTGTGCAGACGCGAATCTCGCTCGGATCTTCTTA
>CBFIJD010000027.1:0-35207 GCA_965662845.1 uncultured bacterium | reverse complement strand
CGGCAAACCCGCATGGTTGCTGGTGGGCTGACAGGGACTCGAACCCTGGACCACCTGATTAAAAGTCAGATGCTCTACCAACTGAGCTATCAGCCCGCCACAAGAAAAACGCATAACTATACAGCAAAATCCCAAGCTGTCAATGTTTTTTGTGCGGGCGAGCTGAGGTCAAATCGCGAGCAGTTCGTCCACGGCGGGTGGGATGTAGACCAATTCGTTAATATTGATCGCTTTGTGCCCTTTGTAGCTGCCTTGGAAGCCTGAAAACTTTTGCACACCATTGACCAGCAGGCTGATCGGATGCTGCACCTCTTGCTCCAGCGTCACTAAGTCTCCCACCTCTAGGTTCAAGAAATCGCGCACCGACATCTGCGTCTCGCCGAGCTGGGCCACCAGCTCCACGTGGGTCTTGTTCAAGTTCTTCTTAAAGCGGTTGCTCCACGTGTTGTCTTTTTCATCTTGCTCAGACTGAAAGCCAGCGTTCAGGCGGACACGAATGGGTTCAATCATGGAGTAAGGCACACACAGCGTGATCGCCATTGGCGCGCGCCCGATCTCCACATCGAAGGTCACCACAATCACAATCTCGCTGTGCGGTACGATGGCGACGAACTGCGGGTTCACCTCAGCGCGGGTGTAGTTGATCTGCACGGGGAACACCGGTCGCCACGAACTCTGCAGGTCTTCCAGCGCGCTGATCGCCACGCGCTTCACCATGCGCGACTCAATCTCGGTGAAGTCTCGTCCTTCAGCTTTCACCTCCAGTTCTCCTGTGCCTCCGAAGAAGAGGTCAATCAGCGTAAACACAAGGCGCGTCTCCAAGACCATGATCGCGTTGCCTCGCAGTGGAGTCATGCGGAACAGGTTCATGGAAGAAGGCACGGGGAGCGTCTTCAAGAACTCCCCAAATTTGATGAGTTCCGTAGAACGCACGCTGATGTCTACGACCTTGCGCAGCGCGTTGGATAGCGTCAGGCGAAACAAGCGCACGAAGCGGTCGTGGATGATTTCTAACGTCGGCATCCGTCCCCGAATGATGCGATCTTGTGCGGTCAAGTCGAAGGGCACAATCTCTTCCGGATCATACTCGTCTTCTTCTTCCTCCATTCCCATGTCGTCACCGGAGACCCCACGCAACAGCGCATCCACTTCATTTTGCGACAGAACTGCACCCATACTTCACTTTTTGGTTGGACGTTGAACAAGAAGGCTCTACTGTTTGCGCCTCGCCGATGCAAATTGCGTTCACACGTTCCCCAAAAGTTCATGAAATCAAGCTCTTCGTCTACCTCTCAAGCCCCACGAATGCTGGCTGTCCGTGCCCTCATCGATTTTCAAAAACATCGCGACTGGCAACGTCTGAAACTGCCACAGCTCCCGAATTCTTCGGATCAACGTTTGTTCACCAACCTGCTGCAGGGCACGCTGCGGCACCATCGCTGGCTGCAAGCCGAGTTGAATGCGCGCTGCGACTTGCCTTGGAAAAAATTACAAAAAAATGTGCAGTGCATCCTGCTCGTCGCGGCGTATGAGCTACTTTTTTTGCGCGAAGAACAACAGCGTCCAGCCTTGCACGCTGCGGTGGAACACGTCCGTGCGTTCAAGTTGGATGCGCGCTCTGGGCTGGTGAACGCTGTGCTCCGACAGCTGCAACGCGATCAGCAAGCCGCGAGCCTTGACCCGAAAAAGCACCCTCTCTCTGTCAGCACCTCTCATCCGGATTGGATGGTCGCGCGGTGGAAACAGCAGTTCGGTGCCCAACCCACCGCGCAAATCTGTGAAGCCAACAACGCTTTTGCCGGGATCACCCTCGTTCCGACCCAGCTGGAGGCCGTGCCCCACCTGCAACAGCTGTGTCGTGAGTTAGAGCTAGAGCCGACGCCGCACCCGCACTTTCCGGAGTTGATCTGTGTTGCGCGCACAGCCGGGCTTTGGGAATCTGCGGCATATCGCGACGGAAAATTTTACGTACAGGACGCGTCTTCGTATGCCTTCACACAGAGCCTGCGCCCGCTGTTGCAGGGGACGGTCCTCGATGTCTGCGCGGCTCCGGGCGGGAAAGGGCTGGCTTTTGCCGATTTGTCGAACATCACGCTGCTCTTGAATGACATCTCGCGCTCCCGGCTGCGGCGTGTGCAGGAGAACGCTCACCGCTTGCAGCCCTCTTCGTCCGTCGCCCTGTTGCAGTCGGATGGCGCAGCTCTCCCCTTCCGTAGTGCGAGCTTGGATGTTGTGCTCTTGGATGTCCCCTGCTCCTCCACAGGCACCATTCGCAAAAGCCCCGACCTCAAATGGGTGCAAGATGAGTCGGAGCTCTTGCGGCAGCTTCCGCTGCAGAGACGGTTGCTCCAAGAAGCGGCGCGCGTGCTCCGCTCTGGCGGGCTGCTCATTCACTCCACGTGTTCTTTGGAACACGAAGAGACGCAGCTGCCCCTACAAATGCAGGAGGAGCTGGCGTTGGTTCCCGAAGCTTGGGCGCCGCTTCCCCCGACGGCTCATGAGGCGACAACCGGCCACTGGCAACTGCTTCCCAGCGAGGAGTGGATGGGCTTCTCTGCGACCCGCATGCGCAAGCGCTGATCTTTTTGATTGCGCATCGGGCCAAACCTGCTAAAAATTTGCCCCTCATTTTCTTTGGCCCAAAATCTGAAAGGGCTCCGCACTTGCTTTTATCATCCGTGCTCACCGCACATAGACGAGAAAGAATCGAATTATGAGCAACGAAGACCGTCCCTTCGGGGCCACCTCTGAGGAGGTAGACCAAGAAGAGCAGATCGCAGCGGAGGAGTTGGTTGAAATCAAAGCGATGTTGTTGCGTCAGAAAGAAGAGATCGAAGAGCGCTTGCAGACACATCACGCTGATAGCGACTACGAAGTGGGCGATGAGGTTGACCACTCTGTGAACTCACAGGAACAAACGCTCAGCAGCATCATCGAGACGCGCGAACTCGAACGCCTGCAACAGATCAAAGACGCGCTCAAACGCATTGAAGACGGCGAATATGGCTGGTGCGAAGAGACGGGCGCTTGGATTGGCAAAAAGCGCTTGATGGCGCTGCCTTTCACGCGTCTCAGCCTCGAGGCCCAAATGGAGCTCGAACGTCGCGAGAGCCGCAACAAAGGCATGGGCACCGACGACAGCTACGCGAACTCTCTGCGCGAATGACCCCTTTGGAGCCGGAATGGCCAACCTTCTCAGCTACGATGCCTCGCAGCTTCTCGCTTTCATTTTAGTGCTCATCCGCGTCGGGGGCATCGTCTCCACCGCCCCCATCTTTGGCAGCTCTAACATTCCTGCCCAAATCAAAATCGTCGTCATCATCATCTTCTCGCTGATCATCCAGCCCTTCACCCCGACCCTTGGCATTCAGCCCACGCAGCTGCACGAGTTTGTGCTGTTGGTCTTCAGTGAGCTGATGATCGGCGTGACCTTGGGGATGGTGGGGAAATTTCTCTTTGCCGCCGTGGAGTTTGCAGGGACCATGACCGGCTTCCAGATGGGTCTCAGCATCGCGAATGTCTTTGACCCCCAATCCATGCAGCAGGTTTCCTTGGTGTCGCGCTTGGAATCAATTATCGCGTCGTTGGTGTTCTTGGCGATTGACGGGCCCGCGATGGTGGTGCAGGCGATGGTCCGGAGCTATGAGGTCTTGCCTGTGGGACAGGCCGGCATGAACGACGGCTTGATGGGAGAGCTGGTGCGACTCTCGGCGGGAGTATTTACGATCGGTTTTCAGTTGGGGGCGCCGTTGATTGTGGCTTTGTTGCTCGCGAACGTAGTCTTAGGGCTGCTGTCGCGTTCCGTGCCACAAATTCAGATTTTCGTGGTGGGCTTTCCTCTGACGCTCTTGCTCGGCTTCGTCTTTTTGTGGATCGGGATGCCCTTCTTCATTCAGGCCCTCCGCATGATGTTTCAACTCTTCGATGACCAGATGTTTGGAGTGCTGCAAGCGCTGCGGTTGCCGTTCTGACCCCTAGATTCTGCGGAAGAGCGGCCTCATCGCTTGACGTAGCGGTTTGCGCGCTGGCCCCTCCTGCCTTTCAACGAGCTGAGAGGGCATGAGCGACGTCTAGTTGAGGTTCCACTCGTGCTCACAGCGCACCTGAACCAGCGGCACATCCAGCGGCATCTTCAAATGACAACTTTGTGTGGGAAGCAGCGACTCCGCTAATTTCAGCAGGAGGGCTTCTTTTAAGCTCACCCGCGAGACCATCACGACATCGGGTTGCCAACAACGTCCAAGCGCTGAAAACAGCCCCTCAGCGACGTCTTCCCCTGCCTTGCCCAGCGCCTCTGTCCAGTGAAATTCGGTGCTCACGCTGCTGCGCGTCTGCGCGGGCTCTCCCTGTTGAATCACCTTCGCCCAGTCCCGAGCGCTGCCCCCCGAGAGCACCAGAAAGCGCCTGCGCGCCTCGATGCCGTCACACAGTGGCTCCAACACTTGACGCCAGTGCTCGGGCATTTCGTGGGGACGAGTCACTCCCTGAGGGACACTGCGTTGCAGCAGCAGATTTCCTTCGTGGAGTAGCGAAAGTTCTAAGCTCCCTCCCCCTAGATCAGCAAACAGCACCGGGCCTGTGTCCTCTGGCAACAGCGTCTCCAGCGCGTGGCGGATCAACTCGGCCTCTTCCTCGCCCTCTAGCACTTGCACATTCAGCCCTGTAGTGCGCAGCCTTTGGAGGACTTGGTCGCGGTTCGTCGCCTCGCGCACGGCGCTCGTGGCGGTAATGCGCAGCTCTACCTCAGGGGGCAAATCTGCTCGAAATGTCTGCAGGACTCGCTGCAGCTCTTGGACTGTGTCTGCGGGGATGAGGTGCTGCCGAAAGACGTATTGTCCCAAGCTCAGGTGCGCCCGCCAGCGTCGCAAAACGTGGAGGTCTCCGTTGGGATGCAGCGCGCCGAGAACCATACGGACGGCTTTGCTGCCAACATCAATGGCCGCAAGAAAGGAAGGCTGAGCGGCAGAAGCGGTAGCTTCGTTGGATGGCATGTTAGTCAAGTTGGGCGCGAATTTGTTCGCCGACCTTCTCCATTTGGCCTTCTGCGTACTTGTTCAGGCGAGGCGCCTCCAATCCATTGGGGCGAGGAATGATGTGAAAGTGAACATGCGGCACTTCTTGACCCGACTTGGGGCCGTTGTTCAGTTGAATGTTATAGTCCGCACCTCCGTAGCAGCGACTGACGGCTCTGGCGACCTTCTGCATGGTCTGCATCAAGCTGGCGCTTTCTTCAGGTGTCAGCTCCTCAAAGCGGGGGACTTCTCGCTTCGCCACCACGAGCGTGTGCCCTTCGGTGTGCGGACGAACATCTAAGAAACAGATCTCTGTTTCTGTTTCATAAATCTTCTCGCAAGGCAGGTCGCCCTGGATGATGCGAGTGAACACAGAGAACATAAGTTAGTCCTGAACGAGTGGTGCAAAGACAGGCTGAAGGTGCGTGGTGTCGGCCAACGTTGAGATCGTCCAGCGTCGCTCTTCAGCAGAGTATTCCAGCTGCGTGAGGCTGGTGTTTGGAATGTGGTAGGAGCTGGGGCCATCCAACGCGATCCCTAGGATGTGTTTGGTCAGCAGACGAATCAAGCCTGCGTGAGAGACCGCCGCGATCCGCTGTCCCGCACGCTGCTGTATAACAGCTTCACAGAATTCCCATGCGCGATCAAACGCTTGTTGCAAACTTTCACCTTGCGGGGGCGCGTGCTCTTTGTCTCCTTGCTTGAACGCCGCATAGTCACGGGGATGGTGCCGCAAAATTTCTTGGAGATTTAAGCCCTCCAGAATCCCTACACCACGCTCTCGCAATCGTGGTTCGGGCTGAAGCGCGTCTTTGGCAACCGGCAAGAACTCCGCGGTGCGCATCGTGCGCGGCAGATCGCTCGCAAAGACGGCGTCAAAGGTATCCTGCGCAAGACGCGACCGCAGGCAGCGCAATTGCTCATATCCTTCTGGGGTGATCGGGCTGTCGCCGTGGCCCTGAAAGCGACGGTGCAAGTTCCACTCAGTCTGCGCGTGACGGATCAAGAGGATGCTTGTTGTGGCGTTCTCTTGGCTCATGCTGAGACCTTCAGGCTCTTGCTCACGATCTCATACACATCGCGCGACAAATTTGCAGATTTTGACAAGCGCTGTAGCTCCAGCTGCATGAGTTGGCGTTGTTGGGGTTCAAAGCGGCTCCAGCGGGTGAGCGGAGTGAGCAACCGGGCCGCGACCTGCGGGTTCTGGGCGTTTAAGTGCAGGATTTGGTCGACCAAGAAGCGATAGCCCGCGCCATCTGGACGGTGGAATTGAAAGAAATTGCCTTGAGCATAAGCACCGACTAAGGATCGCACGCGGTTGGGAGTGCGATAGGTGAACTTGGGGTGCTGCAACAACCCGTGGACCTCTTCAAGCACCTTGTCGCGCCGAGCGACGGCCTGCAACCGGAACCATTTGTCGAGCACCAGCGCGTCGTCTTGCCAGCGCGCATAGAAAGCGTCCAGTGCCTCTAAACGCTCCTCTCCGTCCGAGTGCGTCAGCACCTCCAACGCGCCCATCGCGTCGGTCATGTTCCGGCTCTCTTGGAATTGGCGCAACGCCAGCTCGCGAACTTCGGCCTCATCAAGCCAACCCAGACGCCGCAAACAAAAATTTTTGAACGCCCGCCGGCCCGCGGCTTCTGCGCTGAGATCGGCGCTCGCGCCGTCGTGATAGCGTTGGTAGTTCTCTCTCCACAGGTCTCGTAAGTCGCTCGCCAGGCGGCGCTCCAATCCCCACAAACTCTCCCGCAGCTTCGCAGGCGCAATGGGCGACATCTGCTCTGTTAAGAACCCCTCTAGCGGCAAACTCAAAAGCTGCGTCAGGAACCTCAAATCCGCGTGTTCTTCGCTCAAAATGCCACGCATGCCTTCGACCAACGTGGTCACCTCCGGCGGACGGGTCATGCCGTCTAAGATGATTTGGGTGGAGAGGCGCTGACCGGCTTCCCAACGATTGAAGGCGTCGGTGTCATGTCGATAGAGCAGCGCCAGCTGCTCCGTCGTGAAGTCGTAATCCAAACGCACAGGCGCCGAAAACTGACGGAGCAAGGACGGCACAGGCCGACTGGGGATGCCCTCGAACGTGAGCGTCTCTTCCCTGCTCTTCATCACAAAGGTGTGATCCGTCGCCGTTTGCCCCTGCAACGCGAAAGCGATGGGCGCGCCCTCGGCGCTGAGCAAGCCAAGTTGAATCGGGATGGGGACAACGTCGCCTGCAAGTTCAGCTGGATAGCGCTGCTGCAAGCGCAGCTCATAGCGCTGCCTCGCGGCGTCATAAGCATCGCGGGCTCGCACGACTGGCGTGCCGGCTTGCTCATACCAGCGCATAAATGCGCTGAGGTCGGTCTCATTGGCGGCTTCCAACGCCGCGACAAAGTCTTCTATCGTCGCAGCGCTGCCGTCGTGTTGGCTCAGGTAGGACTGCACGCCCTTGGTGAACCCGTCGCGGCCAAGCACGGTCTGCAGCATGCGGATGACTTCACTCCCCTTCTCGTAAACCGTCGCGGTGTAGAAGTTGTTGATTTCAAGATATGAATCTGGGCGCACGGGGTGGGCCGTTGGGCTGGCATCTTCGGGGAACTGGTAGTCGCGCAGGAAGCGCACATCTTGGATGCGCTTGACCGGGCGAGATCGCAGATCAGACGTAAATTCCTGATCGCGGAAGACCGTCAGGCCTTCTTTCAAGCTGAGTTGGAACCAATCTCGGCACGTGACACGATTTCCGGTGTAATTATGAAAGTATTCGTGCGCCACAATGCTCTCAATGTTTTCAAAGTCGGCGTCGGTGGCGGTGTCTACCCGCGAGAGCACATACTTGGCGTTGAAGATGTTCAGGCCTTTGTTCTCCATCGCGCCCATGTTGAAGTCTTGCACCGCAACGATCATGTAAATGTCTAAGTCATACTCCAGCCCAAAGCGCTCCTCATCCCAACGCATCGCTTGTTTGAGCGACTCCATCGCGTGGTCGCATTGGTCTAAATGCTCTGGTTCCACATAAATCCGCAACGTGACGCGTCGCCCCGACTTCGTGAAGTAGATGTCTTCCACATATTTCAAGTCTCCTCCGACCAGCGCAAACAAATAGCAGGGCTTGGGGAACGGATCTTCCCAGGTCACCCAATGTTGGCCGTCAGGTAAGACGCCTTGCGCGGTTGGGTTGCCGTTGGAGAGCAACACAGGATAGGCCCCATAGGGCGCCACAATCGTCGTGCGAAAGCGGGACAGTACGTCCGGTCGATCCAAGAAGTAGGTAATTTTGCGGAACCCCTCCGCTTCGCACTGTGTGCAGAACAGCTGGTTTGAACGATAGAGGCCTTCGAGCGCCGTGTTGTGCTGCGGCTGTATGCGTGTGTGCATTTGCAGAGTAAAGGCGTCTGGACAGTTTCGCAGCGTCAAGCTCTCCGCGTCGCGCTCGTACTCTCCAAGCTCGAGGCGCTGGCCGTCCACCTCAATCGCGAGCAGCTCCATCTCTTCTCCCTGCAGCCGCAGCGTGTCAGAGTTGTCTTCGCTCGCGGGATTGCGCTGCACCGTCAGCTGGGCGTGCACATGCGTCCACTCCTCGCCAAGTTCAAAGCGGAGCTCCGTTTGCGAAATCAGAAAAGTGGGCGCGCGGTAGTCGCGCAACAAAATGGGCGAGCGAGGGGCTGCGGCAGTCATAACAAAGGGAGAAGGAGTTGATAGAAGTGGGGTGGGTGGCGGATGGATGTCTAGGCTTTGAGGCCAAAATGCTTAGCGCAGAATCTCCGCAAACTCAATCCGCAATTGCTTACAGAATGTGAAACTGTAGCTTGTTCTGCGTCGCATCCAAGCGCAGTGTGTGACCCGCGCGGAGCTCGCCATCTAGCAGTTTGATCGCAATCGGATCTTGTACATCCCGTTGCAAGGTGCGCTTCATTGGGCGGGCGCCAAAGACCGCGTCATAGCCGCGCTGGGCCAAGAACACCTCGGCGGCTTCGGTGAGCTCTAGCTGAATTTCTTGGGCTTCCAGCCGCCGCTGTAGCTGCTGCAATTGCAGCCGACAGATGTGGCGAATGTGAGAGAGCGAGAGGTTCTTGAAAGGGATGATCTCGTCTACCCGATTGAGAAATTCTGGGCGGAAGTGCTCTAGCAGCAAGCGGCGCGCGTCTTTTTGCAGGTCTCGCCCCTCCGTGCGTTTCTTTTCATCGTGCCGCACGAGATCATGCCCGATGTTGGTTGTCATGATAATCAGCGTGTTGCGAAAATCGACCTTGCGCCCTTGTGCGTCGGTCAGGTGCCCATCATCCAGAATTTGCAAAAACAGGTTGAAGATGTCGGCATGCGCCTTCTCGACTTCATCAAAGAGCAAGACCGCATAGGGCTGCATCCGCACTTTTTCGGTCAACAGTCCGCCCTCCTCAAATCCAACATATCCTGGCGCGGCTCCCAAGAGTCGGCTGATAGACTGCTTTTCCATATATTCTGACATGTCAAAGCGCAGCAGAGACTTGTCATCGTCAAAGAGAAAGTGCGCCAACGCCAGCGCGAGTTCGGTTTTGCCGACACCGGAGCTTCCCATAAAGATAAAGGAGCCAATCGGGCGGTTGGGGTCTTGGATGCCCGCTCGGCTGCGACGAATCGCGCTGGCGACCCGAGCCAGGGCTTCGTTTTGACCAATGATCCGTTCGCCAATCTTGGCTTCCATATTGACCAGTTTTTGTTGCTCGTCTGCCAGCATCTTGGCGATGGGGATTCCAGTGCGTTGCGACACAATCGCGGCAATGTCTTCTGGGTCAATCTCTTCTTTTGTCAAGCGGTCGGGGCGTTGTGCCAGCTCTTGCTCTGCCAATTTCAGTTGTTCTTCTAGTTGATCCAGCGTTTCGTAGTGCAGTTTGGCGGCACGCTCCAGATCGCCAGCCCGTTGGGCTTCCCACTCGGCCTGACGCGTCTCTCCGATCGCGCGGCGGACCTGACGGATGCGTTCGACCAGCGCGCGCTCTTCTTGCCAACGACGGCGCGTCTGTTGAAAGCGGATTTGCAGCTGCTCGTGTTGCTCGCGCAGCTGCTGGCGCCGTTGCAGAGAAGCCTCATCGGTTTCACGACGAAGAGCGGTGCGCTGCTTTTCCAGTTGGCGAATTTTTCGTTCTAACTGATCCAGCTCGCTCGGCATGGAGTCCATTTGCAAGCGCAGGCTCGCGGCGGCTTCATCGACCAGATCAATCGCTTTGTCTGGCAGGAACCGCTCGCGCACATACCGCTCCGAGAGCTGAGCGGCCGCGACTAACGCACGGTCTTGAATGATCACCCCGTGGTGGTTCTCGTAGTTTTCACGCAAGCCCCGCAAAATCGTGATGGTCTCTTCCACGTTGGGTTCGCGGATCAAAATCTGCTGGAACCGTCGACTGAGCGCAGCGTCTTTCTCGATGTATGTCTTGTACTCTTTTAAGGTGGTGGCCCCAATGCAGCGCAACCGCCCTCGAGCCAGCGCGGGTTTGAGCATGTTGGCGGCGTCCACACTGCCTTCGCTGGAACCGGCCCCGACGAGCATGTGCAGCTCATCCACAAACAAGATCACTTCGCCCCGAGACTCTTCCACCTCGCGGATGAGCTGCTTCATGCGCTTTTCAAACTCACCTCGATAGTTCGTACCCGCGATCATCGTCGCCAAATCCAAGGCGAGCAGGCGCCGATTGCGGAGCCACTCCGGCACATCGCCCGAGACGATCCGCTGCGCCAAACACTCCACAATTGCGGTCTTTCCGACGCCAGATTCTCCAATCAAAACGGGGTTGTTTTTGCTGCGACGCGACAGCACTTGGATCAGGTAACGGACCTCTTCTTCCTTGCCAATGACGGGGTCTAGCTCGCCGTTGCGCGCCATGGTGAGCATATCCAAGCAGTAGCTCTCCAGCGCGGCTTCGCTTTGTTTGGTCGTCTGGACAATGGTTTGTTCTGCTCGCGTCAGCTGAGACAATTCGTTGCGCAGTTGGTCGGCCTGCGCGCCTTCTTGCTGCCAGACGATCCCCAGAAAGCCCTCCTGATGTCCTAACAGCCCCAACATTAAATGGTCCACGTTGGTATACTTCTCGTTCAGCAGGACGGCTTCTTTCTCTGCCTGCAAGATCACCCCATGCAGCGTGCGCGCGATGAAAGATTGCTCAATCGGCTCTGGCGCCTTCGGCAGGTCGCGGATGTGTTGCTGCAGTTTGAGCTGCAACAGAGCGCGGTCTAGCTCCAGCTTGCTCAGACAGAGCTGGGTCATGGAGTCGTTTTGCTCCAACAGACTCAAGAGCAGGTGCTCCGGCTCCACACGAGCATGCTGTGCCGCGAGGGCCATTTGGCGAGCTTGCAGAAGCGCCTCTTCGGCCTTGAGAGTGAAGTTGCTGAGGGAGATGCTCATGAGCTCTTCAGAACAGACTGTTGACGGCAGGATTTCGGGTGATGTTACGCAGATTGCGGATAGCAAGCGTCAAGCCACCTCCTGCCCCTACGATCACACCCCCAATCCAAGCTAGGTAAGGGCGAAACACGAAACAATAACCGTAAGGGCGAAAAATGTTTCGCCCCTACCAAACATCTTGCGCCCCTCGCTTCTGTGCGTTCGTAACGACAAAACTTGCGAAACACCGCTTCGCTTCCTATGCTGTGGCATTTTTGTAACTTACGCTCGTCACCCCATCCCCACACCCCGCTCATGCTCTGCACCCCCTTCAAGCATTTGGCGTGTCTCTGTGTCCTGTTTTGCGTTCTTTTGCATTTTGGCGCGACTTCTCTGCGTGCCCAAGGCGTCCCTCTTCTTCGCTGGCAAACGCTCTCGGTTCTGCCTGCGGAAGAGAGCATCTCTGATGGAGAAGTCGGCTTTGATGAGACAAAGACGGACTTGATGATTCCCCTGCCGCTGGAGCCGTATGTTGGATTGATCATGCTGCATTATGAGACGCGGCGTGTGCACTACAGCGCAGAATATCAAAATGTGGCGTATCCCAATCGCCTATACAAAAACGGTCGCAGTGTGGGGATCGTTCGGCGCTGGGCTTCTTCAGGTTTGCTCGTGCGGGGAACGGAATTTTTTGAGTCCGACGGCCGAGACATAAGTGACGACGATTTCTTCCGCACCGGAACAGTCTTATTTTATCACACGGGCCCGACCGAAGAGTGGCAGCTAGGTGTGACCTCGGCGCGCATCTACAACGAGCGCATCTCCGTACCGTTGGCTGGCTACTCCACCCACCTCACCGACCGTTGGAAGGCGCAGGTTTTCTTCCCTTCCTTTGTGCGCGCCGAGTACCAAGTCTCTGCCGACTTCTTGCTACAAGGGGAATCTCGGGTGGATAGCTGGAACTATCGTCTGCAAAACAAGGCTCCATTTAACGGCAACATGCTGCGGATTGTACAGGTGCGTTCAGAGGGAGGCTTCGTGTGGCAAGTGTTCAAGGAGTGGTGGTTGGGAGGAACGATGGGGTGGGTGTCACACCGGCTGTGGGAGTTTAGGGAGAACACCGGCGAGACGTTTGCGCAGCCCGATAAGATGCAAGACGATTTCGACTTGCGCGACCGCGTGGTCTACCGGGCTTCGTTGCAGTGGATTCCTCGACGGGAGTGATCAGGCGGCGGCCATGAGCCTGTCGTAGCAAGCTTTTGCGACTTGCGCATCCCACAGCGCGTTGTGGATGTTCTCTTCTTTTTTCTCCATCCCCGCAAACACCGCGCGATCTAGCTCAGGGTTCATGCCTCGGTCGCGGAACAGCGTCGCGATGTCGAACGGGATGTATTGAATGCAAGGCGGCAGGTTGAGCGCGTGTCCGAACAAGTCACAGAACAACACCCAGTCAAACGCCACGTTATCGCCCCAAATCTCGATGGAGTGCGTCAAGGCGCAGGTTGGATCTTCGTTGATGTCGTTGAGCCATTGCATGATGCATTTGCAGACTTTTTCCGTATCGCCCAGCATCTCCACGTTGTGTTGATCGTCCCAGTTGCAGAAGGGCTCTTTGCGTTGCTCGACCTGAAACGCCTTGGAGTCCTTGAGCTTCCAAAACAACAGCTTGCTCACCACGTTCTCTGTGAGCCAAGCGTTTAGCTGTGACTCATCGAAGTCGGCAAATTCTGCGTAAAAGGTTTGCCCAGTCTCTGCGACCATCCCCAACGAAATGAGCGTTGTGTCGCGATGTAAGCCAGTGAACTCGGTGTCCATGAAAATCTTCATTGTCTCCTCCTCAGATGTGGTCACAAATTAGGGTGCAAACGCGAAAAATCGGCGTTTTCTGAGAGAAAGTAAAGTGCTTTCTGCCCCGAGGTCTGCTGTGGATTGTGCTTCGATGGGACTCGGCGTAGAGTGAGAGACTTGGCTTTGCGCTCCGTCCAAAACTTTGATTTGCCATTCGCATGGAATTTTCGTGAACTCACCGTCTTCCGCTTCTCTCCCCACGCCCGCCATGGAGGCGCTGCCACGCTACTGGCGCCTGCTGCCGCCGCTCTTTTTGCTGACGTTTTTTTCGTGGATTGACCATTTGATTATGGTGCCCCTCAGCGCCGACATCTCTCGCGACACGGGCTTAGATCCGCTGCGGAGTGGCTTGCTGGTCTCGGTGTATCCTGCCGCTGGCGCGGTCTCGGCGTTTTTGTTTGCGCCGTGGTCTGACCGCTTGGGGCGCAAGCGGATGATGTTGATCTTGAGCGCTGGATTTGTCGTGGCCACGCTCGGCTGCGCGCTGGCACCAGATGTCTTCACGATTCTGCTCTTCCGCGTGCTCTCAGGGGCCTTCGCGGGGCCCATCATGTCTAACTGTCTGGCTTACGCTGGCGACGCGCTGCAGAGCCCCGAGCGCGAACGAGCCCTCACGAACATCATGCTGGGCTTTACGCTAGCGTCCATTCTGGGAGTGCCGGTTGGGGCGGCGCTAGCGGAGTGGTTCTCATGGCGCTGGGCCTTTGGAGGGATCGCCTTCGGTGGAGCGCTGGCCGCGCTCTGGATTGCGACGCTGCCGGCCATCGCCACAGGCGCAGAGTCGGGCTCGGTCAAAGCTCAATATGTAGAGATGCTGGCGCTCTGGCGCTGGCCTGAGGTTCGTCTCGTGTTTGTGATGCAGTTTTTCATGATGATCGGGCTGTTCGGCTTCATCCCGCAGCTCAGCATTTGGCTCACCACGAACTATGGCCTGACTGCCGCCACGCTGGGGCTGTGCTACATGCAAGGTGGCGTCGGCAGCTTGCTGGGGAACCGCCTCGCAGGCTGGCTCTTGCAGCGCGGCTGGCGCTTTCGTTTGATTGGTCTGGGGTCACTCTTGATGGGCGCAGCGATGGTCATCGCGACGCAAGAGCTGCTGCCGGTCGCCTGGGTCGGTGGCATCTTCTTCGGGATCATGCTGGGCGGGTCAATGCGCTGGCCTGGCCTACAGACCGTACTCGTGGAGTTGACGGGGCCACAAATGCGAGGACGCCTGATGTCGATGAGCTTGATTGTGACCAACCTCACCATGGGCTTAGGAGGCGTGTGGAGCACGGCGCTGCTCGACATGCAGGACGGGCGTCTGGAGGGCATGGCTCACATCGGCTTGGTAGCGATGGGCACCCTGGCCGTGGTCCCGCTGCTAGCGTGGCTGGTGCGACGGCGCCTTCAAGCCCCGCAGCCCGCAGCCGCGGCGTAAAACCTACTCATCTTCTCCGGTCAAAATGATCGCCGTCGTCTCCAGAATTTCCCAACGCGGTTCGGGCGTTTGCTGTAGCTGAAGAGAGACATCAAACACCCGCGTCTGGTTGTCTTCGTCAATGCGAAAGCGGACTACCGAAGGCTCAGGGTTCTCGCGAAAATCCAGGTTCATTTCAGGGTCAGCCAGCTCCAAGCCTTCGTCTTGCAGCGCCCTGACATCTGGACGCTCTTGCAGGTGCTCCAGAGCGATTTGATAGGCTGCGGCTTTGCGGATGTTCGGTTGCTGCAGCCCCAGAGCGAGCACAAACGAGCCAAAGAACAGTAGATTCGCCAAGATGATCCGGCGGATGCCCCGAATCGCGTTGGGATTGTCAATGACGACCGTGCCGGCCCACCGATCTCCCACGCGCCGTCCGTACGGTTCCCACAGCGCATAGAGGCCCTCCAGCGGCAGCCCGACCATCGTGAGATTGCGCTGCAGCGTCTGCACCAGTGACGGAGGATCCGACAACCGCTCTGCGCGACGAACGCTCATGCCCAAAAAGAACTTCCCCACGCTCGCGCCGTTGGCGTCCCGCAGCACCAAATAGGCGACCACTGCGGCATAAAACCACGTCAGATCAAACGTCGTTTGCCCTTGTTGCAGCAAGTCCCAGCGCTCTGGTTTGAAGAGCGCGCGCAGCGTGTTCAGAAACAGCACGATGATGACGAGGTCCAGCAGCAAGCCGAAGAGACGCTTTCCTTTGGCAGAGGCGCGAAACCGTGGCGGGTCGGTGGTGGTGGCAGGAGCAGGTTCTGAGGCAGGAGCGTTTTCTGGAGCAGACATGGTGATACGAAAGAAAGGGTTCCGGCAGACGGTTGGTAACGCGGTCAGTCATGAATCGGAGGCCAGACATCTAGCGAGCGGAAGAGAGACCTCACAAAGGGATTCTCTGTTCATCCTTCTCGCTGTCGCGCTGGGTCACGCTGGGGGTCTTCTCTCTTTAGCGAGACTCCAATCTCTTCACACGCTCGAAGAGCTCTTCGAGGCGATGAATCAGGGCTTGGGTTTTGCGCCACTGGGCGACAGGGCGAGAGGGCATGCCCCCGACGACCTCTTGATCCTGCAAGTTGCTCGTGATCACCGACCGCGCGACGGCCGTGACGTTGTTCCCGACTTCCACGTTGTCGCGGATGCCGGTTTGTCCGCCAAGGATCAGGTGGTGACCAATCTTAGCGCTCCCACCGATGGCCGATTGGGCTGAGATGAGCGCTTGCTCTCCGACGACGACGTTGTGTGCGATTTGGACTTGGTTATCAACTTTGCTGCCGGCCTCAACGACCGTTTCTGTAAAGCGTGCGCGGTCAACCGTCGTACCTGCGCCGAGCTCCACATCATCACCGACCCGCACCGTTCCCACCTGCGGAATTTTGAAGTTCTTGCCTTCTCGCTGAAAATAGCCGTGTCCATCGGCGCCAAGCACCACACCACTCTGCAAAATCACACGGTCTCCGACCACACACTGCTCCTGCACCACCGCGTGGGGGAAGAGTTCGCAGTCTTCCCCAATTTTCGCGTCTGTCATCAGGACACAGCCCGCGTGAACGACGGTGCGAGCGCCGATTTGCACCTGATCGTAGAGGACGACGTGCGGGCCGATCCAGACGCCTTCGCCCAAGACCACGTTTTCTCCTAAGATCGCGGTGGGGTGCACCTGGGCGCTCGGGCGCTCATAGGGGTGCAGCAATTCGGTAGCGTGGACATGCGACACCAGCGGGTCGTTAGAGAACAGTAGGTTTTGTCCTTCTGCGCGAGTTCCAGCGGGGACGATGACCGCGATGTCGTCTCCGGCGATCTCCGAAGCGTCGTGTTGTTTTTTAGAGACGCCTCGGGGGGTCGGGACATTCCCCAGCCCCGAGGAAGAGCTCAGATAGGCCAGTCCGCCCGGCCGCAAGCGGTCGAGTCCGCACGCATGGGTGATGTGCAAGTCTGCGTTCCCTTGGAACGGCAGCTCCAAGCGCTGAGCGAGCTCTTGGAGAGTAAAAGATTGTCGCAGTCGTTTCATGAAGCAAGGAGCGTGAAGCGGTGGGCCAGCGGGCGAAATGTGACCTCGTCACCCGCGCGATGCGGCAACGAGTGCTCGGGGAGATGAATCAGGGCATTCGCGCCAGAGATGGAGGCGATGCTGAACGATCCCTGCTCGGGCATGGGCTCAATCCAGTCGGTAGCGTGCTCATAAAACCAGCGGGCGCGCAGAAGCTGCACCCGCTCAGAGGTCTCTTCGTGTGCACAGGTCAAGCGCGCGCGCCGGAGGGGCGGCTCTAAGGCGTTGTGTCCTAGGCATTTGCGCAGAAACGGGCGGACTAGCTCTTCAAACAGCACAAACGTCGAAGCGGGATTGCCAGGCAGCCCAAAAATCAACGTCTGGTGATGTCTAGCGAAAAACAGAGGCTTGCCCGGTTTGATGCCCACGCGCCAGAAGATCTCTTCCACGCCCAGCTCGCGCATCGCAGGTTTGACAAAGTCGGAGTCTCCTACTGAGACGCCCCCCGAAATCAGCAACACGTCCGCTTGCAAAGCCGCGCGTAGCGTGTCCACTGTGCTGGATAGGTCATCCACCACTTTGTGCAGACGCTGCACCACACAGGCCTCGCTCTGCAGCAGCCCTTGCAGCAAGTAGCTGTTGGACTCACGGATTTGTCCCGGGCCTGGCGCTTGGGTCGGCTCCACCAGCTCAGAGCCCGTAGACAGAACATTGACGCGCAGCGGGCGGACGACCTTGAGTTTGGTGAGCCCTTGTGCGGCGAGCAGCCCCAAATGCGTCGGAGCGAGGGTCGTGCCTGTGGCGAAGAGGGCCGTGCCTGCGCTCAGGTCTTTGGCGCGGCGGCGGATGTTATTCCCCAAGGTCGTAGGGCGCGTGAAGCGGACTTGGTCTCCGTCGCGTTGCACCTGTTCTCGCATGACGACGGCATCGGCGCCGTGGGGGAGAGGCGCGCCGGTCGCGATTTGTTGACAAGTCTGAGGTTCCAGCGGGGGCAGATCTGCCCGACCAGCGTGGATGTAAGCGGTGCATGGCAGCGTGACCGCCGTGTTCGCAGAGGCTTCGGCGATGTCTGCGGTGCGCACCGCGTAGCCGTCCACTGCGGAGTTGTCAAAGCGGGGCAAGTCCGTTGAGGCGGTCAGCGGTTCCGCGAGGGTACGGCCAATGGCTTGCTCAAATGGGATCACTTCTGATGTGAGCGAGAGCGCTTGTTGCAGAATGGTGACTTTCGCTTGGGCGTACGTTAGCATGATTCGCTTTTGAGACGGAGGGTTGCGCGCAAAGCCGTCAAAGGAAGCACTATTTATTCCAACACGCAAGGAGTTCACATGCCCGCTTTTGTTCAGGACTATCTCAACGTGCTACGCAATATGTATGAGCACCACCGGCTCTATTTCATCGTGCACGTCTTTTTGTTGGCATCGGCGACGATCGTGTTGGGAGGGATGTTGCTGTGGATGCTGTGACGCAGAGGGGGATCGCGCGGCTCTCGCGTGCGGTCAGTCATACTTGAGATTGATGATGACCCGTTGGCCGTCTCGTGAGAAGTCAAACTGGGCGTCGTCATAAGAGGGAGGGCCCATGGAAGGCTCTGCGTCGTTAGAAGCTCCGTAGCCCTCTTCTGGTTGAAAGAGCCACGTCATATCAAACTCGCCGTTGTCGTTCTCATCGTGATGAACCGAGATGCCATAGTCAGTGAAGGCCAAGCCTTCAAAGCGCAGCGTCATGTCGGCACCGCGGACTCGGACGTTCTCGGTGCGCACAGCTTGCTCCCCTGCCGTAGGGAACCCATCCTCGCCTTGGAACACCCTCACCCAAACTTGTCCCTCTTGGCTGCGAAAGCCGCGCAGCTCCACGTTTAGGGCTCCTACTGTTTGTCCCCAAATCGGGCTGGCGCCGCAGCAGATTCCGAGCAGCAGTGTTGTGAGATAACGCATCCTTCTTCTCCTGAGAGGGCAGTTTATGGAGCGGCAGCGGAGGCGCTGCGCCCTCATCGGCTTCGATACGAGTCGCGCGCTTTGCGGAAACCTTGCAGGTCTTGCGGGGTGTTCGAGAAGCGGTTGGGGTTGGCGAGCTGTGCAGCGCGGCGGGCCGCGTCCGCTTCGTTGGGCATGCGCTTGGGAGGCTGATAGCGCGACAGCTCCCGCACACGCTGGCTCGTAAAGCTGTGCTGCTTGTAGATCGACGGGTCGTCTGGTGGGCTCCGGTCGGGTAAGTTGCGCAGACTGTAGCGCGAGAGGTCATAGCGTGGCGGCAGCGGCGGAAAGGCTTTCTCGCGCGCTTTGGGTTTGGGGTTGCGCACCAGTTGGTTCGCTTGGCGCATCTGACGCTCCACCTGCTGAGAGACCGGCGGATTTCGGAACTCTTCATAGTGTTCGGGTGGGTTGCGATACGTCCGCTTGGGCGGCGGTGGGATCGGCTTTACGAACCACGTGTTGCCGCGAATCATCCGCTCTGCCGCCTGCGAACGTGCCTTGTCGGCGTTGTCAGGACGCGGGCGCGCGTAGCGATTCTGCATCTGTAAAAAGCGCTCATAGCGCGCTTGAGAATCATCGGCGAAGGCGCTTCTCAGTCCCCCGACGCTCGCCCCTCCCCAGCTCGCGCACAGCAGAGAAAGTACACAAACCAAAAGGTGTGGCGCGGAACCTGCTGTTATTGGTGAGGATTTCGTGAAAAGTAGCTTTTTGGTGGCGCTCTCTGAAGACAACGAGAGAACATCTGATTTACGCTGCATGACGGTCATTGTATCCTCTTCGTGTTTGTTTTCACTTCCGGTGTTGCCGGTTCGCCCCGCTCTTCCCCTGCCACAAGGAACCCCCATGCCCAACGCACCTGAGACCACGCTTCATCTGCCCAAAGGTCCCCCCGAGGTCGTGACCCGCACGCTGTTCGAGGCACAAATGGGTGTCACGGACGAGATGCTCCGGCACGTCTTGCAGGATGCGCTGAGTCGCGGCGGCGATTACGCGGACCTTTACTTTGAATACGCCCACCGCACCTCGGTGGTGATGGAAGAAGGCATCATCAAAAACTCGTCGATGTCCATCTCTAAGGGGATGGGCGTGCGCGTCCTGAAGGACGATCAGACCGGCTACGCCTATTGTGAAGATTTGTCTTTGCGTTCCATGCAACACGCAGCCCGAACCGCCGCCGCGATCGCGACCGGTGGCCACGTCAAGGCTCACGAAGGCTCCCGCTTCAACCGACTAGTCCCTCCAAATCACTACGCGGTGACGCGCACCATCAATGACCTGTCCCTCGGCGAGAAGATCAAGCTGATCCAGCGGGCTGAGAAGACCGCCCACGACTACGACGAGCGCATCCAGCGCGTGACCGTCTCGCTCGTGGACACGATGGACTTAGTGCAGGTGGTCACGTCGGATGGACGCCTCGTCGGCGATGTGCGCCCAATGTTCCGCATGAACGTCCACTGCGTCGCGCAGGAAGAACAGAACGTGCAGACGGGCTCCGCAGGCGTCGGTGGACGCGTCGGCCTCGACTTCTTAGAAGGCGCCGATCACCCGACCGAGCTGGGCAAAAAAGCCGCGTCAGAAGCGATCTTGTTGTTGAGCGCCGAACAAGCGCCGTCAGGGACCATGCCTGTGATCCTCGGCCCCGCACAATCTGGAATTCTGTTGCACGAAGCCGTCGGGCATCCGCTGGAAGCCGACTTCAACCGCAAAGGGACCTCTGCCTACAGCGGGCGCATCGGCGAGAAGGTCGCCTCCGAGCTTTGCACGATCTACGACACCGGCACGATTGAGTATGACCGAGGCGCGCTCAACTGCGACGACGAGGGCCACGCCCCCCAGCAGAATGTCCTCATCGAAGACGGCATCCTGCGCGGTTACATGCACGACCACATCAGCTCGCAGCACTATCACCTCGCCCCCACCGGCAACGGACGCCGCGAGTCTTACGCGCACTACCCGATGCCGCGCATGACGACGACCTACCTCGCCAACGGCCACTCCTCTTCTGAAGAGATCGTCGCTTCTGTCAAAAAAGGCGTCTATTGCGTGTCGTTCAGCGGCGGACAAGTCGACATCTCTAACGGCGACTTTGTGTTCGTTCCTACCGTCGCGTATTTGGTAGAGGATGGAAAGATCACCAACCCCATCAAAAACTTGACGCTGATTGGCAACGGCCCTGACGCGATGTCGCGGGTGTCGATGGTAGGGAACGATTTTGCGATGAGTGAGGGCATCTGGACCTGCGGCAAAGATGGACAGAGCGTGCCCGTAGGCGTCGGTCTCCCGACGGTGCTGATTTCTGAACTAACCGTAGGAGGCATGTGATCGAGCACTACAAACAACTGGCGCAAGAAATCGTCGAATTTGGCAAAAAACTCGGCGCCGACACGGTCTCGACCTCACTGGTCAACGCCACGTCGTTTCAGGTGGAAGTCCGTGACCAGCGCATCGAATCGCTCAAGGAGTCCGGTTCCGCCGGCATGTACGTCACGCTCTGCAAAGATCAGCGCCGCTCGACGATCTCGTCGAACGACCTGCGCCCCGAAACGCTGCACCCGCTCATGCGCCAAGCGATGGAAGCGATCCCCTTCATGGGCAAAGACCCGTTTTATTCTCTGCCCGAACCGGAGCTACAAGGCCGCGCAGACGCCCAGCTCACGTTTGTTGATGAACGCTTCGACGAGCACACATCGGAAGAAAAAATCGAGCTTGCGATGCAAATTGAGCGCGCCACCCTCGCCCAGAGCAAGCAGCTCAAAACCGAACAGTCGTACTACTCTGACTTGCGCTCGCACACCGTCCACGCCGACTCTAACGGCTTCGTCGATGGCTACAGCAAAACGCTCTACAGTCTGGGCATCTCAGTCGTCGCAGAAGACCAAGCCGCCGCCGGAAACAACACGGGGCGCAAGCAAACCGACGGTTGGTATAGCAGCGCCCGCTTTTTGGATCGCCTCGAGCCGATGGAGACCGTCGCCCAGCGCGCCTGCGAGCGCACCTTACGCAAACTGGGAGCCATCAAGCCGAAGACCTGCGAGGTCCCTGTCGTCTTCAGCGCAGAGATGGCGCGGAGTTTCTTGGGAAGCTGCGCCTCGGCGATGATGGGAGACCATGTCTTCCGCAAGCAATCCTTCCTCATGAATCGGCTCGGAGAGTCGGTCGCAAACGCGCAGATTCAGCTCTCCGATCAGCCGCTGTTGCCCGAGATGCTCGGCAGCCGCTATTTCGACAGCGAAGGCGTCCGCGCCAAGCCCTTGTCGTTGCTAGAGAACGGGGTGCTGCGCAACTTCATGCTCTCGACCTATGCCGCGAACAAACTCAAAATGCGCTCGACAGGACACGCCGGTGGACTCTCCAACTTGGTGTTGGAGCCGGGCACCCACTCTGAAGAAGACTTGATCGCCAGCGTCAAGGATGGGCTCTATCTGACGTTCATGTCGGGACAAGGCGTGAACGTCACCACCGGTGATTACTCCCGTGGCGCGCAAGGTCTCTGGATTCGCAATGGCCAACTGGCCGAGCCCGTCAGTGAGTTCACCATCGCGAGCACCTTCCAGAACATGCTGCGCAATCTTGACATGCTGGGGCGCGATGTGGACGCGCGCAACCCCATCCTCACACCTGCGTTCCGCATCGCGAAGATGAGCGTGAGCGGCACCTGACTTCTCTCCCTCCTCAAGAAAAACGGGGACAGACCGCGCCCTCGGTCAGCATACGTTGGCAGCAGCCCGCCGCCGCGTCATGCCGGGTTCCGGGCAATCGGGAAAAACAAAAACGGGTAACCATGAGGCGCGGCGTGCCCTCCGGCCCAGTAAGGGCGAAAGATTTTTCGCCCCTACCGATCGCCCCTACCGATCGCCCCTACCGACGTTTTTCGTTCTGGCGTTTTTCGTTCCGACGCCGGTCATCGTAGGGGCAGGCCCCGTGCCTGCCCAGATTTCGGGCAACGGGTCAACCACAACCGGTCAAACGGGGAAAACAAAACGGGCGACCACAAATGGGCAACCACAACCGGTCAAACGGGGAAAACAAACCGGTCAAACGGGGAAAACAAACCGGGCAACCCGCAGTGAGGCGCGCTGCTCCCTCCGGCCCAACTTGAGCAGAGAGCGCCTTGGGGGCGGTATGGAATGGAAGTCATCCGGCGCACACGCTTACGTCAGTAGCAAACACAACTCGATCAAGGACAATGGAATATGCAAATCGTGTTTACGCAAGAGTTCATCATGGATCGCTCGCACGGTGTTTCATTAACTGAACTCCCAATCACTCCAGGCGAACGGTTTACCGTCATTATCCTCAAGGAAGGCAAGCCGGTTGGAACCGGGCAGGCGGGGCATCGAAAAGCGTATGCACATCGTTTTCTGGTGGACAATATCGTTCTACCTTCTAGGGATGAACTTCATGAGCGATAGGGCCTTTGTCGATACCAACATCTGGGTCTATGCGCATCTGGATCACGCTAGCGACCGATGCATCCGGGCGCTGGAATTGATTGAAACCTTGCCAATCTTGGTGGGTAGCACGCAGGTACTCAGCGAATACTACAGCGTGATGCTCAAGAAAAAGGTTGCTGACCAACTCATCCAAGAAAATATCGAGGTCATGATCGAGATCGCGGAGATTCATACACTCCACATCGCCACGCTTCGAGACGCTCATCAGCTTAAATTGCGCTATGGTTTTTCTTATTGGGATAGCCTGATCGTGGCCAGTGCTTTGGAAGCCGGCTGTCCTCTTCTCTATTCTGAGGATCTGCAACATCAACAGCAGATCGATGATCGGCTGACTATCATCAATCCCTTTGTGTATGCGCCATGACAGGAAACATTCTAACAGGTTTCATTCCGATCGCCCCTACCGACGTTTTTCATTCCGCGAAAAATAAAGAAATCAAACATTTGTATTGGAAATAAATTGATGCCAGAAATTAGTCGTTTTTATGGGATTATTATTCGGATGTTTTTAATTGACAAAGAACACCCCCCACAACACATTCACATCAAATATGGTGATTATGAAGCGGTTATGGAGCTAAACAATTTGAATATTATAGATGGTTCTTTGCCTAAAAAATGCAGACAGTTAGTCCGAGAATGGGCTGAGTTGCATCAGGAAGAGTTGATTGAAATGTGGAATAGTCAAAATTTTCATAAAATCGCGCCATTAGAGTAAAAATGAAATTAGTCCATTTTATGTATAAAACGGAATATGTATTTCAACTGACTTTCGAAGACGGAAAAAAAGTCGAATCTGATTTAAGAAGCTTGTTAAGTGAACATATTCAACCGAACGATTTGCGTTCAGCTAACATTGATTTGGAATGGGGATGTTTGGAGTTTAAAGATGGAATGATCGATATTGAACCTCAGACATTATACAACTATGCCGTGAACGAAGAATAAAGAGTCAGCCTTGTGGGGGCAAATTCTTTATTGGTTTTGGATTGTTTCTCATGCTGCTTACGACAAACTTCTCAAAGCCTTGTGAAATCATTATCTCGCCCTTTCTGCTTGCAGGGGAGGCGGGTTTTTGGGTTTGTGGTAACTCTAGATTGAGAGGAGGGAAACATGGGGCAGACCTACACTGCGGTCGTCGAGCAGTCCGGAGGCTGGCGTCTTGGCTGGATTGCAGAAAGTTCGGGAGTGAATTGCCAAGCAGAGAGCAAGGAAGCGTTGTTGATCCGTTTGCAAGTGACGCGGCAAGCCGCGTTGGAGAGAAACCGAGAAGAAGCACTCCTCTCACCAAATGAGCCCACATGAACCACCGACGACTCCTCTCCTCTGTCATCGCCATCCTGTTGTGCTGTGTCCCGTCGGCGCTCTGGGCCGTAGACCTGATGGGCGAAGGCTTCGGCGCGACGCGTGAAGAAGCCCGCAAGAACGCGCTCGCGGATCTGTCGCGGAGGATCGCCGCTGAGGTGCAGGCCGAGCAGACCCAGCGAGAGGAATTGACAGGAGACGATTTCACGACGAACGCCAGCTCGCAAATCAAGGTCACGTCCCACTTGCCGCTGTTGGGCGTGGAGACGCCTGTCTTACCAGATGTCGAGGGCTACGCCGCGTCAGCGATGATGTCGTCGGAGGAGGCGGTGCCGATCTATCGCGCGCGCTTGGAGCAGCTGCAGACCAAGGTCGAGCGGGCGTGGGCCGAGCTGCCAACCCTCACACGCAACGCCGAGCGCATCCCGCTCCTCCAGGCGCTGTGGCAAAACATGGAAGACTACCAGCGCCACTGGACGGTGCTGCTGGTGCTTGGCGGCACACAAGACGCGCCGCAGCTGTCCATCTCCGAGGTAGAGGTCCGCGCCCAGCTCCAACAAGCGCAGACGATTCCGGATTCGCTGGAGCAGGTCGCGCAGCTGCTGACGCAAGGCATGACGGAGCGCGCGGAGGTGTATGTCTTCCCGTTTCTGCAAAGGGGAGCGCAGGAGATCACCCCGTTTGCCGCCGCGCTGCAAGGTCGGCTACAGAGCCAGCTCTCGACCACTCGCGTCCTCGAAAACGCTCGGTTCGGGTTGCACGGGCGCTACGTCCCCACCGAGCGAGGAGTGGAGGTCTCTGCGCAGTTGACGCGTTTAGAGACGAACGAGGTGGTGACCGCGCAGGCGCTGTTCGTCCCCGCAGCAGCCTACGCCGGGCTGAGCACCGAGCTGTCGCAGGTGGCGTTTGAACAGCAGCTGCGCGACGACCACTCGCGTCCTCGACTCGCGAGCTTCCGTGCCGAGCTGAAGACGCAAAAGGGCCACGAAGAGCTGCTGTTTCGCGCCGGCGAGCGCATAGAGTTGTTCGTCAAGCTCACCAAGCCAGGCTACTTCTATGTGGTCGGGCACACCTTCGCGAGCAAGCCGCCCTTGTCTTACCTGCTGGAGCTGCGACCGAAGCTGCGGCCACCGGAGCGCTTTCTACAGCAAGTCACCGCTGCAGAGGTCAACCGCTGGATCCCCTTGGGGACGTTTGAGGTCCACCCCCCGCTGGGGCTCGAGACCCTGCAAATCATCGCCGCCAAAGACGACCTCCTCGCGCGTCTGCCTCCCTATCGCCTCGATCCGCGCACCCAATACTACCGTGTCGGAGAGACGCCCAGCGACGCGCTCGCCCGCACCCGCGCCCTCAAGCGCCTCCCCTCCCAACAAGACGCTGACTACACCGCAGAAGCTGCGCTGATATATACGTCCCTCCCCGCCGAGTGAGCCCCCTCCCAAGGCTGCCCAAGAGAGGCCCTCAACTTTTTTGCGGCTCCCGCTAAAGTTTTGGGCGAGAACGTCGATAACAGGAGCAAACTAGAACTCTAACCGTCACCCTTAACGTTCTCTCTCTTGGAGTCAGGCCATGAAGATCAAGCACAACATCTCCTCGCTCAACTCACTGCGACACGCCAGCAACACCATGGAGCGTGTCAAAGGTTCACTACAAAAGTTAAGCTCCGGACAAAGCATCAACTCAGGAGCTGACAGCCCCGCGAATTTGATCGCTTCGGAACGCATGCGCGGCCGCATCACCGGGCTGCAGCAGGCGCACCAGAACGCCGCGCTCTCGGTGTCCATTGTTCAAACCGCAGAAGGCGCCCTGAACGAGATCAGCAGCATCCTCATTCGTTTGAAGCAGCTCACTGTGCACGCCGCGAACGAAGCGACCAACGACCGCCAGATGCTAGAAGCCGATCAGCAGGAAATTGAGCATTTGCTGAACTCCTTAGATCGCATCGCGAAGAACACCATGTGGGGCAGCAAGAAACTGCTGGATGGCTCCATGGGCGTGAACGGCGTCACCGTCGGTGAGAATCTGCGCTTCATCTCCGCCGAGCCCACCACCCCCATGTCTCCTGAAGATGGCTTTGAGGTGGACATCACGCAGGTCGCCACGCGCGCTGAGAAGAAAGGGCAAGTGCCGCTGGACGTGAACAACATCAAAGATGGGCTGTTCCTCGTCTTGAACGAAGGTGGCAAGAACGCCACGCTCGACACCCGCGTGGGCGAGTTCCGCGAAGAGATCGAGAAGATCCGCAAGAACGCGCTCCAGAACCCAGAGCGCTTCCCTCCAGAGGCCATGTCTAAAGACATTCGCACGATCGTCGTCAGTCGGATGCAAGCCGCGATTGACGAAGCCGGCCTCAAGCTAGACGTCTTTGAAGACCCCAATGGTCTGTTGACCGTGCGCCACAAAGAATTTGGCGATCAAACCATCTTCTCCGTCACCAGCTCCCTACCCGGCGTGTTGGGGCAGGAGGCCAACGTCGCAGAGTTCTCAGACCCAGGCAAGAACGTAGAAGGCACCATCGGTGGCGAAGTCGCCCTTGGGCGAGGACAATTCCTCACCGGTGTCGAGGGGACCAAAGCTAGCGGTCTGACCGTTGCCTACGAACGCGAAATCGGCCTGAAGGAAGTCCCCGTACTCGACGAGCGAGGAGTTCAAGTCGGGACCGAGTTTGTGGAAGAGAGCAACGAAGAAGTCGTCGGCGACGGGATCGAAGGCTATGTGCACGTCGCTCAATTCTCCAAAGAGTTCCAGCTGGGACCCAACGCGGGTCAGAACGACATCCTCTCTCTGCGCAACGTGAAAGCGTTCATGCTGGCCCAAGGCGTGCGCAACGACAGCGGCTTCCAGAGCCTCGCGGACATTGATGTCACCAACTCACAAGGGGCGAAGGACGCCAACCGCATCGTGGACAAGGCGATTGAAGAGATCTCGATCATGCGCGCAGATCTGGGAGCCTTTCAGAAGAACGCGCTGGAGAGCAACCTCAACAGCTTGAAGATCGCCGAAGAGAACCTCACCAGCGCGGAGTCCACGATCCGTGACGCTGACGTAGCTCAAGAAATGTCGCAGCTGACGAGCGATCAAATCATGCTCTCGGCAAACACCGCGATGATTGCGCAAGCGAACCAAGTGCCTCGCACCGTGTTGGGCTTGATCGAAGCCTCCGGCTAACCCTCTCCGCGGGGCCCTGCGCCTCTCCTCCCCGACAGCTCTTCTCTGCAAAGCGGCCTCCGTTGAGGTCGCCGCCCCCCTCTCCTCTCCGCTTGGTCTCGCTAAATCAGTTTTAATTTGATTATCTTGGTATCCCTTTTATTTCAGATAATCTGAATTTTTCATTTTAGCGCTGCGTTCTGTTGAGACGCCTGACGCTCGCCCGCTCACTCTGATTTCTCTTTTATTTCAGATAATCTGAGTTTTTCATTTTAGCGCTGCGTTCTGTTGAGACGTCTGGTTCTCAGCTGCGCGGCGCAGGCGTCTCGTTCGCCTGCGGGGTCAAGCGTTGTTGTCGGGAGCTGTGGGCGGCTCACCCGCCACGGGCAAGAGGCGCGGCAACACGATGGTGAAGGTGGCGCCTTGTGCGGGCGCGCTCTGACACGTGAGCGAGCCTTGATGGTCGGTGATGATGTTCCGACAGAACGGCAGCCCCAACCCGGAGCCTGCGCCGATTGGGCGTGTGGTGAAGAAAGGATCAAAGATGCGCGCTTGCGTGGCGGTGTCCATGCCGTGGCCGTTGTCGCTGACTTGGAGGGTCACTTGTTGTTCGTCGGCAAAGAGCCGGACGGTGATCGTGGGATCTGTGGTCTCTGCGAGCGCATCACAGGCGTTGTTGAGGAGGTGGTCGAGCACCATCTGCAGGTGAACAGACACGCCGCTGACGAGGGCTTCCGGCGCGTTCGCCGCGATCTCCCAGCGCAGCTGCGGTTGCTGCGTTTGGCGCAGCTTCGTGAGGTTCTTGACCAAGGTCTGGAGCTGCACAGGAGCGTACTCCACGTTGGTGCGTCCAAGATAGTCTTCGCGCACCAAGCGCCGCATGCCGCCCAGCATGTCACCGAGCTGCTGTCCGTGGCGGCGAATGCGCTTGAGGACTCTGCGCACCGCCTCAGTTTTGCCCGACTCTAGCAGAGTCTCAATCAGCTCGGTGTGGGCCGAGAGGCCTTGGAGCGGGGTGCGCAGCTCATGTCCCAACTGCGCGGTGAGGGTGTTGAGCGCGGCCATCTTCTGTTCCAAGTGCTCTTGGTCGCGCTGCTGTTCGGCGACCTTCTGCGCGGTGATGTCTCGCACAACGCCCAGCACCAACGGCGAGCCGTCCTCAAGCCGACGCATCCCCGTCTCGACGTGAAGCCAACGTATGCCCGACTCAGGGTGCTGAATGCGATACGTCACGGCGATGTCTTCGTAAACAGAGCGCCGCACCGCGTCTTCAAGGAGAGGGCGATCTTCGGGGAGCACACGCCGAAAGATGTGGTCGAGAGTTGCGCCCTGCGGGACGACGACGTCGCTGGCTTCGCGGAGCGGCGGCGTGGCTTCGCGGTGAGGATTTTGAGGATCTTGGGAGACACGCGCTGTTTCACGGAGCGCAGCCAGCCAAGCTTTGATGGCGGCGCGCTGTTCGGGAGGCACACGCTGGAAAGCGTAGTCGAAGCTCACGATTCCCTTCGGTGTTCGGTGTTCGGTGTTCGGTGTTCGGTGTTCGGTGTTCGGTGTTCGGTGTTCGGTGTTCGGTGTTCGGTGTTGAAGCCCTGTGTTTTCAGAGATCCCGTAGAGCAACCAGAAGAGCGCGTCGCCTTCTACACGCCCCTGAGTTGGGAAGAACTCAAAGGTGCCGATTTGGGCGATGTCTTGGGTGAGGCGGAGCTTGGTGAACAGCCGCTCTTGTTGCATGAGGCTCTGCTGGAGCTGCTGGCGTTGTCGGGTCTCTGCAGTGATGTCGGTGAGTGAGGCGACCAGCGTCAGCTCGTTGTTGTCGTGGGAGCGGCGCCGGATCATCGCGCCTCGGAACCAGCGCTCTTCCTTTGCGCCGACAAAGTGGAGCTGGAAGGTTTGCGTCCCTTGTTGCTTGGTTTGCCGCAGCGTGTATCGGAAGGTGGACTCTTGTTGCGGGAACAGCTGCAGGAAGCGCGCTAGCGTCAGCTGGGCTTGGGGCAAATGCAGCTGGGCTTGGAGGCGGGGGTCGCACTCCACGAGCTCGGTAGCGGCGAAGACCACAAAGCTGCTGACGTCGCTGAGCTCTTGCACGACTTGGAGCGACTCCAGCAGGTGCTCGCGCTCGCGGGCGGCGTCTTTGAGCGCGGTGATGTCTTGCACATATCCGACAAGCTCTGCGGGTTCACCGCTCGCGGTGCGCTTCAGGCGGCTGTCTGAGGTCACCCAGCGCGTTGTGCCGTCAGGGTGCTGTACGCGATACGTCGCTTGGAAGCTGGCGGCTCCCTCAAACAGCGACTGGATGCCGTGCTGCACCCGCTCGCGGTCATCGTGCTGCACACACCGCACGTAGGTGTCGCGGTCAAGTGGCGTCCCCGGCTCGAGTCCCATAATCTGGAAGGTGCGCAGATCCCAGTGGGCGACGTCGAGCTGCGCGTCCCAATACCACCCTCCGCACTGCGTAAGCTCTAAGATTTGCTGCTGACGTGCTTGCCCAAGGGCCGACTGCGCGAGCAGCTGTTGCTCCTGTCGCGTTCGTTTGCGCAGCTCGAGCAGCTTGATGACGTGTTTGCTCTGGAGCTGTAGCAGGCGCTGTTGTTTCAGGGTGAGCGCTGGTCGCGGTTTCGTGTCAATCACACAGAGTGTGCCGAGGGCTTGCCCGTTGGGCGCAACGAGCGGGGCGCCAGCGTAAAAGCGGATCTTGGGGTCTGCCGTAACGAGCGGGTTGTCCTGAAAGCGAGCGTCGTGGCTCGCGTCGAGCACTTGCAGGATCTGATCGGGCTGGGACAAGGCGTGAGCGCAGAAGGCGTGTTCGCGGGGTGTCTCGGAGGTGGTGAGCCCATGCGCGGACTTGAACCATTGGCGGTGTTCGTCCACGAGCGAAATCAGCGCGATGGGGGCGTCTAGCTGCTCTGCGACAAGTTGCGTAATCTCTTCAAACGCTTCTTCGGGAGGAGTGTCGAGGATGTCATACTCGCGCAGCGTGGCGACACGTGTGGCTTCGGATGCTGAAGATTGAGTAGACATTTGGTGTTTCCAAATTCGGGAATGAAAGCGATGTGTCACAAAAATGGGACTCGCTTCTACAGCAAATCAGCATACAAAGCAAACTCAGGGCGGTTGACGGGAGCGATGATGAGGGAGACGTCGTGGAGAATGGAGTACGCTCAAATTGACAGCATGGGGTTCCGGGCGCATCCACACAGCGCTGGGGCAGCGCTGAAGATCGCAGCTAGGCAGCGATTGGTCGTCGGGCTGTGACACGGTTCAGAGAATCTGGAGAGAGGTTCTGTTTTTGTCGAAGCAGGTCTGAGGAATTTCTGGGGGGCGTGCGTGCGCTTGGGACGTTCTGGTTGTGCGGTCTGGGGGATTTTTTGAGAGGGGCTGCAAAACCTTGCCGTTGCTGGCTCCCCAAGCTGGACTCGAACCAGCGACCCACTGATTAACAGTCAGTTGCTCTACCGACTGAGCTATTGGGGAGTGCAAGGAAGCGAGAGAAGATAGAGGATTTGGTGCAGAATGCAAGAATTTTTTTGAGAATGCTGAGAAAAGCCCTGGCTGTGCCGCCCTAAAGGATTGACATTTCTATGTGGGAACCTATGTTGTAACGCTTTTTTGACATTCTCGACCCCCTCAACGGCATCGGTAACCCATGAAAGAAATCAACATCAACGGCACGCGCGAAACGATCATTGAACGAAGCGACTATCCTTTAGAGCGCTGCAAAGAAATTTTAGACAAAGAAGTCACCGCTATTTTGGGATACGGCCCCCAAGGTCGTGGGCAAGGACTGAATATGCGTGACCAAGGATTCAACGTAATCGTGGGGCTCCGTCGCGGGGGAAGCTGGGATAAGGCAGTGGCCGATGGCTGGGTAGAAGGTGAGAATCTGTTTGAGATTGAAGAAGCGGCAAAGCGCGGGACAATCCTGCAATACTTGCTGTCAGACGCGGCGCAGATCTCGATGTGGCCGACCATCAAAGCCGCGTTGAACGAAGGCGACGCGCTCTACTTCTCACACGGGTTTGGTGTGGTCTTCAACCAAGACACGCGCATTGAGCCGCCCGCCAACGTTGACGTGATCCTTGTCGCGCCCAAAGGCAGCGGCTTGACCGTCCGAACCCATTTTCAGCAAGGTCGCGGGATCAACAGCTCGTTCGCAATTCACCAAGACTTCACTGGCCAAGCCCGAGAGCGCTGTGTCGCCACGGCCTTCGCCATCGGTTCAGGGCACTTGTTCGAGACCACCTTTGCGAAAGAGGTGCACAGCGACTTGACTGGTGAACGCTGCGTTTTGATGGGCATGCTGCAAGGCGCCTTCTTGGCTCAATATGAAGTGCTGCGAGAGCATGGTCACTCTCCCTCGGAGGCGTACAACGAGACGATTGAAGAAGCGCTGCAAAGTCTCTATCCCCTCGTCGCGGAGAAGGGCATGGACTGGATGTATGCGAATTGTTCCACAACGGCTCAGCGCGGCGCGCTAGACTGGGCTCCAAAATTTTACGCAGCCCTCAAGCCGGTCATCGAAGACTGCTATCAGAGCGTCATCCGTGGAGATGAAGCTCGCCGCTCCATCGAGACCAACTCACAGCCCGATTACCGAGCAAAATTGGAGGCCGAATTGGATGCCATCCGCGAACAAGAGATGTGGCAGGCTGGCAAAGAATTGCGCCCGCTGCGTCCTGAGAATCAATAATCGCTGTCTCTGGAGCCCTTATGACTCGTCTGCTGCTTGAAGAAGGGACCTTCTACGAACTGCAGATCTCCCAACAACGGCCCACGAATCTCACAGACGAAGCGATCCCTTTCGCGGGCTCGCTTCGTCTGCATTACAACCCCGGGCTCGTGTTGTTGCTGCTGCACCCGCAAGAGTCCAACAGCATGCTGTATGAGTTCCGAGTCGACGACATCGTGTACGCGGAAAAACTTGCCAGCCTGACCCGCGAGAGTGGGGTGACGGTGGAGCGAGTGCGGCTTTGGATTCGCAAAGGAGCGCCTGCGATGCAGATGAAGCCCGTGCGAGTGAACGAGTCGCTTGAACACGACGCCGAAGGATGAAGCACTGGTTGATGAAGTCCGAACCGGACGCGTTCTCGTTGCAAGACCTGAAAGCACGCCCGCAGCAGACGGAGCCTTGGGACGGCGTGCGCAACTATCAAGCCCGCAACCTGATGCGTGATCACATGAGCATAGGGGACCCGGTGTTGTTCTATCACAGCCGTCAAAACCCATCGCTCGTGGGGACTGCGCGCGTGGTCCGAGAGGCGTATCCAGACCACACCGCGTGGGATCCCACGAGCAAATACTTTGACGAGAAGAGCACGCCGGAGGCTCCGCGCTGGTTTATGGTGGATGTGCAGTTTGTGTCTGAGTTCCCGCGCCCCGTCCCGCTCTCTGAAATTCGTACGATTGCCGGGCTAGAAGAGATGCTGCTGCTGCGCAAAGGGGCTCGCCTCTCCGTGCAGCCTGTGACGCCCGAAGAGTTCCAGATCATTATGGACTACGCCGCTCAACTCTGAAAAACGCGCTGCGGCAAACGGTCTCTTTTCTGCTTGGAATGCTGCGGTTGGAACCTCGCTCACCCCTGATGACAACGCTTCTGAAATTTGAAAAGGCCGAATGGAACTGAATGAAGACTCTCGTGTTTTGCTGGTGGACGATTTCACGACCTCGCGTCGTATGATCCGCCAATGTCTGAAGGATTTGGGGACGGAGCTGTGCATTGAGGCCGCGACCGCGGAGGACGCGCTGCGCCTGTTGCCGAAACACAAGTTCCAACTCGCGCTGGTGGATTGGCATCTGCCAGACAGCTCTGGCGCGGAGCTGATTCAACAGATTCGCACAACGCACTCTAAAAAAAATCTCACCGTTCTCTTAATGTTGATGGATCAGCTCGACGACCAGATCGCACGCGGAAAGTCTGCGGGAATGAACAGCACGATCTTCAAACCGTTTGATGCGGGCACTCTCTCCAAAACCTTGATGGGGCTTGAATGAGCAAGGTGATCAATCTCGCGGACCGACTCGCTGAGCGCCGCGCCCGAGAAGAAAGTCGGAGCATCACAGGATATTTGATCTGGCTCCACTGCCCTACCTGCAACACGATTGAGTACACAGAGATGCAGATGGAGGGCGGGCGCATTCACAAGTGCGGGACGCTCGTCGAAGAGAAGGAGATTGAGATCGATGTGCGCGCGGAGTTCACCATATCTCAGCGGAATCTGCAGCGGCTGCAACAAGCCGAGGCAGAACAACAAGCCTCAAAAGTCCGCAAGCTTCTGGGGGGGATGGGATCGCTCCTCCAACAGCTGCGCGCCCGCGAAGAAGAGTATCAGTCTCGCCTCCAAAAAATGACGCAGGAGACCATCGCGCCGTATCCAGAGACGTGGGACCCCGCCGAAAACGGCGTAGAGGTCACCACGAATGATCCAATCGGTTTGCAAATCACCTCTGCCCGTCTAGGACACCGCCTGTTCCAACAAGAATCCTGAGCATGCAATTCCCCGAAGCGCTGGAGCGGCTGATTCAAGAATTCTCGCGCTTGCCTGGAATTGGCAAAAAAACGGCCACACGTCTCGCCTTCGGCGTCCTCCGCTACTCCACCGAAGAAGCCCAAAACTTCGCTGAGGCCATCCAGCAGGTCAAAGAACAAATTCGGCACTGCAAAGTCTGCTTTGCCTTTACAGACGCAGAGGTCTGCTCCATTTGTGCGGATGAACGGCGCGACCATCAGCTGATTTGTGTGGTCGAGCAACCCAACAACGTCTTTCAGATTGAGCGCAGCCGCGTCTATCAAGGCGTCTATCACGTGCTGCTGGGGGCGCTCTCTCCCCTCGATGGAGTGGGCCCAGACCAACTGAAAATTCAGAGCCTCCGTCAACGAATTCAGAAATACGGGGTGGCCGAGCTGATTCTGGCGACCAATCCTACGGTCTCAGGCGAAGCGACGGCTGGTTTCTTGCAGAGCGAGTTCGCGGAAACCGTCCCTCGCATTACGCGCCTAGCCCGTGGACTCCCTGCGGGAGGGGACTTGGAATACGTCGATGAAGTGACGCTACAAGAAGCATTTTCTGGACGGAGAGGTTGGTATGAGTAAAGACGGAATCGCCGGGTTGTTCGCGCTGTTAGCCATCGCGTTCTCAGGGACTCCACTCTGGGCAGTGGGAGAGAGCAAATGTCTGCTGCGCTGTGTCGTAGACCACCCCAAGTTCGAGTATCCAGAGTGCAGCGAGCGAGAGGTCTTCTTGGAAGGGCCCTCTTGTTACGAAGTGTATAACGACTGTTTGCAAGCCTGCGACATGACCGAAGCTCCTGAGCGCTTCATCCCTCCGCCATCGCAAGTCGCAGATGTCTGGCGACAACGCACGGTCTGCGACGACACCATCCCCCAAGTTCCTTTTGAAACTCTCGCTGGCGATCAAAGAATTGATCCCCGCTGGAGCGGGCAGTGCGAGTGCTACAATGGCCGCTACTTTGTGGCCGAATGTGGTCACGAACCGGCCTCCTGCAATGAAGTTTGCCAAGGAAACGCACGCTTTTAAATTGGAGTACCATCCCTTGAACGTCCTTGAAGAATTCGCCGCCCGAGGTTTCTCTCAGCAACAGACCCACCCAGACGAACTCGCTTCTCGCCTCCAACACACTCCCCTCTGCTGCTACACCGGCTTTGACCCGACGGCAGACTCCCTGCACGT
>CBFIJD010000026.1:0-45749 GCA_965662845.1 uncultured bacterium | reverse complement strand
GGCAGCCCCCCGTGTCGGCCCTGATTCCGAGGAACCACAATCCAAGAAAAACAAAAAACGGGCAACCATGGGGCGGGAAAAATCCGGAAAAACAAAAATGGGGAAATCGGGAAAACACGGGGGGTTGCCCCTACCGGATCGGGAAACATTCGGAAATCGGGAAACACAAAAAACGGAAAACCACGGGGGCGGGAAGCATCGGGGAAAATTGGGCAAACAGGTGGGTTACGGAGCCCTGCGTCAGCCTTCTTGAAACTGAATCTCTTTGCCCCGTACATTCGGTTGGATCTTGCCTTCTGCGAAGACGGTTTGTCCGTGCACAATAGTGCGCACCGGCCAGCCCGTGAGCGTCATGCCATCGTAAGGCGACCAGTTCACACGCGTGAAGAGCTGCCCGTTGGTGACCGTCTTCTGCTTGTTCACATCGACCAGCGTCAAGTCTGCGTCGTAGCCCACCTGAATCTTTCCTTTGTGTTGCATGCCATACAATTTGGCCGGCGACTCGCTCATCCAATAAGCGATCTCTGTGAGTGAGCAGTCACCTTGGTTGTAGCGATTCAGCAGCAGCGGCAGCGAGGTCTCGACTCCCGGCATCCCAGAAGGCGCTTTGCCGTAAGGCTGTTGCTTCTCCTCGGAGGTATGCGGAGCGTGGTCGGTGGCGATGCAGTCGATGACGCCATCTTTGAGCGCCTGCCACAGCGCGTGCGCGTGGCGCGGCGGGCGCAGTGGAGGGTTCATTTGTGCGAAAGTCCCAAGGCGGTCGTAACACTCGGGAGCCGACAGCGTGAAGTGCTGCGGACAGACCTCCGAAGAGATCGCGTTGTCCTTGGGCAGCCGCCGCAGCAGGATCGTCTCTTCTTCGGTCGTTAAGTGCAGAATGTGCAGTCTTCGTTGGTAACGCAGGGAGAGCTTCACGGCCAACTCGGAAGCTTTGAGCGCGACGGCCTCGTCGCGAATTTTGGGGTGTGCCTTCACGTCGGTGAAGTCGCCCAGCAATCGCTTGTTGTCGGCAATCAACGCTTCACTCTCGGCGTGCACTGCGATCAGACGCGAACCGTTCGCAAAGATTCTCTCCAAGTCTTCTTCTTGATCGACCAACAAATCTCCGGTCGAAGCGCCCATGAAAATCTTGATGCCACACACGTTGGAGACGCTGTTGAGCACGTCCAGGTTGTAGGGCGTCGCGCCGATGAAAAAACCGTAGTTCACCACGCACTGCTGGGCTGCCCGCGCTTTCTTTTCGGTCATCAACTCACTTGTGATGATGAGCGGGTTGTTGTTCGGCATGTCTAAAAAGCTGGTGATGCCGCCGGCCGCTGCGGCGCACGAGCCGCTGTGCAGGTCTTCTTTGTGCGCGTTGCCGGGTTCCCGAAAATGCACCTGCGGGTCGATCAGCCCAGGAAAGAGCGTCAGCCCTGAGGCGTCGATGACCTCGTCTCCGTCGGGCAGACCGCGTCCGATGGCGGCGATGGTTTCGTCTTCAACGAGGACATCTGTCTCGCAGAGGTGATTGGGGAGAACGACTTGGGCGTTGCGGATCGTGAGTTGAGTCATCAGCGGGGCTTCTCTTGAACGAGCGGGAGCTGCTCGGTTTTGTTGAAGATGTACAGCAGCAGCGCAGCGCGGATATACACGCCATTGCGAAGCTGGTTCCAGTAAACCGCGCGAGGGTTGGCGTCAATGGACATCGCGATCTCTTGGCGACGCGGCAGCGGGTGCATGATGATCGCGTGCTCGGGCAGCAGGTTGACGTTCTCATCCGTCAGACTGTAGCGACTCAAATCAATGCCGCTGGACTCGCCAGACAAGTCATACTCGTCTTGCACGCGCGTCATATACACACAGTCGACTTCGGGCAGGACTTCGTTGAGGTGGTCGGTGAGGTGCAGCTTGACGTTGCGCTCTTCTAAGTGTTCACGCAGATCTTTGGCGACCTGAAAGTCATCCGGCGCGACGCAGTAGATCTCTAGGTCTTCGTAGTTCGAGAGCAGATACATCACGGAGCGAACGGCGCGGCCACGGCTGATGTCGCCCACGAAGGCGTATTTCTTCCCCGAGATGCCGCCGCTTTGCTGAAAGGAGCGGTGCATGGTGTAGAGGTCGAGCAGCGCCTGCGTCGGGTGCTGGTCTTTGCCGCTGCCGCCATTGAGGATCGGGACGCTGTAGCCGGTGCGATCTTGGCGATAGGCGACGTATTCACAGAAGCCGGGCTTGGGGTCGCGCATGATGACGACATCGAAGTAGCTGCTGAACGCCCGCACGGCGTCTTCTTGGCTCTCGCCTTTGTATTCAGATGAGAGCGTGGGGTCTTGCACCTCGCCGGTGGTCATCCCGACGAACTGGCACGCGGTCACAAACGAGAGGAACGTGCGGGTGGAAGGTTGCGTGAAGTAAAGCATCGCGCGTTTGTGGCGCAGCAGCCGCGAGAGAAATTCGAGCCCTTCCGTGTCGTGTGACATGGCCTTGATCGTGTTCGCGACGCCGAAGATCTCTTCCATCAGTGGACGTTGGAACTGCTGCGACATCATCACGTGATAGAGGCGCCCGTCACGTTGATAATGGGGCAGGCGCTCTTGCACAGGCAGGCGGAGGTAGTCAGGTTGCTCAAGGAGGATCATTTGAGGGTGCTCATGACGTTGCGGCAGGCGTTGGCGGTCTTCTCAAGGTCTTCATCACTGTGGGCAAGAGAGATGAACCCACTCTCGAATGCAGACGGCGCGAGGTAGATGCCGGCTTTGAGCATGCCCAAGAAGAACTCTCGGAAGCGGTCTTGGTGCGCGTTGGCGGCGTCTTCGTAGTTGCGCACGGGCGTCTCGGAGAAGAAGAAGCCGAACATGCCTCCCATCGCGCATGTCTGGAAAGGGATGCCATATTTGTCGGCGCTGGCTTGCATCTCTTGGGTGAGCCAGTTGGTCTTGCGCCCCAGCTCGCGGTATGTGTCGGGCTGCTGCAGCAGCTCTAGGGTCTTACGCCCAGCAGCGACCGCGAGCGGGTTCCCTGAGAGAGTCCCAGCCTGATACACCGGGCCTGCGGGCGCGACCATCAGCATCACATCTTGGCGTCCGCCATAGGCGCCGACAGGCAAGCCTCCACCGATGACCTTCCCGAAGATGGTCATGTCGGGGATGATGCCGAGTACGGATTGCGCGCCGCCGTAGTCTACGCGGAAGCCGGTCATCACTTCATCGAACACGAGCAGCGCGCCGTGGCGGTCGCAGAGGTCGCGCAGTCCGTGCAAGAACCCGTGCTCCGGCAGGATCATCCCCATGTTGCCCGTGACAGGTTCCAGCACGACCGCGGCGATTTGGTCGCCATACTCGTCCATCAGGTCCGTGACCGCTTGCAGATCGTTGAAGGGCGCGAGCAGCGTGTGCTCCACAAAAGAGGCTGGCACGCCGGGCGAGTCGGGCAAGCCGAGCGTCATCACCCCAGAGCCCGCCTTCACCAGCAGAGAGTCCACGCTGCCGTGGTAACAGCCCTCAAATTTGAGGATCTTGTCGCGCTTGGTGTAGCCCCGCGCAACGCGGATCGCGGCCATGGCGGCTTCTGTGCCGGAGTTCGTCAAGCGCAGCATCTCGACGCTGTTGACCGCTTCACAGATCATCTCGGCGAGGTGAACTTCCCCCTCGGTCGGGGTCCCAAAAGAGGCTCCGCGACGCAGGGCTTCTTCGACGGCAGCGATGACCTCAGGGTGGCAGTGTCCCAGAATGAGGGGCCCCCACGAGCCGATGTAGTCGATGTATTCATTGCCGTCGACATCGATGAGCTTGCTCCCTTTTCCTTGCCGAATGAACAGCGGCGTAGAGCGCACAGACTTGAAAGCGCGGACGGGGCTATTGACTCCGCCCGGGATGCGTTGCTGGGCGCGATTGAACAGAGAGGCTGATTGGGTGATGTGCATGAGAGATGAGGCGTTGGAAGGTTCAGAGAGCGGGGTGATGGTTAGCGACGGTGGCGCTGCTCTTCGAGCTCCTGCTCTTGTTTGGCTTTGAGGCTGAGCGTGGTAACAGGGCGGGCTTCTAGCCGTTTACGTTCAATGGGAGCGCCTGTGACTTCGCAGATCCCAAAGGTGCCGTCCTCAATGCGTTGCAGCGCGGCGTCAATTTTCGTCAACAACTTACGTTCCCGATCGCGGATGCGCAAGGTGTTGAAGTGTTCGGCTTCCAAGCTGGCGCGGTCGTTTGGGTCAGGATAGAGCGTGGACTCTTCCTGCATGTCGTTGACCGTCGCTTGTCCTTCCGCCCAGATGTCTTCGCGCATTTGCAATAACTTTTCTTTGAAGTATTGCAGCTCTGCTTCGTTCAAAAAATCTTCTTCAATTGCTTCGGCGCTCATTGCCCCTCCTCCCGAAAAATTGTGCTGAAAAATCAGACTGCGACCGGCTCCTGTGCAGGTAAAACGCAATCTTGGCGGATTTGCAGGAAAAAATAAAGTTGTAGCGGTGTGCTGGAAAAATAAATAAATCCCAAGCGTGGCACGTCCGGTGCAGAGTGTAGAGAAACGGCACGAAAAAAGATGCCTACTGAGGATATAAGTCCTTGTTATTAAAAACTAAATTCTGATTAAGGAGACTGCCATGATTACTCAAATCACTCGCGAAGAAGTGCAAGCCGCCACCGCTCGTTTCTTGGAGCGCGGAGGACAGATTCAACAAATTGACAAAGTCGTTGGGGAGCCGACGTTTGGGGACGACATGATTTTGACCGAAGACCTGCTGGAGATGGTCGAAGTGCAAGAGAGCGATCTGTGGTAAGACTGCGTTCCCGCGCAGATGATCAACTCCACACGCACCGGGGGGCATGCGTGTTTTAATGGAAAGTCCATGGACGCTTCACAACGACCGACCTCGCTCAAAGAATATGAACAACAGCTGTGGCAGCAGACTATGCTTCGGATGCGCCACGGCTGGATTGAGCGACCACGCAATCGTCAGCTACGACACGGAGCAAACGGAGTCTGAAACGGTTCACGGCCGGGCCGCGCTCGGACTCTCCCGCTTCACGAAGAAGGCATTTGGGCCCTGGCAAAAACGCGGTTTGAACGTCTTCTCAAACACAAACATCATCGTCTTCCCGCCTGTCATCTCCATGATTTCAAAGCGCCAGTTGTCGACCTCATCGGCATAGTGACGCTGCAAAACCTGATATTTCTCCGCTTCTTTCTGCAGCACATACATCGCGGCCGGAGACCACTCGTCTTCTGCGACGCTGCCATATACACCCGTCGGGCGAAACTCCGTGAACTCAGTGATGGCGGCTGCGCAGCGATTGGGAGCGATTGGGAGCGTCTGGGCAATTCCGTGTGCCGGCAGCAGCACAGCAAAAAGGCTGATCCAAAAGGGGTGTCGCATGAGATCAATAGGCAAAAGGTTCTACAGTAACCTCGTCCTTCTCAAGACGAAGCCGGTGAAACGAAGAGGCTCCCGCAGGCATCAGCATCGTGGATGAGGCTGAGTTGACAACTTGAAGCTCGTGTGTGGGATAGCGCAGCGTGTGCGACCAGTTGCGATGCAGGTGTCCATGCAAATACAGCCGAACTTGCGGCTGTGTGGAGAGCCAGTGTTGGACTTGCGCTAGGTTGAGCAGCTCGTGCTCTGCTTCGGGGAGTCGCCCTGCTGGGAACCAAATCGGATAATGGTTCACAATCACGAACTTGGCGCCTGGGGCTTGTGCGCCGATGTAGTGTTCTGTGGCCACAAAGGTAGCGCGGGTAACCGTCCCCGCTGCGCTGTACCAAGGGTTCGGGTGTGCGCTGTTCCAGCCGATGATGTGCCAGTCTTCTCCCAGATAGCGTGTGTGAATCACTCCCTCCCCAAAAAATTCCCCAAAATATTGTTGAAAGTAATCCGCTGCGAGGGCTTCTGGGACGTAGTAGTCGTGGTTTCCGGGGACAATCGTCGCGCGTTCTGAGTGGGTGAGGAGCGGCGCGAGGGCTTGTCGCGCCTCGGCGAACTCGGCTTCCAGAGACAGCTGAGTGAGGTCTCCGCTCACGACCACATGATCCCAGCTCAAAGAGGTCGTTTTTTGTATCAGTTGTGTGATGCGCTCTTTGGGGTACTTTTTTTGGCGTTTGAGGAGCCAGTTGAGGGCGCCGAGCGCGCGCTTGCTCACCCACTCGTGAACCGAGCGCGGGTAGGCCTGAAAGTGCAGATCGGAGAGGTGAAGGATCTCGATGCTCATGAAAGCTACAAAAAGGTTACGAGCCGCAGAATTTCAGATTGCACTGGGGGGCGATCTATGTATCCTTGCAGGCGCTTTTTGGGCGTCGGACTGCGCTGGCAATTCCGCTAACGCGGCCGTCCCCAGAGCCGCTGTGCCGGTCTGAATGTTGCGATGCGCAGCCCGTAGATCAGCCATGGTGGCATGCCAGAAGAAAGCCAAATTCGGCCCCGGACTGTCGTCCGGAAACGAGAATCTCATGATTTGTATCAAGGAGTCGAACGATGCGAAAATCTCCCCACCGACGCGCAGGCGCCTCCCGCCAACGCAAAATGCGCTCGCAGGTATTCAGGCAGCAGCACCTGAGCCCTTCTCTTCCAGCACCACTGCAAAAGATGATGGACGGCATCGAGAGCCGTCTGGGAGTGCGTGACTGGAGTCCCTCAACCTTGGCGGCGGTCGCGATGTCGCGTCGCGCTTGGTTGATCCCGGTCATGTTCATCGTGATGGCTGGTATGGTTATCGCTGCCGGAGGTGGTAACGTGGACAGCGACTTCCCCATGAAGTTGCATGAATACAATGACCCCGAAGGAGCAGGAATTGGGGGAATTCTCTCCTCACGTATTGCTGAGAACCCCTTCAATTTAGTTGGAACACTGATCTTCATCTGTGCGATTGCGCACACGTTTGTCGCGGGCCCGCTGATGCACAAGGCTCACGAGATCAAGCATCACCACGAAGACGAGCTGCGCAAGCAGGGCAAGTCAGAAGAATACATCGCGAACAGCCCCTCTTTCAAAGCAGAGATGTATCACTTCCTCGGAGAAGTCGAAGCCATCTTTGGCATCTGGGTGATCGCGCTGGCGGCCGCGATTGTGGGCTTCCACGGCTGGTATACTTTCTCGGATTACATCGCACACACTGTGAACTACACCGAGCCCATGTTTGTGGTCGTGATTATGGCGCTGGCGTCGACACGTCCTATCGTGAAGCTGGCTGAACTGATTCTCGGAAAGATTGCCGCCTTTGGTGGACAATCTCCACAAGCGTGGTGGTTGTCTATTTTGACGATTGCTCCGATTTTGGGTTCTTTCATCACCGAGCCCGCCGCGATGACCATCGCCGCGTTGCTGCTCGCCAAGCAGTTCTATGAGTTCAAGCCTGCACCAAAGTTTGCTTACGCCACCATCGGCTTGCTCTTCGTGAACATCTCCGTAGGCGGAACGTTGACGCACTTCGCGGCGCCGCCCGTGCTGATGGTTGCAGCTCCATGGGGCTGGGACATCGCCTTCATGATCACCAACTTTGGCTGGAAAGCTGCGGTCGGCATCGTGATTGCGAACCTGATCTACTTCGCGGTGTTCAAAGCTGAATTCGCCAAGTTGACCAAGCCAGAAGTCGCCAAGGGCGCCGATGGTCAAGACGCGCCTGTGAAGTGGGAAGACCGCGAAGATCCGATCCCAGGTTGGGTCACCGCAACGCACCTGCTGTTCATGGCCTGGACGGTTTACAACGCGCACTACCCACCGCTCTTCATCGGCGGGTTCTTGTTCTTCATCGGCTTCAGCATGGCCTCAAAGGCCTACCAAAATAAGCTGGAGATCAAAGGGCCCCTGCTCGTTGGTTTCTTCCTCGCAGGCTTGGTCACCCACGGTGGTGTGCAGGCATGGTGGATCGCACCGGTGCTCGGCTCCTTGAGCGAATTGCCGCTCTTCATTGGTGCGACCGTGTTGACCGCGTTCAACGATAACGCCGCGATTACCTACCTGAGCACCTTGGTGCCCGGCTTCACCGACGTGCAGAAGTATGCTGTCGTAGCTGGTGCGGTGACCGGTGGTGGTTTGACCGTCATCGCGAACGCGCCGAACCCAGCCGGACAATCCATCTTGTCTCGCTTCTTCTCCGGTGGCGTCAACCCCGCCAAATTGGCGATGGGGGCCGCGATTCCAACCGTTGTCTTGGCGCTTGTTTTCATGCTCATAAAGTAAGCCCTCGCTCTTACACAGTCTCTCTCTGCGAGAGGGGCTGTGCCCTCCCACTTGCGCTCTCCCTCCAGTTCCGCTACTTTCAAAGCTATTTTACTGTTTGATTTCCATCATTTTCTACAGAAGGGGTATCTATGCGTATGTGGATTGGCCTAACGATGGCCGCAGGCGTCATCCTGTTGACAGGCTGTACGGAAGAGAGCCGCAATAAGTTCTTCCGCTCGGCGGACAACGTGCTGGGGAAAGACCTCAAGGTCTCTTATGTCGATGAAGGGAAAGTTGTGAAGACGTGGACGATTCGCGATGGGAAAATTACGTCAGCGAAGAGCGAAGATACGGGAGTGCCTTTGGGATATTACTATTTTTGGAGTGAAGAGAACGGCTACGTACAGCTGCCAATGGATCGCACTATCGTAGAAGAAGTGAAAGGCTCGCAGAAAGAAGTCGCCGCCAAATAATCCCCCTCGCCTCTCGAAGCGGCTTCCCGTGATCTCTGTGAGAAGCCGCCCTGCCTACAGGCTCCGCTCAGGAGTACAAAATCCCCTGCTTCTTGAAGTGATTCATCGTCGCAGAATCTCGCAAATCACCCGGCTTGAGCACGATCGCGTCCGTCGCGATGCGCCCATTTTTGCTCAGGAGTGAGCCGCCTACTGCGAGACGATAAGGTGGGATGACAGGCAAGAGGAAGGTGTCATTGCCCACACGACACTCCAGCGGTGGGAGCACTTCGCCAGTGTCTTCGTCTACGATCTTCTTGCCTGATGCCATGATGACACCACTGGCGACCACCGCTCCTTCTCCGACGATGCCGGCAACCTCGCACATCGCCCCAATCTTGGCTCCGTCTTCCACGATGGAGGGCAAGCGTCCGGCTGGCTCCAAAATGCCTTCAATTCCAGAGCCTGCGCCAAATTTGACGCCCTTGCCGATCTGGGCACAGGAAGCAACGCGTGCGCCTCCGTCAATCATGACGCCCCCACCTGCGATGTAAGCCCCAATGTTGACGAACGCTTGATTCATCACGACGGTTTGCGGGCCGATGTAAGCGCCCGTGCGCACGATGCTCCCTGGGGCATAGCGCACACCGCTGGCCTCAAACTCTTGGTCGGTGTAGTTGGCAATCTTGAGAGGGACTTTGTCCCAATAGCTCGTCTCTAAGCGCTTGTTGGGATGGGTTCCAAAGTAGTTGAGGACGCCATCAATGACATAGGTCTGCGGTTCCCAGCGGTCGCGCACCTTTTCCGCAGCGCGGACACGCCCTTGATTGAGCAGCTCGATGAAAGATTCGGTCTCTTCGGCGTTGGCTTTGCGATCATGAATGTTGGCGAGCAGGTTCGAGTGTGGGCTTTCGACGCGCTCTAAGCGCAGGTAATCGCCATCACGCAGGTTGAGTAAGAGCTCGAGCTTTTGGTGAACTCCCGGATTTTGCTTCGCGCGCTCGACGTATTCTCCGAACAGCTGCAAGGCTGCGTTCGCCTCGTTTCTGCCAATGTGATCTTGGGCGTTTGCCACGTGGGCAAACACGCGCAGCGAACCTTGCTTGGCTGGAAAGTTGGGCAAGACTCCCATCAGTTCGTCTTTAGAATTGAAGATGCGGAGAAGCACCGTTTTGTCACTAAACGGTACCGATTTTAGGTTCTCCTCAAAGCTGCTCATGGAATTACCCTTCAGGTTGGTTGAAAAAGGCGAGGCTTGCGCGCCCCGCCACAGTGGCAGATCAAACGTGCTTGAGCGGAGCTTTTCCGAGCGGGAACACATTGAAGCCCAGCTCGTACAGAGCTTGATGGTCAAGGTGATTGCGACCATCAAACAAGAACGCGGGCTGTAGCATGCGCTGGAAAATGCGCTGATAGTCGAGCTCAAGGTAGTCTTTCCATTGAGTGACTAGCGCGATGGCGTGCGCTCCTTCGGCGGCGGCGTACGGATCTTCTACAAAGGCGATATCACCTTCCATCTGCGCCAGGTCGCGCTCCGCGTTTTCTTTGGCTTTGGGGTCATGAACCCGCACTTGTGCTCGTTCGTTGAGCAGCTTCTGACACAGCGCGATGGCTGGCGAGTCACGCGTATCACCCGTGTCTGGTTTGAACGCAAAGCCAAACAAAGTGATGCGCTTACCGGCAATGGTGTTGAACTGTTGCTTGAGAATATTTTGGAAGAACCGGTCGGTTTGATACTCGTTGATGCGCACCACACTCGCCCAGTAATCGGCGACTTCGGGCAGCCCGTAGAACTCACACAGGTAAGACAGGTGCAGGATGTCTTTGCGAAAGCAGGATCCGCCAAAGCCCACGCTGGCCTGTAAGAAGTAAGGCCCAATGCGACGATCCATCCCGATGGCGCGGCTGATCTCATTGATGTCTGCTTCCGTTTGTTCGCACAGAGCCGAGATGCTGTTGACCGAAGAGATGCGCTGCGCCAGCATCGCGTTCGCGACCAGCTTCGACAGCTCTGAGCTCCAGACGTTGGTGAGCAGCAGGCGTTCGCGAGGTACCCAGTGTGCGTACAAGTCGGCCACCGTTTCGGCAGCTTTGCGACCAAAGGGGGTCTCTTCCCCACCGATGAGGACACGATCCGGCTCTTGCAAGTCGGCGATCGCCGTCCCTTCTGCGAGAAATTCGGGATTAGAGACGACCGCGAATTTGCTGTGCGAAGACCCCGACTGGAGGATGCGAGCCATCGCTTCGGCGGTGCGCACAGGGAGTGTGCTCTTTTCTACCACAATGACTTCTGGGCGCCGCGCGTGCTCTAAAATGTCGCGGGCGGTTTTTTCCCAATATTGCAGATCTGCGGCTTTCCCAGCGCCTTCTCCAAACATTTTGGTGGGCGTGTTGACCGCGACAAAGATGAGATCTGCGTCTTGAATCGCCGCGTGCACATCTGTGGAGAAAGAGAGGTTGCGTCCGCGCGCTTCCTGCACAACGGCGAGCAAGCCGGGTTCGTAAATGGGGAGATTGTCGGAGTCCCAGCGGCGAATGCGTTCAGCGTTGATGTCGACGACAGTGAACTGGTGTTCGGGGCAATACTTCGCCAGCATGGCCATCGTAGGGCCGCCGACATAGCCTGCGCCAATACAGGTGATGTTAGACATGGTGCGAGTTGAGGGATGGTGAGTGAGCAATCCAGATACAAAGCCCCGCTAGCGGGGACGAAATCGACTGCAGCGGGGCGAGAATCTGCAGGAGAGAAGAGTCTTGCAAAGTCAGAACCTGAAGAGGGATTCGTTCAAGTCTTCCGGCGGTTCCAGGCCCATCAGGATCAAGTTCGTAGCGGCGATATGGCTCAGGTTCCAGTTTTGGTCTGGGCCAGGTGAGCGGAGTTGGTACTGCTCACGGTAGAGTGGATCGTAGATGATCAGGGGAACCGGATTCAGCGAGTGTTTGGTGCTGGGTTCCCAGTCGTCGCTGTCTTTGCGTTTTACTTTCATCTCATCCGCGTTGCCATGATCTGCCGTAATGAGCGCTATGCCATTGACCTCGCGCAACACAGGCAGGAGCCGCCCGAGTTGTTGGTCAACGACTTCAACCGCGTTGATTGCCGCCTCAAGGTTCCCGGAGTGACCGACCATGTCGGCGTTCGCGTAGTTGATGAGGCCGTAGTGGTATTTGCCGGAGCGCAAGAACTCGATCGCTTTGTCTGTGATTTCGCGGGCTTTCATCGCCGGTGCTTGGGCGAAGGAGGCGACCTTATCAGAGGCGATCAGCGCATAATTCTCTTTTTGTGCATCTAGCGGTTCGCGATAGCCGCCATTGAAGAAGAACGTGACGTGGGCGAATTTTTGGGTCTCCGTGAGACGAAACTGCTGTTTGCCAAGCTCTAAGATGCGTTTGCCAAATGGGTTGGCGACGGTGGGGGTTCCGACCAAATAATCGGGGGGCAGCAGTAAGTCTTGGTCATAGGTCATCATGCCTGCGTAGCGCAGCTGCGGTCGCGTTCCTCGATCAAAGTGGGGGAAGTCGTCATCTAGCACCGCGTGCGTAAACTCGATGGCACGATCAGCGCGAAAGTTGGTGAAAATGAGGCAGTGATTGTCTTTCATCGGGCCAATTGGTTGGCCGTCTCTCACCAGCACGAAGTCTGGCAAGTCTTGGTCTACGATGTCAGGAGTTTGACTGCGGAAGTGTTCGATGGCCTCTCTGATGCTGCCGAACTGATTGTCAGATTGGCCATGCACGTGGGTGTTCCAGCCTCGCTCAATTTTAGACCAGTTTTGGTCTCGATCCATCGTGATCTGCTCTCGTCCGCCACCACTGGCGAAGGCATAGTCGATCTCAGGCCGCTGGGACTTCAACTGATGAAAGAGCGCTTCCAGCGTCTCGGTGTATTCCAGCGCAGATTGAATCGCGACGTCCCGGCCATCTAAGAGCGCATGGACATAGCAGCGGCGGAGGCCTTGCGCGAAGGCGTGCTCGATGAGAGCGACGGTGTGGTTGAGGTGACTGTGGACATTTCCATCAGAGAGCAGGCCGAGAAGGTGCAGCGGCGTTTCGTGTTGTTTCGCGTGTGCGATCATCTGCTGGAGCACCGCTCCCTGAAAAAACTCGCCGGAATCCATCAGGCGCTTGATGAGTGACGGCCCCTGTTCCATGACGACGCCGGCCCCCATGGTCATGTGTCCGACCTCGGAGCCACCCAAGTCTTTGTCGCCGGGCAACCCCACATATTTGCCGTGTGTCCAGAGCTGTGTGCAAGGGAAGTCTTGCGCCAGGCGTCTTGTGATTGGCAGGTTTGCGTGGAACATCGCGTTGGTCTCGGTGGGAGGCCCGATGCCCCAGCCGTCCAACACAATGTGCAACAGTGGGCCTCGTCCGGAAAAATGGGAGGCCAGTTTCTGCGGAGTCATCAGCATTCTCAAAGAAGGGGATGATTGAGCGTTAGGTCAGGCGTAATAGAGCGTTTTCAGGGAGCCGCTGCCTTAGAAAATCGCAAGCATCTCGCAGATAGTGCTCTTGCCGCGATTCGAGGGTCAGTTTCACTAGATAGTCGTCGTCTGGGTGAGTGCGGGGGTAAGAGCCCAGCTGCAAATCGGGGTAGGCTTGCAGCGTCTGGTCAAGCAGGTGCGCAATTTGGCCTTCGTCGCAGTTGAGAAAGATCTGTTGGAGGTGAATCGGCGACGCGCGGAACCTCTCGCGAAATGCCAAGAACCGGTGCCTCAGATAGGTGGGGACGCCAGGGAAGATGAGGACGTTGCGAAACTGGACTTGTGGGGCGCGAGACTCTTCGTCAAAGAGGACTTCTGCGCCTTGAGGGATGAGCGCCATCCGGAGCAGCTCTTCGTTGATGTGCTCACCGTAGTAACCGTGGATGACCTCGGCGAGTTGTTCGGAGCGTTCGGTGGGAGTGTTGAAGCCCTGAGCGATGGCAGGGATGGTGATGTCGTCGTGAGTGGGACCAATGCCGCCGCTGGTGAACACCCACGTGTGGTTCTCGGAAGCCTCGCGCACGGTGTCCCCAATCACACCCATCTCGTCGGGGATCGTGAGGATGCGGCGCACGTCAACGCCCAGTTTGCGCAATTCCTGACACAAAAACAGCGAGTTTTCGTCTCGAACTTTGCCCGAGAGGATCTCGTTGCCAATGATGACAATGGCGGCCGTGGACGAGGCTTCGTGCATTGGGATTACTTATCGCGTTGAATAATGTGATAGCCGAAGGGGGTCTCTACGAGGTCTCCGACTTCGCCTGCCTGCAAGGCAAACACCGCCGCGTCGAACTCAGGGACCATCATCCCACGCGGGAATTCTCCGAGCTGTCCGCCTTGGGGCCCGGAGGGGCCGTCGGAGTGTTCGCGTGCGACTTCGGCGAGGTCGCGTCCGTCGCGAATTTCGTTCAGCAGCTGCTCAGCTAGGGCTTGGGCTTCTGCTTTGCTCCGCGTTTGTTGCGAGCGAGAAGCGCCTTGGTAAGAAATCAGCACGTGGCTCGCGGTGACGAGTTCGAGGGGAACGCGCTTCAAAATTAGGAAGCCTAGCGGGGTTTCGATGGGATCGCTGATTTGCCCTTCTTCTAGGAAGAACGCTGAGCGCAAGAACGGAGGAAGCTGCGGGTTCGCTTGTTCGATCATGGGGATCTGTGTCTGTTCCGGCAAATCGGTGAATTCGTCGGTGAGCGCTGTGAAGTCGGCTCCTTGGCGACGCGCTAGATCAACGAGCTGCGTGCTGACGGCTCTGGCGCCTTCCAGATCGTAATAAATGTTTTGCTTAGGGACTCGTGCTCCTTGGTAGGCGATGACGAGCATTTCTAGAGCGACACGATCCACCGCCGCTTGATCTGCCGCAGGGACTCGCGCAGGATCCGTTTCGGTGGTGGGTTCCGGGAGTTCTTTGCGGTTTTGCTCCGCGAGCGCTTCTCGCGCAGCGTCAGCGTTTTCTGCGATGGTCACCGGATCGAACGCTTCGGCTTCCTTACCTTGGCGCAAAATACGGACTTTTGTGATGCTGTCGCCTTGCTTGATCTCATTGACAACCTCCATGCCTTCGATGACTTCACCAAAGATGGAGTGTTTGTTGTCCAGCCACGGAGTCTCTTTGTGCGTGATGAAGAACTGACTGCCGTTGGTGTCTGGGCCTGCGTTTGCCATGGATAAGATGCCCGGCTTGTCGTGGCGTAGTTCTGGGTGAAACTCGTCCGCAAAGCGATAGCCTGGGCCGCCGGTCCCGGTTCCGAGGGGGTCGCCGCCTTGAATCATGAAGTCATCAATCACGCGATGGAAGGGGAGCCCGTCATAGAAAGCGCTCTTCTTTTCTTCTCCGGTGATCGGGTCTTTCCATTCTTTGCTGCCTTCAGCAAGACCAACAAAGTTGGCGACAGTCCGAGGGACTCGCTTGTAAAACAGGCGCAGTGTGATCAACCCTTTGTTGGTCTCCATGTTGGCATAGAGGCCATCTTCTAGGTCTTGGGCTGAGATCGCTGCTGGCGTCAAAGAAATGGCGAGCAGAAGTAGAAAGGACTTGCCGAGAGAGGCAACAAATCGGGATGTGGCGCGCATGAGAGTTCTCGATGGTGCGGAATTGCGGAGGGAATCTGCGATGGAGCTAGATTTGTGTAGCGAATGTGACATTCAAAAGGCGCACAAGCTAGCAGCCGGATTCCTAGACTGCAAGGAATTTTTGGGGCGCTTCTACTCCAGCGGATCATCCGTGATCAGAGGTTCTAGGTCACGCTGTTGAACGTCCGTAAGCACTTGGGTCAATTGCGGTAGCGTCGGCACAACTTGCCCGTTCTGTTGCAAGCGCGCAGCGGTCTCTTGCAGGATCACTTCCTGCCGCGGAAGGGGGTCTGGCAAGCCCAGGCTGCGGAAGTTGAGCGGCAGACCGGCGAGATAGCTCAGCTTGCGTTGGGTGACTTGCAGCTGCTCGACGGCTGCTTGCAGCGTTTGTCGTTGCACCCAACGATCCACATTTTCAAGATTGCGCAAGACGCGCTGGGTGAGTTGTCGCTTCGTTTTACGAACTTGCCGCAGTTGGGGCACATCAAATTGTTCGAGAAAGCGACGGGGGCGCCCCAACGGAGTGCGTTCCAGAAGAGCCTCTAAGGGATAGTGTTCCACGAGGCTATTGCCCACAGCGGCAGGGCGCAGGTGCAGCAGTTGGAGCGCTTCCAACACCAACCCGGCGCGTGGGTTGTCTTGCTCCGCCTGTTGTTCTAACCACGAGCGCAGCAACAACCCGCGGAAGAAATGGGCCGGCTGCTCTAGGACATCTTCGCTCACATCGGCGAGGGTGTGTAGCCAGTCGTGGCTGTGCGTGTTCACCAGGAATTGCGCAATTTGCTGCATCAGCTGCTGGATGGGCGCTGGTTGATCGGGCTTGTTCGCCGCAAGCAACAATTGGCGCGGCAGGAAGCGCAAGGTTTGGGCGCCTAGCGTGGAAGCCGGCGTGTGGGCGTCTTGATGCAGCACGGTGGCGAGAGCGGTGGGGAGGAGACTGAAACCAAGGGAGACGTCGTTTGCGTTGAGGGGGAGAGTCAGCCGGCTCTCGTCGATGACCAGAGAGATCGGGCGCGCGGCTTGGTATGTCCGTTGCCAGCGAGCTTCCTCGTGATCCCACCAACGCACCGTCGGATGCAGCGCTTCCAACGCCTCAAGCGTGGTAGGAATCCAGATCATGCTCGGCGAGGGGGTCTCTGCTTGTGTCCCCAATTTCCACCAGAACAGCTTGGCGGACTCTAGCAACGTGCGATCTCCCAAGACGATGAGCCAGCGCGCTCCTGCAAATTCTCGCCATTGCTCGGTGAGCTCAGCGACATCGGCTTCCGTCACACGAACGGAGAGGCTTGGGTTCCAGAGCCGAGTCTCACAGTGGTGAGCTTTCCACGACTGAGCTAGCGCCTCGCCGGAGGTGGGGTCATTTGTTAAGAGAACTGCGGTCGCATATTGCAAAAACGGCAGCCGGCTCGGCAATCGGTGTGTGCTGTCGCTGCCAGCAAGCAGCTGGGTGGGGAACAAGTTAGAGGCGGACATGAACTTTTTGATGATGGAGGTGATTTGCAAAGATCCAAACAGTCTAAGCACAAATGGTGGCAAACGATAGTCTTCGTTTTGTGGCTCAGTTTTGCCAACACGAATGCGCGCGCCGATCTGTGGGAAGAATTGCGTCAGCAAGGATGGACCGCTCGCGAAGTCCCTCCCCAACGCACGTACGTCGTCGATGGCGACACGCTGCACATCGATTGGAACGCAAATGGATACACAGAGTCGCATGAAAAAGTGCGCCTGCTCTTTGTCGACACCCCAGAATTACGAGACTCGCACAAGGGGCGCGATGTTCTCTTTGGCGAGCCAGCGCGTCAGTTTCTGACGTCCCAATTGAGCCAAGGGGCGCTCACCTTGTGGACCTCCCCAGCCTTTCCAAGAGACCACTACCAGCGGACGTTGGGATTGCTGCAACAAGGACGACGGGATGTGAATCGACACTTGATCCGGCAAGGCCACTCTCCGTTTGACACGCGCTATCAGTGGCCGGTGGATTATGAACGCTACGCGGAGGCCGAGGCAGAAGCCTTCGCGCGCAGACGGGGCATCTGGAGTGAGCCGAGGTCACAACGGAAATATTTGCAGCGCTTGGCGCGGGAGGGACGCACCGTGTATGCGCCAAGAAATCGCCGTTTTGTGGAACGTGTGTGGACAGCCTCTCGGCTGCGTTTGGAAAATTTTGCGGAGCAGTTTGTTCGCGTGGAAGGCCCGTTGCTCAAGCGCGAACGGCGCGGTCGGAAGATCGAACTATTGCATTTGCCAAATCAAATTGAGGTCGTCGTGCAGCACCATGAGCAGCACCGCGTCCCAGCTTGGGATCTTGGAGAACAAATTGTGGTCGAGGGCTGGGTGAAGCCATATCGAGGACGCTGGCAAGTTCAATTTTTTCGGGGTTGGTCTCCAGATGTCAACGGCAGGAACTGAGAAAAAGGAGTCAAGATGAAGCAGAGAAATGTGCGCGTGACAGGAGTCGTGCAGGGAGTGGGCTTTCGGAATTTTGTACACCAGCACGCGATGCGTCTGGGCGTCGTCGGGTTTGTGAAAAATCGGGACGATGGCTCGGTGGTTGCCGAGGCGCAAGGTTCTGCAGCACAGCTAGAGCAGTTTGTGGAGATTTGTCGTCAAGGGCCGAGAATGTCGCGTGTGGATGAGGTGCAGACGGAAGAGGTCGAACCCACCGAGCTTTTTGAAACCTTTGAGGTCCACTATTGAGCGTGGCTCTTGCGACGGCGGGCGAGGTTCAGTTCTTTGATGGCTGGGTAGAAGGGCAGCAGCACAACGCTGTTTGGTTTGGTACGCGGCAACGCCTGTTTGCGGATGTCAAAGACCTCTGAAGTGTCCATGTAGATGGTGCGGCCATCAAAGGTCAAAAACTCCAGCGTATCGCCCGCGTTGAAGGCGTTTTGCACAAACAACGCAGTGTATTCCGTCCCGATCACTTCGAGCACGGTGCCGGTGATCTCATACTGTTGCAGCCCATTTCGTCCGCCATGATAGACGCTCTCAGGGCCTGCCAGTTGTCGCAAGGAACCTTCCGTGTAGCCGCGATGTGGGATTTTTTCGAGTTCTGCGGCGAGCTGCTGCAACTGTTCGGGCCAGCATTCGGGCGGTTCCGTGGCAACCATCTTTAGCGCTTTGCGATATGTGCGCGTGGTGGTGGCGACATAGAGATTGCTCTTCATGCGCCCCTCAATTTTCAGACTTGCGATGCCATGCTGCATGAATTCGGACAACAGCTGGATGCCCCGCAAATCTTGAGAGCTGAGCAGCGACGTTGTGATCGACTCTCCCGTTGTTGGGTGCTGAAACGTGTAGTTGAAACGACAGCTTTGAACGCATCCCCCCCGATTGCTGTCTCGACCTGCCGTGTAATTGGAGATGACACAGTTCCCGGAGTACGACATGCACATGGCTCCGTGAATAAACATCTCAACCTCCACACCTGCGCGCTCACGGATAAGACCCGCCTCGCGGATGGGCAACTCGCGTCCAACGATCACGCGGCTCACCCCATGATGTTTCCAAGCTTTTGCGGCTTCCGCGTTGAGGCAAGACGCTTGTGTTGAGAGGTGTACGGGGAGGTTCGTGTGGGTGCGGATGACCGAGATCACACCGAGATCCGAGGCGATGATCGCGTCAACTTGAAGCTCTTCTAAGCGCTGTACGTATTCTGGGAGAGAGTCAAATTCGTGGTCGTGAGGGAAGGCGTTGAGGACAGCGTAGACTTTCGCGTTGCGTTCATGGGCGAAGGCGATGCCGCGCTGCATTTCAATGTCGCTGAAATTGTCTGCTCCGCCACGCAGCCCGTACTTATCGCCAGCGAGATAAACGGCGTCAGCTCCGTATAGGATGGCGATCTTCAGGCGTTCGAGGTTGCCCGCAGGCGAGAGCAGTTCAGGCAGTTGCATGATGTTAGAGACGGTCTCCGAGAATTTCTTTGAGGCGGCTGCGGGCGTCACCTTTGAAGCGAGGCCCCATATTCTGGATCACTTCTGACGCTAACGCTGAGGCGATCATGCCACTTTCGAAGGGCGATTTTTCGTTGGTGATGCCATAGAGGAAGCCCGCCGCGAAGGCGTCGCCCGCCCCGGTGGTGTCGGTGACGTCGACTTTGCGTGGATCAACATAAAACAGCTCTTTGTTCTTGCAGATCAGCGCGCCTTTGGCACCCAGCGTGAGCGCGATGGTCTCCACGTGATTGGCCAAGAATTCCAGCGCTTCCTGAGAAATTTGAGTGTTGAGCAGGGCGAACGCTTCTTCTTGGTTGCAGAAGAGCATGTCTACGCTCTCGCGAATCAACTCGTGGAAGGCGTTGTGATGACGCTGGACACAGAAGGCATCTGAGAGGCTCAGCGCGATCTTGGTTCCATGCTTTTTGGCGAGTTCAACCGCGTGCACAATGGCGGCTTGCTGTGTCTCGGTGTCCCAGAGGTAGCCTTCGATGTAGAGGTAGCTCGCCTGAGCGACGTAGTCTTCGATGATGTCTTCTTGGCTGAGTTCTTGGCACATTCCTAAGAATGTGTTCATGGTGCGGGCGCCGTCGTCGGTTACTAAAATCAAGCTGCTCCCTGTGACTCCTTCCCCCGTTCCTAACTGCGGAGTGACTTTGTCGTTCTGCAACTTGTCTTGGTAGATTTCGCCGAGTTCGTCTTCGCCAATTTTCCCTGTGAACGCAGCGTTGCCGCCGAGCTGTGCGATCCCGATCATGGTGTTGGCTGCGGAGCCTCCAGGGGCATAGAGCACAGAGTGGGAGTTGGCGTTGAGATCCTGAAGCAGGGCGCTCTGGCGTTCTTCGTCTACCAAGTACATGCGATCTTTCTCTAGTTCATGCCGAGTCAAGAACTCGGAAGAGACGTGCACGAGGAGATCAACTAGTGGGTTGCCAATGCCGTAAACGTCAATGTTTGAGGGTTTGGACATGATGCTCTGGGGTTAGGAGGTTAACTAACTTTCATTTTGCGATTGTTGTCTGCGGGCTGGCGCATGATCAACTTGGGGGCCGCATTTTGGGAGATGGTTTGCTCGCTGATGATGACTTCTTGGATGTTATTGTTGGAGGGCACATCGTACATCACGTTGAGCATAGCGCGTTCCAAAATGGAGCGCAGACCTCGCGCTCCGGTTTTGCGCTTGATCGCCTCTTGCGCGATGGCTTTGTATGCTCCCTTGGTGAAAGACAGCTGAACAGTCTCAAGTTCAAACAGCTTTTGATATTGCCGAATCAACGCGTTTTTAGGTTCTACCAAAATCTTGATGAGGTGCTCCTCTTCTAGGTCGTGCAGAGTTGTTGTGACGGGCAGCCGCCCGATGAACTCTGGAATCAAGCCATATTTCAGCAAGTCTTCGGGCTCTAGCTGCATCAGGACGTCTTCTTCGCTGGCTTTGCTCTGGATTTTGCTACCGAAGCCAATGGCGCGTTCCCCGATGCGACGCTTGATGATTTGGTCCAAGTTGACGAAGGCCCCTCCACAAATGAAGAGGATGTTGCTTGTGTCCACTTGCACGCATTCTTGTTGGGGGTGCTTGCGGCCACCCTGCGGGGGAATGTTGGCGACGGTGCCCTCAATGATCTTGAGCAGGGCTTGCTGGACGCCTTCGCCAGACACATCGCGGGTGATCGAAGGGTTGTCGCTTTTGCGAGTGATCTTGTCGATCTCGTCAATGTAGATGATGCCTTGTTCTGCGCGCTCGGTGTCATAGTCTGCGGCCTGCAGCAACTTCAGCACAATGTTCTCTACGTCTTCTCCGACATAGCCCGCTTCGGTTAGCGTCGTCGCGTCGGCCATCGCAAACGGCACATTTAAGATCTTCGCGAGTGTTTGCGCGAGCAACGTCTTGCCGGTGCCGGTTGGACCAATCAGCAGGATGTTGCTCTTTTGCAGTTCGACGTCGTTGTCGTGCTGATTGGCATGGATCCGTTTGTAGTGGTTGTGCACGGCGACAGAGAGGACGCGTTTCGCGTGGCTTTGTCCGATGACATAGTTGTCCAGCACTTCTTTGATCTCAGCGGGTTTGAGGAGCGTGTGCTCCGGGTCTTCCATTGCACGTTCGCGCTGCCACTCTTCTTCCATGATGTCGTTACAGAGTTCAATGCACTCGTCGCAAATGTAAACACCGGGCCCCGCTATGATCTTTTTGACTTCGTCTTGGGTCTTGCCACAAAACGAACAGCGTAGTGGTGCGTCTTTCTGATTGCTCATGTTGACTCCTTGGTGGTGGATCCTATCGGGGTAGCCTGAAGGATAACTCGGAAACTCTGCGTGGGGAGCAAATTGCGATGCATTTATGAACCAGCTTGAGGAACATCTTCGCGCTTGGCCATCACATGATCTACCAGACCATACTCTTTGGCTTCGACACCAGAGAAATAGTAGTCACGCTGTGTATCTTTCTCAATTTGTTCTGAGGTCTTGCCTGTGTGCTTTGCCAAAACGTCGTTGAGCGTGTTCGTCAATCGCACAATCTCTCGGGCTTGGATATCAATGTCTTCCGCTTGTCCAGAGAAGCCCCCCATGAGTTGATGGATCATGATCCGAGCGTGGGGCAGGGCGTAGCGTTTGCCCTCACTGCCAGCCGCGAGCAAGATGGCTCCCATACTCGCCGCTTGCCCGATGCAAATCGTTTGAACGTCGGGACGTAGGTATTGGATGGTGTCGTAGACTGCGAGGCCAGCAGAAACTAAACCACCGGGGCAGTTGATGTAGAGAGAGATGTCGCTGTCTGGGTCTTCAGCTTCGAGGAAGAGCAGCTGAGCGATGAGCAAGTTTGCGATGTTGTCATCCATGGGAGTACCCAAGAAGATAATGCGATCCTTGAGCAGTCGGGAGTAGATGTCATAAGAACGTTCGCCGCGATTGGTCTGTTCAACGACCATTGGAATCAGGGCCATCAGAAAATCTCTGCGAAAGGTGAAAAATTAGCCGGCGACTGCCTCAGACGATGCTTGAGCTTCTGCTGGAGCGTCTGCTGCGGAAGTATTTTCCGCAGGCAGCTCTCCGAGCTTGCGTTGGATAATATAATTGAGCGCCTGTTCTTCTTGCAGCGTCTCCACAAATCGCTCAAGCAGAACGCGTCCGTAGCGGTGATTGTACAAATCTTGAGGCGACATTCCCATCATCGCAGCTGCATTAGAGAATCGCGAATACAAATCTTGTTCGTCGATGTTGAGGCCTGCTTCGCGGAGGGTTTTGCGCACGAGGTAGTTGATGCGCAGATTCTCGCGATAACTCTCCATCTCTTGGTTGATCCGCTCCTCTTGCTCTTCTGGAGACGCGTCTTTCTCGGCTGTGTTGTCCTCAGTCGTGTTGTCCTCGGCTGTGTGGTTTGCTCTCAGGCTTTGCTCGTGGCGCTCCAGCAGAGACTGGGGAAGGTCAATGTGCTGCAATTGCTCGTTGAGTTGAGGACGAACGGCCTTGCGCAGCTCCTCCATACGCTGAGCTTGGCGATTGTTCTCCTGCATTTCGCGGATGGCGCTGAGCAGTTCTTCCTCTGTTTCGTGGCCATAAGATTTGAAGAACTCTTCGTTCATTTCCGGCAAGTTCAGCGTTTCAATAGATTTAACGGTGACTTCAAACTCGCCTTGCTTGCCTTTGTAAGCTTCATCGAAGGAGCTTCCCATCTCGAAGGAGACCGTTTTTGTTTCGCCGGCCATCATCCCTTCCACCACGGGGCTAAACTCTAGGAAAAACTCCCCGCCGACTTCAAATTCCGAATTTTCAATATTTTCTTCGTCTGTAAGGGGTTTGCCATCCACTTTGCCCACGGCGTCGAAGGTGACGAGGTCGCCTCTATCCGCTGGGCTGCCTTCTTTGGGCTGACGGGTGGAGCGAGCGCGGCGTAAGTCCTGCAGCATTTTATCCAACTTCTCGTCCGTCACTTCAGAAATCTCAGGTTCTTCAAGCTGTAAATTGTCGTAGTTGACCTCTGGGACTTCGGGAGCGACTTCAAAGCTGACATCAAAGACTAGCGGTTCGCGCTCGCCAAGCTCAATCTTCAGCGAATCCGCAGGGGCGGCCAATTCCAATTGCTCTTGTTGAATCGCCTGTTCGAAATACTTAGGAAACAACTTTTCTTGGGCTTCGGCTTCCATCGTGCTGCGGAAGCGCTTCTCGATCCACCCTTTGGGAAACTTCCCAGGGCGGAAACCGCGGAGGCGCGTGTTGCGAAGTTGGCGCTTTACGTTCTGATATTCCTCACGAATGTCTTCCAGTGGGATTTCAATGCGCATTTCGCGGCGGAGATTCTCAAGAGTTTGAACCTGAACTTTCATAGTGGGCAATCAAGGGCTTGGGGGCTTATGGCTTGGGTCGTCGCGCTGATTGGAGCATCAGGCCGCAAACACAAACAAAGCGGGTTAGTAATCAGAAAATAAAGGCGGAAACAGTGCGTAGAATCTGGGAAAAATACAAGTTTTTTCCTTGAAACTTTCATCCAATCCACTGGTCACGCGCAATCTTCGCCTCCTGCAGAAGCGCGAGGAGCGCCGCGCGTTCCTCTTGCTGCAGAGTATGCTCCAAATCACGCAAGACCTGCTGCAGGTGTTGCAGCCGTGGAAGCAGCTGCTCGCGATTGTCCAACAAGATGTCCGCCCACATTTCGGGGCTAGAAGAGGCGATGCGAGAAAAATCTTTGAGCCCAGCCCCTGAGAACTGCAGCACCTCCGCAGCGTCAGAGCCGATAATTGCGTGGATACTCGCGTATGCGATCAAGTGAGGCAGATGGCTGACCGCAGCAAAAATTTGGTCATGACGTGTCGCAGACATTTCACAGACGTCGCTCCCGATGGACTCCCAGAGCGCGCGGAGGCGCTGCCGGACGGCCAACGGCGTGCTGTCTTCAGGAGTCAGAATGAACCGCTTGCCCTCGAACAGATGAGTGCGCGCGCTACTCGGCCCAAACTGCTCCGAACCAGCGATGGGGTGTCCGCCCAAAAAACGCCCTCTCAGCTCGGAGAACTGCTCGACCGTCCGCAGCAACGGCGCCTTCACGCTACCGACATCAGTGACCAGAGCATCGGTGGCGAGGTGGGGGATCAGCTGAGTGAGGACCTGGGGAAAAGCGCGGACAGGAGTCGCCAGCAAGACAAGGTCAGCCTGCCCTAACTGCGCGTCAAATTCGGTCGAGGCGTGCTCGACCAGATGGCGGTAGAGGGCTTCTTCGCAGTGATGAGACCGCTGGTCGTAGCCGATGATGCGCTCAGCTTGATGCAGACGACGTACGTCGAGCGCAAAAGATCCGCCGATGAGCCCTAAGCCGATGACGGCGATTTGTCGGAAGAGCGGTGCGCTCACACGTTTTTCTCTTCCACGGCGCTGGCTTTGTTCGCGCTAACTTGAGCGGGGAACTTGTTCTGCAACCACAGAAACGTCGGGCTGGCAACGTAAATGGAGGAGAAGGTCCCAACTATGACGCCCACGAGCAGCGCGAACGCGAAGTCGTGGATGATTTCTCCGCCCAACGTATAGAGTATGATCACGACGAGCAGCGTGGTCAAAGAAGTCAACAAGGTGCGGCTGAGCGTTTCGTTGATGCTCAAATCTAACAGCGTTTCAGTGTCACGCTTACGGAACTTACCCAAGTTCTCGCGCACGCGGTCAAACACGACGATGGTGTCGTTGAGCGAGTAGCCGACCACGGTCAGCAGAGCAGCGACGATGGCGAGGCTGAACTCTCGATCAAACAAGGAGAAGACGCCCACGACGGCTAATACATCGTGAAGGAGGCAGACAATCGCGCTGACGCCAAAGCGCCACTCGAAGCGAAAGCTGATGTAGACCAAGACAAGCCCTAGCGCGATGAAGACCGCCAGCATTGCGTCCTGCTTCAACTCGTCGCCGACTTTCGGGCCAATGGTCTCTACGCGACGAATCTCTACCGCGCCGTCCACCGCGCTTAACATTTCGCGCAGGCGGCTGGTGAGTTCTTCGCCGGTGCCGAGAGGGCTGTCAATCGGCAGGCCCAACAGCACTTCATGATCTTCAGGATCTCCAAAAGTCTGGACTTGCAGGCTGTTCATCCCTTGTGTCTCAAAGAGATCTCGCAAGCGGTCAGGCTCAGGGGTTTGCTGAAATTGAACCTGCACGTTGGTTCCACCACGGAAGTCAATTCCGTAGTTCAGTCCGTCATGCAGTGCGATGGACAGGAAGGTGCTGAACACCAAAAATATGGAGACAAATACGCTGTATTTGCGCTTCTCCATGAAGCGAATTTGAGGAAGTTTGAGTGACATGCGGGTCAGATGCTGACAGCTTTGAGTTGTTTGCGGTTGAGATATGTGACTTCAAATAAGAAACGCGTGACGACAATCGCCGTGAACATACTCGAGAGAATGCCCAAGGAGAGAGTGACCGCGAAGCCCTTGATGGGGCCAGTGCCAAATTGCAGCAAAGCGAGAGCAGCAAAAAGCGTCGTGATGTTGGCATCCAGAATCGTTTTGAACGCTTTGTTGAAGCCCTCATAGATCGCGGCGCGGATATTTTTGGAGCGTGCCATTTCTTCTCGAATCCGCTGGAAGATCAGGACGTTGGCGTCTACCGCCATCCCGATGGTCAGAACAATCCCCGCCATCCCAGGCAGCGTCAAAGTTGCCCCAATCAAGCCGAGCATAGAGACGATCAGCAACATATTGAAGATGAGCGCGACGGCGGCGAACACGCCCGCCAACCGATAATAGACCACCATGAAAATCAGCACGCTGACGCCACCAGCGACCAGCGAGAGCAGCCCCTGCCGCACAGAGTCTTCGCCTAGCGAGGCGCCCACCGTCCGCTCTTCTCGAATCTCAATGGGCGCAGGCAAAGAGCCGGAACGCAAGACGATCGCTAAATTGCTGGCCTCTTGTGTCGTGAACGACCCCGAAATCGAAGCTTCCCCACCTGAAATTTTTTCACGAATGACCGGCGCGGACTGGACTTTGTCATCGAGGATGATCGCGAGGTTCTTGCCCCGATATTTTTCGGTCAGGCGCCCAAAGCGATCGGCGCCGAGGGAGTCAAACGAGAGCGAGACATAAGGTTGGTTGTTCTGTGGATCAAAACGAACCTGCGCGTCGCGGATGTATTCTCCCGTCAGCAGCACCTCTTTGCCCAGCACAAACGGAGTCCGTGACAGGACTTGTTGAGTGGCTGGATCACGAACCTCTTGGTAGCGGACCACTTCTTGGAAGCGGTCGTAGGTGGAAGGCGTCGCGTCGTTGTTGACAATGCGAAACTCCAGCACAGCTTGGGGGCCTATCAACTGAATGGCTTGCTCACGATCTTTGAGCCCGGGCAGTTGAATGATGATGCTGTTCTCCCCCTGCTTCTGAATGGAGGGCTCACTGACGCCGAGGCTGTCGATGCGATTGCGCAAGACTTCCAGCGCTTGAGACACGGCGTTCTCACGAATGCGTTGCTCCTCGTCCGGAATCAGGCGCAAGCGATATTCGTCGCCCACTTGTTCTCGCTCAAATTGTACTAAAAACCGGTCGTAAGGTGTCTCTTCCAGGTTGACCCGCTCGCCCCGTTCCATCTCTAAGACGAGCCCAGAGTCTTCTTGGCGGACTTCTACGAACTTGACAAAATTGTCGATGAGCAAGTCTTCTAACTCTTGTCCGGTGCGACGCAGCATTTCTTGCAGCGCTTCTTCAACTTTGATTTCGATGTCCAGATACATCCCACCTTGCAAGTCTAATCCAAGATTGACTTTGTTAGCGATGGTTTGTGGGTCGACCCCGGCCTGATAGGCGCGATAAGTCGGTAAGGAGTAGAAGACCGCGACACAAAAGACGATCAGGATCAGAAATCCTTTCAGGCGTAGTTCCATGAGATGACACGAAGGTGTGGGAGAGGGCGGGGCAGTGAGTGAATTTAGGAGGCGGACTTGTCGTCCGTCACGTCGTCATCGCTCGTAGCTTTGCTGTTGCCGTTGACCACGCGCGCGATCTGGCTACGATCCAACTGGATCCGGACTTTGTCGGCAATCTCGAGGGTGAGCACTTCGTCACCAATCTTGAAGATGGTGCCGTGGATCCCGGCGGCTGTGACGACCTTATCGCCTTTGCCGAGCGCGGCGAGCATCGCCTGGTGCTCTTTGCGTTGCTTGTTCTGCGGACGGATGATCAGAAAGTAGAAAACGGCGAAGATCAGAATGAAAGGGGCGAACTGTACGAGCATATCGGTGCTGCTGGCGGTCGCAGCGGCACCTTGAGCGTAAGCTTCACGAACAAATGGAAACATAGAGTGCTCCGTGACGGCGAAATTGAGACAAAAAGCTTGGAAAGATAGCAGAACTTTTCACGAAGTGCTATGCGCAATTCGGGTGAGTCATAGCACCTGCCGAGGGGTTCCTTGCAGGAACAGTTGCAGATTCTCAACCACCTGCTGCAACAGTCGTTCCCGCGCGGCGCGGCTGGCCCAGGCGCAATGCGGAGTGATCAAGCAGTTGGGAGCGGTCAGCAAGGGGTTGCTGGGAGAGGGAGGCTCTTGTGACAGCACGTCAAGGGCCGCGCCAGCAATCGTCCCCGCCGTGAGCGCCTCCGCGAGGGCGGCTTCGTCAATGAGCGCCCCCCGAGCGGTATTCAGCAGCAAGGCATGCGGGCGCATCTTGGCCAAGGTTTCGCGATTGATCAGGGCTTGTGTGGCTTCGTTGAGCGGGCAGTGCAAGCTGATGATGTCACTTTGCGCAAACATTTCGTCACGCGAAACAAACGAGATCGCGGCCGTGTTGGCACGGGGTGTGCGGGTGTGCACGCAGACTTTCATGCCGAAGGCCTGCGCGATCCCTGCGACATGCTGCGCGATGTTCCCAAACCCCATGAGCCCCAGTGTGAGGCTGTCCAATTCGGTGATCGGCTGCTTCCAATAGCACCAGTCTGTCGAGTTCACCCAGTCTCCCTGCGCGACGCTGGCCGCGTTCTCAGCAACATGATTGGTCAGGGCCAGCAGCATCGCGAAGGTGTGCTGAGCGACCGTCGGCGAACCGTAGTTCCGCGCATTTGTGACGACAATCTGTCGCGCTCTGGCGGCCCCTAGGTCGATGATGTCGTATCCCGTCGCTGTAATACCGACGTAGCGCAACTTGGGAAGCTGCGCAAATTGTTCCTCGCGTACGCGCACTTTGTTCGTCAAAATGACGGTCGCGTCTCGCGTGCGCTCAATAAATTCGGCTGGCGAAGTCCGCTCATAAACGGTCACCTCTCCAAATCGCTCTAAGGCGTCCCAACGCAAATCTCCGGGATTCAGCGCGAACCCGTCTACGACTACGATGTTTTCTCCCATTGCTAACCTCCCAGTGAAGGACTCCATGGACTGCTGGAACCTTGTGTTTGATATTGATTTTACGCTCACCGGCGACACCGATGCGCTGTTAGCGCTAGGGCGCCATGTCGCAACGCTTCAAGAGGCGGATCAAGCACGGGTGCTCTTGTGCACGGGGCGCTCTTACGGCGGCGTGTTGCATGGCTTGGCGGAAGAGCACTTGCCAGAACCAGACGTTATCATTGCGCAGACCGGCGCAGAAATCTATCTGCCACCGTTTACTGTGGACTCCGAACCTTGGCCTGTGTGGCATCAGGAACTCGCTAACAGTGGCTTTGATTGCGAAGACGTCAAGGCGCGGCTGGAGCCTTTGAACGAGGTGATGAACCTTGAGCCGGAGCACTGTCAAACGCCTTGGAAAGTCGCCTATGCGCTCACAGACTCAATGCGGCCACGCTATTGGATCGAACGCATGCGCGAGCTGCTCGCCACGCCAGAACAGCGCTATCAGGTGGTCGCCTCGTTTGGTTACTACATCGACGTCCTGCCCGGCCGCGCCAACAAAGGAAAAGCGTTGCAGTTTTTGTTGGAGCACATGGGGTGGCAAGACGACCCGACGGTGGTCAACGGAGACAGCGGGAACGATCAGTCCATGTTTGATGAAGGATTTCGCGGCACGCTCGTGGCCAACGGGCAGGCGGACTTGAAAGAATATCTGCGAGGATTTTCACCAGATCAGGTCTTCTTGGCAGAGAAGCGCTTTGCCGCAGGCGTGTTGGAAGGCTTGCAGCGCTGGGGCGTCCCTTTGCCCTAAGCTCCCTCTTTGCAAATGCGCAGGCAGATGGAGAAGGTCGAGCCTTTGCCAACCTCACTCTGTAGCTCAATCTGAGAGTCGTGATCGCGGACGATGCGGTCACAAACGGCCAAGCCCAAGCCGGATCGCCCGCGCGGCCCCTTCGTCGTGTAGAACGGATCAAAGATGGTTTGCCGCTGCTCCTCTGAGATGCCTCGGCCGTTGTCGATGACATTCACTCGCACACCGGCCTCCTCTTCGCGCAGGGTCAGTTGCACACAGGGCTCTGCGGCTTCATCCACAGCGTCTAAGGCGTTGTTGAGCATGTGATCAATAACGCTCTCCAACAGCTTCTCGTTGCCATAAACGTGCTGTTGTGACGGTAAGTCCGTCCGCAGGGCGATGCCTTCGTGAGTGGCTCGCTCCGCGACTTTGTCGGCCACACGCTGGCAGAGTTCTGCGATGGCCACCGGCTGCTGTAAGTCGGACTGATTCTCTCCTACCTTGAGTTCCCGCCCTAAAATCTGCATGGACTCAATAATCGCGGTCGCGCGCTGCACTTGCTCTTGGATGTTTTGCAGCGTGCTGATGGACTGCTCAAACTGCCCCATCTCAAACAAGACTTCGAGCAAGTCTGCCTGCGTGTGGATGATCGCGAGGGGGTTGCGCAGCTCGTGGCCGATGTTGGTGGCGATGCGCCCCAAAGAGGACGCTTTTTCGGCTTGTTGCAGCTTCTTCAGCGTTTCCTCGCGCTCTTGTTGCGCCAGATAATATTCCGTCACATCTTGGGTGCTCCCAACGAGCGCTTCGCCCTGACCCGTGTCAATGCGGGTGCTGCGTTGACGAATCCACATCGGCGTTTTGCCGCGGACGGAGCGGGTGCGGTAGGTGACGTCGACCTCTTTGGCTTCGGTAAAATTGTTGATGACTTGGACCACCTTCTCGCGATCTTCAGGAATGATGCGGGGCAGTACGTATCGGGCGGCGAGTTCATCCACCGGCAGCTCGCGGGCCTCGGGCGGGATGCCGAAGATGTCCCACGATTTGGCGTCTAAATATTCAAAGAGGTGACTGTCAGAAGAGATCCGCCACGGGTGAATGTTGGACTGCCCAATGCTGAACCGGAACCAGCCGACCAGCTGTTGCAGTTGTGCGGTTTTGAGCGCCAACTCGCGCGCTTCTTTCAACTCGCGCAGGTCTTCCAGCTGAATCACGACGAGGAGCAGCTCCCCGTTCTCGTCATACGCTGTCGTGACGCTCTCCCGCATCAAAATCGTCTCGTCTTCTTGCGACACATAGCGCCGCTCGGATTGATCTCGTTGCAGCTTGCCGCGCATGAAGCGCATGATTTGTCGCTGGCTTTGCTTGCGGTCGTCGGCGTGCAAGAGCTCAAAGTGCAACATGCCCTTGAGTTGGCCATAGCCCAAGAGGTCGTGTGCGGTGCGATTCCCATAGAAGATGCGCGCGTCCGCGTCGACCAACAGGATACCGTGGTACGCTTGATCGAGGGCCGCTTGCATGCGTCGGCGCAGCTGGTTGAGCTGTTCTTGCGTGCTGCGTACCGGACGCAGATCTTGCCAGTGCATCACCACTGGCGCGTTGGGGAGCGCGAAATCAGCCTGCTGGGGAAGCATCGCGAAACGCACGGCAACCGGAATCGAGGTGGTGTCGTGCAGGCGAATCGTAATCTCTACTGTGGTCTCCTCGTTGCGATAAGCCTGAGCGAGCCGATCCACGTCCATAGGCGTCAGCCAGCGTTCAATGCGGGAGCCGATCAGCTGCTGAGCGCTTAAGATCCGCTGTATCTCGGCGTTGGCATAGAGCACTTCGCCCTTTTCATCGAGGAGTAAGGTGCCGTGCGGGGCCGCGTCTAGGGCGGCGACTAGATAGGGATGGAGAGCAGAGGTCGTGAGGGGATTCATCAGCTTCTGTGAGGGGGTGCTGGGTGATCAACGGAGCTTGCACAAGTCAATACCAAGTCACACTTGTGTCACGGCTTCGGTGAAGCTGCAACGCATTTGCCACCAGAATGGATTGGATGCCCCGATTTTGTTGCGTTTTCACCTTGCAACCCTGCGATTTTTTGGGAGGATAAATCCCTTTTTTCGTGCGCTGGGCTCCAGTGTGCGCCTTTCTTGAGTTCACCAAACAGGAGGCTGTATGTGGAAACGTTGGACGTCATTGTTGCTGGTCTTCGGCGGGTTGTTCGTCACCGCCGCGAGCGCTAAAGATTGGGATCGAATTCGGGTGGCAATTGAAGGAGCTTACCCTCCCTTTAATGAAACCAACGCGGCTGGCGAACTCGTTGGTTTTGATGTCGACATCGCCAACGCGCTCTGCCAAGAGCTGAACGCCGAGTGTGTGCTCATGCAACAAGATTGGGATGGGATGATCCCCGGCCTGCTCGCGCGTAAGTATGACGCGATCATCGCGTCGATGAGCATCACCGAAGAGCGCAAAAAGCGCGTGAACTTCACGGAAAAATATTATGCCAGCCCCGCTCGTTTTGTGGCGAAGAGAGGCGAATTCACCAGCGCGGCCAACGCCTTGCTCAAGGGCAAACGTGTCGGTGTGCAGGGCGCGACGGTGATGGACAGCTATCTGACAGACAATTACAGAGACCTCGTTGAAGTCCGACGCTACGACACTCAAGAGCAGGCGACCTTAGATTTGACTGCCGGACGCATTGACCTGATTTTTGGCGAGGTCTTCACCATGGACGAAGGCTTCTTGCAGAAGCCAGAAGGGGCCAACTATGAATTCATTGGCCCAACTTTCAGCGATCAAAAATGGTTCGGCGAAGGCATCGGGATCGCCGTCCGCAAGCAAGATGGTGACCTGCGCGACCAACTCAACGCTGGAATCCAAGCAATTCGGAGCAACGGCGCTTATGACACGATTCGTAAGGATTACTTTGCCTATGACATCTACGGCGACTGATCCTGCGTGAACACTCTGCTTGAATACGCTCCGCTGCTGCTAGACGGCACGCTGCTGACCCTCGGGGTCTCGTTGACCTCGCTGTTGTTGGCCGTCGTGCTGGGGCTGCTCGGAGCAGTCTCCCGCCTCTCAAAAAATCCTCTGCTCAGCGCTCCTGCTGCTCTTTACACGACCGTCACGCGGGGCATCCCTGACCTCGTCTTGATGCTGCTGCTGTTCTACGGCGGCCAGATGCTGGTCAATGATCTGGCGTATCGCCTAGGCTATGAAGGCTACATCGAAGTGGACGCGTTCACAGCGGGCGTGCTGACGATTGGATTTATTTTTGGCGCCTACATGACCGAGACCTTTCGAGGAGCCATTCTGGCGGTTGGAACCGGCCAACCCGAAGCGGCCGCAGCGTTGGGACTCTCGCAAAGACAGACATTTGTGTTGGTGATTGTGCCGCAGATGATCCGTCATGCGCTGCCGGGGTTCACCAACAACTGGCTAATTTTGCTCAAGACGACCGCGCTCGTCTCCGTCATCGGCCTGCCGGATGTGGTGCGACGCGGAGCCCAAGCAGCGGGAACGACTCGAGAGCCCTTCACTTTTTACTTCGCCGTCTGCGTCGTCTATCTGATCCTCACCTCCCTCACGCAGTGGGCGCTCAATTATGTCGAGCGCCGCGCGACCTTTCTCACGCATCACTGAGCCGCTGTGGACTTTTCGATCATTCAAGAAAACTTACCGCTGTTGGGCGAGGGCTTGCTGCTCACGATGCAGCTGGTGGGCTTGTCGCTGGTGATCGGTGGACCGCTCGCGCTGGTGATGGCGTTGGCGCTGCGCTCCAAGAGAAGGGGCCTGTATTGGCCGGCGTGGAGTTTTGTGTACTTTTTCCGAGGAACGCCAGGGCTGGTTCAGGTGTATCTATTTTACTATGGTGCGGGGCAGTTTGCATTTCTGCGGGAGAGCGTGCTGTGGACTTGGTTGCAAGAACCGTTTTATTGCGCGTTGCTTGCCCTCACCTGTAACACGGCGGCGTATACCACCGAGATCTTGCGAGGCGCGATGGCAAACACCCCTCGAGGCCAGCTTGAAGCCGCGCAAGCTTTGGGGTTGAAGTCGGGACAGATCTTCTGGTTGGTGATTTGGCCAGGGACCATCCGACGGGCCCTGCCAGCCTATGGCAACGAGATGATCGCTCAGCTCCACACCAGCGCAATTGTTAGCACGATCACTTTGGTGGATCTCACCGGCGCCGCGCGACGTATCAACGCGACTTACTTCAGCCCTTACGAAGCCTTCCTCCCGGCGGCTCTTGGATATCTTGCCCTGACCGGAATCCTCGTCCTCTTCACCCGCTGGCTAGAGCGCCGCTTTCGCATTGAGAAACGGTAGCGCCTTCTGCCGTATATAGCGCGGCAACCCACTCTCGGAAACTTTCGCTATAAGCACCATTCCCGCAAGGGAGCGCTTCTCCCATAGTAAGCAGTCAACGAAGCGGCGAGTCTCTTCACTGATTCGGTCATGGTCCGAGGGATTTTCGACGAACTGGCGACCACATTCCTTGCCGCGAACGTTTTGTTTGTGATGACCACGAATTCCATGCTTGGAGAGCTTCCGCGAAGCACTCTTTGCACACTGCATTTCCTCCTGTCGGGATATAGTGAGCCGAGCTGTTCATCACGCAATCATTGGACTACTAACGCCCGGTGTTTGTCCAATCTGAGCCAGTTGCAAGTCACTACGAGCATACAGCAACGATTCTTCGGGACTTCCAGCTTCAGTTCTCTGGTCGGGCATATACTTCCTTTCCTCCCTCCAGAATCTTCTTCAAGTTGTGGTTATTGATTTCGGTCTTCGTCATAGCATCCCCCCAGTTCTTTGCGTCCGGCAGCAATCTCTTCATCCAGCTTAGCTAACCGCGCCAGGATCACGTTAGGCGGATCGTACTCAACGGCTTCATATTCCACTTCTTTGTAGCGGTTGATGGACAGATCATAGCCGTTCTGACGGATTTCTTCTTTCGGCACAAAGAAGCTCTTGTCGGTGCGTTTGCGCTCCATCGGTTTGCCGGCGCGAGAGGCTTTGCGCTCCTTGAGCGTGTGCAGCTCATCTAAGCGTTTGATGAAGAGCAAGTAGGTCAACTGCTCAATCACCGTCAGTGGATTGGAGATACCTCCAGACCAAATCGTGTCACAGATGCTGTCGATCTTGGATTTGAGTTCGCCAGTAATCATGGCCTGTCCTTGGGTTGTGGGAAAAAAAGCCGTCAAGCAAACGAGGAAAGGCAGAGGAATACGGGTTTTGCGAAAAGGGACAAGTTTTGCTGGCGGGGTGATGTTGGCAAGTTAGGCGCGCTGACAACTACACGACAATCGCGAAGTCCCCGGAGAAGTGTCCGTCGTTGTGGGGCTGGAGTTCGATGAGCTGTCCGGTGCGATCTTGCATCCGTTCCCAGAAAGACATGCGGTCGTTCTCGGGGTGGTTGGTGAAGTACATCTGACTGGTGAGGACGTCACGCCCGTTGAGCCAGACCTTGAAGTGGATGTGTGGTCGGCGGCCGCTGTACGGCCCGGGGAGCAAGGTGCGGAAGGCGTAGTTGCCGTTCGCGTCGGTGATGGCGCGCCCCCAGTATTGGAAGTTGCGGTGGCGCTCGCCTGTGGAAGGGTCTCGCGGGTGCAGATAGCGCCCTTGCGGATCTGCTTGCCAAATTTCAAGGGTGGCCCCGACGAGAGGCGCTCCGTCACGGCTGCTCAGCTGTCCGCGTAGATCGAGGCGCGGGCCCTCCGCTTCGGCTTCTTCTCCGTTGACTTGGCGCAGGTTGGCGTCTTCATCGGGGCGGCGGCTGGTGGGATAGAAAGGGCCCTCCATGTCGGTGGGGGTGGCGCTGACGCGGTTAGAGGCATGCAGCAGCGCAGGTAGCGCGATTCCCCCTGTCAGGGCTCCCCAGAAAGAAAAACTCAAGAAACGTCGTCGATCCATATCGTTCTCCACAGCAGCAGGTGATCGTTGGGACAAAGAGAAAATATTGTAGACAGGGAACCACCGGAAGGCCAGAGGTACAGGCGACGCGACCAGGTCTTAGCGCCCGTCAGAGACGCGCCTCAGGAGCTGGTCGTAATCTTCCAGCGCCTGACGATATTCACGCAGGGTCGAGGTCGCGCGCTGCTGCAGGGTCAACGTAATGGTCTGCATGCGGCTAACCTCCTGGATCGCTCGTTGCGAGAGGGTTTTGATGTCTTGAATGCGCAGCTGACACTCGTGCCCAACGCTTCCCAATTCAGCGACGGTGATGCCCCCTGCCATAGACAGCATGTCAATCTGCAACAAGACCTGATCAATCTCTCGCACCTGTTGCACTAGCTGCTGCGACTGCATATCGAGGAGCTGGAAGGCGCGCCGACATTCACGCTCGGAGTTGCGGATCACTTGCAGCAGCAGCGGCACGTCTTTGAGCGAAGTTTGGACGGCCACATGCTCGCGGAACAGATTGCGTGTCATCTCGGTTTGAACGGAGATCAGCATCAGGTGATGGAGCAGCTCGGTGAGGTGTGCGTTGAGTTCGGCAATGCCTTGGTTGGCGCGCTCTGAAAGCGCTCGAATGCGACGCGATTGGCGCCCCATGTCTTCGGCGATCACAAAAAAGGTGCGTCCTTGCTCGCGAGCTTTGGCCGCGACGACCAAAGAGTTGTATGCCAGCAGCTGGATGTCATCTGCGATCCTGCGCACAATCTGTGTGAACTCTTGGAGCGCTTCGGCGTTGTGTTGCAGCTCAGTCAGCTCTTGGAGCAAGTGCTGGTACTGGTCGCTGAGGCGCTCGCTGAGGCGTAGTGGTTGTTGCAGCGCAACCGGCACGGGCACACTCAAGGCGGGGATATAAGGCTCAGTGCGCGCTGCGAGGAGGCGTTGGCGAGAGTGGATCTCATGCTGCAAGGCCGCTCGCATGAACGCTTCATAGTCGGGAAAGCCTAGCCCGCGCAGCTGCTCCAGCAAGAACGCGATCGCGGCCTCCATGCCATGCTGGTTTTCATGAGCGAGCACCGCGGCATACAGAGCCGGAACTTGCGCGAAGAGTTCACTTGTTGGACGCAGACGGGTGGAGACATAACGAATGATGCGCCCTTGCTCGTTTTGAATGGGGACCGCGCTGGCTAAGACCCAGTAATATCTCCCTGACTTCGACTGATTCTTCACATAGGCAATGATCAGCTTGCCGTCCTCCACAAAGTCCCAAAACACCTTGAAAACCGCGCGCGGCATGTCGGGGTGCCGAATGAGGCTGTGCAGCTCTCCTTGCAGCTCGTTGGGCGTGTATTCGCTGATGCGCACAAAGACTTCATTGAAGCTGACGATTTTGCTGTTCGGAGCTGTGGAGGAGTAGAACAGCTCTTCCACGTCATAAAAGCGTTCTTCGTCAATGACAGGTTTCACCATGAGGCCTGAAGCAAGGAGAGTTAGGAGAGAGGCTCAGTGAGTCGCGCTTGGCAGAAAGATCATCTGTTGATTCCGCTTCTGTTGGACTTCAACGATCAGAGATTTCAGGCGCAAGCGCTGCGGAGTCCAGAATGAGTCGCGTGTTCCACAGCGAGGCGACATCCAAGAAACGTGAAAACGCAGAACATGCATTCTGGCAGGCGGCGAGGCAAGACGTTTTGCGCAGCCTCGAACACGCTCCGACGTGGTGGCCGAAGCGTTGAGAGCGGCGAAGATTACGCGTAGAGGTGATGCTTCCAGAAGTTGATGGTGCGGCTCCAAGCCAGCTGGGCGGCGTCACGGTTGTAGCGCGCGGCGTTTGTGTCGTTGTGGAAGGCGTGGTTGACCTCAGGATAGAGGTGGAGCGTAAACGGCTTCGCGTTCGCGGTCAGCGCGTTCACGAAGTCGGGAATGCCGCGGTTAATGCGCTCGTCCAAACCAGCGTAGTGGAGCATCAGCGGCGTCTGGATTTTTGGTACCTCAGCCGCGCTCGCTTGGCGGCCATAAAAAGAGACGGCGCAGTCGAGGTCTGTGGTCGCGACGACGAGCCGGTTCACCAAACCGCCGCCCCAGCAGAAGCCAACACAGCCCACTCGCCCAATGGTGTCTTGGTGGTTCTTCAAAAAGCTGACCGCTGCGAGGTAATCTTGCTGCGTCACGGCGGCGTCCAATCCGTTGATGAGGGTGCGGGCTTGATCTGGATCTGCGGGAGTGCCGCCGTCTCGGCTCAATGCGTCAGGGGCTAAGGCGATGTAACCTTCCAAGGCGGCGCGGCGGGTGACATCTTCGATGTGTGGGTTGAGACCTCGGTTCTCATGAATCACGACAATGGCCGGGAATTGTCCTGCCGAGCGTGGGCGCGCAAGGTAGCCTTGGATTGCGCCGTTCGGAGTCGGGAAGCTGACGCGATCTGTGGTGAGGCGTCGGTCGTCTTCCTCAATCATCTGCGCTTGAGCATAGTTGTTCTCGAGCATGGGCAGCAGCGCGACTGCGGCCGCAGCTCCTCCTGCGAGCGTCGCCAGACGTTCTAAGAACGTGCGGCGGGGGAGCGGCGCGTGCGTGTATTCGTCGTACAATTCGATGATTTCTTGCTTCAACATGGCTTTCTCCAAACGAAGAGGGAAGGTGGTGACTGTCTCCAGAGGAATTCCGAAAACCAGCAAACGTTCGGAAGAAAGTTGCTGCGCCAACGAAAGGCCTTATTATGCTCAGGGCAGGCTTTTGCGTTGTCAAGCGACTCCAGAGCGTCGGCACATCAATCGGCACATCAAACGGACGCGTCGCCGTTGTCTGTTGGGGCCTGGTAGAAGCCGCCGGTGAGCCTGCTTCGGTAAGCGCGGCGCAACCCGACAAAAGAATGCAGAATGCAGTTGGCCTTGAGCATTTATGTTCCCAATGCACAAAATCAACAAAATCCCCTACCCTTCGTCCCGAGCGCTCTGATGAAATTGATACAACTCACCGATTTGCACCTCGTCCCACGCACCCAAGAGCTCTATGGTTATTTCCCGCATGAGAACTTACGCCACGCTCTGCGGAACATCGCACAGCGGCACCCTGACGCAGACGCCTTGGTCTTTACCGGAGACCTGACCAACTCCGGTGATCGAGAGTCTTACGCGCTGCTGCGCGAAGTCCTCGCTCACGAAGCCCAGGCGCCGTATCACCTCATCGTCGGAAATCACGACGCTCGCGACCACTTCCGCGCGACGTTTCCTGAAATTCCCTGCGATGAGCACGGTTTTGTGCAGTCAGCGGTGGAGTGTGAGGCGGGCGTGTTGCTGTTGTTGGATACTTTAGAGGAAGGCCTCACAGATGGAGTGTACTGTGAGCGACGCTGCGCTTGGCTTCAGCAACAGCTAGAGCGCTATGCCGAGCGCGACGTGTATCTCTTCATGCACCACCCTCCCTTCACGGTTGGCATCCCCGATATGGACGCCTGCAGCCTGCGTGAGCCCGAGCGGTTTGTGGACGTCGTGACCTCGCACAGCAACGTGCGACACTTGTTTTTTGGGCATTTGCATCGCCCCGTGCACGGCGTCTGGCGCGGGATTCCGTTTGCGACCCAGCGCTCAACGGTGCATCAGGTGACCCTCTCGATGCGGGGCGAGCCGTTTGGGCTGATCCACGAAGCGCCGATGTATGGAATTCTACTCTTAGAGGGGGGAAATGTGATCGTACACAACCATGACTTTCTCGAGAATGCGCGACGGTTGGACTTCTCTGACTAGCGCGCGCTGCCTGCGCAAAGCATCGTGAGAGGAGCGCAATCGACGTGAGTCTAAAAATGATAATTTTATCTTTTTTGTATTTCTTAAGAGAAAAATGTGTGGTTTGCGCTGAATCTAAGTTTTTTTACCTAGTAGATAGCGCAGCGTTTGAGCTGTTTTCTATCACTAAAGTTGCGAATCCGTCACTACGTGTTCATTTTCTCGCAAAATGTCACGTTCTCGTGAAAGTGGCCTCCGCTGTGCAGAGAAGCGTCAGAATCGCACATGCGATTTTCAACTAGGGAGGAGGGAATCAGGAACGGTTCAGGGCATGCCGCGCTGACGCTCCTGATTCCAGACCACACACCGCTTGCCACTGCTCGCAAAATCCGTATCTTGGCTGCTCAACTCTAGCCAAGACCACCATGTCCGCATCGACTCCGCTGCTTCAACTCCACGACTACTCCCTCACGCTACAACAGCAAAGCCAACCGCTCCCAGTTCTGCACCACCTGAATTTGAGCATCGAACCCCACGAAACCGTCGGGATCGTTGGCGAGTCAGGTTGTGGAAAGTCCCTCACGGCGCTCTCGATTTTGGGGCTGATCAGTCGCCCTCCGTTGCTGAGTCAAGCTGGTGAGCTGCGTTGGCGTGGTCGAAATCTGTTGCTCGCTTCCAACCGCGAGTGGCGCAAAATCCGTGGCAACGAGATCGCGATGATCTTCCAAGAGCCAATGACGGCGCTGAATCCGGTGTTGCGCATTGGTGAGCAGCTGGAAGAGGTCTTGCGCGAGCACACGCGCTTGTCGGGCAGAGAGCGCCGGGAGCGCTGCGCGGAGTTGCTGCGACAAGTTGGGATTCGGGAGGTCGAGGAGAAGCTGGGTTGGTATCCACACCAGTTTTCAGGGGGGATGCGACAGCGCGTGATGATTGCGATGGCGTTGATCAACGAGCCGGACTTACTCATCGCCGATGAACCGACAACTGCGCTCGACGTGACCACACAAGCGCAGATTCTGCAGCTGCTGCAAGAGCTTCAGCGCGAGCGCCACATGGCGATGCTGTTCATCTCGCACGATTTGGACGTGGTGGGCTATTTGGTGGATCGGGTGATTGTGATGTATGCCGGGGAGATCATTGAGGAGGTGCCCGTCGCGCACCTAGAGACGCCGTCGCATCCGTACACCATCGCGCTGCAGCAGGCGAGACCGCGCCCTGAAGACACCAACGCGACCTTCACGCCGATTCCGGGGGCGCTCCCTTCGTTGCGAGACCTCCCACAAGGCTGCCGTTTTTACGACCGCTGCGCCTTTCGCCAGAGTCAGTGTGCGCAGGAAGCTCCACCGCGCGTGGCGCTCTCTGAGCAGCACGCGGTGCGCTGCTGGTTTCCTCGCGTTTGAGCCGCGCTCAGTGTCGCTTTCCTTTCCACGTGCCGCCGTAGCGATAGTCGGGGTTCTCCTGGCGGCTGGCTTCCATGCAGACGCGGCAGACGAAGACCCAGTCACCCCCTCGGGTGGTTTGGATACGGAACGCGACGCTCACGGCTTGCCGGCATCCCGCACAGCGCTTGAACTTCAGAACAAGGCTCCGAGCAACCACCCGCCCGAGAACAAGAGCGCTTGCAGCAGCAGCAGCTTGCCTGTTTGCGCGAGGACCAGATTCAAGCCCCGCCCGGTCGTGCCAAGGCGAATTGAGCGGATGATCTCCAGCATTGGCTTCCACGTCGCGAGGCAGATCAGCGCGGGCCAGTGATCGGGGTCAGCCAAGACAAGCAACAGCGGCAGCGTCCCGCTCAGCAGCAACGCAAACTGAATCTCGAAGCGCACAAAGTCTTCTCCAAAGCGCACCGCGAGCGTTTTTTTGTCGACTTTGGCGTCCGTTGGCGCGTCGCGGAGGTTGTTGACAGCAATCAACGCGGTCGCGGTCAAACCGGGCACTAGCCCTGCTGCCAGCGCCAGTGAGCTCCACTCCAGCGCCTGCACGAAGTACGTCCCTCCAGCGGCGACAGGGCCAAAGAAGATGAGGACGAAGATGTCGCCCAGCCCGTTGTAGGCCAGCGGATAGGGCCCTCCGGTATAGCCAATCCCACACGCCACAGAGAGCAAACCGATCACGACGATCGGGAAGCCTGCTCGCGCCACCAAATACACGCCGCACAGCGCCGCCAGCCCAAACACGATGAGGAACAGCTGCTTGACCGCTGCAGGAGGCAACAAACCGGACTGCGTCACTCGTTGTGGGCCCAGACGCTCTGCGGTGTCGGCGCCCTTTTGAAAGTCGTAGTAGTCGTTGGCAAAGTTGGTTCCGATCTGAATCAGAACCGCCCCCAACAGCGCCGCCAGCGCCGCGTTCAGATGAAAAGCGCCATCTCCGGCGGCGAGCGCCGTGCCGATCATGACCGGCGCGATGGCGGCTCCCAGCGTTTTGGGGCGGATTGCAAGGAGCCATGCTTGTCGTTGCGTCCAGAGAGTCTTGAGTGCCATGGGAGTTTGTGAGAGGGAGGTCAGTCGGCGGCGGGAATGACGGCTTCTGCGTCGGGGACTCGATAACCGCGTTGTACAGCGGGGCGGGCCGCGATGTGTTCATACCAGCGCTTGACGTGTGGAAAGTCGGCGAAGCTGACGCCCTGCATTTTGTGACCACACGTCCAAGGCCACGTGGCAATGTCTGCGATGCTGTACTCGCTGCCAGCGAGGAATTCGTGGTTGGCGAGCTGTTTGTCCAGCACGCCATAGAGTCGCTGCGCTTCTTGGCGATAGCGCTCCGCTGCGTATTCCACTTCAGGGTGCACCTGCAGGAAGTGATAGGCTTGCCCGAGCATGGGACCCAGCCCGCCTTTTTGCCACATCAACCACTGCGTCACGTTCCAGCGGCTCTGCTCATCGCCTCCGAGCTTGCCCGTCTTGGCGGCGAGGTATTGCAAGATCGCGCCGGATTCCATCATCGTGATGCCCGTCTCTTCCTCGACAATCGCTGGGATTTTGTTGTTGGGGCTAATCTCCAAGAACTCTGGGCGAAACTGCTCATCGGCGCTGATGTCGACGGGATGTGTCTGGTATGGCAGCGCTAGCTCCTCAAGCGCGATGGAGATTTTGCGGCCGTTCGGGGTGGCCCAAGTGTAAAGGTGAATCATTTGGATTCTCGCAAGGATGAAGATTCAGGGTTGGAGGTGATGCCTGCGGCGTTCAAACGGTGCCGGAGGGGGGCGGCTTCAGCGAGTGTCTCTCCCCTTGAGGAGAAGATCGTTGCGATGCTCCAGATCGGGCGAACATAGAGCACCTCAGAGCGCGCAATACGTGACGCAAGAGGAGGCAGCCTAACGGCGCTCGCTCAGAAACTCCAGCCGAGACTCGCCATGAAAACAGGCCAGCGGGCGTAGTCATCGAGGCGATTGCGCTCTTGGCGCATCTTCTTGTCAATGTAGGCCTGCTCGTCAGGATCAAAGACATACTGAGGTTCGATCATCCGGTGACGCAGTTTCGGTTCTTCAGAGAACAAGACGCTATAGCCGGCTCCCAAGGTGAGGCCTGAGTCAAGCAGCCATTGCCCTCCGACTCCTGCGTTCGCCGCGAAGGAGCTCCAGGTGACTTGCACTTCACCCAGCCAGCCGTGGTCGTACTCAGCGATGTGCTCTTGCCGTCGATATGCGGCGCCACCTTGCAGAAAGAACGGGTTGTCTAATACGTGCCAGCGCGCCAGCAGCAGGGCAACGGTCGCTTCTTGCTTCAAGCTCTCCTGACAGCAGGGCTTTCGATTGACGCGAGCATAAGGCTCGGTAGTCTTCTGGTATTGTGACGCCTCCGTCGCTTGCAACCCCACTAACCACTCCTCAGTGAGGTACTTCCCGCCGAAGACGCCGTAGCCGACAGAGGTGCTCACAAGCTGCAACGTGTAAGGCTCGTCAGCGCGGGACATGGCAGCGGTGGAAGAGGCTGAGGCACACAGACCCAGCAGCAGCAGTCCAAGGGAAACACGGTGCAGAAGTGACACAGCGGATGCTCAGGGAGAGAGTTCAGTAGAGTTCTTGAGAGATGTAGAGATCCCAGTCCATGTAGTAAACCCACTGCACCCCGTAGTCGAAGACTTGATGCAGCAGCGCCGGACTGTGCAAATCTGTGGCCTGTGCGGAGAGCTGTTCATGGAGACGATTCACGTCTTCTAGCAGGCGCGGGAAGATGTATTGATGAGCGGCCGCGTCAGGTCGCAGCTCGCGCTCAAAGAAGCCCACGCAGGTCCCCAGCAGCACGAGGGCCTGCCACTCTTGGAGCGAGGGCGACGCCGCGGCGCTGACCCACTGTTGTCGGCGTGCCTCCCAGCAGCGGAGCAGCTCTTGCCACTGGGGAGTGCGCTGCAGCACCGCCAGCGGGTGCTCTCGTGTGTCAGGAGCCTGAGCAGGCGTGGACATTTCAATTTGCGGCGGACGCATAGCGCAGTCTTTTGCTCCCTCGGCTGGGGGCATAACATTTACGAGCGTTCACAGACTCCCAATAGATCGGCTCCCCCGGCTCATAGATCAGAGACGTCAGGCGGTTGCCGTAGCAGCAGGCGGTGTCAATGCCATACGTCTGGCGAGCGTGTCGCACATGCGGCGCCGGTTGGTGTCCATAGACCACCACCCCGAAGCGCCCGTCATAAAGCTCTGTCCACGGGACAAGCCGACGCGTCTCATTGGCTTTGGGGAGGGCTCCGTTCTTATGCAGCTGGCGGATGTACATGATCGATTTGATCTCGGTGCGCTGCTTCGCTGACCACTTATGGGAGTCCTGAAGATATTTGTCTGCTGTGTGAATCTTGGGAGAGAGGCCACCGTGAATCACAGTGAGGCCTTTGGTTTGGTAAGCGAGCGGGGTCTCGTGGAGAAACTTCCAGTCCCGCTTGCGGAACTTGCGGAGGGCCTCGGGCCCCTGAGGTCCCAACCAAGCCTCTGCCAGTCGCTTGGGCGGCAGATCGCCCTGACGCAGTTTGCTGGCAAAGCGGTGGTAAAACAGCAGAAATTTTTCGTCATGATTGCCGCGCACCAAGGTGACTTTACCGTCGGTGCTGAGGTCTTGGATGAGACTCAGGGTTTCATAGCCAAAGGGGCCTTTATTGAACACATCGCCCACAAAGACTAGCGTGTCGCGGCTCGCTCGATAGCGGACCTTCCGGAGCAGAGATTCCAATTCTCTGACGCACCCGTGAACATCTCCAATGATCAGGTGTCGTGACATAACCAGATGAGTTGTTAGATGAGCAATTGGGGTGTGAAACCGTACCTCTTTCAAGATCCGTACATAGTTGTTTTTTTGCGTCATTTTTTTCGCGGCAATCCCTGCAACCTCAGACGCTGTCTGAGCGCGCGCTAGGCGGTGTGTTCATGTTTTCGCGTCCTCTTCTCTTGAAATCTTTGGTCGACCAATATTTTGAGTCCAGCATTTGAAGTTTTGTAGATATTCAAATGCGTGCTACAAGTAGGGCGAAAGCAGTCCCTTAGAAATCGCTATGGGCTGTGCATTCTGGGAGGAACCAACCAACAAGGGAGCACACGATGAGAGCAAAATATAAAGTCGTTGTTGTCGGTGGCGGCGCAGGAGGATTGACCGCAGCGTCGCAGCTGTTGCGAAAACACTCGGGCTTAGAGTTGGCGGTGATTGAACCGTCCGAAGACCACTACTATCAGCCGGGCTGGACGCTCTGTGGTGGCATTGGCTGGGATGTGGAGTCCACTCGCCGCAACGAAGGCGACGTCATGCCCAAAGAAGCCGATTGGATCAAAGAGTATGCAGAGAGCTTTCAGCCGGAAGAGAACAAGGTCACGCTGCGTTCTGGCGAGAGCGTGGAGTATGAATATCTGATCGTGGCGCCGGGCATTAAGCTGGACTGGGCGCAGATTGCCGGCCTCAACCCAGATGATGTGGGCAAGAACGGTGTCACCAGCATTTACACCACACAAGGAGCCGCAGCGACATGGGAAATGATCAGCGAGTTTCGCGCTGGAACCGCCGTCTTTACCCAACCGGTGATGCCAATCAAATGCGCTGGGGCTCCCCAGAAGATTGTCTATCTCTCAGGTGACAACTTCCAAACCCGTGGGGTAGACCACGACATTGACCTGAAGTTCTGTTTGCCCGGCGTGGCCCCATTTGGCGTCGCAGACTTTGTGCCCACGCTGAAGCAAGTGATTGAGCGCTATGGCGTGCAGATGCACTATCGGCACAACTTGACCAAAGTGGACGTCGAAGCCAAAGAGGCCACCTTTGACGTGGCGTTGGCCGATGACAAAAGCGAGCAGGTCACCCTGAAGTACGACTTGCTCCATGTCGTGCCACCGCAATGTGCGCCTGACTTTGTGCGCAGCAGTCCTCTCGCGAACGAAGCGGGCTGGGTGGATGTGGATCAGCACACGCTGCAACACACGAAGTTCCCCAACGTCTTCTCGCTGGGAGACGCCTCTTCAACGCCGAACTCCAAGACTGCTGCCGCGATTCGTAAGCAAGCGCCTGTGCTGGTCAAGAACTTAACCGCGGTCATGCAGGGCAAATCTCTAGACGCCTCTTACAACGGCTATGCGTCCTGTCCGCTGATTACCAAGAAAGGAAAAGTCGTCTTGGCGGAATTTGGCTACGGCGGCAAGCTCATGCCAAGCTTCCCACTTGACCCCACGCAAGAGCGATTCTCGATGTGGATGCTCAAAACGAAGCTTCTGCCTCCGCTGTATTGGCACCTGATGCTGCGAGGCCATAACGTGTAATCCCCCAACAATCTTCAGAACCTGAGCTTTGCCGACCGCGTTACACACATGGGGGACGGTCGCTCACGAGGCTCAGGCCCCGCTCTTCTCCCCGCTCTGGGGACACTCTTTTCATAAAATAAATATTAGCTCTTGATGCGTTCCAGTCAGCGCCTCAACCCTCGGTGTCCTCTTCCAGAAAGGAACGCATTCGCGTGATGTCCCAAAACCCAACCCCGCCGCCTACATCTGAAGCTTGGCGGAGCTGCTGCGTGGTGACTTCAAGCAGAGCCA
>CBFIJD010000025.1:37781-46743 GCA_965662845.1 uncultured bacterium | reverse complement strand
CGCATTTCTCCGCATTTCTCCGCATTTCTCCGCATTTCTCCGCATTTCTCCGCATTTCTCCGCATTTCTCCGCATTTTCCCCGAATCAGGGCAAGCTCATAACGAGCATGGATGCGCTGTTACGCTTCCACCCTCTCCCTCACCACTTCTCGCCACCACCAAAGCAACTTTTTTGAAAAAAATTCTCCCTACGCAGCTTGTGTAACACGAATGTGAAAATTGTATCCTCTCTGATATAATTGACGATTTTTGCCTCTGCCCGCGCCTACTGTAAACTCCTTGGCCTTTTCGTGATACAATTTACAATTCTTTTTCTTGCCCTTCATTTCGACTCCTCTACACTCACCCTTTGTATAATTTTTCATCTACTAACGCTGCTGTCCGTTGAGCCTTGGCCTCATGAGCATTCAAAATACTTTGTGTATCGCTGTATTTTGCTTACTCAGCGGGCTGTCGGGGGGGACACAAGCCGCGTCTCTTGGTGACGATTGCCGCCGTCTCGCTCCAGCTCCACAAACGCAACCAGTCTCTATCGTGACAGATAGAGCAATGCTTGGAGCATTTTACGCGAAGTACACTTTGGACACTACATTTACCGCCTATTTAAGTGGAATTTCTTAAACTATTTATTATCTGATAATTAGACTATCTAAAATTAATAAAGAGTCCCAATTAAACTGGAAAAAATCAGTTCCACTCAAATAACGATTACATAGATAAATTCGTTTTTTACAGGAAAAAAAGTTGAAACAAAATCTTTTATTCTTGTTATCGACAGTCATTTTTCTTGTTTTCTTATCCTGCCCTTTACTGTACGCAAACGAGTGCTCAGAACAAGAAAAACAAGACATTTTAATGCAATTAAAAAAAGATGGAATAAAAGTAGAAATTGTAGATTTCTTTTGCCCTAAGCAACAGACTGAAAAAATCGAAAAAGTTCCCAAAATTGAAACCCCTTCGCAGATAATGAATCTTTCAGACGAAACAAAAACAAAAGATACCGATGTGGATTATTTGGAGGCTTTACCTGAAAGAGAAACACCGACACAGCACAGAGCAACAGAATTAAGAGAAAATGAAGAGTTGATGACTGTAAAGGAAACAGCAAAGCGAGACACTAATACTCGTAGAGATGCAGAGCGAAGCCCATCATTGACCTTTCATGATTGGCAATTAGGCTACGGTTTATTTGAGGCTGTCTATCAAGAGAGAGGTTATGCTTTTTCTCTAAGCGGGAGTATCCGAGAATTTCCTAATTATCGTTTTCTGTTTTCCTCTGGATGGTTTATCGGACTTAGCCAGCAGCATATCATTGCTACAGGAAGAGCCCGTATTGATGACTTTAAAGGGACTCTTTATTGGGAACAATATGCGCTGCTAGGACAGGGTGGTTATCAACTGAGTCTGTTTGATCGAATATCGATCAATGGGGGCGTTTTGCTTGGGTGGAGTGAAAGCCGATTTTCTTATAAACATCAAAGTAGTGAGAACGTGTACTTTTCTGAAACAACAAAACAAGGAAAAGTCACGTCGGGTTGGCAACTAAGTTGTTCATTGCATTTGTCCTCTCCCTGGTCTTTTGGTATTCGTTCGCAGCAAATGTTACAGGATCAATCATTCAAATATGATGATAAAACAGAGGCAAAAATCACATCACAACAAGCCTCTTCGGTATTTTTACGATACATCTATAGTGAAAAATAATGCTTCACAATATTGGATCATTGTTATTCAAAATTCAGCTATTTTTTTGTTTTTTTATTCTGATGAGTTGCTCTCATAACGACAACAATGAGTCCTCGTCTTTCACACAACCAATAGAGTTAGAAGAGAAAGTGATCGTGATTTATGACAACACATCATCTAACACAAACGGACGCGTTTTTGCGGGGAAACTCGCGCAAGGCTATGTGAAAGGAGGGCTCGTGGTCGCAGACATCATTCGCACGGACTCACTGACAGGGAACCTCCAGCAAGACGCGGGTGAAGTGACCGCGGTCTCGGACAGCGGCGGCGGCTACGCCCTCAGCGCCAGCTATCAAAACTTCGTGCTCTTCTCTTCCGGTGGCACGGTGACAAACGCCGACGGTGAAGAGGTCTCAGCGCTGCCCATGCTGGCGCCAATGCCCGAAGTCGGCCAGACCACAGTGAATGTCACGCCCCTGACGACGCTGGTGACGACGCAACCCGCCCTGAAGACCACGCTCGACGAACTCGGCGGCTGGAACACCGACATCGCCGACCCAGCCGGCACCAGCGGACAGCTGCTGCGCGTCGCCAAGACCGTAGAGACCGTGCTGCAAGTGTTGACCAACGGAGACACCCCCTTGCTCGAATCTACCGCCGCACAGCTCGAAGGCGTCGCCGCCGTCGCCGCGACACTCGTAGAGCAAGAGAACTTCACCTCAGACGAGGCCCTACAGACGGTGACGACCGCCGCAGTCACCAACATTCTTGACAACCCTAACCTCGTCGCGCCGAGCAAGATCGCAGAGAGCGGTGTGCGCGAGCAAATCCTCAACAGCGTCAGCGCTGCGGTCGCTGCCGTCAGCGCTGCGATTCCCGACGCGAGCGACACCGTCGTGGAAGCCGAAGTCATCGCTGACATCGAAGACGCCGTCGATAATGCCACGGCCCAAGTCGACGAAGCCGTGGGCAACTCCCTCACCATCGGGCTCGCGTTCTCTCCTGTGATTGAAGAGATCCAGCTCACTCGCTCGGCTGCGAGCACGCTCACTCTGCAAGCGGTTGTCAGTGACGACGGCCCCCAGAGCGCGCTCCGCTTTCAGTGGTCTATGGAAGACCACACCTTCTCGGGACCCACCACGAACCCAACCGAGATGACCGACTATCACGACAATGTGACCGGGGCCTTGACGCTGCGCGTCACTGACGAGAACGGCTCCGGACGCACTACGATCCTCACCCGTGCCCTGAGCGTGGGTGAATTCCCTTGGATCACAACTCCCTGAAAACAAAGGAGACCACCATGCGTTATTTACAGAAATACTTCCTCCCTTGGGCCGTCACCGCTGTTTTGGCGGCTTGTGCCTCTGAACCTGCGACCGAGCAGTACGCCGAGACGTCCACCTCGAACGCGGCCGCCCCCTCCACCAGCCAGCCAACGACCGCCGAGGCTGTCACCCTAGAGGTCCAGCTCCAAGAACGCTCCACCCGTGGGAGCCGTGGCGCTGCCCGCTACCTCGGCGGCTACGACGACATCGACAACATCACCATCGACGTCAAGAACGCCACCACCGGCTCCACGCTACAGTCTACCTACCTCTCTAACGTCGGGGGCGTCTGGACAGGGCAAGTCTTCGACATCAACGTCGGCCAGGTCTATCAGTTCGACGGGCGCGCCTATGACAACCAGAGTGTGCTGATTTTTGCCGGCACCACTCAGCAGTCCCTCGACAATGGCACCAACTCCCTCAACTTACGCATGGACCCCATCGCCGATGAGGCCGTGCTGGCGATTCCTCGCATCACCCGCATCATGGTACCTTCTAGCGTGGGAACCGGAGATAACGCTACTGTCCAAGTGGAAATTGAAGGATCATCTGGAGCTCAGCTTGACTACATATTTGAGGCCCCACAAGGTGGGTCTTTTAGTCCTTCTGTTGGTAGCGTGAATTTGCTTGGAACATCGGCAACGCTCAGCTCTACCTACTTTGCTCCTGTCAGTGCTGGACAACGCACTAACACGGTCTCTGTCAAAAACCAGCAAGGTGTTGGAGTAAAATCTAGTTTTAGCATTGGTGTTACCGTTGTCGGAGGCGCAAGCATCTCGGGCATCCAGTTCAGCCCCGTCGTCACCTCTCTCGTTGGATGGCGCGACAATGACACGGACTCCATCCTCTGGACGGCCGATGTCAGCGATGACGGCCCCTTGGATCAGATTCGCTATGAATGGGACTTCACGGCCAACAATGACAACGGCTCCCTAGGCGTGCCGACCCCAACCTTCGCGAACGCCACCGTCAACCCCGCGACCATGCTCAACTATGACCCCTCCTTCAGCGGCACGGTGACCTTGACCGTCACCGACGACAACGGCACCGGCGCCAGCACAGAGATCACCTATCAGATGAAAGCCGGGCAATTCCCCAGTGGCCTGGTGGTCGACAAAGACATCGTCGGCGCCTTCAACCTCGTGACCACCCTAAAAGACGACAACGGCACCACCGTGGGATACATCGACGGGATCGCTGGTGGAGATCGATACGATAATGCCACCGGTGCTTGGATAACGACGGATGAAGATGATTCGCTTTATTTCACTACTGGTAGCGATGTCTGGACCTTGGACAACGGCACCGCCCGCCAGCTGCCAGCTTACTTCGACAACGGCTCGGCGATGCGCTTGCAGATCTATGACTGGCAGTTTCAACGAGGCGGGTTGACCGACGATGGCCGCTATTTCTTCTTCGCTCGCGTTTATGACAACGCGACGGGACAGTCGCTCGGAGGTGAGCCTCTTGTCGCGGACAACGCGGGCGTCCGGCTGCTGGGGGACTTACGCCCAGGGTCCAACGGCAGCGAGCCGTACAGCTTCACTCAGAGCGGCAATCAGATGTTCTTCCACAGCTACCGTGGAGACTCGTACTGGCCACTCTACAAGGTGGACTTGGACGGCGCAGACAACGCGACCCTCGTCGAAAACACTGCTACGCGGTATCCGTACGACTTGATGGACATCACGCTAGACAGCGAGCCAGACCACGTGACGCGCCTGCTCTACAACAGCAATTACGATCCGAATGGAAACTGTTGCTACGGTCAGCTCTATGTGACCAACGGCGACAACGCCACCTCCGCGCTGAGCGGGATGCCTCCTCGCAGCGGCAGCTACTATCGTTCGCTCCAACGCCTGAGCGACACGCTGTATTTCGCCTACAACAATGACCTCTATCAGCTGCCGCTGGACAGCGTGCGCTTGCTGCAACCAGGTGAATCCGACGACAACGGCACCGTGGTGGACAACATGACGTGGACGGCCTCGGCGGTGAAGATTACCAACATCGGCACATCCTCTTTTAGCAACCTGATGCAAGCCGACGGGAAGCTCTACTTCACAGCGAACAGCAGGCTCTGGGAATCAGACACGACCCCGAGCGGGACCCGCGCTGTGACAGACTCGAGTGATCTCTCTGTCCGGGGCGTCACAGACCTGAACGGGGAGTTGCTCTACTACGGCTACGAGTCGTACCCAACGTATGACTACGCGCTCTACACCACCGCGCAGAGCACCAACGACAATGGGACCACCGGCCACACCCGATTGGGGACCTTTGATTCGATGAATGGCTTTTTGGCTCAGACTCCGAATGGGAAGCAGTTCTTCACAGCGCGAGATTCAGAGAACCAATACGGCTATGAACTCTGGGTGACCGATGGCACACCGAGCGGCACGATGATGTTGGCAGATATCTACTCTGGCTATGGCAGCGGCGTCAGCTCTCCCCAAGCTCGCGTGGTGGGCAACCTGCTCTACTTCACGGCCAACGACGGCGTCTCGGGCGAGGAGCTGTGGGTGAGCAACGGCACTCCCGCTGGGACGCTCCAAGTGAGAGACCTGCGCCCAGGGGCGAGCAGTTCTGGCATCAAGTTCTTCAGCCTCGATGGACAGCTCTACTTCTTCGCCAACGATGGCGGCGGGGTGAAGGTCTACAAAAAGGAAGACTGAGGTTTTCCATTCTGCCTACCCCGTTGGCTCCGCCGGCGGGGCGTGCTTCTGCCAAAGCGGATCGTCTCTCATGGGGGAGGCGGTCCGCTTTTTTGGTTTTGGGGGGGACGTTGTTCATTCCCACGTTTGTTCATTCCCACGTGTTTCATTCCCACGTTGTTCATCCCGACGCCGGTCATCGTAGGGGCAGGCTCCCGTGCCTAGCCGGATTGTGGGCAATCGGGCAACTGTTCCAGCGCGGCACAGGCGACGTTCACACGATCACAATCGCCCGAAAGTCGTTGACGTTTGTGCGTGTCGGCCCGGTGAGGACTTGGTCTCCTAGCTCGGCGAAGAAGCCATGTCCGTCGTTGTGGGCGAGGCGTTCTCGGGGCGCGATCCCTTTGGCTTGAGCCCGCGCTAGCGTGGTGGGAGAGATGACCGCGCCAGCGACCTCTGCCGCGCCGTCCACCCCGTCGGTATCGCCAGCTAAGGCGTAGACGCCTGCCAAGCCGTCTAAGGCCACAGCTAGCGACAACAAAAACTCAACGTTTGGGCCACCGCTTCCCTCTCCCCGCACGGTCACCGTCGTCTCTCCTCCCGACAGCAAGACGCAGGGCCGTGGAAACGGTTGATCTCGTTGGACGATTTGCCGCACTATGCCTGCCATCGCGATGCCCACCTCTCTCGACTCGCCCTCCAGACAATCACTCAGCAAGTGAACCGCATATCCCGCTTGACGCCCGACCTGCGCCGCCGCTTCCAACGCCAGCTGTGGGGTCGCGATGAGGTGCGTCTCCACGCGGGCGAGCCGCTCGTCGGTAGGCGGGATGCTCTCTCCGGCTCCAGATTCCAACACTGCCCGCACAGAGCTTGGCAGCGCCAATTCGTAACGACGCACAATCGCGAGCGCGTCCTCGCAGGTGGTAGGATCGGCGACCGTCGGCCCAGAAGCGATGTCGAGCGGGTTGTCGCCAGGCACGTCAGAGATGAGCAGGTTGATGACTTTCGCGGGATGGCAGGCCGCTGCGAGCCGCCCTCCTTTGATGCCAGAGATATGACGGCGCACACAGTTGATTTCACGGATCGTTGCGCCACAGCTGAGCAGCGCTTGGTTGACCGCTTGTTTGTCTGCGAGGGTGATGCCTGCGAGGGCCTGCGAGAGCAAAGCGGAGCCACCACCTGAGATCAAACCGAGCACGGTGTCTTGCTCGGTGAGGCTTGCCGCCCACTTCAGCATGCGTGCTGCCACCGCCCGTCCCGCCGCATCCGGGACCGGGTGCGCCGCTTCGACAATCTCAATGTGTTCGCAGGGGACGCCGTAGCCATAGCGGGTCACGACGAGCCCCCGGAGCGGGCCTGGGTAGTGTTGTTCAACAGCTTGGGCCATCGCCGCGGAAGCTTTGCCAGCGCCAAAGATGGTGAGGGGGCGTTCCTGTTGGGCCTTGGGGAGGAAGGGCGGCAGACAGTGGGCAGGTTGCGCAGAGGCGATCGCGGCGTCGAACATCTTCAACAAAAGCGAGCGGGGATCGCTGGCGGGAGGAGTCTGCACGTCAAGATCTGTTGGCGCGGGGATCTGTTGGCTGGGCTTGCCTGTGCTCTCGCAGTGGGTGGGGGCGCATGGACGTCTCCAGATCTGAAAAAGAGAAAACAAGCGCCTCAGCTCCGCGAGGTCAGACGATCACACGGGGCTGGGCTTGTGTTGCAAAATCCATTCGGGGATCGCGACGGGGCGCTCCTCCTTGACACACACCAGCTCAATGTGGGCGGTGGTGAGCAGCGTGTCGTCTGTTGAGCGGTAGATGTTTTGGGCAAAACTCAGCCGGAAGCGACTGCTCAGGGTGGGCTGCGTGCGGACTTCTAACCGATCTCCCAAGACCGCGCCCCGCTTGAACTGAATGTCTGCCCGATAGACCACAAAGGCGACGCCGTCTTCCATCTGCAAGCGATAGAGCGCCTCTCCTCCCAGAATTTCGGAGCGGGCCCGCTCCATAAATCTGAAGTAGTTCGCGTGATACACAACGCCGGTGAGGTCGGTGTCTTCGTAATATACGGTCACTGGGAAACGATAGGTTGGTGTCTCAGACATTTTGCTCCAGATAGCGTGCTTCTTGGCGGCCTTTTTCTTCGTCTACAAACCACAGCAGGATGCCACCGACCACAAACAGGATCACAATGGAGCCAATGCTCCAGCGCGCGGCTTCTTGCGCGACCCACTCCATTTGTGCCGCCGTAGCGTCCTCCGGCATCAAGGCGTTGCGCGCGAGCAGGCCGGTTCCTCCCATCAACAAGGGGCCCACGATCGCCGCGAACTTGCCTAAGGTGTTGTAAAATCCAAAGTATTCTGCGGTTTGGTTGCGTGGGATCATGCGGGAATAAAACGAGCGACTCAGGGCTTGCACGCCCCCTTGCGCCAGACCAATCAGCACGGCGAGTCCGTAAAACTCGAGCTGACTCCGCATCACAGTGCCCCAGATTGTCACGACGATATAAATCCCAATCCCCACGAGGATCGCTTTGCGCACATCCCACTTCTCGCCTAACTTCCCGAAAACCAGCGCCGCCGGGAAGCCGACAAACTGCACCAGCAACAAAGCGGTAATCAGATCTTTGGACTCAAATCCGATGGACATGCCATAGTCAACCGCCATGCGAATCACGGTGCCGACCCCGTCAATGTAGAACCAGTAGGCCACCAAAAACAGGAACAGCGTGCGCAGGTGCTTCACTTTGCGGAACGTCTCGCGCAGTTGCTGAAATCCGGCGGAGAACGCATTGCCCGAAATCTGCGCCTCGGTCTTGACCTCAGGGACCCACAGCAGCGTCAGCACCGTGAAGCCGCCCCACCAGACCGCGACCGTCAAGAACGCCAGCCGCACCGCTTCGGCCGGACCACTCAAGCCGAACATCTCCGGTTGCAGCGTCATCCACACGTTCACCAAAAACAGGATTCCGCCTCCCAGATAGCCCATGGAATATCCCAGACTGGAGACACGGTCGAGGCGTTCATCAGAGACCAAGTCCGGCAGCATCGCGTCATAGAAGACATTTGCTCCTGCGAAGCCCACCGACCCAAGGACATAGACCGCCACCGCCAGTTCCCACTCGCCTTGTCCAACAAAATACAGCCCCGCGCTCATGAACACCCCGAGGTAGGCGAACAGCGCGAGCATGACTTTCTTGAGGCGACCGCGGTCGGCAATGGCCCCTAAAATCGGGGCGAGGAGGGCGATGAACAGGCTCGCGAGAGAGTTGGCGAGCCCAAGTTGAGCGGTGCTCAGGTTGGCGTCAGCC
>CBFIJD010000025.1:0-37683 GCA_965662845.1 uncultured bacterium | reverse complement strand
CGGGGCGAGGAGGGCGATGAACAGGCTCGCGAGAGAGTTGGCGAGCCCAAGTTGAGCGGTGCTCAGGTTGGCGTCAGCCCCAGCGCTCCAGTACTGTTTGAAAAAAATCGGGAAAAATCCCGCAATGACTGTGGTCGCAAATACGGAGTTGGCCCAGTCATACATGGCCCAGCCCCAAATGCTCTTACGAGAGGCGTTCATGAGATGGCGTTGAGGAGGGTGAGCAAAGAGATCTGTGAATGCTTCGGCGCAGCAATAACAGTTCCAAGTTCCCGTGAAAACGCTGACGCGACGACCGCCCCCTCAACAACCGAAGGAGCGGTGTTCAGTTTGAAAAATCTATTCTTCCGCTTTTTGCCATACTTTGTTATCTTCAAAAGTTTTCTCGCCTTTTCGCTTTCGCGAAAATCCCTTCAACACTTGACCATTACAGCAAGGAGGCCCAGTGAGCCCTGAAGACACCCAGTCCCGTGCAGAAGTACATGCCTACCAGGCGGAGATGCAGAAGCTCCTCGACATTCTGGTGCATTCTCTCTACACCGAGCGGGAAATCTTCCTGCGCGAGCTTGTTTCCAACGCATCCGACGCGCTCAGCAAGGTTCAGTTCTTGTCGCTCACAGAAAGCGAAATGCTAGACAAAGACGCTCCGCTCGAAGTCACCCTCTCCTTTGACGAAGCAGCCAAGACCATCACCGTTGAAGACACCGGCTGCGGGATGACGCATGACGACTTGATCAACAACCTCGGCACCATCGCCAGCTCCGGCACGCTCAAGTTCTTGCGCGAAGCGCAGCAGTCGCAACAAAGCGTGCAAAATCTGATCGGCCAGTTCGGGGTCGGATTTTACGCCGTCTTCATGGTCGCCCAGAAAGTAGAGCTGACCACGCGCTCGTGGAAAGCCACTGAGTCGGCATGGACCTGGCGCTCCGAAGGCAGCGGCCAATATGAAGTCGAACCGGCAGAGAAGAGCACTCGCGGGACCAGCATCAAGATTCATCTCAAGGAAGAAGCCCACGAGTTCTGCAACGAATATCGCCTCAAGTCCATCGTCAAGAAGTACTCCAACTACGTGCCGCACCCCGTCAAAATCAAGGACGAGACCATCAACCAAGTCACCGCCATTTGGACGCGGTCTCGCGATGAGATCACACAGGAGGAGTACCACGAGTTTTACAAGCAGCTCAGCCATGACTACCAAGCGCCGCTTCAGCACTTGCACCTCTCCATTGACGCACCGATCCAGTATTACGCGCTGCTCTACTTTCCGCAGAAAGCGTCTAACGAGGTGCTGTATTCCCGAGAAGGTAAGGGCCTCGCGCTGTATGCGCAAAAAGTGCTGATTCAGCCAGAGCACAAGCAGCTCCTGCCGCCGTACTTTCGGTTTGTGCAAGGCGTCGTAGACTCTGAAGACCTGCCCCTCAACGTCTCGCGAGAGAGCGTCCAGCACAACGCCTTGATCGAACGGATCAAGAAGAGTTTGACCACGCGCTTGCTCAAAGAGTTGCAAAACCTCGCAGACCAAAACGTCACGGTCTACCAGCAGTTCTGGGACGAATTTGGCGTGCTGCTCAAAGAAGGAGTCACCTCCGACTATGGCAACAAAAACAAGCTGGTGGAGCTGCTCCGCTTCCACTCCACCGTCAGCGAAGGCTCCGCCGCCGACGTGTCTCTGAAAGACTACGTCAGCCGCATGCGCGACGAGCAAGCAGAGATCTACTACGTCGTCGGGCCGTCTCGCGAAGCCGTCGTCCACCACCCCAATCTGGAATACTTCCGCAAGCAAGGCCTCGAGGTGCTCTTCCTCTTTGACCACATCGACGATTTCTTAATGTCCGACTTACGCGAATACGAAGGCAAGCCGCTGAAGAGTATCTCGCAAGCTGACATTGAGATGCCCAACGAGGGCGACGACGACGAAGCTGACACGCTCTCTCCAGCTCAAAAAGAGACCTTGCTTGGAAAGATCAAAAGCCAGCTTGGCGAGCGGGTGGAAGACGTGATCGCCTCTAAGCGGCTGGTAGGCAGCCCGTGCTCCTTGGTCAATTCCCAAGAAGGTATGAGCGCGCACATGGAGAAGATGATGAAGATGGTCAACCAAGACTTCCAAGGCGCTAAGCGCACGCTGGAAGTGAACCTCAAACACCCCATCCTCAAGCACTTGGCCGAGCTGGCGGAGCGTGACGCTGAGTCAGAGTTCCTGCAGCAAAGCGTTGAGCAGCTCTATCGCAGCGCGATGTTGGTAGAAGGCTTGCTCGAAAACCCGACCGAAATGCTGCCCGACCTCTACCGCTTCATGGAAGCCGCTGCGGCCCATCAGCTTCACTCCTGACCTGCCTCTATTCATCCTATTTCTCACGGTGTTGGCCCGCGTTGGCGGGTCCGCCGCTCTCTTTTCCTATGTGACTCCCACTTATGGCTCGCAAAAAAACAACTGCGCTTGAGCCGGCTGCTAAAAAAGATCGCATCCTGCTCGTGGATTCTGAAGGTACCGTCATCACCGTCGCGGACCTGCCCAATCGCATCCCGATCTTCCCTGTCTATCAGCGCCCGATTTTCCCTGGCATTCTCACGATGGTCGGCGCCGACAGCCGTGTCAGCCGCTGGATTCGAGAACACATCCGCGAAGAAAAAATCATTGGTCTGCTCCTCGCCAAACCCGATGAGTCGCTGGAAGAAGGCGATCAACGCAGCATCCGCAGCTCCTCGCAGCTCTATCGCACAGGCACCGTCGCCTATGTCTTGCACTGGGTCGAGCTTCCAGACGAGAGCTGTCAGTTCATGCTCAGCACCCTCAAGCGCTTCCGCGTCAAGCGCTTCTTCCGAGACGGCAAAAACTACACAGCCGACGTAGAGTACATCGAGGAAGTCGCGCCAGACATGACCGAGGAGCTGCGCGCTTCGGCCGCGGCCATTGTCTCCACCCTGAAAGAGCTGATCCCACACAACCCCACCTTCTCCCAAGAGATGCACCACTTGCTGTCGCAGGTGAACCTAGATGAGCCCATCACCCTGACCGACCTCGCCGCGTCTATGACCAACGCGAAGAGCCGCTCATTGCAAAAAATTCTGGAGACCCAAGAGCTGGGACGACGCATGGAGCAGACGCTGTTGCTGCTGCGCGAAGAATATGACCTGAGCTTGCTCAAAGAGAAGATCAGCCAGAAGATTGACGAGCGGCTCTCTAAGCATCAGCGCGAGTTCTTCCTGCGCGAGCAGCTCAAGGAGATCAAAATGGAGCTGGGGCTCGAGCAAGACCGCAAACAAGTAGAATTGGAGCGCTTCCGCGAGCGTTTTGAGCTGCTGGAGATGACCGAAGAGGCTGAAGAGCGCGTGGAGCAAGAGCTGCGACGCTACGAGTTTATGGACGAATCGTCACCAGAATCGCAGATTGTGCATCAATACCTAGAGACCATCGCGGCGCTGCCTTGGAACATCACCTCAGAAGACAAGCTCGACTTAACGCAGGCGAAGGCGATCCTTGATGAAGACCACTACGGGCTCGACGACGTGAAGAAGCGCATCTTGGAGTTCATCGCGGTGAGCAAGCTCAAGGGCCGCATGAAAGGTGGAATCCTTTGCTTAGTCGGGCCTCCCGGCGTCGGAAAAACTTCCCTCGGACGCTCCATTGCCAAAGCCTTGGGGCGCGAGTTTTATCGTTTTTCGGTCGGTGGCCTCAGTGATGAGAATGAACTCAAGGGGCACCGTAGAACATACATCGGCGCGATGCCTGGGCGCTTGATTCAGGCGCTGCGCACCACCAAAACGATGAACCCAGTCATCATGCTCGACGAGCTCGACAAAGCGGGGCGCAGCTTTCGCGGAGACCCTTACTCGGTGTTGCTCGAAGTGTTAGACCCTGAGCAAAACAAGGAGTTTTTGGATCACTACCTAGACCTGCGTTTTGACCTCTCACAGGTGCTCTTTATCGCGACCGCCAACACCGTGGACACCATCCCCGATGTGCTGCGTGACCGCATGGAGACCTTACGGTTGGCCGGCTATGTGATCGAAGAAAAGCTCCAGATCGCCGAACAGTACCTGATCCCTAAAATTTTACCGGATCATGGCCTGACCAACGAGCACTTGCAGATTCCGCGAGAGACGCTGCGCCGGCTGACCGTCGAATACGCACGGGAGGTCGGGGTCCGCAATCTGGAGAAGAAGCTGCGCACCATCACCCGCAAGATGGCGATGAAGGTCGCCGCAGATGAGACGCACGTCGTCACGTTGACACCAGCAGTCCTGACAGAATTTTTAGGGCAACCTGACTACCCCGAAGACTCTTACAAGCGCTTAGAGCTGGCCGGGTTGGTCCGAGGCCTCGCTTGGACGCCGACAGGGGGCTCGACGCTACCCATTGAGTCCATCCTGATCAACGGCACTGCGGGTGAGTTCAAGCTCACAGGACAGTTAGGCGAGGTCATGAAAGAGTCCTCCGCGATTGCTTACAGCTATGTGCAATCGCTGTTGCGCGAGCTACCTGGGAAGGTACAATTTTTCAAAAAGCACACTGTTCACTTGCACGTCCCCGAAGGCGCGACGCCTAAAGATGGCCCGTCCGCAGGGATCGCGATGGCGACCAGTTTGCTGTCCTTGGCGCTGGAGCGTCCGGTTCCAGCCAGCATCGCGATGACAGGAGAGTTGACGCTGAGTGGGCAGGTGCTGCCGATTGGTGGGGTTCGTGAAAAAGTGGTGGGCGCCCGCCTCGCAGGCATCCACACGCTGCTGTTTCCCGTGGCCAACCAGGCCCAATACGACGAACTGCCTGAGCATCTGCGGGACGGGCTAGTCGTTCACTTTGTGACACACTTTCGAGAAGTGGCCCACATCACCCTGAATTACGCGATCAACTAAGCGCCGCTTGGCTCTTCCCCCGCGAATTTGAATCTGCTACATCGCTGATCAGCGTCGAAACTCGGCGCGCTTGTTCCCCCTAACAGAGGTTGGCATGGCTTCTTGGCTAAAAGAGTCGCAGCGCTGGCTCGACAAAGCGAACCAGAAGGTGAGCGAATGGTCGGCAGAAACAGAGCTGCCACAGGACTGGCAACAGTGGTCTCAACAATGGCAAAAGCGCTTGCGGGGTTTGGGAGACGAGCTGCAAGAACTCGTGCAGCAGGGCACTCCAGAAATCTTACAGAAGGCGACACAGCTGCGGGATGAGCTGGACGCACTCAGTGGTTGGTATGACACAGGCAGCCGCTATTTCGACGCCGGGCAAACCCTGTTGCAATTGGCCGTGCGGACTTATGTGTTCCGCAAACTGAAGAAGCCCAACCTCGACGCAGACGCCGCGACACAAAAAGAAGCCGAGCTGCACCAGCGGAACGCGTCGGAGCTGGCAGATCTCTGCCGTCGCCAAGGAGGCGCGTGGGTGAAAGCCGCGCAGTTCCTGAGTTGTCAGGGCGATTGGCTCCCCAGCGCCTACGCGGAGCAATTGGCCGAGTTGCAAGATCAGGCGCCACCTTGTGAGTGGGAGCGCATAGAAGAACAACTCGCGCTGAGCTACGGCCCCGACTGGGCGCTCCGCTTTGAGCACATTGACCCCACGCCGGTCGCCACAGCTTCGATTGCTCAGGTGCATCGCGGACGCACACGCTCGGGAACCGACATCGCGCTGAAAGTCCAACTGCCTGAGGCCGCAGAGCGCATCGACGCGGATCTGCTCTTTTTTCAACGGATCGCGCCGCTGCTGCAACATTGGGCCGAGGGGCTGGACGTGGAACAGACCGTCCGTGAGCTGAGCCTCAGCATTCGCCGCGAGTTGGACTATTTTCAAGAAGCCGAACACCTCACGAAGTTTTCTGCGCGTTACCAAGCGGAAGAGTGGACCTTCCCAGCGCTGCTTCCTGACTTGTTGCAAGAGCGCACGCTCGGGATGGTTTTTGTGGAAGGACAACCGCTGCGACAATTTTTAGCTGACGTTCCGCAGGCAGCGGAACCCGTCTTGCAGACACTCGTCCGCAGCTTTGTCAAGCAGATTTTTGTGAGCGGCCTCTTCCATGCAGACCCGCACCCAGGCAATTTCTTCGTCACACCCAAAGGAAAGCTCGCGCTCCTTGACTTCGGCGCGGTCGGCCAACTCTCGGAAAAAGAGTGCGCCGCATACCAAAAAATTCTGGTTGCCTTGTTCAGCAAAGAAGCCCAAGGCTTTGACGAGCTGCTGCGCGAAGCCGGTTTTACCGTCCCAGATGGCCCTCTGCTGCTGCGTCTGCTCTTCGAGCGTGACCCCAAAGAGTTTGAGGGCCTGAGCCAGATGGAGACGCACATTCGCATCATGCGTCGCGCAGAAGTCCAAATCCCAGATAATTTTGTGCTGATGGGCCGCGTATTGATCTCCATCGGCGGTCTATTGCAACAATACAAAGTGCGCGTGAACCTGCAGGAGCTCGCGCTTTACCTCATGATGGAAGCCTCCCGCAAACCATGAAACTTTTGGACATGCTGGAAAAGCGCCTGCTTGAGCATTTGCGACGGCAGGAGAGCCGCAAGACGTGGCAACAATGGATGGAGTGGTTACAGACGGTGGGCTGCCCCATCCAGCTCCCTCGCCCTGAAAAAGTGTCTCCAGTCGAGCAGCTGAACTTTCAGCGCTTTGTGCTCTATTGTGAGTCCGCGCTCGCACGCCACAACGACTGGCAAACCAAGTTCTCGACTCCCGGCTGGCTGCAGTCCCACCAGCTAGTGGTCATTCCACAAGCGCTGTTTGCCGAGAACGCGCCCGCGTCTTCCCCCAAGGCGCCAGTGCAGGCAGATCCAGATGTGCAGTATGTGACCGAAGCGGACCTCGCGGGAACACAGCAGGCGATGTTGCGTCTGGCTGAAGAGGTCGACCGATTGCGCACTCGCATGGAGCAGCTAGAAGCACAGCAGCGCAACTTCTCAGGAGGCGGGGCGGCTCCCAGCGCCCCACCGCGTCAATCGTTTCAGCCCTCTCGCCCCCCGCTTCCACAAGAAGAGCCCCGCCCACCGCTGCGTCAGCCCACACGTCCTCCAGGCGCGGCGGCTCCCCCAGCTGTGGCCGCCCAGGTCATGGAGAAAGAGCTGCGCCTGATGCAGCAACCCGAACGCCCCAAAGAGTTTGTGCCCGAAAGCTTTGACGATGAGCCGGTCACGCAGCCAGTCGCGCAGCCAGTCGCGCTGGACGAAGCCTACCTGAGCATCAATCACTGGTGCGATCACCTCTTCGCGATTGGTCTCAATTTGCAGGATTTAGCGGACGAAGACCTGCGCGTGACGAGCAACCGCCCCATCTCATTTCGGCAATTTGGTCATCGCATGGAGCGGCGCGTGCGCGATCAAGCCCAACTGCACAGCTACTTAGAACAATTCCGGCTGCACTACCGTGATGGCATTGTGCCCGCGCCTCCTGAAGTCGAAATGCCCGGGCTGACTCCCGATGTGACCGCCGAGAATGAGGATGCAGAGCCCGATCTGCAGGAGCTGCTCGCCGAGAGCAGCGCGCCTGAGGGCTTTTTGTTGCCTCCAGATGACATCTATCAAGATTACAACACGTGGCTGGGGTGGCTCGCAGAGCAGGGCGTTGACGTGATGCGCTTTGCTAGCCAAGATCTGCAAGTGATGAGTAGTCACCGAATCTCTTTCCCGCAGTTTTGTCGGCGCCTCGAACGCAAACTGGATGATCCTCAAGCCTTCCGAGCAGAGCTGGGGTTGGACTGACTCCGACCTGAAACGGGGCTCGCTAGGCTGTAGCAGAGGCCGACAGGGGTCTGTCATTTCCCTTGACTTCACATGACTCGAATGTTACCTATTAGCACTATCATCTAGCGAGTGCTAATAAGCCTTTAGCGGTGTGAACATGCCTAGGACTCCAAAGCCAACCAGTTCCGAACCCAACTTTGATGACCGCACCCAGATGGTGTTGCGGGGAATCATCGATAGCTACATCAACAGCAACGAGCCTGTTGGATCTCGCTCGCTCTCCAAGGTGCTCGACATCGGCTTGTCGCCGGCGACGATCCGCAACATCATGTCGGATCTGTCTGACATGGGTTTTCTGATGCAAACGCACACCTCGGCAGGTCGTATTCCGACCGACAAGGCCTTCCGCTTTTATGTAGACCGCGTTGTCGTCGCGAACCAGATCACGGCGCAGATGCAGCGGCGCATCCAAGAGGTTGCGCGCGAAGGGGGAGCCGCGCAAGTGGAAAATTTGTTGGTCAACACAACGCGCCTGCTGGCCGGCCTGACGCAATTTGTCTGTCTAGTGACGTCCCCTCGGGCCGAGAGCAGTATCCTCCGTCGCATTGAGTTCATTCGGCTGAGTTCTCAGCAAGTCCTCGTGGTGTTGATCACAAAATCAGGGCAAGTCCGCAACAAGATCATCCCCTCTAGCGAAGACCTCTCGCAGGAGTTCTTGAACACGGTCGCCACCTTCTTGAACGACCAGTTCCACAACCGCACAGTGCACGAGATTCGGCAGCAAATTTTGGAGAGTATGGTCGAGGACAAAGAGCGCTACGACCGCTTGCTCGCTCAAGCGGTGCGCCTCGGAAAGAAGGCGTTTGAGACGGAAGAGCAGCCTGACATCTATATTGAAGGACAGCACAACATCTTCCTCAGCAACCGCTTTCACGGCATCGACAGCGCGCGCGAGCTGATGGACACCTTCGATCACAAGTCCATCATCGTCGACCTGCTCGATTCGACGCTAGAAGCGGAAGGTGTGCAGATTTACATCGGGGTCGAGAACGAGCTGAGGAGCTTACAAGATTATACGATGGTCACCGCGCACTATAGCGTAGACAACAACGTCCTCGGCTCCATCGGCGTGATCGGCCCCACCAACATGGATTATCAAACTGTGATCCCTGTCGTGGATTACACCGCTCGGGTCCTCTCCGACGCAATTACCAAACAATCTTCTTACGAGTGAAGCAAGCATGACTGAACCGCAGGCAGAACCGCAACACGCGACTGACGAACCCGTTGTGCCCGAAGAAACAGAAGCTGAAGAGCCGATCGCAGAAGCTCCTGACGAAGAGAGCGCGGCCACCCCCTCTGCTGACGAGGAAGAGATGGACGCCGATCGCGCGAAGGCCGAAGCTGAAATTGGGGAATTGAAAGACAAGATACTGCGCATGAACGCCGAGATGGACAATGTGCGCAAGCGCATGGCCAAAGAAAACGCCGATCGCCTGAAATACAACCACATGGACTTCATCCGTGAGTTGTTGCCCGGCATCGACAGTTTGGAGCGGGCCCTAGAGCATGCCCAACAACAAGAAGAGACTCCCTCAGAAGCCATGCTGGAAGGCATTCAGATGGTTCACAAAATGCTCACAGAGGCAATGAGCAAGTTCGGCGTGACCCGCATCGAAGCCAAAGGCGAGCTGTTCGATCCACATTGTCATCAGGCAGTCGGAATGGTCCAAACAGATGAGGTTCCTGAGAACCATGTGCTGGATGTCTATCAAGTCGGTTATTATCTGCACGACCGCGTGGTTCGCCCCGCAATGGTGCGTGTGGCAGAAAAATCATAATTTTTAGAAACCAATCAACCCAAAGGAGCTTGCATTATGGGAAAAGTAATCGGAATTGACTTGGGAACATCTAACTCGTGTGTGGCTGTGATGGAAGGCGGAGACCCGAAAGTCATTCAAAACGCAGAAGGCGCGCGCACGACCCCGTCCATGGTCGCCTTCAACGACAGCGGTGAGCGGCTCATCGGTCAAGTGGCAAAGCGCCAAGCGATCACCAATCCCAAGCGCACCATCTTCTCCGCAAAGCGGCTGATGGGTCAGAAAATGGAGTCGGAGTCGGTGAAACGCCTGAAGGCGATTGCCCCTTACGAGGTCGCCTCTGGCGCGAACGATCTGGCCTACATCGGCGTGGATGACAAGCAATATTCGCCACCCGAAATTTCAGCGTTCGTGTTGCAGAAGATGAAGCAGACCGCAGAGGACTATCTGGGAGAGACGGTGACCGAAGCCGTCATCACCGTGCCGGCCTACTTCAACGACAGCCAACGCCAAGCCACCAAAGACGCAGGCAAGATCGCCGGCTTGAATGTGCTGCGCATCATCAACGAACCCACCGCCGCGTCTCTCGCGTATGGACTCGACAAGAAATCCGACGAGAAAATCGCCGTCTTCGACTTGGGCGGAGGAACCTTCGATATCTCAATCTTGGAGATCGGCGACGGCGTGTTTGAAGTGAAGTCGACCAATGGCGACACCTTCTTGGGGGGAGATGACTTTGACAACCGCCTGATCAACTTTTTGGCAGACGAGTTCAAGAAAGAAAACAGCATCGACCTGCGCGACGACAAGATGGCCTTGCAGCGCTTGAAAGAAGCCGCCGAGAAAGCCAAGCACGAGCTGTCCTCTAGCAGTGAGACAGAAGTCAATTTGCCCTTCATTACAGCAGACCAAACGGGGCCCAAGCACTTGAACTTGCGCGTCACGCGCGCAAAATTTGAGCAAATGGTCGACGATTTGGTGCAGCGCTGTCTGGAACCCTGTCGCGCCGCGTTAAAAGACGCTGGCTGCACGGCCAAAGACATCGACGAGGTGATTCTCGTGGGAGGCATGACTCGCATGCCAAAGATCCAGCAAATCGTGAAAGACTTCTTTGGCAAGGAGCCGCACAAAGGCGTGAACCCCGACGAAGTCGTCGCGATCGGCGCCGCAATTCAAGGCGGGGTCCTCAAGGGCGACGTCAAAGATGTTCTCCTGCTGGACGTCACCCCGCTCTCCCTTGGCATCGAGACGCTAGGCGGCGTGATGACCAAGCTCATTGAGCGCAACACGACGATTCCCACACGCAAGGGCCAAGTCTTCTCCACAGCAGCAGACAACCAACCCGCTGTGAGCATTCACGTCTTACAAGGCGAGCGGGACATGGCTGGAGACAACAAAACTCTCGGACGCTTCGAGCTGGTGGGCATCCCACCGGCCCCACGCGGAGTCCCCCAAATTGAGGTCACCTTCGATATCGACGCCAACGGCATTGTCAACGTCAGCGCAAAAGACCTGGGCACTGGCAAAGAGCAAGCGATTAAGATCACCTCTTCTAGCGGGCTGTCAGAAGATGAGATCAAGCGCATGGTCAACGAAGCCGAACAGTACGCCGATGACGACAAAAAACGACGCGAAACCGCTGAGCTGCGCAATCAAGCAGAGTCCTTGCTCTACAGCACCGAGAAGTCGGTCAGCGATCTGGGTGACAAGCTGCCGCAGGAAGATAAGGACAAGATCAACGCGGTCAGCGACCAGCTACGCAAGAGCTTAGAGTCCGGTGAGCCAGAAGCCATCAAGAGTGATTTAGAAGCCCTCACACAGGCGTCGCACAAATTGGCCGAGATGCTCTATAGCCAGCAAGCCAGCGCAGAAGGAGCCTCCGCAGGGGGAGACGCACAAGGAGGGGCGTCCGCAGCCGGCGAAAATCAAAGCAAAAAAGACGATGACGACATCGTCGATGCAGACTATGAAGAAGTGAAGAAGTGATTTGACAGGAACTCAAGCAGGAGCATTCTTTGGCCAAGCGAGACTACTACGAAGTGCTGGGGGTCTCCCGCGACGCTTCACCGGAAGAACTCAAGAAAGCTTACCGCAAGGTAGCGATGAAGTATCATCCGGACCGCAACCAGGGAGACACCGAAGCGGAACTGAAGTTCAAGGAAGCCACCGAAGCCTACGAAGTGCTGGGCGATCCGCAGAAGCGCGACCGCTACGACAAGTTTGGCCACGCCGCTGAAGGCATGGGCGACGGCTTCGGCGCCGGAGGCTTTGCTGGGGGTGGTTTTAGCGACATCTTCGGCGACATCTTCGGCGACATCTTCGGGGGCAGTGGTGGCGGACGAACACGCGGCGAGCGAGGCGCCGATCTCCAATACAACATGGAGATTGCCTTTGAAGAAGCCGCGTTCGGCCACTCCACAGAAGTTGACATTCCACGCATGGAGACCTGCCCCACTTGTGATGGGTTGGGCGCCAAATCCGAGCAGGACATCGAAGTCTGCCGCGTCTGTGGGGGTTCGGGACAGCAACGGATTCAGCAAGGTTTTTTCAGCGTAGCCACGACCTGTCGCGCCTGTGGAGGCATGGGGAAAACCATCCACAACCCTTGCGGATCTTGCCGCGGCAAGAAGCGGATCCCACGTACCAAGACCCTGCGCATCAACATCCCTGCAGGAGTCGACACGGGCTCTCGCATCAAGCTCTCAGGAGAAGGTGAGCACGGCATCGACGGCGGCCCCCCCGGTGACCTCTACGTAGTGATCCGCGTCAAAGATCACCCCATCTTTCAGCGTGAAGGAGCCGATCTCTACTGCGAGGTTCCCATCAGCTTCCCCCACGTTGCCTTGGGAACAGAGATAGAAGTCCCTACGCTGGAAGGAAAAGCCCGCCTGAAGGTGCCTGCGGGAACGCAATCACACAAAATTTTTCGCCTGCGCAACCAAGGGATTCAACAACTGCGCGGAGGCGGTCGCGGTGACCTGCATGTGCGCATCGTCGTCGAAACCCCGACCAACCTCAGCAGCCGTCAACGGGAGCTTCTCGAAGAGCTAGAGAAGATCAGCGACAAGGACAGCCTCCCCTTGCGCGACAAATTTTTGAACACCATCAAAGGCTTTTTCTCTTAAGTTTCTGCCTGCTCTCTGTGTGGCAGAGACGCGTTTCTCTGCCCTTGCCTCTTCCACTGCCAACCCTACCCAGCTTATGTCGTTTGCAACTGCCGATTTGTATGATGAGTACGCCGAAAAGCTCCAGAGCTGCGAGAGCCCCTTGCGCATCTATGGCGGGAAACCTCGCTTCTTTGGGCGCATCGTGACGGTCAAATGTCACGAAGACAACGCCCTCCTCAAAAGCATCCTCGGAGAATCAGGAGACGGGCAGGTTCTTGTGATAGACGGAGGCGCCTCTTTGCGCACCGCCCTCGTTGGGGATGTGATCGCTGAGTTGGCGAGGGGCAACGGTTGGTCTGGCCTCGTCGTGAATGGAGCGATCCGTGATGTGCAAGCCATTGGGCGACTGGATCTGGGCTTGAAAGCGCTCGGATCCAATCCACGCAAAAGCACCAAAACAGGCGCTGGCCAAAAGAACGTACCTGTCACGTTTGGAAATGTGACCTTCCAGCCAGATCACTGGGTCTACTGCGACGAAGACGGGCTCGTCGTTGCCGAGACCAGACTACTCCACTGATGTCCGCGCGCGCAGTCCTCCTGCGACTCCTCCGATTTGCTTCTCAACACCAGCTCATGCGACACCCCCTGCCTCGCCTTTGGGGCACACTGCTCTTTGGTCTGTGGCCCGCTCTCGTTGTGGCACAGGCGCCCGACTGCGACCAGCTGCGTCAAAACTTGCGCAGCTCGCTTCCAGCCAATGTGCAGCGCCTGTCGCTCGCCGAACTCCAACGCTGGCCTCAAGAATTCAGTGGCTCTGGAAGCAGCGAGCCCGAAGCGATCCAGCAAGCGCAAGCACGGGTTGCCGAGGCCATCTTTTTACGGGCCGAGTCTTCTGTGAGCCAAAGCGCTGAGTTCAAGCGGCGCAATGAAGTTGAGGAGTTTCAAGAGCGCTCCACCATCCAGCGACGTACGCAAAGCGCGCTAGACCTTCCTCTCCCACAACCCGAAATTTTCCGCTGTGACGATGGCTCTGTCCTCGCCGTGTATCGCCTGACCGCCCAGCAGCTGGCAGCGCCTTCCATACGTTACGCCCGAGACATACAGCGATGGTTTGATCCAGACACCCAACAGCAGCCCGAGGAAGCCTCTTGGCTAGCACGCATCTTGGGCTCTGACGAACCCGACGCCCGCGCGTTTAGTCAACTTCTGAGAGCCTATCGCAGCGCGGTTTTGTTCGAACGTCGCGCTCGCTATCGAGAGATTGCCCTTCGCCTCGCTGGGCTAGCTCCTCCTGAAGACAGCACAACCATCCGCCAAAATCTTGACCCGTTGTTGTCCGCACTTCGCTTAGAGCAAACGCCGGAGTTCGTGACCTTAGAGCCCGACGCAACTCGGCAGGCCTATCGCTTTCGGCAGGCCTTGCTGCTGAGCTTAGAATATGCCGGAGAACCCATCGCCGATGTGACGCTACGCGTAGAGTTTCTGGCTCAACAGCAGAAGCATACCGAGATCTCCCGCACGGACAGCTCAGGGCAAGTCCAGCTGACGTCGCTTCCCCTGAAGGTCGTACCGGTCGCGGCGAAGCTGGAGCGTCAATCGCAGCTCGATGCCACGTGTCCTTACGCCGCGAACGTACAGCTCGATTTAGGAGAGGCGGCCACGCAGCCGCTAGAGTTGGGGACTCTTGCTTTTGAGTGCGCGACGCTCTCCGCTTTGCAATATCGTGAGGCCGAGCGAACAGGCACCTATGCTGCGTTTCGGGCTTTTTTGCAGCGGTTCCCAGAGAGCCCAGAAGCCGCAGAGGCCAGCCGAGCGATGTATGCCGTGGTGCGACAGACTGACCGTCGGGAAAGCTATGAGCAATTCTTGCGCGACTTCCCCAATGCCGCCGAGCGGGAAGATGCGCTCCGTCGCTTATTCCAGGCCATTGACCGAGAGGGGACGTGGGAAGCCTATCTGGACTTTGTGCAGAGTTATCCCGACGCGGCGGAGAAAGCAGAGGCCGTGGAAGCCATGGAGCAGATCGCTCGGCGGCAGCCAGAAGATTCCTTGGAGGAGAAAGAAAACAAACTCGCGCGGCTCCGCGTCGTTGTAGAAGTCGGCGGACGCTTTGTAGACACCGCAGGCTTGTCGCGGGAGATCGAACGCTTGGAAGCTGCGATCGAGGCTGAGCGCATCGCAACGTACGCGAATCCGCTGACCGAAGACGCGTACGTGCTCACAATGCGCAGCATTGGGAATCCTGACGTATATTTGCATCCAGAGCTGCGCATCGACCCCGCCAACGAGGGCCTGAACTGGTATAGCCTGAGCCGCCTGATGCTGGGTAAGGGCTGGCAGCAATCTGCCAGCGTGATGCTAGAGAGTCGTTATGAGCCCCAATGGGAGCAGCCTGTCCGAGAGCTACACGTTAGCGGACAATTTCGAGTTTATGGCAAACCCCAAGATCCGCAGAGCCTCGCGCTGGGGGGCGTGTTCACCTCTTATGCGGGAGATCGAACGCTGTTGAGCAATGACGATGGAGAGAACGAAGGCGTGGATGACGATGGAGAGAGCCAGTTTGTGCCCACGGAAGACGAGTGGGAGCTGTATGCCGTCGGCATCGGCAAATTTCCGGCTTATGACAGCCTCCTGCATGCTTATGTAGGGACGCTCCAAGTGCAGGGAGCCTGGCAATATTTTGTGGCAACGCCAGACCTCTCGTTGGTGACCGAGTTCGCCTATCGGCACCAAGCATACACGGTAGCGCGCATCGAGGGCGACACCGACCGCAACCGCAACTTCGACGAACGCCAAGCACAAGCAGAAGCGCGCCGCCTCGACCTGAGAGTGGGCCTCAAGCTAGGCAATGTCCTGCAAGAGAACGCAAAAGTTCAAACGAAGCTGTTCTATTCGTCGCAGCAAGAGGCAGTCTTATTGGGGATTGGGGCGAGTTTTTAGAGGGTCAACACAGGGAGCATAGAGCGGAGAAGAGACCAGCCCGGAGGAGAGGATTCCTCCGGGGGCAGTGGATTAGCTAATGCTTTGCTCCACTTGCATCTGCGCTTCGAACAGGTCGGAGTGAGATGCTACCTGTTTGCCTGCCACATAGCCGACATACTGAATGTCGTCTTCTAAGGGAATGGAACGAATCACGCCGAAGACCTCTGCGTCGTAGGCCTGACCTCGGTAAATACCAAAGTGCTCCTTACGCAACAGTCCCCACTCGGACTCTTTGGTGCGGACCCAAGAGAGGTGATCCTGCTGAAGTTTGAGGGCGCTGATTTCGGGAAGGCCTACAGGAACGCGTAGCAGCTTCATGCTGTTCTCCTTTTGTCGTCCATGAGTAAATGGGATGAGGGGTAAGTGCCCTTTGAAAAGAGCAGCCCAAACTCTGCAGACTTCTCCTCTAAAAATCAAGGTGACAAGAAGGTGTCACGCCGCCTCTCGCAACTTAGCAATATCGAATTCGTCCGACTCCTCTGAAGTTGTTCCCTTTTTTCGGAACAAATCGCGGAAAAAATTTTTCGCGCTGTCTTGCAGAGAGTAGAGCACAGGCACCACGATCAACGTGAGCAGCGTCGCGACACCCAGACCATAAATCACCGACAACGCCATGGGCTTCCAAAACTCGCCGCTGGGCACACCGAAGACTACCGGGTTCGGCCAGCGGAAGAAGTTGATGTCCATGCCCGACGCCATGGGAATCAGGCCCAAAATCGTGGTCACCGCGGTCAGCAACACGGGGCGTAAGCGCACCGCGCCAGCGGTGACAATCGCGTCTCGCGTTGAGAAGCCCTGCCGCTTCAGCTGCTCAATGAAGTCAATCAGCACAATGGCGTTATTGACGACAATCCCCGCTAGCGAGATGCCCCCAATTCCCGTCATGATCAATGAAAACGGGCGGTCATGCACAATCAGCCCAACGAAGACGCCCGCCAAAGATAGCAGCACAGCCAGCATGATGATGAACGGGAGCACCACCGAGTTGAACTGGGTGACCAGCACCAAAAAGATCAGGAAGATGGCAATGCCAAAAGCGCTGCTCAAGAAAGCCTGCGACTCCTCACGATCCTCATTCTCTCCCGTGTAACGCAGCTCAACGCCAGCAGGCAAATCATAGTCTTGTAGCGCCTGCTGCACTTGAGCAAGCAAGACCGGTCCGGGTATGTCGCGAGCGTTGCCTGAGACGGTGATGACGCGCTCGCGCTCTACGTGTCGAATGGAGCCCAACGCGGGGCCGGTTGTGACCGAAGCGATCTCGCTCAGCGGAACTAATCGTCCCGCCGGTGTGTAAATGTAGAGGGACTCTAAATCGCGGTCTGTGCTGCGAAAGCTCTCATCTAACTGCACATAGATGTCATACTCGTCTTGTCCATCACGAAAGCTCGACACTTTGCTGCCATTGAACGCCGTCCGGACTGTCGAAGCGATCTCTTGCGCTCGCAGGCCCAGCCGCGCGGCTTTGTCTCGATCAATCTGGACACGAACCTCTGGCCGGCTGCGGTCAAAGTCGTCGCTCAAATCAACCAATCCCGGAGTGTCGCGAATCAACTGTTGGATGTCCGCAGCGACTTGCTGCATCTCTTGAAGGTCTTCTCCGCGAACCTCAATGTTCACCGGTTTGCCTGCAGGGGGCCCCTGCTGTTGCTTCGTGACTTCCACCTCGGCCCCTGTAAACGTCTGCAGGCTGTCGCGAATATCACTAATGACGTCAGACGGAATCTGCTCCCAGTGCTGCCAATCGGGGAAAGAGACCACGACATGGCTCAAATTGGTGGTGGAGCCGCCTGCGTCCCCAGCCCCAAAACCTCTGCGCTGTCCGACATTGGCGACGACAGCTTCTAGGCTCCCGCCATAGGGTTCCACGACCCGTTCAATCTCACGGACGTATGTATCCGAGACCTCTAACGCAGTCCCTACAGGCGCCCGAATGTTGATCACAGCTTCTTCGGGTTCCGTTTGGGGAAAGAACTCCATCCCTTGTCGTGGCGCTGTGACCGTCGCATAAACAAAGACGATTCCTGCAAACACCGCGATCGCCGCCAACAGCGCCAGAAAGCGTTGTTTCAGCACCAACCCCATGAAATCGCGATACTTGCGCAAGAAGGCGTAGCGCTCAATCACGCCCAGCTCGTTGCCGTCCGAATTTTCATCGGACTTCGCGTGCATCATCGTAGAGCAGAGCACTGGATTGACAAACAACCCGATGAACAGCGAGCTTGCCAGAGTGATGATCAGAGTTTGGGGCAAGAAGGTCATGAACTCGCCGATGATCCCTGGCATGAAAATGATCGGTGCGAACGCGGCTAGGGTCGTTAGTGTGGAGGACGTGATGGGCCCCGCGACTTCCTTGATTCCAATCAACGCAGCTTCAAAGCGCGACTTGCCCGACTGCATGTGCCGATAGATGTTTTCTACCACCACAATGGCGTTATCGACCAACATACCCAGCGCAAGGATCAGGCTGAAGAGCACGACGATATTCAGGGTGTAGCCCAGCGCTTTCATGATCACCATGCTCATCAAAAAAGACAGCGGGATCGAAATCGCCACAAACATCGCGTTGCGCACTCCCATCACGACTAGCAGCACGAGGAACACAAACAAAAACCCAGTGATGATGTTGTTCTCTAGGTCAGAGACCATCTGGTTCACACGCTTGCCGGTGTCCGCCAAGATGCCAAATCGAATTTGCCCTCCTTGCTCAATTTCAAATTGAGCGATGAGCTCTTGCACCTGCTGCCGAATCAGCAAGAGGTTTTCACCGCTGCGCTTGATCACGCTCAGCGAGACTGACTCCGTGCCATCCAACCGCGATTGGCTTGTGATCTCCTTAAAGCCAAACACAACGCGACCCAGATCTTCGACGCGCACAGGGACTTGGTTGTTGGTCACCGCGACCAGAGCGTCGTTGATCGCCATGGGGGTTTCAAACTCTCCAGGCACACGCACGAGATATTTGGTTGGCCCCATCTCGATGCTGCCGCCGGGAATGTTCGTGTTTTCGGCCGAGATCGCCCGCGAGACTTGGTTGAGATCAAGGTTGTGGTATTGCAGCTTCTCTGGATTGACATAAACGCGAATTTCGCGCTCCAGACCGCCCACCCGACGCACCTCCAAAATGCCGGGGATCGCCTCGATGCGCTCCTTCAATTCGTCGGCGATCTCTGTGAGGCGCAGCATTTCGATGTTGCTAGATAGGTTCACCAGCATCATCGGCTGCTCCGACAAGTTGACCTCGTTGATCACCGGCTCTTCGGCGTCATCAGGCAGCTCTGGTTTGATGGAGTCGAGCTTTTCACGGACCTTGGTGCGGGCCTCACTAATGTCGTAATCGGCGTCAAACTCTAGGGTAATGGTCGAGACCCCTTCGGCTGAGGTGGAGTCCATGCGCTCTAGGTTATCGAGATTTTGGAACTCGTTCTCGGCTTTGTAAGTAATCAACGACTCCACGTCCTCTGGAGAGGCGCCAGGGAAGGGAATCGCGACGATCAGGATCGGGACTTGAATGTCGGGGCTCGCCTCGCGTGGCAGGGCTTCGTAGGAGCGAAAGCCGATCACGGCGATCATCAAGACCAGCACGAAGATCGAGGCTGAGTTACGAATGGCGATGTGACTCGGGTGCATAGGGCTAAGCTCAGGAATCGGTGCGAGTGACGTTGATCAATTCGTTGTTCACGAGTCGGGTGTGCCCTTCCACGATCAGAGCTTCGCCGGCTTGCAGGCCTGCGGTCACTTGTACGCGGTCGTTGTCACGAATGCCGGTTTTGATCACGCGGCGAACCGCTCTGCCCTCCTCAGCGACATAGACAATGCGTTCGGTCTCCCGCTCGATAATCGCGTTGCGTGGGATGACGAGTTCGGTGTCAAACTCTCCGAGGTCGATGGTGACGCGCGCGAGCATCCCCGCGCGGAAGCGTTGTTCTGGGTTCTGCATCAGCACCTCCACAGGGAAGGTGCGGGAGCGGGCGTCTGCTTCCACGCCAATTTTGTGGATCTTGCCGGGGTAGCGCGTGTTGGGTTCCACATATAGCTCCACCTGCACATCTTGCCCCCGTCGCAGCTGCGTGATGTCTTGTTCAGGCACGTCGATTTGAACGCGCATCTGGCTCAAGTCCAAAATCTCTGCGATCAGTTTCCCGCCTCCGATGTACTCTCCCGCGTTCACCGCTTTGGTTTTGACCACTCCGGCGATCGGTGCGCGGACGACCGACTTATTGAGCTGGACCTCGGCGAGATCCCAGTTGTAGCGGGCGACTTGTCGCTGGGTGCGGGTCTGGTCTAGCTGCGCTTGGGACACCAGCTGCTTGACTGCCAGCTGCTGATGCCGCTGCAAGGTCGTCTCTGCGAGTTGAAAATCTGCGCGGGCCATATCGCGGCGCACGGTCAGCTCCTTCGTCGAGACGTTAGCCATCACCTGATCTTTGCGGACGCTGTTGCCTTCCTCAAAGCCCACTTGTTCCAGAATGCCGGGCAGTTCTGAGTGAACTTGAACGCGTTCGTTGGGATAGAGCTTGCCCACAAATTCGATGCGATGCGCTAAAGTCTGGGGCTCGATCATGACGGTCGCGACGTTGGTTCGGCGGGGCGTAGGCGCGGCGGGAGCAGGCGTCTCAGCAACAGACGCTTGGGCCTCTTGGTCGTTGGATGCGCTGTCGCAGGCGGTGAGCAGCCCGGATGAGAGCAGCAGCGCGCCAATCAGCAACCAACGGGGAGCGTGTGCGAATGGTGTCATGGGGTTCTCCTAGTCTTGGTTTTGCGGAGTAGGGAGGTTGTATGTGGCGTAAATTTCACCTGTGAGCGTGAGCAACTCGAGGTAAGCCTTCTCGAAGTTCACGCGCGCGATGATCTCTTGAGCCTTGGCTTGGCTCTCTTGCTGCTGAAATTGAGAGACTTGAAAGCTGGTTCCTTGGCCTAAACGAAAGCGCTCCAGTTCATTCTGTAGCTGTTCGGACGCCAGTGAGACGACGGTTTGGGCCGTTTCGACCTCTTGTTCGGCAAGTTGCAGGGAGCGGATCACCGTCTGTAGCGTGACATCTAGCTCCGAAAGCCGGCTGTCTCGATTGAGCAGCAGCTGTTCGCGCTGTAGTCGTTTTTGCTGTAGTCGTTCTGGGGTCGCGCGGTCTCCTAGGGGAAGCGTCCAGGTCAACGTCGCGTTGAAACCGTGCAAGTCGGTTTCTGTGAAGTCCGTTGCGCCCACCAGCGGTTGATTGGCATAGCCGCTCAGGGTGTAGCTCAGGTCCAAGTCAAGGTCGTTGCGTTCGTTGTTTTCCTCCTGTTCCGTCTCGAGCCGGTTGCTTTGCAAGGCAATCGTCAGCAAATCCAGCTGAGGATCATTGGCCTCGACTTGCTGCAAAAGCTGCAACCGGTCTAGTTCGAGGGGGCGCACGCTGGGGCGGTTTTGTGGATAAAAGCCAATCTCCAGCTCGCTGAGGTCGAGCGCGGCGCGAAGTTGATCCTCAATCCGCAGAGCGTCCAAGCGCGCCGCGAACAGCGCTTGGCGATCCCGAGAGAGTTGCGTCTCTGAGACCAAGACGTCGGTGCGGCTCAGGGTGCCGACTTCAAGGCGCGCTTGGTTGTCGCGCAAGAGCTGCTCGGAGAGCTCGACGGAAGACTTTTGCACCTCAATGTTCTCCAGCACCGCGACCATGTCCCAGAAAATCGAGGCTACGGTTTGCAGCTGGATCAGCTCGGTTTGGCGAGACTCCGCGAAGCTCCGCTCGACTCCTAGTTCAGCGAAACGTTCGGGGAGGTTGTTGAAGTCTGTGCCTGCGTTTTTATCGAGGGGGATGTTGGCGAAGACGCGCGCGGTTGTGACGTCGCGCCAGTCGCTCCAGTCGCCGGCTGTGAGGGATCCGCCTTCGTCCGCGCGTCTCAGTGAGCGAGATTGGAAGCGTCGCTCCGCCAGCGTGAGTCCAAAAGAGCTGCCGCTGCGCAGGCGGCGGGCGAAGGTGGAAGAGAGCTGGAGGCTATCTGTGCTGGTTCCTGCGGCATAAATTTGATTGCCCACACTGGTGGGATCGCTGCTCAGCCCCGTACTGCGGTCTAGTTGAGACGCCGTTGTCAACGAGTCGATGTAGCGCTCTTGGGTGGCACGAAGCTCGCGGCGGGCGATGTCTGTGTTGAGCTTCGCGGCTTCGAGAGTCAGGCTGCGCGCAGCTACCAAGCGGAGGATGTCTTCTAGCCAGACTTTCGCGACGCGTCGTCCGTCATATTCAGTGACTTCAACGCGCTCGATGACCTCCGTAATCAAGGGATCGTTGCGTAGCTCTTCAGGGAGTTGGGCCGCTGCGGGGGTCGCGGTGAGCCCAAACAAGCAAAAGGCAAAGATCGTTTTTCGCACAGGCGCTCCGTGGAACAAGGACAAAATTCATGCAGCTAAGCTAGCTGTTGAGGAGTGGACAGCGTTAGGGTTTGGTTGCTCTACGTTTTGTGTGGTGGACCGTTTTTGTTGCCTAGGCCCTGCCAGAGCAGCTCGTGCAGCGTCGCAATCTCTTGCTGCACCGTTTCGTTGTCAGCGTGAGCCATCCAGCGTGGCACAAATTGATATTCAATCTGGCACAACAGCTGAGTCGTGCGCTTCAAGTCCAGCGTGCTGTCGAGCTCTCCTTGCACAATCCCTTTCTGCATCCATTCTTCCATCTCTCGTTGCAGCGATTGTTCGGTGTCGCTCAATGAGAACGCAATATCGATCATCTCTTTCATCATGGACTCGGTGACCGGCGCTCCGTTGAGCATGTTGCGCCAGAAGCTGATGCGACTTTGGATGCGGTGCAAAATCAGCTCGTAGACGCTGCTCTGAGCGGGACGAGTTGAGGCTTCATGCTGTTCGGCCTGGCTTTTCCAGAATTCAAGGACCCGGCGAAAGAGATCTTCCTTGTTTTTGAAATAGTTGTAGATCGTGCCTTTGCCGACCTGCGCTTCTTGGGCAATCTGGTCCACGCTCGTTTTCCGAAAGCCATAATGCAGAAAGAGCCGCCGCGCTGCCTCCATGATCTGCTGTTCGATTTCTTGCATCCTTGGCTCCTCGTGAACTTCAAGTTTGAACGATATGACTCATTCCGTCAGATGGTCATTTGCAAGTCAAGTTGTTTTCTGGACTGATGACCATTCTTTTCATTTGGTCAGATGAAGAGGGGGCGGGGAGCACATCGGGGAGCGACGGGCGGGGCGATTTCTGTGCGGGAGACGAGATCGGGCGCTGCTCTGCGTTGGCTAGGCCCCCCTCAGGGGCATCCTCTGTATTTAGGGCGCACGAGGGGGAAAGTCGGAATCAGGCGGCGCCGTGGCGTTGGAACCAGCTCTGGAGTCGCTGGAATCCATCTTGGGCGGCGGCAGGGTCATAGCTTGGGCGATAGTCTGCGTGAAAGCCGTGCTGGGCGTCGTCATACACGCGGATGTCAGAGGGTGAGTTTGCGTTGCTGAGGGCGCGTCGCATCTTCTCGACGCTCTCTAAGGAGATGCCGCGGTCTTTCCCACCATAGAGTCCTAAGACCGGCGCTTTGAGGTCGTTCACGAGGTCGATGGGGTACTTCGGATGCAGGGGGTCGGGGTTCCCTTCAAGGTGCCCATACCAAGCGACTCCTGCTTGCAGGATCGGATTGTGCGCGCAGTAGAGCCACGTGATGCGCCCACCCCAGCAGAAGCCTGTGACTCCCATACGGGTCGTGTCACCATGATTGTTCCCTGCCCACGCTGCCGTCGCGTCAAGGTCGTTCATGACCTGTTCGTCGGGCACTTTATAGACAACTTGTTGCAAAATTTCTTGGATGCTGGAGAGGCTTGAGACGTCTCCTTGACGAACATAGAGATCGGGCGCAACGGCCATGTGTCCCAGTTTGGCAAACCGGCGACAGACGTCTTGGATGTGTTCATGCACGCCAAAAATTTCTTGCACAACCAGCACCAGTGGGTAGCGGTCGTTTCCTGCTGGCCGAGCGTAGTAGGCGGGAATACGGCCATCCGTCGTCGGGATCGTCGTCATGCCGGCCTCCAGACCATTGCTATCGGTCTGAATCACGGTTTGCGCGGAAATGGGCTGAGCTGCGAGGGCGAAACCGGCCGCGGCAACGGTAGTCGCCACAAACTCACGGCGCGTAAATTCCGTCTTGGGCAACAAACTGGTCAGCTGTTCCTTCATAGGGTCTCCAGAGGTGTAATGGTGAGAGATACGCGGGTCAAATGATCCGCAGCCTCAGTACGCTAACACCGTTCTGTATGTCTGACAATTTGTTGTGTGCGTTGGTTCGGAGGAGAGAGGGAACCGCGTAGGGGGCGCTGCCGTGCTACGCGGTCGGTAGGAGGGGGCTCTCAGAGTAATTTTTCAATCTCTGACGTGACCTGTGGATGATCTGGAGGCATGGTCGAGCGATAGCGGGAGACCACTTCACCAGCACGATTCACCAAAAACTTTTCAAAGTTCCAGCGAACTTCTCCGCGCAAAGCTGGGTAGCTCCCTGAGTTGACGAGATAATCAAAGACGGGCTGCTTTTGGGGACCCCGAACGCTGCCGCTAGCAAACAAGGGAAATGAGATGCGGTATCCCTCGCAAAATTCTTTGATTTCTTCGTTGCTCGCGAGCTCTTGACGAAAGTCGTTGCTCGGGAAGCCAAGCACCACAAAGCCTTGATCGCGATACTTGCGATAAACGCTTTCCAATGCTTTGTACTGCGGTGTGAATCCACAGCGAGATGCGGTGTTGACGACCATCACCACTTTTCCGTCAAACTCTTTGAGGGGCAGCTGTGACCCATCAATGTCTGTCGCAGAGTGCTCAAACAGGGAGTTCGCTGCCAACACGGGGGCGACCCAGCACAGCGAAAAGAGAATCAATAAGATACGGGACATGAGCTTCTCCTGAAGGGTGTGCGAGAACTTCCTGAAGTGGAAGTGACAAAAACCTTACAGAAAAGCGTAGAGGAATTAGCAGGTGGAAGCAATGGGGAAGGCAGCATCGAAGACAGTTTGTCAGCCCTCGATGCTGAGAATCATCAGGCGGTCTCTTCGTCGGTTTCTTCTTCGTCTTCGTCTTCAAACTCTGGTTGATCGACGTGGCGAATTTCCAAGATGCTTAATCCAAGGCGGCGCTCTTCAGGATCAATCTTGATCACACGCGCATGGACTTCGGTTCCCACAGGGTAGAAATCTGTGATTTTTCCTTTGGGGATGCTGTTGTCAATTTCGGAGATGTGCACTAAGCCTTCGACGCCCTCTACCACCTCTACAAAGATGCCGAAGTCGGTAATGTTCACCACTTTCCCTACAACCTCTTGATTGAGCGGGAAGCGATCATCCAAGTTTCTCCAAGGATCTTCGGACAGTTGTTTGATGCCCAGAGACAACCGCTCTTGCTCGACGTCGATATTGAGGACTTTGACCTCGATCTCTTCGCCTTTGCGTGCGATCTCAGAAGGCTTGCGCTGTCGCTGCGCCCAAGAGATGTCGGAGACGTGCACTAGCCCGTCGATGCCTTCTTCCAGTCCCACGAAGATGCCGAAGTCTGTGATGTTGCGCACACGCCCTGTGACGACGCTACCGATAGGATAGCGCTCCAGCGCCAGTTTCCACGGGTTGGGTTCGGCTTCTTTCATGGAGAGAGAGATCCGCTTGCGCTCTACATCCAGCTCCTTGACGACTGCGTCGACTTCTTGGCCCAGCTGCACCACCTTGGAGGGGTGGCGAATTTTCTTCGTCCAAGACATCTCTGAGACGTGGATCAGCCCCTCGACGCCGGGCTCCAACTCGATGAACGCGCCGTAGTCGGTCAAGCTAACGATCTTGCCGTTGATTTTGGTGCCTGCAGAGTACTTGTCGGCCACAGATTCCCATGGGTTCGCGCTCTTCTGCTTGAGGCCCAAGGAGACTTTTTGGTCGTCTGGGTGGAACTTCAGCACGAGCACTTCTACTTCATCTCCAATGCTGAACATCTCGGAGGGGTGGACGATGCGCCCCCAGGTCATATCTGTGATGTGCAGCAGTCCGTCTACGCCGCCCAAGTCCACAAAGACGCCGTAGTCCGTGATGTTCTTGACGGTGCCATTGATGAGCGCGCCTTCTCGGAGGATTTCCAGCGTCTTCTTGCGCTTCTCTTCGCGGTCAATCTCCAGCAAGGCTCGACGAGAGAGGACAATGTTGCCGCGCTTTTGGTTGAACTTCAGGATCTTAAACTCGAAGGCTTCGCCCAGCAGCTTGTCAAGGTTACGCACAGGGCGGAGGTCGACCTGAGAGCCGGGCAAGAAGGCTTTGACTCCGATATCCACAGAGAGCCCCCCCTTGATGCGCGTCACGATGGTGCCTGTGACCACGCCATCTTCTTCGTGAATTTGACCAATCTTTTCCCAAACGCGGAGCTTCTCCGCCTTCGTTTTGGAGATGTTCGTGATGCCATCATCTTCTTCCAACGCCTCCACATAGACTTCGACAGACTCACCAATCTGAGCTGCTAGTTCGCCCTCTGCGTTGATGAATTCTTCGGTGGGAATTAGGCAGTCAGATTTGAAACCAATGTCGACCGTCACATAGTCTTTCCCAATGTTGGTGACAGTTCCGGTGATGATCTCTTGCTCGCTGATACCAATCAGCGTTTCGTCGTAGTATTGGTCAAAGTCTTCGTTCTCCTCGAAGAAGACAATCGGCTCAAGTTCGGTGGGAGGGAGGGAAGTGTTGGTGTCGGTCACAAAAAAGCCTCAAGTTAGAAAAGCGGCGGGTGCATCATTACACAAGCCGGTTAGGGTTGCTCATCGCGGCATCCGTTCGGAGTTTCCGAGTATTCCGCAGGAGGGCACTGAAAAAACTTTCAATATACGGAACAAAATAGTTCGAGGTCAAGAAGTTTCAGCGGAAATTCGTAAATTGAACATCGAACTCAAAATCCTTCTCTTTCATCATCTGAATGACGCTCTGTAGTTCGTCTTTGCTTTTGCCGGTAACGCGCACGGCGTCTCCGTTCACCTGCGACTGCAACTTGAGTTTGGTGGACTTGAGGAAGTTATTGATTTCTTTGCACTGCTCTTTGGAGAGTCCCTGCTGAATGGTGATTTGCTTCTTCAGTACTTTGCCGCTGGGTTCTGTTTTGCCATATACCAAGCTTTTGACCGGCACCGAGCGCTTCAGCATTTTCGTGAGCAGAATGTCGATGACTGTCTGCAACTTATAGTCGTCGTCTGCCGTCAAGTTCAGCGCTTTCTCGTCTTTGTTGAGGTCAATCTCCGTATTAGATCCTCGAAAATCATAGCGGTTCGCAATTTCGCGCTGCGCTTGATCGACGGCATTCGTGACTTCTTGCAAGTCAACTTCACAAACAATATCAAACGAATAGCTTGAGGCCATAAGGTGTTCTCCGATAGAGGTTCAACATCAACAAACTTTCTGAGACAGCGCTTCTTTGATGAAGCCGTCTAGGTCGCCATTGAGGACAGACTCCGAGTTGCCAGTTTCAAAATTGGTGCGGTGATCTTTCACCATCTGATAGGGATGCAGCACGTAGCTGCGGATCTGGCTCCCCCACGCGATGTCTTGCTTCTGGCTATTGAGAGCGTCGCGCTCTGCGTTGAGCTGTTCTTGCTCGCGCTCGTACAGGCGCGCTTTGAGGATCTTCATGGCAGACGCGCGATTTTTATGCTGCGAGCGCTCGTTTTGGCACTGCACGATGATGCCTGAGGGAAGATGCGTAATGCGCACGGCGGAGTCGGTCGTGTTGACGTGCTGCCCTCCGGCGCCACTCGCGCGGTAGGTGTCCACCTTGAGGTCGTCGGCGCGAATGTCGATCTCAATGTCTTCATCCACGTCCGCGTAGACAAACACCGAGGCGAAGGAAGTGTGGCGTCGTTTGTTGGCATCAAAAGGAGAGATGCGGACCAATCGATGCACTCCAATCTCCGCGCGCAGCCGACCGTAAGCATACTGTCCTTTGATCGCGAACGTGGCGGACTTCAGACCAGCTTCGTCTCCGGGTTGGTAGTCCATCACCTCGACTTCAAAACCGTGCCGACTCGCCCAGCGCAAGTACATATTGTACAACATCGAGGCCCAGTCCGTAGACTCGGTACCTCCGGCGCCTGGGTGAATGTTGACGATGGCGTCTTTTTCGTCATTTTCACCGCTGAACAGGCTGAGGATTTCCATGGAGTCAAGGCGCTTCTCGAGGTTTTCGAGGTTCTCATGGATCTCGTCGACGAGGTCAGCGTCCTCTTCTTCGGCGTAGAGTTCCAGCGCCGTTTGGAGGTCGTCGCGGAGCTGCCCAAGCTCTCTCAGATCGTTGAGCAAGTCGCCGAGTTGTGCGGCTTCTTTGAGAAGTTTGGTGCGTTCGTCTTGAGGCAGCTCCCAAAAGTCATCGCGGGAGGAGCGGCCTTCAATTTCACTGAGGGCTTCCTGCTTGGCAGGTAACTCAAAGATACCCTTCTAGATTCTGCAAACGCTGGGACAAGCGCTCGACTTGGCCGCTGATCTCTTCATTGAGCATTTGTAATTCTTTCGTTGGAGGTTGGGATTGGGTGGTTGCAAAACTTCTGAACATACGGGAAGTCCGAAGTCGACTTCAAGTGGAATCCCTAAGAATGCCGCTGGGCCTCGGTTTGACTCTCCTGATGAATTCTGGCATGTTGCCTTCTATTTCCCTTCTCTCTCCCAAGCGGTCATGCGCAACTCATTCATTTTGTTTGCTTTTTTACTGTCAGCTTGTCAATTTCCCGTTGTCACGAGCGAACCAGACTTTTTCCAATATCGGAACCAGCGGGTCGCGCTGATCACGTTCAAGGCCGCCGATCGTATCCCCAACACGACGTGGGAGGCTATGCGACAACAGACGCTACAGGCTTTCCAGGCACATCCTGAAGTCGCAGCGGCTTACTTTGCCTCTGAAGTAAACGCTTCCTCTCCCAATTTCCCGAATCGTTTGCGTCGATTTCGCACTACGTTTGCGCTGACAGGCATTGTAGAGAAAGACCTCGCTGAGCCGCTACGCGCAGACCTGAACGCCGACTTGCTCTTCTTACTACAATTAGAAGAGTATCCGTGCACAGAGGACTGTCCCTCCGACCGACAGTTCTTGCTGCGCCTCAAACTGGTCGACTTCCGCGACGGTCGCACCCTTTATCAAGCCCGCTTCAACTACCAACTGGATGAGGACGAGCGAGAGCCCGAAGCGCTCGCCGCGTTGGTCGCAGAGTGGAACCAGCGCATGCTCAACCGCTGGAACGCCGACTTTCGTACACCGTGGCATCGGTGGCGCTATGAAAACCTGAAGCCGTTGGCCCTGCAAACTGACGCAGCGCCAAACCGTTGATTCAACCCCTTCGTGACATCGGTATGGAACCCAACTGGCAAGCCTTTGATCTGTATCTCTTCGATCTGGACGACACGCTCATCTGCACTCGTGACGCGCTCCGCGCCAGCTGGACACATGCCTTGCGGCAAGCCCCAGAGCTGTCACACCGTCCGCCCGAAGAGTGGCTTGAGGTCTTGCGTGCGCTGACGCGTCAGTTTGGCACGACAGCCGATCGGGAGTATTGGCAGGCGTTTGCGGTAGAAGTCACTCGCGACCTGCTGCAGCCTCACCCGCTCGCTGAGTTCTTGCGAGAGGCACATCGCGCCCGCTACTGGGAAGAGCTGCAGCCGGCAGAAAACATCGTCGCCCTGCTGCAGACGCTGCAAGCCATCCCGAAGCACACCGCCCTGATCACGAACGGTCTGCTGGCGTTCCAAAGCGATAAACTGCGCGGCACCGGACTGCGCGAGTTTTTTCCTGACAAGTGGATTTTTTGCTCCGATCAATACGATTGGCGCCAGCAGAAACCCTCGCCCCACATGGTGCAAGAAGCGATGAATCGCTTTGACGTGCCACCTGAGAAAACCGTCTTTTTTGGCAACGCCAGCATCGACATCATCGCGGGGAACCTTGCGGGCGTCACAACCGTTGCGGTCGCCGAGATCTCTAACCCACAACAGGTGCGTCTACTGCAGCCAGACTTTGAACTCCCTGTCTGGCCGGCCCAGTTTTGAACTCCCTGCTGCTTGTTGCGTGAGCGCGTTATGACTGCTTTGTTCATTGTTGAAGACGAAGGCATTGTGGCCGAGGGCCTCCGGCTACAGCTGGAAAGCCTCGGTTACACCGTCAAGGGCACCGCCTATTCCGGAGAAGAAGCGGTACAGCTGATTCCTGCCGACCCACCCGACGTAGTGCTGATGGACATCATGCTCGCTGGCGAGATGGACGGTATCCAGACCGCCGACATTCTCCGTCAACAGCATCAGCTCCCCGTCATCTTTCTGAGCGCCTATTCCGATCGCGCGACACTAGACCGCGCTCGCATCGCAGAGCCCTTCGGCTATCTCGTGAAGCCGTACCGCGAGCAAGACCTCCGCTCGACCATCGAAATGACGCTCTACAAGCACCAGATGGACGCGCAGATTCGGCAGCAGAAAGCGCAACTCGACCTGATTCTCAACTCCATCGAAGACGGTGTGATTCAGATTGATGAGCACTCGCATCTGACCTACCTGAACCCTGCCGCCGCCATGTTGGTCGGCACCAAGACAGAAGAGATGCTGGGCAAGTCCTTCACGTTTCTGCTGCAAGTAGATGATCGCTTCCAGTTTCAGAAGCTCCGCGCTTTGGTCCAAGAAGTGCGAGAAGGAGAGCGCTTGCACGGTGGGCTTGACGATTTGCGCATCCAAACCAGCGACGGGAGCAGCAAAATGCTGCAAGTGTGGGTGAGCCCGCTCCAACAAGAGACCCACGGCCATGAAGGCTGCCTGTTGACCTTTCGCGACATCACCCAACGCGAAGAGGCCGCCGCCGCCGCCGAAGCTCGCCGCCGAGAGTTGACCGACATGCTCACGCCGCGCGAACGAGAAGTCCTGCAACTCATCGTCAACGGCCGCGCGACCAAAGCCATCGCAGACACCCTGCACATCAGCGCACGAACGGTAGAAGCACATCGCCGCAACATCTTCACCAAATTTGACCTTCACGACATCCCCACGCTCGTTCGCTTCTCCATTCAACATCACCTCGTCTCGCTCAGTGACTGAATCTGCAGCTCTCTGGCGCATGCCTGCCGAGTGGGAACCTCATCAACGCACCTGGATGATCTGGCCTTGCCGTGAAGCGACCTTCCACGGACACTTCGGCGGCGCCAAAGTCGACGTTGCGACGGTGGCCCAAGCGATCGCTCAGTTTGAGCCTGTCACGCTGCTGGCTCGCGCTGCCGATCGTGCTGAAGCCGTCGCCGCCTGCGGCCCAAGCGTCACCGTGAAAACCTTCGCGCTCAGCGACTCATGGGCTCGTGACACCGGCCCCACCTTCGTGCGTAACCCTAAAAACGACGCGCTCGCAGGCGTGAATTGGCACTTTAACGCATACGGAGGGCTCGCGCTTCAGCCGGATGGGACCTCCCCTCCGCATGATGAGTTCCGAGACGACATTGCGCTCGCCGCTCGCATGCTAGAAGAAGCCGACGTTCCTCGCCTCGACGCCTCGCTTGTCTTGGAAGGGGGGAGCATTCATGTCGATGGCGAAGGGACTCTTCTCACGACGGAGCAGTGTTTGCTGAGCCGCAATCCAGACAAAAGCAAAGCGGATTTTGCAGCGATTTTTGAGAAGTTTTTAGGTGTGCGGAAGGTGATTTGGCTGGGGAAGGGTCTGCAAGACGATGAGACCAACGGGCATGTAGACAACCTCGCCTGCTTTGTCGCTCCTGGAGTCGTGATGGCGCTCATCTGTAACGACCCAACCGACCCCAATTTTGCGCCACTTCAAGACAATCTCCGACGTTTGTTGCAAGCGAAGGATGCTCACGGCCGCGACCTGAAGGTCATCTGTATCGAGCAACCTCCCGCTGCATTTCGGCAAAACGGAGAGCGGTTGAGCCGCTCATACCTCAATTTTTATTTGCCTAACGACGGTGTCGTGCTCCCTGCCTTTGGGAGTCCGACGCACGACCAAGCTGCGCTGGATATCTTGCGGCGTAACTTTCCTCGACGACGAGTCGTCCAAGTTCCGATCACGCATCTGATTCATGGCGGTGGAGGGATTCACTGCATCACGCAGCAGCAGCCGCAGGGTCGCGGAGCGAAGGGGCTCAAGGGTTGACCTGCCAGTCAAGTTGCAGAGAGCGCCACAGCAAGTCGCGATTGATCAGTCCCATCATCATCATCTCTCCCACTCGCATCGGTGTGCTCGGTTTCACCGTCACTTCCATGGATTTCGGATTCTGCAAAAACGTGCGCAGGTCACTCCCCAACGCCTCGGCGCGCTGAAACCCAACCTCACGCGCCCGCCGCACAATCTCTTGTGTGAAATCGTCAATCCACACCTCCGTCGCAATGCCCAGCTGTTCGGCTTGTTGCGGCAGGGTGGTTTGTAAAAATTGACGTTCCTCATAGCCCACGGCCAGCGAGACGATCTCTAGTTCCGGCCAGGCTTGTTCCAAGGCGTGCTCTCGTTCCCACGCGCTCAGGTACGCATAATCGAATAAGGGCGCCGGGACGTTGCGGACTTCTCCGGCCAACGAGAGATTGGCAAGCTCCTCAAATCCAATCCCGAGCGTGAGCGCCATCTCTCTCGTGACATGATCGGCCCGCACCTTGACCGAAGCGTTCAGGCCCAGCTCGGAGTCGAGCAGATAGTCCCCTAGAGATTGCCGGACTATCCAAGGGAGAGTGTCGGTGTGGAAGCGCAGCTGCTCCACGCTCAGATCAAAATCTCGCAAATAGAAGACGCCCCCCGCGCTGCGCCCAAGATGCAAAGCTCCCAGCGTGATGCGTTCAATCGTCTCTGGCTCTGGTTGCGTGGGCAACTGCGCCTCTAGTTTTTCAATCACGACCTCTTCCAGTTTGGCAGTGAGCCACTGGGCCTCTTGCTCTGCCAGCGTGGGTTCCTTATTGGGCACAGGTAGGGTTTTCGCGGTGAAGGCCCCCGCGCGCAGACTCGCAAACGGCTCCAGATTGCTGGCCTTCAGCCCACGAATGGAGAAGTTTTGGAACTGATCGTTCTCCCAGCGCGCGAGCGTGAGTTCTTCCCACCCCAGCGCGCTGTCTCCCATCATCGCTAGGCCCTGCCGCAGGCTCAACTCGGTAAGCTCAATGGTCCCCGAGGCAGGAACCCGAAGCTCTTCCAGCGTCAGACGCTCAACAGATTGTGCAAATTCACGCGAGCGCACCTGCAGCTCTTCCAGCGCAACCCCTTGGAGTTTGCCGGCTCCCAACCGAGCAATCGTCCACTCGCGCACCCCCACGGTGTCTTCCTCATGGGCAACGACCAAGTTCGAGAACGTCACACCTTGCACAAAGTTCTCAGGTAAGGCCAACAGCAGCGCGGACAGGTCGCTCTCTTCAGTGGGTTGCAGCAGCTCTGGTGCGAGCCCCTGCCAAGTGATCTGCGCAAACTGGGCCGCTTCTAGCAAGACCGTCATCGGGCGATCTCGCAGCTGATACTGGACCTCTTGCATCTCCAAACGCACGTCCTCCGCAGCAAAATTGTTGAGCTGCAGAGTGACCTGCTCTGCTTGAAAGCGTTGCCGTGGCGCAAGCACATCCACATCGCGCAAAGTCAGACGCTGCGACACCAAGCTGAGGTCAAACGCCGTGTAGGTCACCTCGACCCCTGCTGGGATCGCGGCGCGAAACGCTTGCTCGATCTGTCGCGGCAGCAGGACGAAAAAGTACAGCAGCGCGGCGCCGAGCAGCACCAAAGGAACCGACCAAAGCAACCGACGTTTCACAAGCGATTCTCGCGAGAAAGTTGGGGCAAATCCATCAGGGCATGTTGTACAAACTAGTGCGGGTCTTGTACCATCTCGCCGCAAGAAGACAAAGGCTAGAACGGCTCGCACAGGACGGCGAGTCTGCATTTACAGGAGGAATCGTGAGCAGAAAAATCAGGAGGGGATGGGTGTTGTCAGTCGCTTTGTTGGCGAGTAGCTGTGGCTGGTATGAGCGTGCTCACCAACCGTATGAGCAGCCTCCACCGCCGCCGAACCCTGAGTGGTGGCAAGCGCAGCAAATCACCTCCAAAAACCCGCCACCAGCACCAAAGACGCAGCCAGCAGAAGCGCAACAAGACGACGCTCAGCGGCCGTAGCGCGGCAAAGCCTGCTCCCCGAAGGTCTGGGGCTCAGGGCTTCAACACAGAATTTCGCCAGCAAACCGCTCCTGAGACGCGTTGCACCGCTGGAGTTGGAGCCGCCGCGCCCTGAATCATGTCTATCATTTGCTTGCCTGCAACCGTCGCTTGTAGCTGAGGAAAGCCTTGTACCCGCTGCTGTCGCCACTGTTTTTGATGGCAGCCCACAGCTGCTCGATCGGGTTCATGTGCGAAGAGTACGGCGGCAAAAACAGAGTCTTGATCGGGTGCTCCGCCAAGTATTCTCGCACTTTGCGGGAATGATGAGGGGGGCATTGTCCAAGATGCGCACGTGGTTTTCGTGCAGTTGCCGTTACAGATTGCAGACAGTCCAGTCAACGCCCTGCAAAGCGGGATTCGCGCCGGAGGCCTGCCCCAACTGCGCAGGGAGGACGACAAAACGGCTCGACAGCAAACTTCCAGCGGAGGTGCTGTCCGGCATTGGCCTGTCCAGCCTTGTCGGTGGAGTGCAGCCGCTTTATCCCCTCCAAACTCAATCCTCCTCAAATACGTCCTTGAGTGTTGGGGCATCGAGGAGGCGCTCGGCCCAGTCTTCGAGTTGCAGGAGGGTGGCGTTGTTCAGTCGGCTTCGGGTGGATTCGTTCAAGGGTCCAAAGCGTTTGCTCAGCATTCGTTCCAGCAAGGCGACTTTCCCTTGCTGCAATCCTTCTTGCAGCCCTTGCTGCTTCCAGTCTTGGGTCCATTCGATCACGGATTCTGCCAACATGGTTTTGATCTCCAGGAGGCTGCCGACTTCCGGCAGGTGGACACCAGGCAGGCGGCCTGGCAACAAGACGCGCTTGATCCACACCGTGAACGCGCGTCGCAAAGAGTCCTGTTCAGGGGTTCGGCTCTTTTCCAGTCGAAACAGGGCCCCCTCAGATCCTTTCACTTGCCATAGACGGCTTCATGATCGTCCACGTTCAACAAGATGATTTCTTGATCGGAAAGCAGCAGCTCAATCGTGATGCGATAGGAGAGATTGATCGACACCGAATGCAACCCTTGCAGACGACCTTGCAACGCATGCAAACGCAAAGAGGGGTGAAACGGATTTAGCTCAAGCAACTGCAGGGTTTTCAGATAGGTTGTGCGAAGATCCGGATGGCGTTTGAACCACTTCGCCGCGCGACGGTTATAGCTCTCGGTAAAAACAAGCGTATAGCTCACGCCATCTCATCCAGCCGCACAACGTGAGACTTTGGGGACTCCTTCACCACCCGACCTGCGGCGAGATCTGCCCGCGCTTCCACCAAAGCCGCCTCCAGTTCACACGCACGTAGATACTGGTACTGCTCCAGGCTCATCACCACATATCGATCTTTTCCGCGTACCGACACGATCGCTTCCGAGTGGCCTTGCAAAGCCGCCTCAATGGCCGCAATACCACGCGTCTTTAGATCATTTGCTGCCAATTGACTCATAGTACCCTCCGAAGGTTGATTAAAGTATGAATAATCATACTCTAGTGAGTACGAATAAAACAGCAGAAAATCTTTGCCTTGGTCAGGTGGCTCCATCTTTACGGCCAGTGTCAGGTATCAAGAAGCTTGGAGGGGCCGTAAACGAGGTACAAACTGCATTCTCCCCCACCACAGCATTTTTTTGGGCCACGACGCCCTGGGGGGTGACGCACCAAGTCAGAGAGAATGTTCGTATCCAGCAAATAGGACGGAAGGGTCATCACTCAGGAGAATCCAGAGGCAGCAGCCCTCGATCCACATCCGGGAACTCCTCTTCCAGTGTTGGCAACTTTGCCTAGGTTGCCAGCAGGCCACGTCGTCGCGGAGGTTCGATAATCAAACGATCCTCTTCACGATGCATGAGGGTGGCGTTGTTCAGTCGGTTTCGGGTGGATTCGTTCAAGGGTCCAAAGCGTTTGCTCAGCAGTCGTTCCAGCAAGGCGACTTTTCCCTGATGTATCCCTTGCTGCTTCCAGTCTTGGGTCCATTCGATCACGGATTCTGCCAACATGGTTTTGATCTCCAGGAGGTCGCCGACTTCCGGCAGGTGGACACCAGGCAGGCGGCCTGGCAACAAGACGCGCTTGATCCACACCGTGAACGCGCGTCGCAAAGAGTCCTGTTCGGGGCTCTGGAGCCATTCGATCAGGGCTCCGAGGATGCTTTCAATTAGTGCTGTCTTTTACTGGTGTGATTTGGTGTTTTGATGCTATTATGAGTTTTTCAAAATCATATCACTCAGGAGTTGCTCATGGGGCGTTTAACGATTTCGCTGGATGATGAGATGCATTTCGCGCTGAAAGAAACTGCATCACGCCAAGGACGCTCGATCGGGTCGATCATTGAGGAAGGATTGCGTTTGCGTGGAATCAAGCCGATGGCAAGTGCAAAGGCGCTGGTTGATCACGCGCGTCAGCAAGCACAAATGTCCGAGCCCGATGCACTGAAGTTGGCGAATGAGGAGGTTCACGCCGAACGCGAGGGCTGGTGCAACGAGTAGTTGTGGATACCAATGTGCTGGTGGCTGGTTTGCTCACGACTGAGCCGGAAAGCCCAACGGCACGAATTCTTGATGGCATGTTGAATGGGCGTGTATTGTTCCTGTTGTCGCCCAGGCTTTTGGCAGAATACCGGGCAGTTTTGCTCCGGCCCAAGCTAACGGCGCTACATGGCCTGGGGGAATCCGAAGTCGAGCGGTTGTTGACCGAACTAACTGCCAATGCATTGTGGTGTGTGCCAAAAGACACGGGGACTGCGCCAGATCCGAACGATGACCATCTGTGGGCACTGTTGGACCATGAGCCTGGCGCACTGCTGGTGACAGGTGATCGACTGTTGCTAGAAAAGCCACACTCGAATGGTCGTATAGTTCGACCTGTTGAATATATCCAAGGTTTTGCTGGGTAATGCCTTACGGGCGTGGACTGCCGTGTCGGGCTACTCCCTCCTCGCAGGGACGAAATTTCAACTCAGCGCAGGCTGGGATCCAGTCCTTGCACAGAGTGCCTTCGCCTCCTTGACTGGATTCTCGCCTTCGCGAGACTGACGGACCTTTCGATCCATTCATGACTCCAGCGAGGGAACCTCTCCAGCGATTCACTCCTGTTTTTTCAAGATGAGCAGGTTGCTTCCCTTCATGCGATTGCCCTTTGATAAAACCCTGCCAGATGGGCATCCAACACTGGGCAACACACTCCGATAGAATTCAGTCAACTTCTCGGCAGCCAAGTGCCAGCGCAGGTTCGGTCCGGCATCAGCCGGTTTCGCTTTGTCGATGGAGTGCAGCCGCTGCGACAACTATCCTGACACATAGGGCAAGGCCTCATCCATAATGAAACCGGCAAGCAATGATCACCAATTCTTCATCTGTGACCCGGTAGACCAACCGGTGCGCCTCATCAATGCGCCGGGACCAGTAACCGGATAAGTCACCACGCAGGGGTTCGGGCTTCCCGATTCCCGTGAACGGGTCGCGCGCAGTCGCTGTGATCAGAGTATTCAAGCGCTTGAGCGTCTTCTTGTCCTGAGTGTGCCAGTATAGGTAGGCTTCCCACGCATCCGGCACAAAACGAATGGCGCGCACGATCAATCAGCGGGAAGCAGTGGGTGCTCTTGCGCCTGCCCAGCCTGATCCTGGGCAATAGCCCGGGCCAGCGCTGCTGCATTCGCTGGATGACTGGTCAGGTGCAAGGTTTCCATGATGCTGTTGTAATGGTCCAGCGACATCACCACGGCATCTCCTTCCGCGTCACGGCGGCGAATGATGGTGACATCCGCATCCTGAATGACTCCATCCAGAATCGATTTGAGCGCATTGCGCGCCTGGGAGTAGGTAATGACTTTCATGGGCGTCTCACTTGTTCAAGTAATTGGACAAGTCTAATCGCTGTGAACGTGAAGTGCAAAGAAAAACCAAGGCAACAGTTTTCAGTGGGCAGTTTTCAGTGGGCAGTTTTCAGTGGGCAGTGGGCAGTTGGCAGTTGGCAGTTGGCAGTTGGCAGTTGGCAGTTGGCAGTTGGCAGTTGGCAGTG
>CBFIJD010000024.1:0-47106 GCA_965662845.1 uncultured bacterium | reverse complement strand
CAACTGCAAGATAAGCTGACCGAACCGAGAGTAGCTCGCATCATTGAAACAATTTTATTGGGAGGTGAAACGCAAGATATCGAAGAGATGAGCACGGAAGATAAGCAGTATGTTCTTGATTTGGGCTTAGTGCGAAGAGGTCTGCTTGGTTTAGAGATCGCAAACCCGATTTATCGAGAAGTCATTCCGAGAGAGCTTACGTCAAATCAACAAGATCGTTTAGGGCAAAATCCGCTTTGGTATGTCCAAGAAGACGGCAAACTAGACATCGAGAAACTACTCAACGAATACATCGCTTTTTACAAAGAACACAGCGAGATGGTCACACGCCGCAAAAGCTACAGCGAAGCGGCGCATCATCTGTTGTTTTTGGCGTGGTTGCAGCGCGTCGTGAATGGGAGAGGTCGGATTCACCGCGAATACGCCGCTGGGTTGGGCCGCATGGATCTGATGGTGGAGTTTTGCGGAGAGAAGTTTGCCTTTGAGCTGAAGCTTTCGGGCAAAACTGCGTTGACAAAAGGTCGCAAACAACTCGCCGATTATTTGAAACGCTGCGGATTAAACTTTGGGAGATTGATTATTTATTCCCGCACGCCTCCGGAAGATATTGAGACCGTCGGAGAGCGAGAGCTCTTGGAAGAAGACGGGAAGACAATCGAAGTGATTTGGATGTGATTCTAAAGCAGCGCTGGAGGGAGCGTGGAGGAGGGAGAAGCATCACTCGCGGCAAGGAAAAGACAACGTCTCAGCCTTGAGGGAGGAGGCAAGGCGAAGCGCTGACGACCGCTGTGATGATTCTCGCCGGAAATTACGCCGTGCGGAAGCTGTAGCCGCGATGGCGTTCCGTGTGGATGCGCTTCGCTGGGAAGTGCGTGTCTAACTTCTTGCGCAGGCGAGAGACATAGTTCTCCACTACGCGCGTCTTCATCCCCTCATCGTAGTTCCAGACCTCTGCTAAGAGCCGGTTCTTGCTGATGAGCGCGTTCGGGTGACGCATCATGAACTCCAGCAACTCCAGCTCGCGCGGAGACAGCTCAAACTCTTTCCCCCCACGCTGCACGGTGCAAGTCCGCAGATTGAGAGTGACGTCCGCGAGCTTGATCTCTCCAGAGTATTGCTCGTCGTGCCAGTCTTCCATTCGAGGACGATTCGTCCCCACTTTTTGTCGACGACTCAACAAATTCAAAATCGTGAGCTGCAGCTCGTCGAAGGTGAACGGCTTGCGCATATAAACTTGAGCACCGGCCTGCTCTGCGGCGGCGCGTTCTTCGGGGGTCGCGAGACGACTGGTCGCGATCAGCACCGTGTCTGGGCGATGGAGGTGAAAATGCCGAATCATCTGCACGCCATCGAGATCAATCACGTCCAAGTCCAAGATGGCGACGGTGAAGTTCCGCGTGAGGCCGGTCACCAGAGCTTCCAAGCCTTCCTGCACCGCGCACACTTGCCAATCGTGCAGCTTCAACTCTTTGGTGATTTCTTCCGACAGCAGCTGGTCGTTTTCCAAAAACAACAGATCTCGCATAAGTTCTCTCCGAGTAATAAAAGGTTGAGGATGGCGCGCGCTGACCCCGCACCAACAGGAATGCTTACCGCGCCATCACGCAGGGCGTCGCGTGGGGAAGGGCGTCGCGCACCGGGGCGATTCGGCCCAAGTGCCACAGCAGCTGCTGACAGAAGTCGGCGTGAACACTAGTCTTTTGCAAGTAGGCCATCCCACGCATCTCTAGGGTGCTGCTCCGTTCTTCAGGTGTGGTGAGCCGACTTGTAGCAATCACCTTCAAGGCGGGGCGACGCAGCCGGAGCTGCTGAATCATCTGCACGGCGTCTAAATCAATGACATCCAAGTCAAGGATCGCAGCCCGAAAGACTTCGGTGAGCCCCAATGCGAAGGCGCTCAGTCCATCTTGCACACGCGTCACCTGCCACTGGTGCGCCTGCAAGGTCAGTTTGAGCGTATGTGCTAGCGTGATCTCCGATTCCAACAACAGCAACGCACTCATCGTGTCTCTCTGTATGATCAAAATTAGCGTTTGAGCCTACGCGCCCAGTGTCGGCGCCAGTCGAGGATCAGCTCAAAGAGCCACGGCGCGTAGCGTCCCAACCAAAACAACAAACAAATCTGTGGCTCTTCACGCCGTCGCCCAATCCACCGCAAGAGCAGATCGAACAGCTCTGGCGAGCGTCGCCCTACCCAAAACAACAAAAATATGCGGGGCTCCTTGCGAAGCGAAAACAGCCAGTCGTGCCGCTGAAACGGCTCTGGGGGGGGAATGTTTGAGGAGAGCTGCGGGCGGCGCAGCTGTTCCCAAGAGGATTTCGTCGTGATCATTGGCATACGAGTCTCCACGCGTTCAAAGTTCCTGCGAGACCGACAACTGAAAGAGATGGTTCTCGGTCAAGCCACTGGTTTTGACGTCTGTCAGGGGACTCACTTCCGCTAGCAGTTTGGCTCCATCCGGCTGGGCATGCAGACGTTTGATTTGGCCGCCACGTTTGAGATAGGCGGCGACTTGCTCTTCGATCTCCGCGCGCGTGGGCTGGCTCTGTTTGGTTTTGGTAGAACGAATCGGCAGCACGCGCCCTTTCATAGGTTTCATGGTGATTTCTCCGAAGTTGACGTGAGGCGTGCGAGAATTTGTTGCCGCAGCTCGACTTGCCTAGATGAGGGCAGCGAGGACTCAAAGATCAGCAGAGCCGTGTGGTCGAGCCGTTGAAAAATTGGATACACCAACACGGCGCGCTCCAAGAGAACATGCGCATCATAGGAGGCAAAAAGTTGATCTTCCAACCGTTGACTAATGCTCTGGGTAAGCTCGAAAAAACGCAGACCATCCATCCATTGCAGCCGCTCCCGATCCTTGCGTCCCACACGATCCGTATACCGAAACTTCAGCCCAGATGGCGGTTGCGCATCCCTGGAAGCGCTGACGATCGCAATCCCGTCTTGGTGATTGACGACGTGTTCGAAGAGCTCCTCCAGCGCGAGAGACCAGTCTCCACGCACCATCTCATAATCGTTCTCCACCAAGGGCGACCTCCCATGAGAAACATGGCGCCGCCATCCCACCCAAAGAGGTTCAGACTAGCGCCGCGTTGTGATATGTAACCAAATTCACGCTAGATGCGGCCACAACGCAAGTGTGGAACTAGGCGGCTTGGGGAAAGTTTTTGGCGGAAAGCGAGGCAAAATCAGGGCTGGAGCGACGCACCTGTGGCTTGGGGAAATTTAGGCTACAGAGCAGGCAAAATCTAGCGAAGCAAGAGATGAGAGGTTTGTGGGCGGCTTGGGGAAAGTTTGGGGGAATTTGTCCCAGCGGCGGGGACATTTCCCCTCCTTGGAGTGCAGGCCGGCGTCAGTCACCCTCCCAGAGCGCGCGGAGCTGATCTGCCTGTTTGCGCAGTTGCTGCGCGTCTTCGGCAGCGTGTGGGCGCTCTTCACAGGCCGCCAGGACAAATTCAACGGTTTGTAAGACCGTTCTCCAGCGCGGATTCTGGGGAAGTGTTGAGACTTGTAAATACCGCTCGAACACGCGGGCCCGCCAGCGCTTGCGATCGGCTTCATAATGCAGCTTCCACAGCCGCGACTCTTGCAGTAGCTCAAGCCGGTCTCGTTGCAGCGTCTCTGTCCACACACGCACAGCTTCTTGCAGCAACCAAGAGACTGCCACGCGTCGATCCTGCTGTGGCGGCAGCGTCGTGCGCAGCGTCGATGCCTGGACTTTGCCCCTGCGCAGGCGGCTCAGCTCGAGCAGCCGTTGGAGCAAACGCGAGACTTTGTCGGGGGTAAGCGGATGAGCCAAGACGTCGTCAGCGCCGGCTTGCAGGTAAACCTCGGCGTCAAGCAAGACTTCAGAGGCGCCCAAGATCACGATGGGTAGCTCCGAAGGACGCCAGCGCGCGCGAAGGTGGGCACACAGCTCTAGCCCCCGGCCTTCAAAGGACTCTTCTAGCAGCAGCAGGTCGGGCAATCCTTCTTGTTCCTCCATGCGCTGTAGCTCACGCCAGCCTTCTTCAGCGGTGTTCACAACCCGCAGCTCGGGTCGCCGGTCGAGCAAGAGGTTCTTCAGCAAGGCTTGCTGCCAAGTGTGAGCGCTCCAGAGCAGGATGGTGTCTTCGCCAGGAACGTACTCCGGCTCTGGCGGCACCGCGATGTCGTCCAGCGCAGAGGCGGGCACGGGCGCGGTGGAGACGGGCAATACAAAGCGGAGGCTGGCGCCGGGCTCAAGATCTCGATACTGCAAGGAGAGATCTTGAGCGTGAAGGAGCCGACGGCACAGCTCCAGTCCGAGTCCCAGCCGCTCGGAGGAGGCTTCGACTTCCCCAGCCGCGTGCACGGGGCGGTTCAAAGCGCGCTGTATTTTTTTGGGTAGGCCCGGCCCTTGATCTTGCACTTCCACCCGCACTCCCTCCGGAATCAGGCTGGCTCGCAGCGCAATCGGAGCCTGCGGCGCATGTCGCAGGGCATTGTCAATCAGCGTCATCAACACCAACTGGAGCGCCCGGATGTCGCCGATCACAGGCGGCAAATCTCGCGTGGTGTGCACTTCCACCTCTTGCCGTGGGCTCAGATAAGGCCACACTGCGTCGATGGTTTCGTTCAGCAGCTGTGTCACCTCAAAGATCACCCGCTCTGGTTCAGGGATCTCGTGCTGCTTGGTCACTCCAAGCAGCTGCTCAATGCGCTGCGTAAGCTCATCCAAGATTTGCACATTTTGCCACCACAAGCGGCGCTCGCGCGCGCTGAACGCCTGCTGCTTTCCCCAGCCTTTGATCTCCGCTTGGACCTCACGCAGCACTTGCAACAAGCTTTGATCCATCCGCTCTAGCAACCCCAGCCGTTGCTGCCGATAGAGCCCCTGTTCTTGTTCGAGCTGAGCATACGTCATTTCAGCCGAGAGCAGACGCTCGCGCCGCAGCAAGGAGAGATAAAACGTCACGAACACTTGCGCTAAGAGGAATGCCGGAGGGACGCTCTCCAGCGCCCAATGCGTCAAAAAGTCGCTCCAGAATCCAGCGAGGTGCAGCACGATCAAGACGCAGGAGATGGCCATCACGCCTTGTCCGACACTCATCGTGACGACAGCGGCGTCCTTGCGAGAGAGGCCAGCCCACATCAAAAAGATCCCATTGACGAGGAACCCTCGGGTCGCCAAGCCAAAAGTCCAAAGAAACCAATCCTGCGTAGCCGCGACAGTGATGCCCGCGAGCGTCAGATCGATCAGGAGAATCAAGCCAATCAACCAAGGGGGGGCTGCAAACGCAGCTTGGGTCTTCAAGAAGACAAACAAAACCCAAGTAGACATCCACAAGACGAGCAACACCAACAGAGCGGTGAGCACCGTCGCGAGTGTAGTCGGCAACCAAGCGTGCAACACACCGCCACAACCAAGCAGGCCCCCGACGCTCAAGAGCAGAAATACTCCAAAGAGCGCCTCCATCAACGTGAGAGATTGGCCCAAGAGCAGATAATAGACCCCGAAAATTAGGAGCGCGCCCATGGGCAGCATTAGCCAGGTGAGCTTCCGTAGCAGCTCCAGCTGCCAAGCGTAATACGTCGACAGCTCCAGCCGGAAGTTGTGTTGGTTGCCGTCTTCAATGCGCAGCCAATGAAGCGTCGGCTCTTGCGCAGACGTCGGCAAAACAAAGGAAACCATGGGGAAGTTGAGCGCGAGCGTCGAGCCGGAGTCGTCGCCGCGCCGCTGAGTGAGCAAGGGCCGCCCAGTAGGGCTGGTGGAGGTCATCGAAGCGCGCACGACACTTTGCAGCATCAAATTTAGGCGCAGGTTGTCTGAAGCCGTGGGGCCCAGCTCCAAGCGGAGCCACAGACTGCGCTGCGTGGGCACCCGCATCAAGTCTCCAGAAATCTTCGTGAAGTCTCCCGCGCGATGCGCGCGCGCCGCTTGGCGCCAATCGGTGACTTCGACCGGCGCTTCCCACCGAGAGAGCTGAACCGCTGGCGTCTGGGCGTCTTCTCCGTTCCAGACCCACGGCTCGGCGGCTTGCGCCGTGAACACGACTCCGCCCCAGCACCACAACACCCACCAGAGGATCCATCGTCGTTGGCTGCACCCGCGCATATTCCGCCTCAAAAGTGTTGGATGATGTCTTGAGTGCGCGCCGCGAGCGCTCCGCTGTCAGGATGCTGGGCACATCGCTTGGCCACAAACAGCGCCGTGTTGGCCACTTGTCTCCAGCGCGGCACCTCAGGGATGGTCTTCAGATCAAGATAGGCTTCAAAAGTGCGGGCTCGCACAATGCCTTGCTGCACATGGACATAGATTTTCCACAGGCGACAGGCCTCCAGCAGCGCAAACTTGTCGGTGCCTGTGGCTTCTTGCCAAATGCGCAGCGAGTCTTGCAGCAGCTCCACCAGCAGGCGCCGTCGGACGTCACGCAGGTCCTGTTGCTCCACCGACTGTCCTTGCCACAGTTGATGCCGCTCCCAGCACTGCCGCAACGTCGCGTGCAAGCGAAAATTATCGAGCGGCTGCGGGAGCAGCTCGGTGACCCAAGCCTCGGCAGAGCCACCCAGCTGCAACAGCGTGAGGTTCTGCTTCATCGCGCGGCGTCGTAACGCTTGCAACAAGGCCGGCGTCTCCGGCAGACGCTGCTCGACCACAAGGGCAAAAGGAGGCTGAGACTGTGCGTCCAGCTCGTCCAGCAGCGAAGAGGCCGACGCGAAAGAACGCCACGATAGCTGGAAGGCAGGATTCGTCTCAAACGCAGAAGTCAAGAGCTGTTGCTGCTCACAGAGCACCCACGCTTGCGGTCGATCTTGGGCTTGAGGGGCTGTCGTGGGAAGCGTTTGGCTGTTGGCCATCGACAACACAAAGCGCAGCTCCACTCCGTCTGGCCGGGAGTCAACCTCCAAGCGCGCACCAATCCTCTGCAACAGGAGCGCGCTAGTCGTGAGCCCGAGCCCGAGCCTTCCTGTCTCTGCTGAGGCGCTGAAGTAGAAATCTTCAGGAGGGTGCCACTGGAAAGGCAAGCCGGAGCCCGAGTCTCGCAGTTGGACGTGAACTTTCCCCTCTCTTGCGCTCGCAGTGAGGACGATGCGCCCCGCTTGCGTGTGCCGCACGGCGTTATCAAGGAGTTCGTGCAGCACCCACTTCAACAGCATCGGCGGCACTTCGATGAGGGGCAAGATGGGCGGCAGCTGCGCCTCCAGCGTTTGGTGCTCTTTGAGTTGGTCTTGAGCCATTTGCCACGGTTCTGCCAAGACCGCAGTGAAGGAACAAACCCGGGAGGGCAGCGGCTTGTCCATCTCCAACGCTACCCAGTTCAGGTGCTCCAAAGAGCGCGTCACGCGCTGGAGCTGCTTGACCACACTCGTGACGCGATGGGCAGGGACTGCGGGCGAGTGTTGGTGCAGCTGCAGCTGCGCTTGTCCGGCATAGCCGAGTTGACGCAGCTCAGGGCGGACGTTCGCGAACAGGTTCTCTTGCAAGCGGGCGCGGGCGCGTTGGGCGATCACTGTCTGCTGCGCGGCGATCTCAAAGCGGAGGAGCTGCTGCTCGCCCAAGCGCATCACGGTCAGCGAGACCCACTGCATCCCGATCACCACAGCGATCGGATAAAAGAGGGTGGCTACGTTGGCGAAGCTGGGCAGCACATTCAGCTGAGACAGCAGCAGCAGACTGCAAAAGCTCAACGGAAGCAGAGTGAACGGCAGGTTGAACCTAGAGATTTTGGGCTTCTCTCGCAGATGCGAGACGCAGAGCGCGAGGTTGTGAGCGTAGGCAATGAACGAGAGGCCGACGTGCAGATTGAGCAGCCCCGGCAAGGGGCGCAGGAGCCAGAACAGCGTGGTGCCCCAGAGCCCTCCAAGCAATAAGAGAGATCCTCGAAACCAGCGCGGACGGCGCGCGCGCATGTCGTAGATCGCCGCCTGTGTCAGCTGTCCCATCGTCACCAGCATGAGGGTTCCCACGTTGAGAACCAGCGGCTGCCACGCCACCGGCACCAGCCCCACGCCACCGTAAAAACTCAGAAACGCAACAATAGCGACGCCCAAAAAAGTCACTCGCAGCCCATAGAGCCACAGCCGCGCCTGCCGTCGATAGAAGAGCAAGAAGAACGTGCCCCCAACCAACACTCCCACGGCACAGAGGATCCATAGCGCTCGCTCAAAGAGACGCTGTATGAACTCGGGGGTCGTGAGCCACTCTGGAGAGAGCACGAGCCACGACTGGCTCTCTAGGCGCAGATAATAAGTCTGAGGAGACGGATTGGCAGGAGCGGTCAGCTGGAAGTTAAGCTCTGGAGAAATCTGCGTGAAGTCCGTGGATGCGTGCCGCAAGCCGCGCGACAGCGGCTCCGCTTGCCCCGGCCCATAGAGCTGTGCGCTCTGCGGCAGCGACAACCCCAGCGTGAGGACTCCCTGCTGCTCTTGCTGGCGTGAGAGCACGCTCCAGCGTAGCCAAACCGGCCGATCGGGTCGCAGCGGGAGGGTGGGCTGTGCGAGGGGGCGGAACTGCCCTTCCACGTGGGCCCATTGGGCGTCGGTCAGCCGTGAATCCGGATTCGCGGGCTCCCACACCTCCACATGTGGCCACAAGACGGGCGCCTCTCCTGTGCGCAGCACCAGCGGCTCTGCCGCGACAACGGAGACCACAGCACACATTTCCCAACACAAGGTAAGCAGCAGGATACGGAGCACAGGCGAACTCAGGCGAGAAGAGAACAAAGTGTCCCCAAAGCAAGCGAGGCGCCAGACACAGGCAGGCTCATGAAGTCACCAGTAGCTGCGGGGGCGAGATTGTCGACGGCTCTGGTCGCAGCGGCAAATAGAGCGTGAAGCAGGCGCCTTGCGTGGGCTGGCTCTTCACCTCCACGCGCCCTTGGAGCAGGCGGGTCATCCGCTCCACCAGCGCCAAGCCTAGACCAGTGCCGGCATGAGAACGTGTGACAGAGCTGTCTACCTGCCGGAAGGTCTGGAAGATGTTCTCTAGGTGCTCCGGCGGAATTCCGATGCCGTTGTCTTCAACTTCAATTTGAAACCACTCGTGCTGACAGGAGATGCGCACCGTGATGGTGCCCCCCTCTGGCGTGAATTTGATCGCGTTGCCAATGAGGTTGATCAGCATCTGCCGCACTTTGTGGGCGTCACTCTGACACGTGAACTGCTCCGCTTGAATGTGGCTGTGGAGTCGCTTGCGCTGGACGAGCGGCTCGAGCAGCGCGCAGACTTCTTCGGCGACATCACGCGGCGCAAACTCGGTGAGGTGCAGCTGCATCTTCCCGGCCTCGATCCGCGACAAATCCAGCAGCGAGTTGATCATCTCTAGCAGCTTCTGTCCGCTGTCGCGGATGCGCTCCAGACGATCTCGCTGATAGTCAGACATAGGCGCCTCGTCGTCTTCTAACAGCGCGTCGGCGAAGCCAATGATCGCGTTGAGCGGAGTGCGCAGCTCGTGCGACATGTTGGTGAGGAAGTCCCCCTTGGCTTTGGTGACAAGCTCTAACTCACGGAAGGAGCTGCGGAGCTGCTGGGTGCGCTGCTGGATCGTGCTCAACATCTCGCGGAACTCTTCGGCGAGTTCGCCAATCTCGTCGTGGGTCGCGACGTCAATTTGACCGTCGAAGTGCTCGTCTTTCACCCGCCGGACGGCGTCGCGGAGCTCCATCAAGGCATTCGCGATTTGTGCTCCGAGTAGGCGGGAGAGGATCCATCCCACCAAGAACACGGCGAGCGCGATAAACAAAATACGGATGTTGAGGTCCAGCAGCTCGTTGCGGATTTGTAGCGTGTTCTGGCGTGCGAAGTCTGATTGCCAGCGCACAATCGTGAGGATGGTCGTCTCGATGTCGCGTTGCAGCGGGAGCATCTGGTTGACCATGATGTCATTGGCGAGGCGCCAGTTGCTCTCCAGCCGATAAGATCCGGCGTGGTTGAGCGCCAGAGAACTATACGCCAGCGCGTCTACTTGTTGTTGCAAGTCGCGGAGATTGCGCAGGAGCAGGCGAATGTCATAGAAGGTGCGGGCCTCTACGTGCCGCTCGTTTTCCCACAGGCGCGACTTTTTATAGAGTTCATCCAGCTCCTGCAACGCGGGTTCAATTTCTTTGTCCCACGCTTGCAGGCGGGTGTCGCGGAAGAGGGTGTTGCCCGACAGCAGCCACTCGCGCTGCGACGAGACCGCGCGCTGCACACCGTTGTCCAAACGAAACCACGCCTCAGTCACCGGTGGGATTTGGGCGCTCTCTTCAATCAAGCGTCCCTGTTGCTGGGAGAGGAGATAAATCAGGATGTATCCCAGCAGCGACAGCACAGAGCTGAAGTAGAAGACAATCAGGATTTTGTTGCGGATGCTGCCGGGGATGGATCGAGCCATGGCGTTGTCAGGGAGAGGCAAAACCTGCAGCGTCAGGGGTGAGGCGCTGCGGTAGGGATCAAGCAGTGCGCAGCTGCTGCTCTAAGTCCGAAGTTTGGTTCTCAAAAAAGCGTAAGGCGTCTTGCAAGCGGGTGCGCTGCGCCTGGGAGAGATCGCTCATCTGAAACGTGAGTCGTAGATATTCCTGCAAGGAGGTGCCCGGGCCGGCCATCAGCTGCAACCGAGCCAGACGGCAGCTGAGGTCGTCAATCTGCCACTGATGTGCGTCTAGGCTCACGTGAATCGAGGCGATCACCTCTTCATAGAACTCGCGCGGGGGCACACGAAAGGGCATCTCACAGAAGAAGCCGCCCAAGCTGAGGTTGATCAAATCGGCAGGGAGGGCTTCTGCGGCGTCAGGAATGTGAAAGAGCACCTGCGTCTGCGGGGTGTAAAAGCGTCCATGCACGCGCAACGCCCGTGGATTGAGCATCTGATGCAATTTTTGACACAATTCTTCTTTGCTGAAAGGGGGCGTGAGGAAGTGGCTCACCCCAACCGCGTGAAAGGCGCGCGAGCCTCCCTCTGCGGCTTCGCTCGTAATCACGAGCACCGAAGAGCGACGTTCCGCCGCGTTGGCTAGCCCCTCGGCAATGAGCTGGGGGCCGGTGAAGTCAGGGAACTTCCCCGCTGTGAGCACCAAGTCAAACTCTTGTTGCCGCAGGAGCTGCAAGGCCTCGTGCGCGTCGCTGGCGACGGTAATGGCCACGTCTGTGAACTCAGACAGAATATACTGCTTCACAATCGCGCGAATCGTTAGGCTGGGGTGAGCTAAGAGGAAGCGTCGCAGTCGCATAAGATCCCAAAATCAGCGGTTCAGGGGCGGTCTCTGGGGCGAGACCGTGGGGTGAAGGCGCGAGGATAGCGCGCAACGCAGCCGGATTGCCAGTCCTTTTCCGCGCGGGCGTCAACTGAGATCCGGCCCGCTCCTTGCTGGTATAAGGCTTGAATGTGGAGCGATTCGCCGTTTCCTGCAACCGAATGTCACAGAGATGTCGTTATGAGTGGAATCTATCCCCTCGTCAAAGCCGCTGGCGTCATGGAACGCAAGATGGACACGCTGACGAACAACCTAGCCAACGTGAACACCGCCGGCTTCAAACAAGACCAACCCGCCTTCCGTGAAGTGCTCTCCCAAGCCCAGCAAGTTCTGCCGGAATCGCCCGAAGAGCAGTTCCTGTCGCACGAATATTTGGATCAATATGTGGGCATGGAGAAATCTGCCGTGACGGTGGACGAAATTGGAAAAAATTTCTCGCCGGGCCCAATGAACTACACCGGCAACGCCTTAGATCTGGCGTTGAACAACGAGGGCTTCTTCTCGGTGCAAACGCCTTGGGGACAACGCTTCACGCGGAATGGCAGCTTTCAGCTGAACCCAGAAGGTGTGATCGTGACACAAGACAATTACCCCGTCCTCGGGGAGAACGGCCCGATCAAGGCCATTGGCCAAGAGATTTTGGTGGACGATCGCGGGCGAGTGCAAGTGGACGGCAACATCATCGACCGGCTGCTGACCGTGCGCTTCCGCAATCAAGACAACCTACAAAAGTTGGGGAACTCGTTCTATGCCCCCCTCAGCAGTGACGACGTGCCGATTCCATCGGAGGAAGTGACCGTGCAGCAGGGCTCTTTGGAAGGCTCGAATGTCAACACGGTGCAAGAGATGACCAGAATGATCACGGCCAACCGCACCTACGAATCAATCCACAAGTCTCTGACTAGCATCGACAAGATGAACGAGAAGGCCATCAGCCTCGCTCGTGTCGGACGAGGCTAACCTAACCTAAACGAGTATTCGCCTTATGATGCGCTCTCTTTACACTGCAGCGACCGGCATGGGCGCGCAGCAACGAAACATTGACACCACCTCCAACAACCTCGCGAATGTGAACACCACCGGCTTCAAGAAGAGCCGCGTTCACTTCCAAGACTTGCTATATCACAACGAGCGCAACGCAGGGGTCGCCTCCTCGATTTCAACTCAAGTCCCTGTGGGCATTCACGTGGGGCACGGGGTGAAGCAAATCTCCACCGAGAAGGTGCACATGCAGGGCTCCTTGCAGAACACAGGGAATGACCTTGACATGAGCATTGACGGCGCCGGCTTCTTCCAAATTTTGCAGCCCAACGGGATCATCGCCTACACCCGCGATGGCCACTTCAACATCGACGGGCAAGGACGCCTCGTCACCAACGACGGAATGCTCATTGACCCCGAGATCAACATCCCCATCGACACCCGCAAGATCGAGATCAGCAACGACGGGACCGTCTCCGTGTTCCTGCGCGACGAGACGCAACCTGAGGCAATCGGGAGCATCCAGCTCGCTCGCTTTCAAAACCCCGCCGGCCTGACTCCGATTGGCAAGAACCTCTACGTCTCTACCCCCGCCTCTGGCAATCCAATCGTAGACGCGCCGGCTTCCAACGGCATGGGTGGGTTGAACCAAGGCTTCTTGGAAGGCTCCAACGTCTCTCTCGTAGAAGAGATGGTCAACATGATCACCGCGCAGCGTGCGTACGAAGTCAACTCGAAGGCCATGCAGTCCTCTGACGACATGCTCAAGACCGCCAACAACATCATCCGCTAAGGATTCTCCTGCCTCATGAAATGGTTGCCCCTGCTGGGGGGCCTGCTCCTACTAGCGTCGCCGCTGTGGGGAGCAGACGCTCTCCTTCAAGAAGATCCTGACAAAATCCGCATCTCGATGGCCGAAAGCGCAACGGTGCCGAACGACGAGTATACGCTGGGAGAAATCGCGCAGATTGAAAGCGCAGACTTCAACGCTAGCGAGCGGATCTCTCAATTGGCGATGGGCCGCTCTCCCCTCCCCGGACGGAACCTGACGGTGACCCGCTCGCTGCTCTTGTCGCGCCTGCGGTTTCATCGCGTGGACGTAGAGAAGCTTGACTTCGTGGGGAACGATGTCACGCAGATTCATCGGGCTGCTCTGAAAATTCAGGGCAAAGATGTGGAAGAAGCCGTCTTAGCGCACATCGAAGAGCAATACCCCGATCAAGACGTCCAGCCTCGCATTCTGGCGCAAATCCGGGACGTTTTCTTGCCTCGCGGCGAGCTGAGCTACGACATCACAGAGATGGGGACCTATAAAAAAGAGGGGGGCTATCGCAACTATCAGGTCAACTTTCGCGTCAACGGAGAGTTGGAGCGCAAAGTTACGGTGCGCACTTATCTGAAACTGTACAAAGAAGTGTATGTCGCGCGAGACACGATCCGTCGCGACAAAGTGATTGAGGAAGCGGATTTGATGAAAGTGCGACGGAACGTGGATCGCGCCACCGGGGATTACGTCACCGACCCTCAGACTTTAGTGGGCAAGGTCGCGACTCGCACCATCAACCCCAAAGAAGTAATCGCAGACCAGTCGGTCGTCACGCCTCCTGTGGTGAGGTCAGGAGACCGCATTACCATCATTTACGACACTCCCAACTTGCGCCTCACGGCTCCTGGCATCTCGATGTCCATCGGTCGCTTGGGCGAAAAAATTCCGGTGCGAAACGCCGACAGCAAAGTCGTAGTTTATGCTGTCATCCAAGATGAAAACACTGTTCAGGTTCAATAGGACGTCTATGTTGCTTCAACGCTTGCTGGTCATCGGCCTGCTTCTCGTGATGGTCGGCTGCTCCGCGCTGGAAACGACGCCAGCTCCACAGCCTCAGCCTCAGCGTCAAGTGGCGCGGAACGACGATGTGCGTCGCAACCGTCAGCCTGCCATCAACACAAGCCGCAACGCGCTGGAAGGCTCGCTGTGGCGTAGCGAGGCCTCTTTCGGGAACCTCTTCCGTGACCACCGCGCTCGCTATCGAGGCGATTTGTTAACGATTCAGGAATTAGAGCTGATCAGCAACGCGCCAGCTCCACGAGACCCCGCTGAGGCGGCGCCACAAGCTCCCCAGAACGACGTGCAGGCCGTCTCCTTGGCGTTGGAAGCAGCGACAATGCGGGACCAAATTGAAGAAGAGCAGAACGAGATCCTCCGCGCGCTCAGCACAATCTCTGCGCGCGTGGTGCGGGTGTATCCGGACGGAAACATGCTCGTGACAGGACAAAAAGTCGACTATCGTCAACGCAACCAAGTCCGCTACATCACCACCGTCCGAGGCATCCTGCGCCCTGCTGATGTAAGTGGTGAAAACTTGGTCTCAGCGACCAAGCTCGTGAACCCCGAAATCAAGATTCGTCGACAACAGTCGAGCAGCCTTGTCCGCGAGCGTCTGGAGCGGCTCGCGCCTCTAGTGGGCAACGACAACGCCGGTCTGGCTGGACGCCTCAGCGATCTCGCCGAATAACGCCTCTGTTTTTTTGGGGGTTGCGCCCCTCTCACGCAGCCTCCTCCTCTCCTGCCGCTCGCCATCAGTCTTCCAGCACAAACTCGAAAGCCAGCCCAGACGTCACCAGAAAGAGCACGTCCAATCCCAGCAGCAACCGCCACCACGACGCTGTCTGCTCTGCGTTGAAACCGAAAAACGCGTAGTTGGTGAGATTGACCAAGCTCAAGAGCGCGGGCACCATCAGCGGGAACAGCAGCACGGGCACGAGCACCTCCCGCCCCCGCAAGGTCGCCGTCATCGCCGCGAGCAGCGTCCCAATCGAGCTAAATCCTAGCGTCGCTGCCAACAATAAACCGGGCACCATCCCCCAGTTTTCTAAGCGTAGTGGGAAAAACAGAAAACAGAGCGCGAGGAAGATGCTTTGTGAAAGGATCAGGAAGAGCGAGTTTGCGAGCATTTTCCCCAAAAACAACACCGTGCGATCTATCGGAAGCAGCAGTAAGCCTTCCATGCAGCCATCTTCCATCTCGATTTGAATCGACTTGGTGATGCTGAGCACACCTGTCAGCAGAAACACCACCCAGATGATCCCCGGCAAAGCAAACAGGAAGGTGCGCTGATTGTCGCCCATCGCGAATTGAAAGAGGAGCAGCGTCAGTGTGGAGAACATCAGCATCGACAGGAAATTCTCCTTGCGGCGGAGGTCGATGAGCAGATCTTTCCAAATGAGGGTGGCAATTTGACGGAAGACGACAGACATGGCGGGATCCACTCAGGTTGCAGAAAAACGGAACAACATGAGTGGATGCGAGTGAAGAATCAAGTCAGGTCAAGCAGCAGAGTTGTTCGAGGTGCTCGCGGTGCTTTTCGCAGGTTCCTTCTTGGGTTCTGTGCTCGTGGTGCTGGGGGCAGGCGCGGCTGAGGTCTCGCTGGATGTGGATGAGCTGTTAGAGTCGGCAGCCTTTGGCTTCGTTTCACTCTTGGCCTCTGAGGTCTCCGCTTTGCTGGAGCCGTAACCGTCTTTGTACCAGCCGCCCCCTTTTAGGTGAAAGGCGCTCCGTGAAACCTTACGCTCCACCTGACCCTGGGCACCGCACTCGTTGCAGTCGGTGAGAGGATCATCGCTGAACTTCTGCATCTCTTCAAACTCCTTGTCACACGCGTGACACACATACTCATAAATTGGCATCGCTACTCCTCAGATGCGTCGTGGTTACTGTTGTTGCGACGAGTGTTTCACCGCCCCCTAAACGTTATTAGCACTCTAATTAAGCTAGTGCTAAGTGTCAATGTGAGAAGTCTGCAAAAAATGGTCGACCTCCCCCTTGTAAACAGTATGCGGAACAGCTTTGGGACAACTAAAAGAGAGCGCCCTCGGCACCGCGCCCAAGAAGTCCTGAGAGTATATGATTCTTTGCGCACGCTGATGAACCCTAGACCGCTCTTCTTGGTGAAATACAAACCGGCTCTCCCTGACAAGGAGACGCTCTTTGATCGAGTCAGCCCCTCCTCGCCAAGCTTTCCCAACTGATCCCTCTGTTGCATGTTACGGTTGTGTGCCAAAAGCAAGGGAAAAAGTTTGACAAAATCAACACACTCGCCGAATCTCCTGTCCCTTCTTTGCACGTCTTCCGACGTCTGCTACGCGCCCCCTCTGATCTGCTAATGACCCTTCTTGGGAGAACGCTATGAAGTCACGCACTGGTCTGTGGACATGTGCCCTGTTGCTCACGCTGGGGTTGAGCGCCTGTGGTGAAACCATCCTTGAGAGCGCTGCGGAGGATCCTGTGCCGTCCACCACGGCCAATGAGGAAAATTCCTCGGGCACGATCGCTCAGCTGAGCACCGATCTGGGCCGCACCCCCTTACCACATGATTTGATCCTGGGTTCCCTGAATGAGCAGCTGGAGGTCCCCCTGACCGGTGTGAGCACCAACATGCCGCTCCGAATCCCGTTCGGTGGAGAGCTGGCTGACTTGTATGATGCGGACGGTAACCTCAACCCGACGGCAGGCGCCGCTTTGTTGCAGAACGTCCTCATTTTTTCGACCGCAGCCCCCACCGCGCCCGTCTGGCCCTTACCAACCCACGACCAAGCAAACAACGCGGTCAGCATCGGCGGCGCCACAGGGACCTTCAAAGCGGTGTATCAAGACGCCAATCATGACTTGGTGTTGGTCCCCAGCGCGAACACCTTCGCAGACAACCAGACGTATGTCGTGGCGATCAAAGCGGATCTGAAGGACGCGACCGGCGCGCCGCTGCAAGCGGACATCCTCGTGGACATCCTCGTGGGGCCGCATGCCATCGTCGAAGACGGACGCATCGTCAACACCTTAGTTCGGGAACTCTACAAAGACGAAGCCGACGGTGGGCTCGCCTCCGCCACAGCGCTCGACGACGTTCGTAGTCAATACCACTTGATCGCACAGGGGTTGACGCAAGGAGAGTCCGCCTTCCTTGGCTCCTATCGCGATTTGGCGCAGCTGTTCACCTTCCGCACAGAGGCGGTTGACCCGACCGTCGCCGCCCAAACGCAGGTGGCTTTGGCAGCGGCACAAACTGAGATCACAGACACCTCCTCAGCGGCTGCAACCGACATCCTTTGGGACAGCACAAGTACGCTAGAGCAGGCTACCCCTGCGACGGACAATGTCTCCCTCGCAGACGCCAACCTCCGCGACGAATTTCTGAACGCGCTGGAGCCCTTGCTCTCTGCTCAAGGAGTCACCAGCCTCCCAACAACCGCGCTCACACATGTCCACAAAGGCTACTTCCCCTGCCTGAACTTTCTGGCCAACACAGGAACCGACACTGCGCCACAGTGGGAGCTGGACTTAGCCAACCGAGCCGCCGCCCCCGTCAGCGACTGCCCAAACAGCGTCAGCGGTATGACGGGCAAACTCGGCTTTTGGGTCGCTCGCCCTGAGAGTCCGCGAGCCGTCGCCATCTTCGTTCATGGCATCACACGCGACAAGACCACCGCCTTTGCGATCGCCAACACGCTCGCAAGCTTTGACATCGCTACCGTCGCGATGGACATCTGGGGACACGGTGAGCGCACCTACGAAGATGGGAACCAAAACGGCGCTCTGGAGAACACAGTCGCTACCGCGTACGCCGACTCAGGTAGGTTGCTCATTCGACCCGACAATCCATCTCTGTCCGTCGGATATGCCATTCAGACACAGCTCGACTTTCTGCGCTTGGCTCTGCTGCTACAAGCCAACTCCGAGATGTTCGCTGCACTTGGATTTCAGCCCACGGCTGACAGCGTCCACATTGTAGGGAATTCCCTCGGCGGCTTCATTGGCGCAAATCTGATCAGCCCCAACTTCCCAGCAAATCGCTTTGTGCTCAACGCCACAGGTGGAGATCTCTCCGATACCGCGCTGAATCTCGGTGGGACGGCTCTCCTTGCCCAGATCGCTAGCGCATACAGCTACGATCTGACCACTACGGATGGTGTCGCCGCACTCAACTCCACGATGCTCGGCGTTGAGCTTGGGATGTCTCACGCTTTCGCCGCAGGCCAGATTGACCCACTGTTCACGGCAAATCGCACGGATAACACCTCCGTGCTGCTGCAGCAAATCACTGGCGACGCCACCGTACCGAACAGCAATTCGGAGCTGCTCTCGCAAGCGATGGGGCTCACAACGTACCAAGATGGCGAGACCGCCGCAGCGGATGTGAACCGTGTCCGCTGGATCTTTGACCCTGCCAACTTCCTTACGGCAGACGGCAGCGCAGGAACCGCCGGTCACGGCTTTCTGCTTGATGCGCAGACCAGCGCGACGGCAGCTGCCCAGCTTCAAGTCGCGTGCTTCTTGGCGACGGGCAACGTCCTGGATCCGTCCCGCACGATTGATCCGATCACCTGCACCAACACCACCGGAGAATGACATGAAACGCTTGACTCGACTCTTTGTTTTGGCGCTCGCGGGTGTGGGTCTGGGAACCGTGGCGCATGGCGCTGGCTTCAACACGCCGCAGTCTGGGGCGTCTTATACGGCGCAAGGACAAGGTGGGATTACCTTTTTTGACAACGCGGGGCTGGTCGCGCAAAACCCCGCAGCGATGGTGAAGTTAGCGCAAGGGACTCACGTTTATGGCGGGCTCGCTCGCTATGAAACCGACTATACTTATGAAGACTTAGAGGGCGGAAACAAAGCGAGCACAACTCACGATCCACCCGTCGCCCCGCACCTCTATGGGCTCTACAACACCGGAGACTGGGCTGTGGGAACCGGGCTGTATTTGCCCTTCAATTCGTCCATTGCTTGGCCAGACGACTGGTTCGGTCGCGATGTGTTGACTCGGCTCGAGCTGCGCACACTCAACCAGCCGATTGTGGGAGCCATCCGCTTTGGCGACCTCTCCGTTGGCGGAGGCGTGAACTTTATCTCTGCGCAGGTGGAGTTAGAGCGAGAAGTCAGCACTGGTGGAGGAATCCCCGCCAAGCTGGGAGGATCCGGCAGCACGAGCGGCTATAACTTCTCCGTGCTCTACGATCAGGGGAACTGGGCGGCAGCGCTGCAATACAACTCTGACTTTACGGTGCCAGGCGACGGCAAGGTCCAGTTTGACACGAGCGGGGTCGCTTCGGCCTATACGAGCCAGTTCCCCGACGGAAACATTTCGGTGGAGCTGGACTATCCCGCGTTGTTAGAAGTCGGAGCCTCCCTGAAGTCTTTTGATCAGGGGGATGGCTATCAGGCTGACGCGTGGGCGGTGGAAGTCGGCATGCTGCACGCGAGCTGGAGCAACTACGAGGAGGTGCGCATCAAATACAACAAGCAGCTCCCAAGCAGCGAATCCGTCATCTCCAGCGACTGGGAAGATGTGATCGACTACAAGATAGGCGGCTTCTATAGCGTGACGGATGCTTGGAAGATCCGCACCGGCTACTACCGCACCGCGAGCCCTATTCCCGCGAGAACGCTAGGGCCCACAACGCCTGATGGCGCGGGACGCAACAGCCTCTACTTGGGGTTTGGGCATAAGCGAGATGGGCTGTTGCTCGACGTTGCCGCGCTCAGTAGCGACTTCTTGCCGAGTACCACCCGTAGCAATCCGGAACTCAAAGGGAAATACGACGGAGAAGCCACCGTGTTGCAACTGAGCGTGGGGGCTTCCTTTTGAGAGGCTAAGTTTGTGGAATGGACAGTGCAGAACGGGGCTGTTGTTGAGAATCTCCGTCTCCTGGGCGAACCGCCGCTCGCCCCTAGTAGGGGCGGCTTGTGTCCGCGTCTCTGCTTGACTCCTTTGCCACAAAACCCTGATGTCTACCGCTGCTGCTCCTCCTCCCGACCTTTCGGTAGTTGTGCCGCTCTACAACGAATTCGAGAGCGTCTCTGAACTCCTCCACACCATCCACGCCGCCCTTCAGCCTTGGGGCCGAACCTATGAGATTGTGCTCGTTGATGATGGTTCCCACGATGGCACCGTCGCTCGGGTGAAAGAAGTCGCGACGGCGCAGGTGCGCCTGGTTGAACTCAGCCGGAACTTTGGACAAACGCAGGCGATGAAGGCCGGGATTGAGCACGCCAACGGCGTCTTGATCGCGACCATGGATGGCGATCTGCAGAATGACCCTGCCGACCTTCCGGCGATGATCGCCAAGCTAGAAGACGAAGAGTGGGACGTCGTAGCAGGGATTCGAGCCAATCGACAAGACGGTGAGTGGCTGCGGAAGCTGCCCAGTCGCTGGGCAAACCGGCTCATCCGCCAGCTGACGGGCGTGCATCTCCAAGATTACGGTTGCACGCTGAAGGTGTTCCGGCGTGATGTGGCCTTGTGCTTGGGGCTTTATGGTGAGCTGCACCGCTTCATTCCGGTGCTGGCCGCGATGCAGGGAGCGCGGATCACAGAGATGCCTGTGCGGCATCACGCGCGGCGTTTCGGGGAGTCAAAGTATGGCTTAGGTCGCATTTTCCGAGTGCTCAGCGACTTGCTGTTGATGATCTTCATGCAGCGGTTTTTGTCGAAACCCATGCACCTCTTTGGCACCATCGGCTTTGTCGCGACAGGGCTCGGTTTGCTCATCAATCTATATCTGCTGGTCTGCAAACTCTTTGGCGATGACATCTGGGGGCGCCCCCTCTTGATGTTGGGGACCATTCTGTTGGTCGGTGGCCTTCAGTTCCTGATGATGGGGGTGTTCACCGAGCTACAGATGCGCACGTATTACGAATCTCAGAACAAAAAGACCTATCGTGTCCGCCGCGTCACTGAAGGCTCTCGCCCAGAATCCTAAGGTGCTGTTGTGGGGGAAATTGCTGGTCTCCTGCACCATCTTAGGCGCTCTGTTCCGTAACATTAACTGGGAGGTCACGAGGCATCTGTTGCAGACCGCTCACTTGGGGTTTCTGTGGCTGGCGTTGTTGAGCTTCAACGCGTCACAGGTGCTGAGCGCGGCGCGCTTGCTGTGGTTTTTGGCGCCGTTGCGTGTGCGCTTGAAATGGCGAGAGAACGTCCGTTTGTACTACGTTGGGATGTTCTACAATTTGTTGCTACCTGGGGGAATCAGCGGGGACGCCGTCAAGATCGTGGTGCTGCGGAAGCGGTTTCCAGAGCCGTGGAAGCGCTATGTTGTGGCGTTCTTACAAGATCGCGTGAACGGGCTGGTTGCGCTGGGGGCGTGGATGGTGGTGTGGACGCTCCTCGCTGGGGACTCCATCGCGGGGTGGTTGTTGCCGCTGGGAGCCTTGGGTTGGTCGGCCGGCATGTTGGGCTATCTCCTTGGCATGCGGCGCTTCTTCACGGATTTTTGGGAGGTGCTGGGGCGAGGGACGCTGGCGTCGGTTGGGGTGCAGGGCTTACAGATTGTGAGTGTGTATTGGATTTTGCGAGCCTTTGCGGTCACAGAGCAAACCGAGCTGTACTTTTTGCTGTTTCTGGCCTCGTCGATCGCGGCGGTGTTGCCCATCAGTTTTGGTGGGCTGGGGTTGCGCGAGATTGTCTTCTTTTCCGGCTCGCACTGGCTGGGAGCGGAGGCGGAGATTGCGGTGCTGGTGAGTTTGGTTTTCTATCTGATTACCGTGCTGAGTTCGTTGGCCGGGGGACTCTTCGAAGCGCGCGGTTGGCGCGAGTTGCGACGCAAAACGTCTAAGGAGCAGGGTGAAACGACGGAAATTGTCAGCGGACAATCTGGTTAAGATTTACAAAGGGCGCAAAGCGGTCAAAGGCGTCTCCCTAGAGGTCGAACAAGGCCAGATTGTGGGCTTGCTTGGCCCCAACGGCGCAGGAAAAACCACGACCTTCTACATGATCGCCGGAGTGGTGCGCCCTGACTACGGTACGATTCTCTTAGACGAGCATGAGATCACCAAGTCTCCCATGCACATGCGGGCGCGCTCAGGCATCGGCTATCTCTCTCAAGAGCGCTCGATTTTTCGCAAGCTGAGCGTTGAAGAAAATTTGCTGGCGATCTTAGAGCTGCTGCCTCTCTCGAAGGCAGCGCAGAGGGAGCGGCTCGAAATGCTGCTCGAAGAGCTTGGAATCGCGCATGTCCGGCACTTGAAAGGCTATGCGCTCTCTGGAGGAGAGAGCCGCCGCGCCGAGATTGCGCGCGCCTTGGTGTTGGAGCCTGCGATTATCCTGCTAGATGAGCCCTTTGCTGGGGTCGACCCCATCGCGGTCGCAGACATTCAAGAGACTATTCGACAGTTGGCGCGGCGGAACATCGGTGTGTTGATCACGGATCACAACGTGCGTGAGACCTTCGGGATCATTGACCGTGGTTACATTATGAACGAAGGGAATTTGTTGGTGAGCGGCTCCCCCCAAGAGCTGGCCGAAGATCGGCAGGCGCGGAGGGTCTATCTGGGTGAGTCGTTTACTTTTTAGCGGAGAATTGTAATTTTTTTGTTTATCTCTAGCAATTTGAATGCCAATTCGATATAGTCTCGTCAACTTTTAGTAGGATGCCCTTCAGACTAGCGAACACGACGTTCGCCTAACTTTCAGACGAGACTCTCTTATGGCCATGCAAATGAAGCTGCAGATGAAGATGACGCAGCAGCTCATCATGACTCCGCAACTGCAGCAAGCCATCAAACTCTTGCAACTCTCCCGCGCTGAGCTGGAAGAATTGATCGAGCAATCGTTGATCGAGAATCCCGTTCTCGAAGAAGGCATGGACATCGACACCTTCCCCAACGAAACAGAGAAAGACCTCTCCACCGAACAGACCGAAGTCCCCGTCAGCGAAGACACTTACGAGACTGCCCGTGAGGAAGAGAAAGAAGAGAAAATTGCTGAAGACGAGATGGACTGGCAGAACTATGTGGAACAGGTTGACCAATATTCCTCTTACGCCGATCGCCGCGTCCGGAGCAATGGAGACGACGACGAGCTCCCCTCGCTCGAAGCCACGCTCGCTCAAGACGAGAGCCTGCAAGACCACCTCGCTTGGCAACTGGGCATGCTCCAGATCACCGAGCTAGAGCATGACATCGCGCTGCAACTCATTGGGAACATCGCCGAGAGTGGCTATCTCGTCACCAGCATTCGTGAGATTCTGGAGCGCAATCCCGATCTGCATGAGCGCATTCTCGACGCGCTGCATCGACAAGAGATCCGCGTGGAGCATGCTCTCGACAGCTATTGGATGGAACTCTATTACCAGCAAGAGAAAGTCTTGCCCGCAGACAGCAAGCGCAAATCCAAGCGCAACAAAAAGAACCTGCCCCCACCCGTCTTTGAAGAAGACCTCGTCGAAGCCGAACCCAGCGACGCGATCGAAGTCTCCGCCGAAGTCTCCGCTTTCGTAGAGAGCGTCCTCAACCGCATTCAAGAGTTCGACCCCAACGGAGTGGGCGCGCGGAGCTTACAAGAGTGTTTGCTGGTGCAACTGCGGATTCTTGGCAAAGCCCACGAACTCTCCTATCGGATTATCGAACAAGACATGGACTTGCTAGAGTCCAAAGACCTCAAACGCATCGCACGCCGACAAAAGCAGGAACTAGAGAAGGTTCTGGATGCCTACCGCGACATCATGAACCTGGAGCCCAAGCCCGGCCGCTCCTTCACCCCCCCGCCCTCTCATCACTACATCGTCCCCGACGTCTTCATCTACCAAGTCAACAACGAGTACAAAGTCGCGCTGAACGCCCAAGGTCTCCCTCGTTTGCGCATCAGCAGCTATTACCGAGAGCTGTCTGACAACATGGAAGAAGACGGCAACTTGACCAAGGAATACATTCAAGAGAAAATCAAATCTGGTCAGTGGCTGATGAAGAGTATCGAGCAGCGCCAGAAGACGATTTACAAGGTGACCAAGAGCATTTTGCGGTTTCAGCGGAGCTTCTTTGACAAAGGAATCCATTACCTGAAACCGCTGGTGCTAAAGGATGTCGCGGAAGACATCGACGTTCATGAGTCGACCGTCAGCCGAATCACGACAAACAAATACGTCCACACCCCGCAAGGGATCTTCGAGCTTAAGTATTTCTTCACGAGCGGCATTGATCAGGAGCAGGGCGAAGCTGTCTCTTCCAAGCGAATCAAGGATATGATTCAGCAGATGGTGCAAAACGAGAACGTACGCTCCCCATACACCGACCTGCAAATCGCCGACATCCTCCAAAAGCGCAGCGGAATCAAAGTCGCCCGTCGCACCGTCGCTAAATACCGGGAGGCCCTCAACATATTGCCTTCTAACAAACGCAAACAATTGTTCTAAAAGGATGGCCATGGGTATTTTCAACCGTTTTGTGAACGTAGTTCGCGCCAACGCCAACGCAGCTCTCGATAAGGCAGAAGACCCAGAAAAGATGCTCAATCAGATGATCTCCGATCTGGAGGAGCAAAAGCGAGAGGCCAAACAACGCATGACCGAAGCCCTCGCACTACAAAAACGCCTTGAGCGGCAAACCGAACAAGAACAGACCGAAGCTCAGAAATGGGAAGAGAAGGCTGTGATCGCGGTGCAAAAAGGCAAAGACGATCTGGCAAAAGAAGCGCTGGTTCGTAAGAAAGAGCACGCGAAGCGCGCCGCTGAGTTTGGGCAACAGTTAGAGTCGCACGCGCGCAACTCCAGCCTGCTGAAAGAAGGCTACCAAAAGCTGGAAGACAAAATTGAGGAGATCAAGCGCAAGAAGGGCCTGCTGGTCGCCAAGCAAAAGCAGGCTGAAGCGCAAGAACAGATCTACCAAACCATTGAAGGCTTAGGAGATAATGTCAGCGCCATGGAAGCGATTGACCGAGCCGAGGAGAAGATTGAGCAGATGTCAGCAAGAGCCGAGGCCTACCAAGAGCTGTCGTATGATGACAGCCGTGAGAGCTTAGACCGCCAGTTCAAAGAGCTAGAGAGCGACGCGCCCGACGTGGATGATGAATTGCTCGCCTTGAAGCAACGCGCTGCGCTTCCGGACGCCCAACCCAAATTACCTGAGGCAACTCCGGCCCCCAAAATACCCACCGCACAGCCCACTCCCCAAGCGGACGCCGAACCCGCCGAACCCAAGGTCAGCATTGGGATGTTCAATCAGCTGAAAAAATAGGCCCCCTCTGTCGCAGGGCTCTGCCGAGCCCTGCTCGTCTGGCCGACTTCTCCAACCCAACCGACCCGCTCTTACGCGCTCGCCTGAGACACGTCTAACGCGACGACCTGATTGTTCAACGCAGCGCGCAAGACGGCGACTTCGCTGAGCGGGAACGTGTGGCCGCTTTGGGCTAAGCAAGCGACGATACGCTCCTTCGTCCATTCATCCATGAACAAACTACGGATATGTACGGATTTGGCGTCAGCCAACTCCAAGGACTGCTTGACGCGGTGCAGAAAATCATCTTGAGGCATAGTTCACCCGCAATAGAAGAGATTGTTTCATCCATGAAGCAATGCCGCACCTCCCGAATACACACTGCTATTAAATTGATAGATTGTTGCTTAAATTGTTAAATAGAGCTTTCCAGTTATAGTCAGAAACGTCAACGGCGAATCCACCCTCGACGAGGAAGTCGCCCTGTCTTGTATCGTTTTGTGACCTCGCGAGCCCTGCAAGTTGTGTGGCACTTGAGAACCGCTCAGCCTTCTCTTTGTAACTTTTTGGTGTTCGACTTTTTAACGCCCCCTGTGTAGTCAAGGCGCCGCCCAACGCAGCTCGATGTGCAGCTGCTGCACCGGTGTTTCACGTAAGGCCCGCACGCGCTGCAGTCGGAGTTCAGCCCGCTCTACAAAGTGCAGCTCTTCGAGGCCTTGCAAGACTAGCGGAACGTGTTGGGGCTCCAACACAAAGAGCTGCAACTCTGCGCCCTCGGGCGTGAAGCGTATTTTTTCCGCCCACGCCGGCCCCAAGGCTAACGGAACTTGCTCCACCCACTGCGCCTGCACCCGAGGCTCGGCGTCTACCGCTGTTTGCCACACCGCGCGTTGTTTGGCGTGCGGGTCCATCGTCGGTTGTACTTGCGCTGCCCGCCTAGAGGCTTCCAACTCCAACTGCTGCACCTCTTGCCGCAGCTGCGCTTTGTGTTGCTCGGCTTGCCACGCCCAGCCGCAGAGCGCAGCGAGGACCGCGACACTCCCGATCACTCCCGCTCTCCGTTGCAGCCGCGACAGCGGTGGGCGCTCCACGACCCAATAAAAACCACCCGTCGCGCTCATGGCAGGGGGAGCAATCCCCTGTTGGATTGCGAGTAGTTCGTCGCGTTGCATGTTGCCCTCGGCATCACACAACCGAACCTCGCGCCATGGGTGACTGGGGAGGAGATCACGCAACAGCTGCTCCGGCGCGGCGCCAATGGCCGGAAGCTGCCAGCTGGTCTGAAGTTTCCCCGCTTGGCGGTGCACATAAGCCCACTCTTCCAGCCCACAGAATCCCCAGTGGCCGTCGCTGTCTAACGACCGCGCAAAAGCCAGCACAGACGGCAACACTTGGACGAGATGAGTCTGTCGCAACTGATGCAGCAGCTCCTGCGCGCGAGGATGCAAAACGACAAACAGCGTCCGGTGCGGAGACTCACTCAGTCTCCAGGCGCCTACATTGCCTGAGATCGGGAAGTTTGCCGGCAGGCGCAACCGATGACGCACAAAGTGCGGCCACTCCGCAGGAGAGACCTCCAGCGTGGGTAAGACCTCTAGCCAAACCCACGGAGACTCCAAAAGCAGCCAGAGTTCGTGTCGAGGAAAGTCCTGAGCCAGCTGGACAATGTCTGTGGGCTGTAGGGGAGAAGGCTGCCGATATTCGCGCAGAATCTGCTGACTGTCGGCCACGCACAGGGTGTGTCTCGCGAGCCAAACATAAACTTTGGGGCGAATGCGCCAGCGTGGAGAGGAGAGCCGTCGGGGTGAAACGGACATATTAGGGTGTAGGGGTGAAATGTCAGGTCAAGGCGCGCCCATAGGTGGTTGTCCAGTGGCGCAGTCTCTCGCGTGGAAGCTGCTCCAGCTGAGCCGACGTACAGCGCCAGCGCCAGTTGTGTTCGATGGTTCCAGGAGTGTTGAAGCGAGCCTCTACGCCCAGATTCAGCGCGTCTTGCAGCGGAGCAAGCGCCCACACTGCCGGAGAGCTCCACGCCAAGCGGAGCAGCTCGTGCGCGACAGAGTCTTCGCGAACCTCACGATCCAGATATTCCTGAACTTGCTGTTGTTGTTCCGTCGATAGCTCATCCCACCAGCCGCGCGTGGTGTTGTTGTCATGCGTTCCGGTGTAAACGACCGAGCGGTGCGGCTGACTGTGTGGCAAAAACGGATGCCACGGGTCGTTGTAGAAAGCAAACTGCAACACACGCATCCCAGGGAACCCGCAGGCGTCGCGCAGGTCGTGGACGGCTTGGGTGATCAGTCCAAGGTCTTCAGCGATGATTGGCAGCTCGCCCAGCTGCGCTCGCAGGCGCTCAAACAATGGCACGTCCGGGCCTTTGACCCACTCTCCGGTCATTGCCGTCTCTGCCGACGCTGGGATTTTCCAGAAGGACTCAAAGCCTCGGAAGTGATCTATCCGCACCCACTGCACCAGCCGTAACGTGTGACGCAAGCGCTGCTGCCAAAAGGAGAAGTCTTCTTCGGCGAGGGTGTCCCAGTCGTAAAGCGGGTTGCCCCAGCGTTGCCCGGTCTCACTGAAGTAGTCTGGTGGAACCCCAGCGACATGCGTCGGCTGCCCAGCATCATCCAGCAAGAACCAGCGCCGATGCGCCCACACTTCGGCGCTGTCTTGCGCCACAAAAATCGGCACATCGCCAAAGAACTCCACGCGCTTCGTTGCGGCGTATGCACGCAACGCCTGCCACTGCTCCCAAAACACCCACTGCTGCCACTGAACTTCGCGCACCGCGTGAGCGTGTTCTGCTCGAAATTGCTGCAACGCGTCGTCCTGTCGCTGCGCGAACGGCGCCGGCCACGCGCTCCAGCTGCTGTCGCCAAACTGAGCCTTCAGCGCCATGAACAGCGCAAAGTCGTCTAACCACCACGCCTCTGCTGCGCAAAACTCTTGGAACGCGCCGCGTGGCGCGTCCTGCGCGACGTCCTCAAAGCGCTGGAACGCGTGGCGCAGCTGTGCGTTTTTCCATGCCCAAACAGCCGGAAAATCGACGCTCTCCTCTGAGAAGTCTGGCAGCGTGTCCGGCGCTTGCCAGTATCCGGCGGCTTGCAGACATTCCAGCGAGATCAGCAGCGGATTTCCCGCAAAGGAAGATGGCGCTTGGTACGGCGAGTAGCCAAAAGAGACGGGACCGAGCGGCAGCACCTGCCACAAGCTCAGGTTGAGGTCGTGGAGCAAGTCCACGAAGTGGAACGCAGCCGGTCCCAAGTCGCCGATGCCATGGGGAGCAGGCAACGCCGTAGGGTGCAGCAGCAGCCCCGCCCGACGTTGCGTGAAGAGTGGGGAGTCAGTCATTGCGACGCACAAAGACCAGGTCTTGGATGTCCGGCGCGATGATCGGTTCGTCCACACGATACTCAGTGCTTTCCAGCATGCTCATCACTTTGTCGGCCAGCTCTTCGAGCCGCCCCGCGTGGCGCACCCGAATCGAGATGATGCTCGGCACAGAGTTGTCGAAGCTGATGTAGCGGAAGCCTTCGTCTTCTTTGCCTTGGATCAAGCGTCGCAGCCGCCCGCCCGCGTTCTTGTCGAAGTCGCGGAAGACGAGGTCGTACGCCACGAGCGAGCCGCCGTCGATGGAGATCGTTGACATCTCTTTGATCACCTGCGGGAGGAACTCTCGCGTCATGTCTTGGTAAGCGTCTTGGACGAGCCCTGTGATCATCGCGGAAGGGATCGTGTTGGGGCCACCGCGTCGGGCGACGTTGATCACAGTGTTCGCGAAGGCTCCGCCGCGTCCGGTGGAGATGTTTTTGGCGGTTACGTTCAGCGAGAGCGCGAGGTCGCCTTTGACGTTGCCGCTAACGGCGAAGATGTTCACTTCGATCACGACCTTCGCCAGCGAGCGCAGCACGCTCAGCCCTGTGGTGTAGAACTCCTCGGAGAGCTGGATTTGTTCGTCTATCAGCACGCGGTCTGCAGAGGAGCCGGCGATCAGGGCCATAAACTGCTCTTTGGAGATCGAGCCAAGTTCGCGGATGGCTTGCTCATCTGTCTGCATCGCGGTGATCGCGTTGCGGAAGTCGATGGCGCGGAGCCCGCGCTGGTTCAAGTCGGTCTGGACTTGGTTCATCATCGCTTCTTCGATGTCAGAGAAGGTAAAGCCTGCGCTCGCGAGGTCGATGTCTTTGCGGCTGGTGATCACCGTGACAAGGGTGTTCTGGCTGGTGTTGATCAGCTTCAAATCCTTCTGCAACGCGACGAGCACTTTTTGGCGGTTCACCTTGAAGGCCGCGGCGATGCCATAATAGGTGTCGTCGAAGATTTTGCGCTCAGCCATCACTTCGCGGTCATCAAGGTAGTTGTCTACGTTGCGCGAGAGATAGGTCTCGATTTGCTCGTAGTTCTGGTTGTATGTCTCGGCGGGGAGCAGCTCCCGCACCATCTCATCGACCGCGAGTACAGACGCTAACTCTACCGCTTTTGCTTTGGCCGCGCGGATATCGTTCCGTTTGATAAAGGATTTGGTCTTGACTTGAATCACCCGCACGTCAGGGGAGTCTTCTTTGAGGGAAGGGCGCCCGGAGACGTCCGCGAGCGTCAAAAATTCTTCGGGGGGAGGAGGTTCCGGCTTGGATTCCAGCATTGAGCAGGCATTCAGCGCCAGCGCTATGAAAAAGCAGAAGAAGAGTCGCAACATCGTTCAATCCGGCAAGAGGTGAGTAGGGGCGCACCGCCGTGCGCCCGTACGATGAATCGCTATGAAAAAATGAGTAGGGGCGCACCGCCGTGCGCCCGTACGATGAATCGCTGTGAAAAAATGAGTAGGGGCGCACCGCCGTGCGCCCGTACGATGAATCGCTATGAAAAAATGAGTAGGGGCACACCGCCGTGCGCCCGTACGATGAATCGCTATGAAAAAATGAGTAGGGGCGCACCGCCGTGCGCCCGTACGATGAATCGCTATGAAAAAATGAGAAGGGGCGCACCGCCGTGCGCCCGTACGATGAATCGCTGTGAAAAAATGAGTAGGGGCACACCGCCGTGCGCCCCTTCAGCCGAGCGTGCCCATCACGTTGTCGAGCAAGCGCAAGCCCGCCTGCCCTTGCAGCGTCAAGATGGACTCTGGATGGAACTGCACCGACGTGATCGGGAGGGTTCGATGCCGCAAGCCCATGATCACGCCGTCGCTGGTTTTGGCGGTAACCTCCAACTCGGCGGGGACGGTCTGTGGATCGACATACAGGCTGTGATAGCGCGCGGCGCGGAAAGGCTGCGGCAGCCCGAGGAAGATGCCGGTTCCGTCATGTTGCACCTCGGAAGCCTGACCGTGATAGGGCTCCGCGAAGGTTTTGAGTTCTCCGCCAAAATGCTCGGCGATGCCTTGGTGTCCGAGACACACGCCGAAGACGGAGAGCTGTCGCCGGACAGCTTCGCCCACCAGCTTGGGCACCTGCTGATCGCGGGGCGTTTTGGGCCCCGGTGACAAGAACAGCAAGTCGGGGCGAATCTCATCAATCATCTCGTAAGGGAAGCCCGCCCGCAGCGTGACCACCCTCGCGCCGGTTTGTCGCACATAGCCGGCCAAGGTGTGCACAAAGCTGTCGTGATGATCGACAAACAGCACGGTCTTGCCCTGTCCGTTGACTGGCTCCAGCACGGCTTGCACACGCGCCTTGGTGCGTCCAAGCGTAGCGTCCAGAAACGCAGAGGCTTTGGTGCGGGTCTCTTGTTCCTCGGCTTTCGGATCAGAGTGAAACAACAAGGTCGCGCCTGCGCGGATGGTGGCGGTTCCCCCTTGCAGGTGCACGGTGCGCAGCGTCATGCCGGTGCTCGCGTAGCCGTTGAACCACAAAAAGCCGACCGCGCCGCTGTACCAACGCCGAGGGGAGTTCTCCAAGTCCTCGATGGTCTGCATCGCGATCGGTTTGGGCGAGCCGGTCACCGTACACGCCCACATGTGCGTGAGCAGCGCGTCGATCGCGTCAAAGCCTTGCGCCAGCTGGCCTTCGACATGGTCGACCGTGTGAATCAAGCGCGAATATTTCTCAATCAGGCGCCGTCCCAACAGCGTCACGCTCCCGGGCTCGCAGATCCGCGACATGTCGTTGCGATCCACGTCGGTGCACATGGTCAGCTCGGACTCTTCTTTCGCCGAACCGATCAAGGCTTTGATGCGCTCGGCGGTCTCCATTGCGTCGTCTCCAACGGCGACCGTCCCCGAAATCGGACAAGTCTCAAAGCGCCCATCTTTCACGCGGATATACATCTCTGGCGATGCGCCGACGAGCTGCTCGGTTCCAAAGTTCAGCAAGAAGCTATACGGGCTGGGGTTGCGCTCACAGATGCGCTGGAACAGCGCCGAGGGCGTCTCCGCGAACCCTGCCGAGAACGCTTGCGACAACACGACCTCGTAGAAATCTCCGCGCTGACAGCCTGCCCGAATCTGCTGCACTTTCTCTTCAAACTCGCCTTCCTGATGATCGCACTGTACGTCGCTGGTTGTCCCGCGTTGCAGCGGAAAGACGTCGCCGGTGTTCAGGTGCGGCTCTGTCCAGCCGTTAGGCGTGTGGATGCGATAGCAGATGCTGTAGGCGAGCTCTTTTTGGCGATCGACGACGACCAAATCGGTCGGGAGGTAGAGGTGGCAGTCATTTTGGTCTGCAGGGCGTTCATGGCGAGCTTGTAGGTTCTCAAACTGAAACACGAGGTCATAGCCTAAGGCGCCATAGAGCCCGAGGTACGGCTCATCGCAGCGAAACAGCTCTTGAATGGCGCGAAGCACGGAGAACAGGCTGGGCTGGCGGCTGCGCTCTTCTTCAGGGAACCAACCCGACATGGGCTGCACTGTGCCGCGAAGCTCGTGGTCTGCTGCCGTGAAGGACTCCAAGTGCGGGTGTTCCTGCAGCACCTCTTGGATCAGCGGCAGCAGACGCCGGCCATTCTTGTTGAGCGCCCGGACGACAAAGCTGCGCTCGCGAGCGACTAGCTCCAGCGGCGGGTTCACAAAGCCGATGTCCCAACGAGAGTAGCGGTCAGGCACCTCATAGTTGCTGACGAGCAAGGCGCCTTTGTGAGTGTCGATCTGTTCCAGAATGCGCTTGAGCGCAGTGTCTGCCTGCAGTGGGGTGACGATCTTCTCGATGGGGATGCCTCGGTAGGTGCTGAATCCGCTAGTTTCCATGTGGTGGCTCTGTGGTGTGAGAGAAAAGGATGGTGAGAGACGAGAGGGTGGGCTCACTCTGCTTGGGCGACCGCTTGGACAAAAGCGGCGACTTTTTGCATGTCCTTGCGGCCCGGCGACCACTCGACGCCGCTCGCGACATCGACGCCAAACGGGCGCACTTGCTGAACGGCGGCGCCGACGTTGGCGGGTCGCAGCCCCCCAGCCAAGAGGAGCCGGCCTTGGTCTCGTGCTTGTTTCGCAAGCTCCCAGTCAAAGGTCTGGCCGGTGCCCCCATATTCGCCAGCATGGGCCGCGTCGAGCAAGAACAGCTCGGTTCCAAACTCAGCGATGACGCTGGTCTCAAAGGCGGCGCCGACGCGAAAGGCGCGGAACCACGGCACTGCAAGCGACCGAGCAAACTCCGGCGATTCATCGCCATGAAGCTGAGCGTAGCGCAGCCCCGTGAAGCGCATCACGTCCTGCAGCTCGGTCGCGTTCAGGTTCACAAAGACCCCGACGGTCACGGTCTCTGGCGGCAACTCAGCCACCATCGCGCGGATCGCTTCTGGCGTGGCGTAGCGTTGGGAGCCGGCGAAGCAGTTGAAGCCCAGCCACGTTACGCCTTGGGCTACGCAGCCGAGCGCGTCGTCAACCGTGGTGATCCCGCAGACCTTAATGATGGTTTTGGTTTTCATTGTGCAAGGTCGCTGACGTTACAAAAAGCGAGAGTCTTTAGCAGACTTCCAGCGCAACTGCAACGCGCTTGGAGCGTCCAGAGAAGGGACATTTTTGCCGAACCTTGAGGCATTTAGAGAAGCAGAGATCGTGAAGAAATTCTCCATCGCACTGGCCTGTGGCCTCTTATTGCTAGGTGGAATCGAGCCCGCACAAGCGCATGTAGGGGCGCACGGCCGTGCGCCCGTACTGTGCATTTCGTTCAGTGGGGAGGCTTGCCCAGTGTTCAACGAAGAGCCCACTCCCAACGCTCCCGGCGTCTTGCAACGCCAGCAGGTGCAGCGCCTTCAAGACCGCGAGTGGTTGACTTCACACCGGATGTTGCGCTGGCCCCAGCCGCCCCTAGAGCAAGAGCCTGTGTATGCGGAGTGGAACATCCGGAGCCAAGACGCGCTGCAACAGCATCAACTGGAGGCTGGGGGCACGTGGCGTCGTTTGCAGTGGATTCTGTCTCAGCCGCTGTGGCGCAGTCCTAAAGCCAGCGGTCGGGGCGACTTGCTGCTGGGGTTTGGGGTGCACGCCCAGTTCCTGCGCGACCATGTCCACAGCCTCACGCTCGGCGGAGTCCGCTTTCCGACAGCCGACGCAGAGGTAGAGCCCCGACAGACGCGGCAGGTGGTTGTTGCGCAAAAGTTTTTCTGGAACGTACGAGAGGGCGAGCGGTTGTATCTTGGGGCTGGCTACGTTCACAAAGGAGAAGACTCACGCAATTACGATTTTGGAGACTCCAGCGGTGTGGACTTCGGATTTCTCAAAGCTGTCTCCTCTGATTTGCAATTTCACGGCGGGCTCATCTTCATGTGGCGGGCATCGGATGCTTTTCAAGAAGCTAGTCTCGTCAACCGTGAAGATACTGTCGATCTGCAGCTTGGCGTGCTCTTGTGGCAGGGAGTGCGCCTTGGCCTGCAGTGGCCTCTGCTCACGGATTCAGCGTATCGTCAACACGAAGACCGACAGCCGATTGGCGAGCTCGGCTTCCGTCACCGTTTCTGAACCATGCAACGCTTCACTTCTTCTTTCTTGATCCGCAGTTTGTTGGCCGCCTGCGCGGGGAGTTTGTTCTGGGCTTGCTCGCCGCCAGAACCCGAACAACGCGCTGCCGACGTAGGGGCGAAAGATGTTTCGCCCGTGCTTCGCCTGCAGCTGAGCTGGGAAACCTCACGCAGCGCGGCAAACGAAGGCGCCACGGCAGAGCTGCCGCCCAACGTCGCGACGATCCAAGCCATTTTGAGAGACGCGAACGGGCGCATTGTGCGTGACATTGACGGCCAGCTCGTGAACTTCAGCGCCTCGATTGGCAACGAATACCTCTGGCTGCGCCGGTTGCCGGTGGCAGACAATCTGACGCTGGAGGTGCAAGGGCTCGACAACGAGAGCCACCCCATCTACCAAACCACCGCGGCAGTGAGCACACGCTCCACGGAGCAGTCGATCTCCCTCAGCAATGCCAACCCTTTGGCGCTCACGATGAGCCGCGCAGACACGATAGCCCCTTTTGATGTGAAGCTGACGGTTGCCGATGATGCGCAGCTCCTCAGCGACGGGACGGTGGTCGTTCAGTTTGAAGCGCGCGATAACTGGGGCGTCCGCTACTATTGGATTCGCAACTCGCCCCAGAAACCTCGCCAAGACGACATCAACGGGAGGGTGGAACCAGAGAACACGCCCCGGTCGGTGAGGGAACAACGCACCGTGCAAGTAGGGGCGCACGGCGGTGCGCCCCTACCAGATCGTTCGCTCCCGACGCCGTTGCATCAGAGCGAGACCCTCTATGCTTGGGCCTTAGATGAAGAGGGCAACATGTCCCCCGCCGCGAGCGTCGTGGTGTCGCTCAAGCAAGAGGATAGTCAGGGGCCAGCCAATGTCACCCTGCGAACGAGTTGGGGAGCCACCCGAACCTCCAACGCCAACCTGCTGCTCGACCTGAGCGCCACCGACAACTTCGGCGTCGCCGGGTTTGCCCTCACCGAAACCAGCGAGATGCCCGCGCTGGACAGTGACGCGTGGACGCTGCTTGACGCCCCTGAAACCGCTTGGGCGATCTCGAACTATGACAACTTCACGCTGAGCGAGCCACGCGATACGACGGTCTATCTGTGGGTGCGCGATGAAGCTGGGAACGTTAGCCCTAGCAGCGAGACCTTCGCCTTTGATCAGGACGATGTGACCGCGCCTTTTGTCGAGCAAATCGTGGTGAACAACGGGGCCGCAACCCTAACGTCCCGTTTTGTCAAAGTGGACGCGCTCGCGGTCGATGACAGGGAACTCTCCGATTTTGTCTTGACCGAGTCCGGCGTCACCCCCAGCGAAGACGCCAACTGGCAACCCTTCCCGACCGCGCTGCGTCAACAACCGCTGACCGCGCACACGACGCTGACCGGCAACACTCGTCAGCAAACCGTTTTTTTGTGGGTGCGTGATGGCGAGAAGAATTATCAGCGGAAACAACTTGAGGTGACCTATGCGCCAGAGCCGAGCTTTGTGGCGGCGATCACCGATCACGCTGGAATCACCGCTGACACCACGAGCGAGAGCGACAGCAATGAAGTCCCCACGAGCATCCGTCGGTTGCACTTGCGGCTCGGTACGGAGCCCGCAGCGCCGGTGCAGGCAGAGGTGGTCTTGAGTGATCCGACAGAAGCTGTGCTGCTCTCCAGCAGCAACGGAGGCTTCTCAGATTATGGTGCCACTCAACAGCTGACCTTCACTGCGTCGAATTGGGACCAAACGCAGACAGTCTACTTTCGCGGCAGAGCCGACAGTGACAACGCTGACCAAACCTATCAAATCTTCCTCGACTTCACGCTTTCTGGAGACTGCGATCCCAGCCTCCACGACTGTGCCTATGCCCGCTTGGGGCGACACATCGTGGGAACACTGACGAATCTCGACGACTGAGACGCCGTCGCCGCCCTGCTCTCTTCCCCGCCTCGCTTTTTTCACTCTCAGGACGGTCGCCCAAAGCTGCGGCCTCAGCTTCAGCGCACAGGCTCGCGGTCGGGTACCCGACTAGAACGCATCAAGAGCGGATGTTTTTCCCTTCCCTACTCCCTGCTGGTTTTTAGAAACTCTGGGTTGCAAGCAAGAGAAGGCTTTGTGCCTGCGGGCTTTGTGCCGGTGCCTTGCTTTCTTCGATAGTGTCTTCTGGAGATTCCGTCTTCACTTCAAGGAGGAGCGATCGGTAGTTGGTGCGGCTTGGGTTGAACCAGAGGCGCTTTGCGTCGGCAGTGAGCGTTGGCGTCTGGTGAATTTGGTAGAGTTTGGCGAGGAGAAGAAGCCGGGGCGCTCAGCTTCGAGCGGGGAGGGGAGATCGGAGGAAAGATACGGAGAGGGCACCCCTCCCCCATCCGTATCACAAGTCAGCGCGGGGTCAGAGACCGCTGCGCTAACGATTCCCTAACATTAGGGCATCTCTAGGCAAAAGTACAGAGAGAAAATGCAACTTCGCTCAGAAATCCCAAACTTTGAGAATCTGCTGAATATTCTATGACGGTGTTTATGGGAGGATTTTCAGGTGGCGGCGGGCGGGGTGCGTTTTTGCGCAGTTGCGCCGCAGCGGCAAGATCGTGTTGGCTTGAGCCACAAACCGACCGCGGCGCGGGCCTACAGTTGACGAGCGTTGTAGAGTTTGACGACTTCTTCGACTAGCACGCGCATCTCTGGCTTCCCAATGAAACCGTCTGCGCCTAATTCTTGGACTTCGCGAACGCTGCTCTCGTTGGTCATGGAACTGTTCACGATGATGGGGATCTCGCGTGTGCGCGGGTCTCCCTTCAATTCGCGGACGACGGTGTGGCCAGAGATTTCGGGCATCTCTAGGTCTGTCACCACAATCGGCACGTCCATGTTGGGGTTGTCTAAGGCTGTGATGTATTCCAGCAAGAGTTTGCCGTTGTCAAAAATGCGATAGTTGACGTTGAAGCTGCCAAAGGCCTTCTTCAAGAACATCTGCGCGACTTTGCTGTCTTCGGCGATCAGCACGGTCTTGTCGCGCAGCGCTTGCGGAATGAAGAGATCCTCTTCAGAGACCGTCTCAACTTCGCGTGTCGCAGACTGCACCATCTCTGGCATGATCTCCGCCAAGAGCTGCTCCACATCCAAAATCAAGCAGATGGTCTCGTTATCGGGCAAGAAGGTGTAGTTCATGTTCTTGTTCTCTAACAAGCCCTCTGGTGGCACAAACGGCCGCACCTTGTCCCACTCCCTTGTGATCAGCTGCGTCACCTCGGCCACATGCAATCCGACCAAGCGATGGTTGAAGTTACAAAAGATGATCAGGGAGCGCTCAAAGTCTTCTGGCGGCATTTCTACGCCCAACCACCCAGGCAGGTTGATCACGGAGATCGTTTCGTTGCGCAGCACCACTGAACCTTCAAAGAGCGGATTGTTGATGGGAGGTTTGACGAACTCAAACTTGCTCGCGCTTTGGATCTCCAGCACTTTGAAAGCGTTGATGCCGTAAAATGAGCTGTTCTCTTCGCAAGACGCCCGAAACACAATGATTGCCAAGCTGTTGCTCTTGGACAATCCGGCGGTGCGTTCGATGTTCTCCATCATCATAGGGACTCCGTGGGGTGACAAAGGTTGAAGTCAAAAAAGTGACGGCACTGTGGGAGAGAGCCTGACAAAGTGAAAGTCAAAAAAGGTGGGGGTAAGAGGGAATTTATGCAGGGGGGCGTTCAGGGTCTGCGTTTTCGAGCACAGCGCGCGCGAGTTGGACGGTCGCGTGATCAATCATGCGACCGCCCAGAGCAATAGCGCCTCGTCCTTGGGCTTGCGCGTTCTCGGCAGCCTGCACCACTCTGCGCGCGAGCGCGACCTCTTCCGGAGTCGGAGAGAAGATGTTGCGAATGGGCTCCAGCTGCACAGGGTGGATCGCCCATTTTCCGTCACAGCCGAGCGCCCGTGCTTGGGCCGCAGAGCGCTCCAGACCTTCCACATCGCGAAAGTGCCCGTAAGGCGCGTCGATCGCCTGCAACCCAAACGCTTTCGCGCAAGCCACCATACGGCTCAACACGTAGTGCCAGCGATGTCCGTCGTAGATCGCCTCTTCGTTCTCCCCATGCCCCGAAATCGAGACCAGCTGCGCCCCAATCGAAGTCGAATAATCTGCGATGCCGAACACGAGCGCTTCCATGCGTGGAGAAGCCTGCGCGATCGCTTCCGCCTGCACAAGTCCAGACGGAGTCTCGATGCACGCTTGCAGCTGAATCGCGCGTGAGGCGCCCGTGTGTTGTTCAATTCCGTCCAGCAAGCGGCTCACACAGGCGATGTCTCCAGCGTCCCGAACCTTCGGGATCACGATGGTCTCCACGCAATCCACGATGCTCTCAATCACCTCAATCACATCCCAATAAAACAGCGGTGTGTCCACTCCATTGATCCGTAACCCGATCCGCGCCGACGGGGCCGACACGCTCGACAACGTCTCCACGATTTGTTGGCGCGCCCGCTCTTTCTCTGCGAGGGGGACGCTGTCTTCCAGATCAAACAGTAGCAAGTCCGCGTTGGTATGGAGCGCTTTCGCCTGCATCTTGGCGGAATTTCCAGGCACAGATAAAGTGGTTCGCATTCGCTTCATGGGGGATCTCGTCAGAAAATCAGGAACAGAGCAAGGAGCCGCGACGCGGTAGATGCGGTCTTCCGTTATTTGGGAAGCCTTCCATGCAAAAGACGGAGAGTTCTGAGAGATGGGCGCAAGGGAGCCAGCTGGGTTGGGAAAGCCAAGCCCCTCAGACGACACCGGATGCGGCTTCTCCTGTCGAAAACCTGTCGATAACTTGTGCCAATGCCTCCTGAGAGGCGCTGTCGAAAACCTGTCGATAACTTGTGCAAAGCGAGAGATTTCTCAACGCTTTTGTGCCGACTCCCCTTTGGGGTTTGCTGATTTCTACAGACCGTGTAAAGCTGTTTACCCTTGTCTGGCATCCCGCCAGTTTTACAATCACCACTTGTGGGCGCACGCTCATTACCTCGGAGGCTGCATGAACTGGAAACATTTGCTACTCGCTGGCGCGTTGGTCGCGAGTTCTATCGTCCCTGCACAAGCTCAGCAACGCTTTATCTCGATTGGAACCGGTGGGGTCACCGGCGTCTATTACCCCACAGGCGGAGCCATCTGCCGCTTGGTCAACAAAGATCGCAAACAGCACGGCATTCGCTGTTCGGCAGAGTCCACAGGAGGCTCGGTTTACAACATCAACAACATCCGGGCGGGAGAGCTGGATTTTGGTGTTGCGCAGTCCGACTGGCAATATCATGCCTACAACGGCACCAGCAAATTTGAGAGCCAAGGCAAGTTTGAAGATCTCCGCGCGGTCTTCTCGGTGCATCCAGAGCCTTTCACGCTCTTAGTCCGCGGCGACAAGCCCATTCGCAGTTTTGAAGACCTCCGCGGCTACAAGGTCAACGTGGGGAACCCCGGCTCAGGCCAACGCGCGACCATGGAAGTGGTGATGAACGCCTTTGGCACAAAAATGAGTGATTTTGCGTTGGCAGCAGAGCTGAAAGGCTCAGAGATGGCGCAGGCGCTGTGTGACGGCAAAATTGACGCGATGATCTATACCATTGGTCATCCGGCTGCCGCGATTACCGAAGCGACCACCACCTGTGACGTGAATCTTGTGGACGTCAAGGGCGCCCCGATCGACCAGCTGGTGCGCGACAACAGCTTCTACCGCGTCGCGAACATTCCCGGTGGCATGTATGAAGGGAACGACCAAGCCACTACAACCTTTGGGGTCGGAGCGACGTTTGTCACCTCCGCGAACGTGCCTGACGAGGTCGTCTACACCGTCGTCAAAGCCGTGTTTGACAACTTTGCTGACTTCAAGAAACTCCATCCCGCCTTCGCCAACCTCAAAGAAGACGAAATGATCCGCGACGGACTCTCTGCGCCTCTGCACCCCGGAGCGTTGCGCTACTACAAAGAGCGTGGCTGGATGTGAGATCTGGAGGCTGTTCGCGCAGTCTCTTGATCGCAGACGTCTATGACCTCTTCGGTCCCACACGCCGACTTGCCGATCCATGATGCGCGCATGCGGGTGCTAGAGGGAGGGGCCGCCCGCACAGTCTTTGTGCTGTGTGTGGTGTGGTCTCTCTTTCAGGTCTACGCAGCGAGCAGCATTCCCTTTTGGCTCTCCAGCCTGACGGGTCTCGGGCTTGTCTTTAACAATCAAGAAGTACGGCAAATTCACCTCGCGTTCGCTGTCGCTTTGGCGATGCTGCTGCATCCGATCGCCGGCACACGCAGCGAACGCCATATTCCGTGGTATGACCTCGGATTAGCGCTCCTCGGCGCGAGCACCTGTCTCTACTTGTTGATTTTCAAAGACAACATCGCAGACCGCGCGGGGCTTCCCATCACCGCCGACTTAGTCTTCTCCACCATCGGCCTCTTCTGCCTGGGCCTCGCCGTCTATCGAGCCTTAGGGCTCCCCCTCTTGATCGTCGCTGGCGTTTTCCTCGCGTATGTCTTTTTGGGAGATCAGGCCTTTGTCCCTGACACTTTGCAGTGGAAAGGTGCTTCTCTCAACAAAGCGCTCTGGCACTTCTGGATGCAGACAGAAGGGGTTTTTGGCGTCGCGCTTGGGGTTTCTGCTTCGATGATCTTTCTCTTTGTCTTGTTCGGGGCTTTGCTGGAGCAAGCCGGGGCAGGGCACTACTTCATTCAGCTCGCGTTTGCGCTGTTAGGACATTTCCGGGGTGGACCTGCCAAGGCTGCGGTGGTCGCCTCAGGGCTCTCGGGGATTTACTCTGGGTCCTCCATCGCAAATGTGGTCACCACCGGCACCTTCACGATCCCGCTGATGAGAAAGACGGGGTTTAGCCCAGAGAAAGCCGGAGCTGTTGAGGTCGCCTCTTCTACCAACGGGCAGTTGACTCCTCCCGTGATGGGAGCTGCGGCCTTCCTCATCGCAGAGTTCACAGGGACTCCTTACCTCACGCTCATTCGCCACGCGTTGCTCCCCGCCCTCGTCTCTTACATCGCGCTCCTGTACATCGTGCATCTCGAAGCCTGCAAACTGGGTCTTCAAGGGCAATCGCGGCGGGCTTCTCACAACACGCTCTTACAGCGTCTTTTAGGGGTGCTGGGAGGATTTGTGGGCATGGGGGTGCTCAGCCTCGTTGTCTACTATCTGTTCGGTTGGCTGAAGGTCGTGCTGCCTGATTTAACGCTGGGATTTGCCGCGATTTTCGTTGTGGGGAGCTATCTCTTTTTGATCCGGTTAGCGGCTCAATTTCCTGACTTAGAAGACGCAGGTGAAATCACAGATCTCCAGAAGCTTCCCTCTGCCGGAACCATCGCCCTCACTGGACTTCACTACTTGCTACCGATCGTCATTTTGCTGTGGTGTGTGTTGATTGAGCGGTTGTCTCCGGCGCTGTCGGCGTTCTGGGCAACAATTGTGATGGCGATTGTGCTCATTACCCAAAATCCACTGAAGGCGTGGTTTCGCCGAGAAGCCAACTGGGCGGCGAAGTTCCAGCTTGGCATGCGCGACTTGTGGGAGGGCCTAGCGAGTGGCGCTGAGAATATGGTCGGTATCGGCGTCGCAACCGGCGTCGCTGGCGTCATCATTGGGACGGTCTCGCTCACAGGCGCACATCAGGTCATTGGTGAGTTCGTAGAGGTCCTCTCCAGCGGCAGTTTGATGTTGATGCTACTTTTGGTCGCCGTGATGAGCTTGCTGTTGGGGATGGGGCTGCCCACGACCGCAAACTACATTGTCGTTTCGTCGCTAATGGCGCCGGTTATCGTGACGCTTGGCGCCCAAAATGGGCTCATCGTGCCCCTCGTCGCGGTGCACCTGTTCGTGTTTTATTTCGGCATTTTGGCCGACGACACGCCGCCTGTCGGGCTCGCGGCCTTCGCGGCCTCGGCCATCAGTCAGGGCGATCCGCTCAAGACGGGCATTCAAGGGTTCACCTACGACATCCGCACCGCGCTGCTGCCGTTTCTCTTCATTTTCAACACCGACTTGCTCCTGATGGAGGTCGGTTGGGTGAAAGGGATCATCGTTTTTGGGATAGCTGCTGCGGCGATGATGCTCTTTGCGGCGGCGACGCAAGGCTATTGGCTCGTGAAGAGTCGCTGGTGGGAGACGCTGGCGCTGTTGCTCATTGCCTTCACGCTCTTCCGCCCTGGCTACTGGCTGGATCAGTGGCAACCGCCGTGGATCGAATATCGAGGCGCTGAGATTGCCAGCCTGTTGCAAGCGTCGGGAAATGAGATGACCGTGCGACTGGGAGTGGAGGGGCCCGATTTTGACAACCCGGACCAGACCATCGCCCTGACTATTTTGGCTGAACTCACAGCCGACCAAACCCTACAAGCCGCCTTAGAGAAGCAGGGACTGCTGCTGCAGACAGACGCCGACGGCATCCGGCTAGAAGAACCGCTCCCCGGCTCCACGTATTTTCAGTCGTTTCAGCGTTATGACTTCTATGCAGACGCGCCTGTTCGTTTGACCACGGTGCTGGAGCCACAAACCGACCGGGTCGCCAAGGAGTGGTTCTTCTTACCCGCGCTCGGGTTGCTCTCCCTCGTGTGGTTTTCTCAACGTCAGCGTCGACGGCACGCAGAGACATGAGCCTCTCACAGGGCTCGGCGCTTGTCTTCTTAACCTGCAACTTCCAGCGCAGAGAATCATGTCCGCACTCTTTCACCGCACCTGCAACGCCCACCTGCCGACCGCAGCGACCGGTGACGGTTGCTACATCATTGACGCCGATGGCAAGCGCTATCTGGATGCCTGTGGTGGCGCAGCGGTCTCTTGCCTAGGGCACTCTGACGAGATCGTCAAAGCCACCTTACGGGAGCAACTTGACAAGTTGCCGTATGCCCACACCGCGTTTTTCACGAGCGAAGCCGCGGAGTCTTGCGCGGAGCTGCTGATCGCGCATGCCCCTGCCGGGCTCGCCAAAATGTATCCAGTCTCTGGAGGTTCTGAAGCCGTGGAGGCGGCTCTCAAACTGGCGCGGCAATACTTTTTAGAAATAGGCCAAGAACGTCGCCACCGTGTCATCGCTCGTCGCCAAAGCTATCACGGGAACACGCTGGGCGCTTTGGGCGTCGGAGGCAATCTTTGGCGGCGTGCGCCCTTCGATTCGCTCATGATGAGCGCCAGCCACATCGCTCCCTGTTACGAGTATCGCGGTCGCCATGCTCACGAGACGCCTTTTGAATACGGCCAACGCGTCGCGAACCAACTAGCCGAAGAGCTTGAGAGGCTCGGCCCCGAGACCGTGATGGCGTTCATCGCCGAGCCTGTGGTCGGGGCCACCGCCGGCGCGGTGCCTGCGGTAGACGGCTACTTTCAGCGTATCCGCGAGATTTGTGATCAATACGGCATCCTGTTGATCTTAGACGAGGTCATGTGTGGCATGGGAAGAACAGGGACGCTCTTCGCCTGTGAATCAGAGCGCGTCAGCCCTGACATCGTCACGATTGCCAAAGGGCTAGGAGCAGGATTTCAACCGGTGGGAGCCCTGCTGTGTTCGGCGACCATTCACGACGCCATCGCCGCCGGGTCGGGCTTCTTCCAGCACGGACACACCTATCTCGGTCATCCGCTAGCGATGGCGGTGGCGGAAGCCGTTGTGCGACGCTTAACGGACAACACAACACTTCCACGAGTGCGTGAAGTCGGCGCGCTCCTCAAAGCTCGCTTGGCAGAGACCTTCGCAGAACATCCCCACGTGGGAGACCTTCGAGGGAAAGGGCTGTTTCTCGCCTTAGAGATTGTGCGAGATCGGACTACAAAGGAGCCGTTTGCTCCTGCACACAAACTCCACCAGCGGATCAAACGGAACGCAATGGCCCTCGGGCTCATGTGCTATCCGATGGGCGGGACTATTGATGGTCAAAACGGAAACCACGTCCTCTTGGCGCCACCATTCATCTTGCAAGACGCGCAAATCGACGAGTTGGTCGAGAAGCTGGAGCGCGCGCTGCACCTTTCATTGACCGCCGATGTCACTGCCTAAGCTCATGGTTGCTCCCAACGGAGCGAGGCTGCAAAAAACAGAACACCCGGCGGTGCCTGTCACGCTCGCAGAGATCGTCGAAACGGCACGAGAGTGCTGGAACCACGGCGCAGACGGCCTCCACGCTCATGTTCGCGATACCGAAGGACAACACGTCTTGGACGCTGGGCTGTATCGTGAGCTGCTCAGCGAGTTACAGAACATCGTCCCGCAGATGCACATTCAAATCACGACGGAAGCGGTCGGTCGCTACACTCCACGAGAACAGCGCGACCTTGTGACAAAGGTGCAACCGCGCGCGGTCTCCGTGGCGTTGCGCGAGATGTGTGCGGAGGCCGACCTCCCTGCTGTGCGCCGCTTCTACCATCAATGCCATGAAGCCGAGATTGCCGTACAACACATCCTCTACGATCTCGCCGACATCGCGCAGTTTGCCCAGCTGCGGCAAGCTGGCGTCATTCCGTGCGCTTCACAGCAAGCGCTGATTGTGCTCGGACGATACACGGCAAACCGTCTGGCGCTTCCACAAGCCTTGGATGCCCCCCGAAGCGCTCTCTTGCAAGCCGTCCCTGAAGCCGACTGGGCAGTGTGCGCGTTCGGGCATCACGAAACCGCGTGCTTACAGAGAGCACATCGTGAGGGCGGAAAGCTGCGTGTGGGATTTGAGAACAACTTGCGGCACGCCGATGGTTCGCTTGCTAAGGACAACGCCTCGCGGGTGGTGGAGGTCTTGAGCGTCCTCTGAAGCAGCACACTCTTTGCTCCTTTTGCCTGTTGCGTTTTTCCCAACTCCTCTTGTCGCTCTGTCTCCCAATCCTTTATGGCCTCCCACCCTCAGCTTGTGCTTGGAACCGCCGGGCACGTTGACCACGGCAAGACCACCCTCGTATACGCGCTCACCGGGATCGACACCGACCGCCTCACAGAAGAGAAGCGACGCGGCATCACAATTGATCTTGGCTTCGCGCACGGGAGCTTTGACGACGTCGCGGTTGCCTTCGTCGATGTCCCTGGGCACGAGAAGTTCGTGCACAACATGCTCGCTGGTGTCGCCGGCTTGGACGCGGTGCTGCTCATCGTCGCGGCAGACGAAGGCGTGATGCCCCAAACGCGCGAACATCTGCACATCTGCGAGCTGCTCGGCGTGCCCCAAGGGCTGTTGGTGCTTACGCGCATTGACAAACTTGAAGACCCCGACCTCCTCGAACTCTGCGCCGAAGAGGTTCGCGAGCTGGTGCAAGGCACGTTTCTCGCCGAAGCGCCGCTCTTGCCGGTCTCTGCCGTGACGGGAGCCGGCCTCTCAGCGCTCAAGCACGCGCTGACTCATCTCACGCAAAGCCTGCCTGCGCGCCACGACGAGCGTCCGTTTCGCCTCACGATTGATCGCTCGTTTGCCGTCAAAGGGTTTGGCACTGTCGTGACGGGGACGGTTCATAGTGGAGCGCTCGCCTTCGAGCAAGAGGTGATGCAGTTTCCAGCAGGAAAGCTCTGGCGTGTGCGGGGATTACAACAACATGGCGCGAAGGTGCCGCAGGTCACGCACGGCGCGCGCGCGGCGATCAATCTGGCGCAGGTTGGAGCCGAGGAGATCGGAAGGGGCGACCAGCTCGCGGCGGCGGGATCTTTGTTGACTTCTTATCTCCTCAACGTGGAGCTGCAGGTGTTGGCGGATGTGTCGCGTCCACTGCGGCGGCGGGAGGTCGTGCAGGTTCACTTGGGGAGCGCGTCTGTGGTGGGCCGCTTGATTCCTCTCGAACACGAGCCGCTAGAGCCCAACGCGACGAGTCTGGTGCAGCTGCGCTTGGAGCAGCCGGTCAGCACGCGCTGCGGAGATCGTTTCCTGATCCGTGGGTTGCAGCCGGTCAGCACACTGGGCGGCGGCGTTGTGCTCGATCCGGCTCCGCACAAGTCTCGTCGGTTGCGGCACGACCTCGCGTCTCGGCTGCGGCTGGTGCGAGATGATTCTGCCAGCGAACAGCTGCTCGCTGCCTTGTGGTTGCAGTCCACTCGGGGCGCGACGTTGCAGGAGCTGACGCTGCGCACGACCTCGTCACTGAAGGCTCTTCACAAAGAGATGCAGGCGCTGCAAAGCCAACAACAAGTTGTGCAGATCGACGTGGCGACCAAGCACTTGCTGCATCATGAACATGTGAGGCGCGTTGGGCGGTTTGTCCAGCGCGTGTTGCGGCAGCATCATCTTCAGTTTCCTGAGCGCGAGGGGATGCTCCCTGCGGAGTTGTCGGGCAAGTTACGGCCGCTGTTTCCTCACGAAGAAGCGATCTCCTCCGTGTTGCGGTTTCTCGAAAAACAGGGCGTGTGCGTCAAGCGGGCGGGGCACCTCGCGTTGCCTGAGCATCAAGCGCAGACACAAGTCGACACCGAGGCTTTGCTTGACCAACTTTGGTCGCCGTCGTACGCGGTGGAGGCTTTCAGCCGCTGCGGCAAACTCTATTGTTGGAACAACTCAGGCTCCCAGAGAAGCAGGGGGTGGAGCTGCTCAAGCAAGCGACGTTTCGCAAGGTGCTGGTGCGGGTTGCGGAAGATTTGTGGTACACGCCGGAGCAAATCGCGTCATTTCGGGAGCAACTCCAGCGCTGGTTCGCTGCGCACGAGACGATCAGCGTGATTGAGTGCAAAAACTTGCTGGAGACGGGACGCCGTCACGCCCTCGAACTCCTGGAACACGCCGATCAACAACACTGGACACGCCGCGTAGATAACCACCGGATCCAAGCCAGCCAACTCTCCCCCTGACGACGCTAGCTTCTTTTTGTCCAACCCCTGTCTCTGCCGGATTCTTCTGTCGTCTGAGGGCACCCCAGAGTCACCGGTGAACTCAAACCGAAGATTGGCAGCATCTGGGACACGATGTGCTCAGGATGCGTCTCCGCTCCGGTCTTCATCCCCACGCTCATAGGCGCCAAACACGTCATCGAGCGTCGGTGCATCGAGGACGCGATCAGCCCAGCCTTCTAGTTGCTCCAGAGTGGCGTTTTCCAGTCGGCTGCGGGTGGTTTCGTTCAAGGGGCCAAAGCGTTTGACTAGTAGTCGTTCCAACAGG
>CBFIJD010000023.1:0-48906 GCA_965662845.1 uncultured bacterium | reverse complement strand
GGTACGGTGACGGTGTGATTGAACAGCAGCGACGTGCCCAGATACAGGGTGTGGTTGAAGGCGAGATGTGTGGTGGCTAACACAGACTACTCCCGTCTGGCGTTGATGCCTTTGAGCAAGAAGCCCCGGAAGAGCATGATGAGGATCAAGACCATCGAGGCGATCACGACCACGGCCAAGTTGCCGGTCTTCATGGCATAGACGCGGAAGGCGGCGATGAAGACGAGACTGAGCACCCAGAACAGGCCGATGTTGACCTCGCGGGTGCCTTGGGTGTGCACAAACGCTCTCGCGTGTTCTCGTTTCACCTGCGGTTCATTCTGGACGGAGTAGAGCAAATCGGCCAAGGCTCCGACGCGGCCCGCGACGGCGCGCTGCAAGTGCTTGATGATGTGGCGCTCGTCTTGGACGTTGACGTGGGAGTGTCAGCGCTGATAGTGCGGATTGTCGGTGAGCTTCCAGCCGGCTCCATCTGCCACAACTAGCTGGCGCATCCCGCCGTGCTCCGCGATGAGTTCATAGTTTTGACCAGAGTCCGCGGAGTAGTTGAAGAGCGTCACCAGCACGCCCGCCCCGGTGTTCACGCTGCGATGAATCCAGTATGGAGGGACATACACCGCCATCCCCGGAGTCCATTCGCGAACTTCAATCTCTCCGTCGGGGCTCTCCATCAGCATCACTCCCGTTCCAGAGAGGCAGTAGTATGTCTCGGCTCGATCGGGGAGCTGGTGTTGGTGACCAGAGGTGAGGAAGTATTCGTCGCCGACGCGCCCCGGCTGCATCACGCTGGTCCCAAAGATGAGGTCACCGGTCATTGTAGAGGCTTTGTGTTCCCACACTTCATAGACCACCTTGCCGCGCCACGCGGGGAGCATCGCCGCGTATGCATCCCGATCTGCATATCGCCCTTCCAGTTGTTCAAACGTTTTTTGATAGTGCCGCGTCGCCGCCGGAATGTTCCCCGTCACGGGATCAATCGGAGTGGCGACTGGAGAGATCCATGGGTCAGGCATCTGCTACCGTATGGTGAGATTGATCGCCGAGTCCGTCAATGCTCAAGTGCACCACTTGTCCGGGACGAAGGTAGATGGGGTCTGGCTTCTGTCCCATCCCCACGCCGGGAGGCGTACCGGTGGAGATCACATCGCCGGGCTGCAAGCTGAAGAATTGGCTCAGATAGGAGATGAGGTAGCTCACGCCATAGATCATCGTGCTGGTGTTGCCATCCTGGTAGCGGTGCCCGTCTACTTCGAGCCACAGGTGCAGGTTCTGAGGGTCGGAGATCTCGTCTGGCGTCACCAACCACGGCCCAATCGGCCCGAAGGAGTCACAGCTTTTGCCCTTCACCCACTGCCCAGCGCGCTCCAGCTGAAAGGCGCGCTCAGACACATCGTGCACCACACAATATCCTGCCACATGCTCCAGCGCTTGCTCTTCGCGCACATACTTCGCAGGCTTGCCAATCACGACGCCCAGCTCCACTTCCCAGTCCGTCTTTTCTGACCCCCGAGGCAAGATCAGGTGGTCGTGGGGGCCACAGATGGCGCTGGTCGCTTTGAAGAACACGACCGGCTCCGGCGGGACAGCCATGCCCGACTCTGCGGCGTGATCTGAGTAGTTCAAGCCAATGCAAATAAACTTTCCGACCCTCCCTACGCAGGGGCCCAGGCGTGGGCGGCCTTTCACTTCCGGAAGCTGTGTCACGTCGAGCTGTCGCAGCCTTGCCTGCTGTGCTGGCAGCAGGGCGTCTCCTGCCACATCAGAGATGACCGCAGACAGGTCACGCAGCCTGCCCAAGCTGTCGATCAGTCCAGGGCGTTCGTTGCCCACATCGCCATAGCGCAAAAGTTTCATGAGAGTCTCCCATTGCGAAGATTAAATGGTCATGCCGCCATCAATCGAGAAGACGGCTCCAGTCGTATAAGAAGATTCATCGGAGGCTAAGTACACCGCCAGCGCGGCGATCTCTTGCGCAGCGCCAATACGCCCCATCGGTTGACGCGCCACAAAGGCCGCGCGGACGTCCTCGACGTTGCCCCCTTGCGCGGCGATGCGTTCTTGCAGCGAAGGCGTCTCGACCGTCCCAGGACAGATCGCGTTGCAGCGCACACCGTGTCCCACAAAATCCGCCGCGATTGACTTGGTCAGCCCAATCACTGCCGCCTTGCTCGCACCATACACAAAACGATGCGGGAGCCCCTTCACGCTGCTCGCCACCGAGGACATGTTGAGGATGGAGCCGCCGCCGTTGGCAATCATCGCTGGCAAGCAGGCCTGCACCAGCCGAAACATGGAGCGGACGTTGAGGTCAAACGCCAGCTCCCACTGCTCTTCTGTACAGTCGAGCACGCTCCCGTGATGCACGACTCCGGCGCAGTTAAAGAGCACATCCACCGCTCCCAGCTGCTCCCCGAGCTGCCGAATCGCCGCCGCGTCGCAGACGTCCAGATGCTGCACATGCAGGCGCCCTTGGTGTTGCGCAAGCTGTTGCAGCGGCTCCAGTTGAATGTCCGTCGCCCAGACTTCGGCGCCCTCGGCCAAGAACTGTCGTGTCGTCTCCAAGCCGATCCCTTGCGCCGCCGCAGTGATCAAGATGCGTTTGCCTGTCAGTCGATTCATGTGCGTCTCCTAAAAAAATTCAGCTGGAACGGGTTGACAATTGATAGAGTCGCCGCGCGTTCTCGTGCAGCAACGCGTGCTGGAACGCTGCAGAGCGTGGACGAATGATCTCGCGCAGCGCCTGAATCCACTCCGCCAGCGCGCCGCCCAACAAACACACGGGCCAATCGCTCCCGCAGAGCACCCGATCAGGACCGAAGCAATCCAGACAGTGGTCGATGGTCGGCGCGAGCAGATCCGTGTTCCACGTCGGCGGAACCCGCGCAAAGATGCCTGAAATTTTACAGTGCACATTGGGCAGCGCTGCCAGCGCCGCGATCTGTTCCCGCCAGGCGTTAGCTTCGTGCCGATAGGTGCTGCCCTCTGGTTCGCTCTCCGCTCCGACGATCCCCGCAACAATCGCAGGGACGGCGTTGCCGCAGTGATCCAGAATGAACTGCGTGTCGGGACACTGCTGCGCCAACGCGACGGCGTCGGCTAGCTCAGCGGGGCGCATGCAGAGGTCAAACAGCCACCCGCGCGCTCCTAGCGCCCGCACGCCTTGTACGAACTGCGGCTGCAAGCAATAGCGCGGAGCAAACTCAGGCGTGTGCAGAATCTGTCGTGCTCCCTTCACCCACCGATTTGCGTGATGGACGCCTAGCCACTCCTCGAAGTCGGGAGCGCTTGGGTCCGCGGCAATCACCATCCCACCGACCCGCGTGCTCTCTTCTTCACAGAACCTTGTCACGTCTGCGATCTCTTGCGCCCGCGAGGCGGGCTCTGCGGCGACCTCCATGTAAACCGTCTGCTCGACGCCACAGTTAGCCGTCGCCGCTTGATAGTCGGCAGGCGTAAACGAGCGGTTGAGCGTGGGCTCTGCGGCGACCCAACTGACCTGCAGCCGCTCCAAATCCCACAAGTGTTGGTGTGTGTCGATCATCGGAATCATGCGAAGCTCCTTTACATTACCGCGCCGATTTGCCACGGAACGAACTCATAGTCCCCAAAGCCGAGCGCTTCGCTTTTGGAAGGGCTCCCTGAGGCAAGCTCGAGCAAGCGTTGAAAGATCTTCTCTCCCATCGCTTGGACGCTGCTGGTGCCGTCGATGATCTCACCGCAGTTGAAGTCCATGTCTTCTTCCATGCGCTGATACATCGCGGAGTTCGTCGCTAGCTTCAGGCTGGGCGCGGGTTTGCAGCCATATACAGAGCCGCGTCCGGTGGTGAAACACACGAGGTTGCAGCCTCCGGCGACTTGTCCGGTGATCGAGACAGGGTCGTAGCCCGGCGTGTCCATGAAGGCGAAGCCTCGCGACTGGATGCGCTGCGCGTATTCATACACCGCCACCATGTCGGAGGTCCCGCCCTTGGCGACCGCCCCCAGCGATTTCTCTAAGATGGTCGTCAGACCTCCGGCTTTGTTCCCTGGGGTAGGGTTGTTGTTCATCTCTCCGCCGTGACGAGCCGTGTATGCCTCCCACCAACGGATGCGCTCGAGCAGCTTCTCTCCCACCTCTGGAGACACTGCTCGCCGTGTGAGCAAGTGCTCTGCCCCATAGATCTCAGGGGTTTCGCTCAGCACGGAGCTGCCACCGTGGCGCACCAGCAAGTCTGCGGCGGCCCCTAGCGCTGGGTTGGCCGAGATGCCCGAATAGGCGTCCGACCCTCCGCACTCTAGCCCCAGCGTCAGGTGCGCTGCGGCAGCGGTGGTGCGCTGTAGCCGATTGGCTTCTTGCAGCATCTCGCGGACTTGCGCTGTGCCATACGCCACCGTCTTGCGCGTCCCGCCGTGGCTTTGGATCGTACCAACCCGCAGCCGAGGCGACGCTTGCAGCCCTTGGGTCTCCAACAGCGCAGAGACTTGATTCACTTCGCAGCCCAGCCCCAAGAGCAACGCGCCGCCCACGTTCGGATGAACCGCGTACCCAGCGATCACACGCCGCAAGAGCGTCAGCCCCTCGCCGTCAATATTCTGACCGCACCCCGTGCCATGGGTGAAAGCAACGACCCCATCGACATTTGGGAACTCCGCGCGGACTGCTTCGTCAGAGAAGGCGTTCGCGATGTAGCGAGCGACGGTCGCCGAGCAGTTCACGGAGGTCAACACCGCGAGATAGTTCCGCGTGCCCACCCGCCCATCTTCGCGCACAAAACCCTCGAAGGTCGCTGGCTGCTCCACAAATTGCGTCCCCTGCGCGGCGACCCCAAATTCGTGTCGTCGCTCAAAACGCTGCACTTGGACGTTGTGGGTGTGCACATGCTGTCCGGGGGCGATCGGTTCGCTGGCAAAGCCGATGATCTGACCGTATTTGCGGATCGCCTCCCCTTGGGGAATTGGGCGCGTCGCCACTTTGTGTCCGGCAGGGATGTTGTCCAGAACCCGCAGCGCCTCCGTGTGGGCGCTCGCCGTCAGAGCTTCCAGCGCGATCGAGACGTTGTCTTCTGGGTGAAGGGTCAGCAGTGTAGGCATGGTCTTCCGTGAGATCAGTGGTGAGTAGGGCGTAGCGGCTGGGCGACCGCTGCCATCGCAGAGAATCGCTCAGGCGTGAGGTCAAAGTGATAGACCTCTGCGATGACAAAAGCCCAGCCTGCGAGAAAATATTCCCAGCCATCTGCGATGGTTAGGCGTTGTGAGGCGGCCTGCGCCTGCGCCTGACGCAAGAACTCAAGGGAGCCGCGATAGTTGAACTCCCACACTCGCCCGTGTTTGGGGAAGGTGGCTCGCGCCGAGAGCGGCGACCCTGGGCGGTCTTTCCCCATTCCCGTCGCGTTGACCACCAGACTGTGAGGCGGCAGCTGCGCCAGCAATTGGTCGGTCGCGGCGGTGTCGTTGACCGCGTGCAGCGTCCAGCGTTCGGGAGGCTGCCCCTGCAGGTGTTGAGCGAACTGCGCTCGGCGCGTCGCCTGCGTCTCTGCGATGTGGATGTGCGCCGGTCGCGCCGCCTGCTGCAGCAAGACCCACGTCAACGCCAGCCCCGCGCCGCCGCCACCTAAGATCAGGACCTCCGCCGCCGACGCTGTGCGCCAATGAGTCTCGGCAGCGAGCGACTGGAGCGCTTGCTTCACCGTGAGCGGATCCTTCGCATGCCCGACAAGCTCTCCAGCGGCGTTGCGCGAGATGCAGCTGACCTCGCCTAGGCGTTGGGCGTGTTCATCTAGCGCGGCGAACTCAGCGCGAGCGTGCTCCCAGACCGCGACTTTGTGAGTCGTCACCAACGCGCCCGCTAGGTTTGGATCGGCGCGCAGCTCTTGAATCTGCGTGCGAATGGCGGCGGCGGTGGCGTCTATTGGGTGGTCAAAGCCGCGCAGGGTCGCGTGTTCGAGCTGCAGGTGTTCGGCCCACAGAGGGAACAGCTTGCGGATCAATGAGTGCTGAGTGGAGACGCCTAGGAATCCGAGGTCATGTGCCATTAGCTGTATTGTTCAAGGTGGTGCCCGAAGGCGCGGTCTAGGTGCGTGTAGCCGCCATCAACGACGATCCATTGTCCCGTCGTGTGCGATGACACTGGCGAGGCGACGAACACGATGGAGCGGGCCAATTCTTCGGCAGTTGTCAAACGCTGCGCCAACGGGATCATCCGCTGGATCGCTTCCCGCAGCCCTGCTGGATCACGGCTGGCTTGGAACCCAGCTTCATACATCGCGGTATAGACCTCTGCGGGCATGAAGGCGTTCACTCGGATCCCTTCTGGCGCCAGCGCCAGCGCCCACTCTCGCGTGAGCCCTGCAATTGCGCCTTTTGCGGCGGCGTAAGGGGACGTGTTCCCTTGGCCTGTGAATGAGACCTTAGATCCAAGGTTGATGATGTTCCCCCGTGTTTGCTGCAGATGGGGCCGCGCGTAGTACGTCATCGCGTAGTAGTGCAGCAAGTTGAAGCGCACAGACGTCATGAACTGCTCGGGGGGCGTGTCTAAACCGAGCTTTTCATTGAGGCCAGCGTTGTTCACCAAGACATCGAGGCGCCCTGACTGGCGCACCACTCGCGCCAGCACTTCAGCGCAGGTCTGCTCTTGGCTCAGGTCAGCGCTCAAAAACTCAGCGCCTGCGCAGGCGCTCGCGAGCGCCTCTCCTGCCTCTTCGTCTTTGTCGACAAAGTACACTCGGGCCCCTTCTTCGAGGAAGGCTCGCACCGTCGCCGCACCGATCCCTTTCGCTCCTCCTGTGATCACGACGACTTTGTCGCTCAGCTGTAGATCCATCTCACACTCCGTACGGCATCCAAATGTTTTTGATCTGACTCGCCTGTCGCAAAAATTCTCGCCCTTGGGCCGTGGGCAGCGACCAGTCCACGCTCTGCCCTTCGCTGCTCCAAACTCGCTTCAAGTTGCCAACGCTCTCACGTTTGGCCACGGTCACCTCTTCGGCAGCACCGAAGACCCAGATGCCTTGGACATCCTCGTGCGCCGCTAGCGGAGCCACCAACGTGAGCGGGTCTCCCGTGATGACATTGACCGCGCCAGCTGGGATGTCGGAGGTCTCGAACACTTGCACCAAATCGGTAGCCACCAGCGCGTGAGCCCGTGAGGGCACCAGCACTACGCGGTTCCCCAGCGCGAGCGCGGGCAAGAGCAGCGACAGCAGCGACAGCATCGGCTGGTGTTCAGGGCAAATCACGCCGAGCACCCCCAGCGGCTCCGGCTGCGCGATGACCTGAAACGCTGCCGGGGGCTGGTGCACAGCGCCTTCGAACTTGTCCGCCCACGCAGCGTAGGTGAAGCAGCGCTCCAAGCACTGGGAGACTTCTCGCGCTGCGGTTGCCGCGTCGCTCCCGGTCAGTTGCTGCAGACGCGCCTGAAACTCTAGGCGTCGGATGCTCAGGTTCTCTGCGATGAAGTACAGAATCTGCGCGCGCAGGTGGCTGTCCACCTGAGACCAGCTCGCGGCTTTGTGCGCGGCTTCGACGGCGTTACGGATGTCTTTGCGCGTCCCCTGCCCGACTTCTCCTGCGAGCGAACCGTCTGCGTTCCAGACCGAGAGCGACAGCCCTGAGTCAGGCCGCACCTGCGCTCCACCGATGTAGAGCTTCGCCGTCCGGTTGATCTCACTGACTAGCGCGGCTGGGGTCTCTGCCGGCGCTGGCTGTCGCTGCAGCGGAGGCTCTCTGCGACCGTCCGTTCGAGGGCGGAGATATTCCAGCAAGCCCTCTCGCCCGCCTTCTCGCCCAACGCCACTCTCTCGATAGCCACCAAAGCCGCAAGCGGCGTCAAAACGGTTCGTGCTGTTGATCCAGACCACTCCGACTTTGAGTTGTCGCGCGAGGGCGGCGGCGGTTTGCCCATTCTCAGTCCAAATGCTCGCGGCGAGTCCGTTGCGCGTGTTGTTCGCCAACTGGACGGCTTCTTGAGGGGTGCGAAACGTCTGGGTGACGGCGACCGGGCCGCAGAGTTCCTCTTGGGCCAGCGCCGAGGCGGGGTCGACGTTGCAGACTAAAATTGGGGCACAGAACGCGCCTTGGGCAGGCAGCGTGAGCGCCGGTTGCCACATTTCCAGCCCTTCGGCTTGGCCTTGCGTCAAGTAGCTCTGGACGCGTTGCCGTTGCGCCTCGCTCACTAGGGCTCCCAGATCGATCGCTTTGTCGAGCGGGTTGCCGACGCGCAGGCGAGACATTCGCGTCTTCAGCTTTGCGACGAAGCGTGTGGCGATGCTCTCTTGCAGCAACAACCGCGAGCCTGCGCAACAGCCTTCCCCTTGGTTGGATCCAATCGCCTCGACGACCCCTTCCACCGCGCTGTCAAGGTCTGCGTCCGCGAGCACCAAAAACGGGGACGTCCCTCCAAGCTCAAGCGTCAAAGGGGCTGGGCTGGCGGCGGTGAGTTCTCGCAGGCGCTTGCCCACAGCGGTTGACCCCGTGAACGCGATCTTATTTACGGCAGGGTGCTGCGCGAGCGTTTCTCCGACCTGTCCAGCTCCGGTCAGCAGCTGAAACACGCCAGCAGGCAGCCCCACACGCTGCGTACACTCTGCAAACCAGAGCGCCGTGAGGGGGGTCTGCTCCGCAGGCTTGAGCACGACGGTGTTGCCTGTGGCCAGCGCTGGAGCGACCTTCCAGGCCAGCAGCAGCAGCGGGAAATTCCACGGAATGATCTGCGCAGCGACGCCCAGCGCCTGTTGGTTGGGGAACTCTTCTGCCAGCAAGCTCGCCCATCCGGCGTGGTGATAGAAGTGACGAATCGCAAGCGGGACATCGAGATCGCGGCTCTCGCGGATGGGCTTGCCGTTGTCGAGCGTCTCAAGCACGGCGAGCAGTCGGGCGTGTTTCTGTAACTCGCGAGCGAGGGCGTAGAGGAATTTAGCGCGCTCAAACCCTGCGAGCGCCTGCCACCTCGGCTGGGCTGCGCTCGCGGCTTGCACCGCGCGGTCGACAGCGGCGGCGGAGGCTTGGGTGCAGGTCGCCAGCGGCTCCCCGGTCGCCGGGTTCTCGGTCAGGAACGTCTTCGCCAGGGCGTCAGCGTGCCAAGCGCCGTTGATCCAGAGACCAAACCGTCGTTGGTGTTCGTCGAGCCAGGCATGAGCGGCGGAGGCATTTTCTAGAGCGAGACCGTATTCCATGTGCTCAAAGATGCGTTGTAAGTCTTCCATGACGCCTCAGCCCAGGGGTTGGTGATGCGTCGCGGCGTAGCGTCCGGTGACGTGGTGTTCGAGTTGGCGTTCGATGTCGGTGAGCAGGCTGCTCGCCCCTAAACGAAAGCGGCTGGGGGTCAAGGACTCTGGGCCGAGCTCTTCACGCCAAAGCGCGAGCCAATCGAGCGCTTGTTTTGCGGTGCGGAGGCCTCCTGCGGGTTTGAAGCCCACACGGTGCCCGGTCCGTGCTTGATAGTCTCGCAGGCACCGCAGCATGACCAAGCTGACCGGCAAGGTGGCGTTCACGTCTTCTTTGCCCGTGGAAGTTTTGATGAAGTCAGCGCCTGCCATCATGCAGACCCAGCTCGCTTGGGCGACGTTCGTGTACGTCCCGAGCTCTCCTGTGCCGAGAATGGTCTTCAGGTGCGCTGCGCCGCAGGCTTCTTTGTAGGCGAGGATTTCGTCATAGAGCGCCTGCCAGTTTTTGGTGAAGACGTGTTCTCGGGTGATGACGATGTCGATCTCTTGGGCACCTGCGGCGACAGACGCGCGAATCTCCGCCAGCTTGAGCGGCAGCGGGCTGAGTCCGTGAGGGAAGCCCGTAGAGACGGCGGCGACGGGGACGCCTGAGCCCGTGAGCGCTTGGACGGCGGTCTCCACAAAGGCGTGATAGACGCAGACGGCGCCGACGCGCAGATTCCAGTGGGCGATGCCCAGCTCCGCCGTGAGGTCGGGACGCAAAGGGCGGCGGGCTTTCGCGCAGAGGCGCTTGACGCGTTGCTGCGTGTCGTCGCTGGAGAGGGTGGTGAGATCCATGCAGGCGATGGCTTTGAGCAGCCACGCGGCTTGCCACTGCTGCTTGACGGTACGCCGAGCGGGGAGCGTCGCGGCGCGGTGCTCGACTGCCACGTGGTTGATGTTTTGCTCTTCAAGCCAGTCCAAATGCAGCGGGGTTCCCGGGTTCACAACACGTCTCCGCTGTCGGCGTCAAACAGATGCATGTGCTGCATATCGAAGCCGAGCGGGAAGGCTTCCCCAGGTTTGACGCGCACGTGGGCATCGACTTGTGCCACAAACCGACTCTCCCCGATGTTGCCCAATAGGAGCGTGTGGGGGCCCAGCGGCTCCAGCACCTCGGTTTTGATCTCAGTGCGCGCTGGGTGTCCCGCGTGATGCTGAGCTACGTGCTCTGGGCGAATCCCCAAGGTGACCCGCTGCCCGGTGTATGGCGCGTAGCGTGCGCGTCGATCCTCGGGAACGCGTAGGCGACTTTGATCTTCCAGACGCAGGAAGAGCGCCTCTTGTTCGGCTTCGATGGTGACGTTGAGGAAGTTCATGCTAGGCGAGCCAATGAAGCCCGCGACAAAGGTATTTGCCGGCTGCTCATAGAGCGTAATGGGGTCTGCCATCTGAGCGATGTGTCCGTCTTTCATCACGACCACTCGATCCGCGAGCGTCATCGCCTCGACTTGGTCGTGCGTCACATAGACCATCGTGGCGCTCAGGCGTTGGTGTAAATTTTTGATCTCGGTGCGCATCTCAATGCGCAGCTTGGCGTCGAGGTTCGAGAGCGGCTCATCGAAGAGGAAGACCTCTGGCTCGCGGACAATGGCGCGACCGATCGCGACCCGCTGGCGTTGTCCGCCCGAGAGGTTTTTGGGGCGGCGCTCCAGCAGAGCTTCGAGTCCGAGAATGCGAGCGGCTGCCTGGACGCGCTGTTCGATCTCGGCTTTCGGCATTTTGCGCACTTTCATGCCATAGGAGATGTTCTGGCGCACGCTCATGTGCGGGTAGAGCGCGTAGTTCTGAAACACCATCGCGCAGTTGCGTAGCCCCGGGCGCAGCTGTGTCACGTCGCGCTCGCCTACTTTGATAGTGCCAGAGGTGGCTTCTTCCAAACCCGCGATCATGCGCAGGGTCGTCGTTTTGCCGCAGCCGGAGGGGCCGACGAGGACGACAAATTCCTTGTCAGGGATCTCTAAGTTAAGTTCGGGGATCACCGTCGTAGTGCCGAACTTTTTGGTGATGTTAACCAGCCGAACTTGCGCCATTTCGTGTCCAAGATGCTGTGAGAGGAAGTGTCCGCCTGCGCGCAAGCGCGTCCTGTCGCTTGCGGTCTGCTCACGCGAGGGCGGGGCGGGGGAGGCGGCGCTCCCCACAGAAAAGCGCGCGGGAGCTTAGAGCCCCATCGACGCACGATAAGCCGCTCTTTGCGCGTCGCGTCCGAAGTCGTCAGTGAGTTCATTCCACTGACGCGCGACGGAGTCCAACGCGGCTTGAGGGCTGATGTCACCGGCGAGCGCGCGGGTCAGCTCAATCTCGAGCACCTCGGTGTACGAGAAGTAACCAGGCAGGCGCATGTCGAGAGCGACGTTCTCCGCTCCGAGCGCGTCCCGTTGTGCGGTGAGGTACTCACGCGCCTCGCGGGGGCTCATTTTCTGTTCCCACAGCTCTTGGCTGAAGTGGCTGTAGCGGTAAGGGTTCACCCCAGAGCCACCGGTAATCGCTTGGATTCCGCTGTTGCGTTCGTTGGTGGTGTGCTCGATGTAGTGCCACGCGGCGGCGATGTTGTCGCTCGTTTGAGGGACCGCTGCCTGCCAGCCACCGAAGGCCATGAACGGCGAGTAAATCACGCGCGAGAATTCATCCCATTGCTGCGTTTTGTAGTTCCAGATGCGCGTGGAGCCGGGGGTCAAGTCAGAGCCGACGTTGCCGGCAATTTGGCTCTGCGAGGGGTCTGTGCCGACGGTTCCTGTGTCGCCCCAGTCGAAGTTCATTGAGGTTTTCCCTCCGGCAAACTGCTGGCGGGTGTCGCCAGAGGAGTAGTTCAAGGCTCCGGGAGGGGCCAACTTGAGCGAGCGGATGTAGTCTTCGAGCGCCTTGACCCAGCCGGGATTGTTGACTTGGGCCTCCATGGTCTCTGGATCAAAGAACATCGCGCCTGGGTGGTCTGGGTGGTTGGTGTAAGCGGCGGCGTGGGTGAAGAAGAACCAGAACTGCTGTCCGCCACGAGCGAACGCCTCCGTCACGCCGTACAGACCTTGGCTGGGGCGGTGGAAGAACTCCGCCACCTCGTAGTATTCGTCCCATGTGCGCGGAACGACGAGGTCGCGTCCATACTTCGCTCGGAACGCTGCCCGCTCCTTGGGGTCCTCAAAGAGGTCCATGCGGTAGTGCATGGTGTGCAAGTCCCCGTCGATGGTCTGTGACTTATGCTTGCCGTCCCAGATCATCAGGCGATCGCGGTAGGTTGGGTGAATGTCTTGCCACGCTTGGGTCTGGCGCATCGTGGCGGGCATCTCTGACAGGTAGGGGGCGAGGTCTGGCGTCCATGCTGGCGCGAAGGTGATCACGTCAAAGGCGTCTTCTCCTGCCACGAAGGCGGTCATGTACTTGGGGTAGAGCTCGCCAAAGGGGAACTCGACAATCTCGACTCTTCCACAAGTCGCTTTGCTCCACGAGTCTCCACCTTGCTTCATGGCGCTCGCAATGAAGGGCCCTACTTGAGAGCCGACCGTGACGGTCACGCCGGTGTAGTCTGGCATCCCTGCCATGGGCTTACACTGAGCTGCAGCGGTTCCAGCTGACAGCAGCGCGGCAGCGGCCGCGGCGATAAATCCAGCAAACAACTTCTTCATGATTCCTCCACAGAGTATAGAAATGACCCGGTGCCCAGACGGTGGGCACCAGCTTTGAGTCGGAAGCTAGCGAATCGACCCGAGCATCAAGCCAGAGCGCATCATCCTTCCGAGCACAACCGTGATGATCAACATCGGCGCGATCGCGATGATGTTGGCCACTGCAATCGCCCACCACTCGTCGCCGCGATACGAATTTTGTCCTGACAGCAAAATCGGGAGTGTTTGCCACTCGCCCGTCGTCAAGATCAGCGCGAACAAGAACTCATTCCAAATAAACCCCAGCGTAATCAGCGTGACCGCTACGAGGCCGGGCTTCGCCATTGGGATCACAATCTCGATGAAGATGCGCCAGCGGGGCACGTCGTCCACCAAGGCCGCTTCTTCTACCTCTAACGGGATCGACTCAAAAAAGTCCCGCATCAGCCACACGACCAGCGGCAGCGAGAACGCCACATAGCACAGCGTCATGCCTCCAAAGCTGTCCAACATTGGAACGCCCGTCTGCTTGCCAATTTTCGAGTAGAGCATGTAGAGCGCGAAGGCGCTGACGATCGGAGGCATCATGCGCTGCGAGACAAACCAAAAGACCACGTCGTTGTTCTGCAACACGGGTCCCGGCAGCGGCAGCTGGTTCGCGCCAATGGAGGCGACCAACGCGATCACAAAGGCGATGCCCATCGCGCTCACATCAGACACGCCCAGCTGTTCTCTGGCCAAGACGTAAGCCCCTATGCCGCTCACGGCGAACAAGACGCCTGCCAGCAAGCGCACCCGAAACTGGAACCGGACTAAGGCATACGCGGCCATGGAGCCGAGGGTGACGGAGATGACGCTCGCGCCAATGGAGATCCACACGGAGTTCATGAAGGTCGCGGAGAAATTTCCGCGCTCTCCTGAGAAGGCGTCGCGCCACGCCTTGAGGGTCGGCTCAAAGTCAATCCACGGCAGATAGGTGGGGCCGCCATTGACCGCGATGGGAGGCTTGAACGAGGTCACAAAAATCCAATACAGCGGAAACAGCGTGCCGATCAGCCACAGGAGGCAGAGACCTTGGATGAGATTGCGCTTCCAGCGTGTGGTGTGCATGGCCAACTCTCAGCGTCGTTTTTCAATCTGGGGCTTCAGCAACAGCATGTAGGTGATGCCGCACAGAATGATGAAGATGAGGAACAAGAAGCTAATGGCGGAGGTGTAGCCAAGGTTGAACTTTTTCAGGCCTTCTTGGTAGGCGAAGAGCGTCAGCGTCTCTGTGGAAATGCCGGGGCCACCGCCGGTCATAATGAAGACCGTGTCCATGATTTTGAAGGCTTCCACAAAGCGAATAAAGATCACCGCAGCAGAGAGCGGCAGCAGCATCGGGAAGGTGATGCCCCAGAAGATTTGAAAGCTGGAAGCGTTCTCTAGCTTGGCCGCTTCATAGATATCGGTCGGCAGAGACTGCAAACCCGCCAGCATCATCAGGATCACAAAGGGAGTCCACTGCCACACCTCCACGGTGATCAGCGAGACGTAGCTCCAAGTGGTCTGAGTCAGAAACGGCGGGTTCGGGTAGCCGAAGAAGGTGAACAGCTCGTTGAGCGGCCCAAACTGAGAGTTGAACATCGTCTTCCACAGCAGCGCCACCGCGATCGGCGTCATCAGCATCGGTAGCAAAAACATGACGCGATATAGCTTCTCACCCGCGACTCGGCTGTGCAGCGCCAAGGCAATCGCGAAACCCAGCACATACTGAATCACCACAGAGACCACCACGAGCGTAGACGTGTTGCTGATGACCGCCCAAAAACGCTCCTGCTCCAACAGCTTGAGGTAGTTGTCAAAGCCGATGTACCGAGGCGGCAGGGGGGGAATCAAGCGGACGTTTTGAAAGCTGAGGTCCAGCGTGTATACCAGTGGGAACAGCGTGACGAGCAGCACAATCAGTGTCGCTGGCCAAATGAAAACGTGGCGTGACCAGTCCCTCATGCCTGCGCTCCGGTTCGAAGGAGCTGCTCAATCTCTACCCGTGTGGGCATTGCCGGAGCAGTGCCGGAGCGCGTGACCGAGAGCGCGGCCGTCGCGTTGGCAAAATGCAGCGCCTCCCGCAGCGGCTGACCGCTCGCCAGCGCAAACGCCAACCCCCCGTTGAACGCGTCTCCCGCGCCTGTGGTCTCAACAACGCGGTCTCCCATCGCAAAGGTCGGGATGTGCTCATCCAGTTCGTCGTTGAGCACATAGCACCCCTGCTCACCGAGGGTGATGATCGCGTGCTGGGCGCCCAGCTCCCGAAACTTTTGCGCCGCTTGGCGGGCTTCAGCAGGGGAACGCACAGCCAGCCCCGTGAACGCGGAAGCTTCGGCCTCATTGGGGGTGACGTAGTCCGCCAGTTGAAATACGTCTGGCGGGATTGCGGTCGCTGGCGCTGGGTTGAGGAGGGTCGGGACTTGGTGAGCGCGCGCGAGCTCTAGGCCACGGCGCAGTGTGGGCACAGGCAGCTCAAAGTTGGTCAGAAAGATCGCGGCTTCTGCAATCCGAGCGGCGGCTTGCTCTACATGCTGCGGTGTGAGCAAATCGGCGGAGCCCGGCACGACGATGATCGCGTTGTCCCCCGTGGCATCGTCAATGATGATGTCCGCGGCGCCTGTGTCGCGCTCCTCTGTTTGAAAAATCAGATCGGTGCGGATGCCTTCTGTGGCATACAGCTCCAAGGCGATGCGAGCAAAGGGGTCTCTCCCCAACATCGTGATGAAGCTGACCTCAGCTCCCGCACGTCGCGCGGCGGCCGCTTGGTTAGACCCTTTGCCACCGGGGCCCAGCTTGAAGAGCGTTCCCATCAGCGTCTCACCAATCTGAGGGATGCGCTTGGTCCGAAAGGCGACGTCCGCGACAAACACCCCAAGAACTACAACTTCTTTCATAAGAGCGCTCCTTTCACACCACGTTGCCATGCGGGTCAATCACGCCCTTGACCAGCACAAAACAGCCGTAGGGGCGGCGTTCTCCTGCGGCACAGACTACCACATAGGCTTTGCGGGCTCGCTCATAGAAGGCGAAACGCTCAATCGAACCGAGCTTCCAGTGAGCACCTGAAGTCTCGTCGATCACGCGGCGCATGTCCGTGTGGCACTCGACCAGCTCATCGGGCTGCCCCACGACCTCCATGCGGTACACGGGAAACTCGACGAAGCTGTCAAGAGGGAACACCGAGAGGATCGCCTCCGCCGCCTGTGGAATGTCCGCTCCCGCTAAGGTGATCAGCTCTCCGGTGACGGTGTGGGCGGCGACCGAAGCCGCAGGGAAGTTGCAGTCTGCCAGCACCAGCTCGTCGCCGTGCCCCATCGCCCGCAACGCATATAGCAGCTCCGCGGTGAGCAGCGGATGAAGGTTTTTGAGCATCTTGTCCTCCCCTGTGAGCGGTAAATGTGAGCGGCTATCCCCCGTCGGGTAGCCAGTGTGATAGTTCAGTTTTGCGAATGTAAGAAGGCTGCGCTCCCGAACGCTGTACACTCGCAGCGGCCGCAGCGTTCGCCAGAGACGCGGCGCGGGATAGGTCCTGGTCTTGGAGCCACTCGGCGGCCAGCGCTCCCACAAAGGCGTCGCCGGCTCCGAGCGTGCTCACGACAGCGACTTGGTGCCCGGGCAAGTGAGTCACCACGCCCGCCTCACACAGCACCACGCCCGCGGCTCCCAACGTTAGCGCGACCGCAGGGCCTCGCGCGGAGAGCCGCTGTGCGGCCTGCTGGGCTTCCTGCACGTGGCGAATCGGTTGTGCGGCTAAGACCGCCGCCTCGCCTTCATTAACAATCAGCACGCTGATCCAGCGCCACCACTCCGCTGGGATCGGGCTCGCTGGCGCGGCGTTCATCCACACAGGGATGCCTTGTCGATGAGCGAGAGATCCCACAGCAGCATTGGCGGCGTCTGTGAACTCGCGCTGCAAGACGACCACTCCGATCCGCTGCCAGAACGCCGCGCTAGTCGGGAGTTGATCGGCGGCGAAAGCGAGGTTCGCTCGGGGTGTCACAACCGCCTGATAGCGCCCTTCGCGGTCAATGAAGTCCATCGCCAGCCCAGTTCCAGCGGGGTGCGTCTGCAGCAGCTCGAGGTTCACTCCCGCCCGCCTCAGCGCGTCTCGGAGCACTCCACCGGCCTCATCGGCGCCGACACAACCGGCGAAGTTCACAGGGGCTCCCCAGAGCGCCGCCGCCGCCGCTTGGTTCGCGCCTTTGCCGCCGGGGTGTTCTTCGTAGCCAACGCCGCACGCTGTGGCGCCTACGGCGGGTAGCTCTGCGACGTATGCCATCCGGTCGAGGTTCGCCGCCCCGACAACCAAGACCTCGTTCCTCACAGCTCGTCCAGATGTTCCAACACGCTGAGGATGTCGTGTTGCGCTTGCCACGCGGGCAACCCTGCCGCCTCTAGCTGAGCGGCTTGTTCCCACCAGCGTGTGCAGCGGCGGATGTTCAGCTCGGCTTCGCGCACAGGGTCTTCATTGATTGGGAAGGTGTCGAAGTACAGATGCCCTTGGTACTGCGTGCGCTGCAGCCACAGGAGGAACTCCAGCGTCATCGTGCTGTGCACCGAGCCCAGCACCAACCCATCCTCGCAGCCCGGGCGCACAAAGCCGTCGTTGAGTTGCACGCCCCACAGCCGACCGTAGGAACCGACCAAGGCTGCCGCTTGGGCCGGGTTCTCACCCGACATCAAACAGTGTCCAAAATCGAGCGTGATGCCGAGGTTCTCGCGTTCGACCGCTTGCACCAGCAACAAGGCCGCGCCGGTCGTGTTGTGTATGAAATACCGCCGGGGCTCGGTCGGCTTGGGTTCTAACGAGATCTTGAGTCGAGGAAACGCGTCACAGACCTCACGGAAGGCTGCGACCACATCGCCCCAGAGCCTTTGATAGTTGGTTTGCAGCGGATAATCATAGCCATCATACGCTGACCAAACGATCACTTCTGGAGCCTCTAATGCTTCAGCCCACTGACACGCTTCAAGGGTGATTTTAATGGCTCTTTGACGTTGAGATTGATCCGGATGTGTGAAGGCACCTAACTGAAACTCTTTGGGATAGCGCAAGCAGATCGCGCCCGCAGACAAGCCAGCTTCTTGCAGCGCAGCGCGCGCCTCTGCGACCGACACCTGCGCCAAGTGTTCAGGGTAGTTGAAGTCCACCAAGCTCAGCCCTCGCACGGCTCCCTGTCGGCGTACCCACCCCAACGGAGCGTCCTCTCCATCCCACAAATCAAGCCGCGCCTTCATAGAGTTGAGTCGCGAAGCGAACGCTGGCAAAGCGGGAAAAGCTAACATCCAACTGGCTCCAAAATTATTCGAAAAATGATTAGTTCACAAAAATTAGAATCAAATTTAATAGACATTACAAGCGCAATAAACTCTGAAAATCTTTTATCTTACTTTTTTTGTATGTCAAAAATTAACTAATCACAAATAAAGTAGCAAAAAAACAACTAATATAAAGCATATTCAAATACTTAAATCATCAATCAAGTGAGGAATTGCGGCCCTAACTTAAAATTTGGTTGAACAAAAAACAGCCTCGCTGGACAATGAGTTCTCGCCATTTGCTTGAGAGCGTTGGCTTCTGGTGAAAAACCAAGCGCGCTCCGCTGTGGCGCTGTCGCTGTTGGGAGCGTCAGCTGACGCCCTATCGTCTTCAAACCAACTCATGGCTGCACGATCACCTTGCGCCGCTGACCAAGGGAGGATCACATGGTTCAACGGGAGGAGATTACTCACATTGAAGAGATTCAACGGGTCTTAGAGTTTCAACACCCCAGCTCGCGGGACTCCGCAGTTGTCGACTCTTGGCGCCGCTGTATTCAGAAGCATTCTCTTGATCCTGCCATTCGGCGCGGCGCGTACATCCTGCCGCACAAAGACCTGAAGGAGCACCAAGAGCGCTCCGAAGACCTGCTCCGCACCGCGCGGTTTGGCTTAGAGACCCTGTACCAAGAGGTCGCTGACAAGAACTATGTCGTGCTGCTCACCGACGAAGCCGGCGTCACCATCGACTACATTGGCAACCCTGACAAGGACGAGGCGCTGCGCCAGGCGGGGCTCTACCTTGGCGCCGAGTGGAGTGAAGAGCGCGCAGGGACTTGCGGTGTCGGCTCCTGCCTCTACACCGGCAAGGCGATCACGGTCCATCAAACAGACCACTTTGACGCGGCGAACATCGCGCTCACCTGCACAGCGGCTCCCATCTATGACCCTCTGGGCAACCTAACGGCTGTACTCGACGTCTCAGCGCTGCACTCGCCAGAGTCCAAAGACTCTCAGAGCTTTGCGCAGCACCTCGTCCGCATCTGGGCCGCGCGGATTGAACTTGCGGCGCTGCTCAATCACTTTCCTGCCGAGTGGATTGTCACCTTCAGCAAATCACCGGTGTTTCTGGAGGTCGCGCCGCAGTGCGCGGTCGCCCTCAACGCAGATGGGACCATCGCCGGGATGACGAGCAACGCGCGGGAGTTGTTGTGCGTGGAGCCTCACCTCAAGCCCAAGCCTGCTCCGATTGGCCGCCGCCTCGAAGCCTTCTTTGACTTCTCTGTGAATGACCTCCCCTCGCTCACACGCGTGACTCCTGTGCACCAGCGCTTGGTGCGTGTCTGCAATGGCGAGACGCTCTTTGTCTCCGCGCACCCCACGCATCGCCCCAAGACGGTTCGTGCCCAGCGCGCCGTGGGGACTCCCGAAGAGACCTTGCATGGTGGCGACCCCAAAATGGCAGCTATCGCCCAGAAGCTCCCCAAGCTCGTCGCTGCTCAAGTGAACATCTTGCTCCAAGGCGAGACCGGCACCGGCAAGGAGTTTCTTGCACGTCACATTCACGAACAGCGGCGCATCCCTGGGCCGTTTGTGGCGATCAACTGCGCAGCCATCCCTGAGAGCCTGATTGAGAGCGAGCTGTTTGGCTATGAGAACGGCTCGTTCACCGGAGCGCGCAGCAAAGGCAAGCTTGGTCTGATTGAGCAGGCCAACGGTGGGACGCTCTTTTTGGACGAGATCGGGGACATGCCGCTGGAGCTTCAGGCGCGGCTGCTGCGGGTCTTGGCCGAGAAGGAGGTGATGCGCGTTGGCTCCACAAAGCCCAAGCCGGTGGACTTGCGGGTCATCTCCGCGTCTCATCGGGAGCTGCGCGAGTGCGTCGAGCTCGGCGAGTTTCGTGGGGATTTGTACTATCGCATCGCGGGGATCACGTTCCACTTGCCCGCGCTACGTGAGCGTCAAGACTTGGCGTGGATCATCGAGCGGCTGCTGGAGACCAAAAATCGACAGTATCAGAAGCAGCTCGTGCTCAGCCGCCCGGCGCGGCAGGCGCTGCTAAACTATGACTGGCCCGGCAACATCCGGCAGCTCGTCAACGTGATCGAGTTGATCGAGGCGCTCAGCGAAGGCGTCGTCACGCTAGACGACCTGCCCGAAGAGCTTCAGACGCGGCGCCATGACTCCGCCCACGTCTCTCTGCCCAGCGAAGCCTGCGCTGCGGACACCCCCGCTCTGGAGCAGCTCCTGGAGCAGCACCACTGGAACATCACCGCTGTCGCGCGCCAGCTCGGTTGTAACCGCAAGACGGTCTATCGCCGGATGAAGCGCGAGAAGATTCCACTCGAGCGGTAGATTCCTATTCTCAGGGCGTTGCCCTGGGCTGTCTTGAGCTGGGGCGTTGCCCCTCACAAACGGAACCCCCGAAGAGACCAACAACGCATTCGGCCCTCACAATCTGTGTCGATTCCTATTCCCAGAGCATTGCCCTGGGCTATCTTGAGCTGGGGCGTTGCCCCTCACAATCTGTCTCGACTCTTATTCCCAGGGCGTTGCCCGAGACCTGCGAATTGGAGCGCCCTCTTGAGCGGGCCATGTCAGCGCGGGAACGACGAATTGGAACTCCGAAGGGGCGGGCCAACTCAGCGCAGGAGTGACGAATTTGAGCTCCGAAGGAGCGGGCTAACTCAGCCCAGGGCAGCGCCCTGGGAACCAATCCCCAACAGTAATCAAAGCCCTGAAAGGGTGATCAAACCTATGCCGCAATCCCTCGCTTGCCTCCACATCCACCTCATTTTCAGCACGAAGCATCGTGTCATTCTCCCCACCAATACTGTCCGCGATCCATTTCGGGACGATGACCGAGGCTTCCGGGTGCAGCACAACGTTGACTTCGGACGATGACCGGCATGTATGAAATTGAGATGAGGCCGGGCCTTCAGCCCTCGCAATCTGTCTCGATTCTTATTCCCAGGGCGTTGCCCTGGGCTGTCTTGAGCCGGGCCTTCAGCCCTCGCAATCTGTCTCGATTCTTATTCCCAGGGCGTTGCCCTGGGCTGTCTTGAGCTGGGGCGTTGCCCCTCACAAGCGGAACCCCCGAAGAGATCAACAACGCATTCAGCCCTCGCAATCTGTCTCGACTCTTATTCCCAGGGCGTTGCCCGAGACCTGCGAATTGGAGCGACGAAGGAGCGGGCCAACTCAGCCCAGGAACGACGAATTTAAGCGACGAAGGAGCGGGCCGATCCCAGCCGGAGCCCGCCTCAAAAATACGCCAAGCCCGTGTCGTGCGCGAACAAGTGCCAGCGGGACTTATCAAACTGCAGGTAGCACTCCTCCCCCAGATTGCCTTGGAAATCCGGCTTGGTCTTCACGATCAGCTTCTGCTTGTCGAGCGCCACATCCACGAGCATATCTCCGCCAATCGGCTCCGTGATCAAGATCTTCGCTCGGACTGCGTCTTTGCTCGAGCGCATTGAGATTTGGATTTGATCGGGGCGTATGGCGAGCTTCACCTTGCCTGCCGTTGTCTTGGCAGATTTGAGCTGATCGGCCTGCTGGGGGAGCAGCGCCGCCTCGAACATCGCGTGCTTCACTTTGAGCTGAGCGCCGCCATCGCGTCCAAACTGACTCGTCAGCTCACAGTCGATGAAGTTCATCGGCGGCTCCCCAACGAAGCCAGCGACCCACTCATTGACGGGGTGATTGTAGATCTCCTGCGGTGTGCCGTACTGCTGGAGCACGCCTTGGTGCATCACCGCGACTCGATCTGCCATCGACATCGCTTCCATCTGGTCGTGGGTCACATAGACCATCGTGGTGCCCAGCTCTCGCTGGAGAAGTTTCAACTCCCCGCGCATGTGCGCTCGCAGCTTAGCGTCCAAGTGAGCGATGGGTTCATCAAACAAGAACAGCTGCGGCTCGCGCACGATCGCGCGCCCAATCGCCACGCGCTGCTTCTGGCCTCCAGAGAGCTCCATGGGCTTTCGCTCCAGCAGGTGTCCAATCTCCAGCATCTCGGCGGCTCTTTGTACTCTCTGTTGAATCGTCGCGGCATCCACTTTGCGGAGCTTGAGCGAGTTGGCGATGTTTTCAAAGACGCTCTTGTGTGGATAGAGCGCGTAGTTTTCAAAGACCATGGCGATGTCGCGATCTTTTGGCGGCAGGTCGTTGACCCGCGTGGCTCCAAAGAGGATCTCGCCGGAGGAGATGTGCTCTAGCCCGGCGAGCATCCGCAGCGTAGACGACTTCCCGCAACCGGAAGGACCGAGCACACACAAGAACTCACCGTCCTGCACTTCCAGATTCAAGTCCCGCACAGCCGGCGTCTCGCCATAATATTTCCAAACGTTTTTGATACTGACCGAAGCCATGAGCTTCCTCCTGCAAGTGAGTTATTCGCGCACTGCGCCCATGGTTAAGCCGGTGACCATGTAGCGGCGCACGAGGACGCCGAGCATCATCATGGGTAGCGTCGTGACGACTCCGGCAGCCATGATGCTGCCCCACTGGATGTTCTGCGGTTGCACCAGCTCTTTGGTGGCGACGGGCAAGGTCTTCGCCCCGCCGGAGCCGATGATCGACGCGAACAAGAAGTCGTTCCACCCAAACAACACACACAAAATCAAGAAGGCGCCAATCCCCGGCGCGACCAGGGGCAGGATCGCGAGGAACGCTTGGAAACGCGTGCTGCCGTCGCACATCTGCGCTTCCTCAATGGAGTAGGGCACATTGTCAAAGAAGCCTTTGAGGATCCAGATCGCAAACGGCAGGTTGAACGTCGTGTACGCCAAAATCAGCCCCCAGATGGACCCCACCAGCCCAAAGTTGCGGAAGATCGCATACAGCGGCACCATCACCGCCACGACCGGCGCCATGCGCGTCGAGATGATCCAAAACTGCAGGTCTCTCTTGCCACGAAACTCGCAGCGCGAGAGCGCGTAGGCACACATGGCCCCCAACACCACCGAGATGAGCGCGGAGCCGCCTGCGGCGAAGATGCTGTTCAGCAAGTATCGCCCGAAGTTCTCTTCCAAGAAGAGGTCTTGGTAGTGCTTGAGCGTCGGCGTGAACTCGAAAAACACCGTCACTCCCGCCCAGTCTCCAACCTCTGGCAGCTTGAAGGCTTCCAGCAAGTCTTTGAACGAAGACACAAACATGATCACGAAGGTCATCACCGTCCAGATCAGGTACACCGTCAAAAAGACGCCGATCAGCACTTCGGAGATGCGCTTCCACGGCGAGCGATAGCTCACCATATCCGATGACGCCATTTAGCCTCCTGAGTCTTGGTTCACCTTCGCCGCCGGGCTGTCAAACACACGCACAAGGATCAGCCCTAAGATGATCGTCACGATCAGCAAGGTGAGCGCGATCGCCGCGCCCCGCCCGAGTTTGAAGAACTGAAAGGAGACATCGAAGAGATATGTCGGCAAGATCTTGGTCGCGTTCGCGGGGCCACCGCCCGTGAGCACCAGAACCGCGTCAATGAAGCGGAAGTTGTCCATGAAGCGCAGCAGAATGCCGATCAGCAAGACGGGATAGAGGTTCGGCAGCGTGATCTGGAAGAAGTTGCGCAGCTCTCCCGCGCCATCGACCATGTTCGCCTCCAGCTGATCGCGTGGCACCCGCTTGAGCCCTGCGAGCGTGATGAGGATCAGCAACGGCGTCCACTGCCACACGTCCACGATCACGATGCCGAGCATCGCCGTGTCGGTGTCCCCTAAGATCGAGCGTTCGCCTAAGATCCCAGCGCTCTGCAGCACCCAGTGATACCAACCGAACGTCGAGTTGTAGAGGTAGTACCACACCAAGCCCGCGACCACGGGCGCCATCATCATCGGCATCAGAAATATCGTGACGAGCAGCTTCTCGTAACGAGAGCGGTTGAGGATGACCGCGAGCAGCACACCTAAGCCGACCTCAAGGGTCATGCACATCACGCTGTATTTGAGCAGCAGCCACCACCCCTCCGCAAAGCTAGGGTCTCGTGTGAGGCGCTTCCAGTTGAGGAAGTTGTTCCAGATGTCTCCTTGGAACATGTCCACGGTGTGGAAGCTCATCCAGATGAGCCAGAAGAACGGGTAGAGCGTGATGCACGCCAGCACGATCACCGCAGGCAAGATCAAGTAGAGGTAGTAGCGCTGGCTCGGCTTGGGATTCTGGACTGCAGGCGCCTGCTCCACCACCCGCACGCCCTTGCGCATCACGAGCTGCTCCACCGAGGCGTTCGCCCAGCGCGCGGCGCGCTGCTCCAAGCGTGGGAGAGGAGCGCCGACAGGAATCGTTGTCTGCATAACAGGTTCTCTCTGCGATTTGACAAGAGGCGGCTGGGTGACCGCCTCTGAGCTCCGATGGTTTAGAAGATGCCGTTCGCGTTATCCACTTGGCTGCGGATGTTGGCGCAGGCTTCTGGCGGGGTGGTGCTCCCTGAGACACAGCGCTGCACCTCGGTCGCTAGAATCCGGTGATATTCGTTCACTTCTGGAATCTTGGGGCCGAGCACAAAGTGCGGGTCACGGATGCCGTAGTCATAGACAGCGTCAAACGTGAGCGCGTTGGGCATGTTGGTCGGGCGCGTGCGTGCGCGGCGCACCTCTGGGATGTCCACCACAGACTTACGGGTCGGGGTTCCTCCTAACCCTTTGAGCACGCTGAACTGGTTTTCTTTGGACGTCGCCCAAATCGCGAACAGATACGCCGCTCGCTTCAGCTCATCCGAAGCGCCCGCGTTGATGCCAATGCCGCCGATGCCGCAGTTGCAGCCATTAACCGCCGGCCCGCCATTGACGATCCAGTCCGGCTCGCCCTTCGGGCAGGGAGCGTAAGCGGTCTTGCCACCCGCAGCACGCGAGGTGGAAGCGTCTTCAATCGACGCAGCAAACTCGTGATATTGCACCTGCATCGCGATCTGCCCCGCTTGATAGACCGTGTTGAGCTCAAGCGTCCCGTTCGCCAAGTTGTCCGGGTGGCTGACGTCGGCGAGTTCCTTGAACTTGGTCATAACCGCGACGGACTGCGCGTCGCCCCAGTTGGTGCGTCCCGGCTCTCGCGACCCGACTTTGTCGTCCATGTTGAACTCTGTCCAGCGCCCATGCGCGAAGAGCATCCGCTGAATGTCGAGCTGCGTCGTCCACGCAAAAGAGCCTTGGTGCTGCGCGTAGCCGTACGGGATGTCGCGCATCCCGCTCTCCCGCATCTTTTTGAAGAACGCGGCGAACTCATAGACGTTCTTCCACGTCGTCTCCGCCGTAAATTCCATGCGGTAGCCATACTCGCTCTCGAAATCTTTGCTGAGCCGCTCGAACAAGTCTTGACGGTAGAACGTACACGCCACGGCGGCGTCGTAGGGAAACGCCACAATCTTCCCTGGGTCGTAATACACGCCACAGGCTTGCAGGAAGTTCTCGAACCACACGCCCTCACCGTAGCCTTCGGGGTCTTGTGGCAGCGTGTCGTCCTCTGTGTAGCGGTTCAGGTCTTCGTAGAAGCCCGCGAACGGAGAACCAATCGGTTTGTCTTGGACGTAGTTCAGGTGAAAGTCCGCTTGCCCAGAGCGCAGGTCAATCCCCACTTTTTGCTGCACAACGGGGAGGTCGTCGGTGAGGATCTCGACTTCAATGCCGGTCAGGTCATAGAAGTCTTTGAGTTTTTCGCGGAAGGCGAAGGAAGGAGGGGTGTTCTCGCTCATGAACACGAGCTTAGAACCAGAATATTGCTTCCACTTCGCAGAAGCCGAAGATTGCGCGTACACAGGACGGCGCGTGACGATCGAGTTGAGCCCTACAGCGACCGAACCCACTCCCAGCATGAGAGCAGCGCTGCCGCCTAACTCTAAGAACTTACGTCGGGTCACCCGCTGGTAGAGCGGCTTTTTTGGTACTCTAAACATGGAACCTCCCAAGAAATTTTCAAAATGTGCTCAGTGTGCAACATGACTCAATTCTGCTCGACAAAAATGGATTCAAAGAGTTGAGAGAAATACTCGGTGAAAAGACTCCGTGTTCCCTGTGAAGACAGGGAGACCACTCGCGTGGTCTGGGCAGCCGCCTCGTTGGCGGACGGTCACTCGGCAGTCGCAAGCGCTTGTCGGGCTTGCTTCAGCGCGTAGTAATGTGCGCGGTAGCTCTCGTAAAAGGGGCGATAAGCCGCGTGCGCCGCAGCGTTGGGTTCCACCACACGGCTCACTTGCACCATGTGTTGTACGGCGGTGGGCACATCGGGATAATGCCCAGAGCCGGTCGCCGCGAGGATCGCACACCCGAGCGTGGGCGCGTCCGTCACTTCGGTCAGAGTGAGCGGCAGGTTCGAGACGTCGGCATGAACCTGCAACCACAGCTCCGAGCGCGTCGCTCCGCCAGCGATAGCCACCTGCTGCGGAGTGAAACCGTTGTGACGCATGGTCTCTAAGATCAGCTCTGTGCCAAAGGCGATGCCTTCTATCGCGGCGCGGAACAGGTGCGCCTTGCCGTGCTTGAGGGTCAACCCCGAGATTGCCCCCCGCGAGAGAGGGTCAGTGTGGGGGGTGCGGTTGCCCTGAAAGTGCTCCTGCACCAGCACCCCCTCAGAGCCTACCGGCAGCTGCGATGCCTCCGCATTGAGCGCGGCATAGTCGGCCTCTCCAAAGAGCTGCTTGAGCCAGTTGACGACCGAGCCGGTGGAGGTCTGCCCTCCCTCAACCACGTAGAGCTTGGGCAACAGGGCGTCTGCGTAAGTCCCCCAAATTCCTGTTCCATGAAAAGGCTGCTCGCTCAGCCCCAGGTGCAGGTGCGACGAGCCGGTGATGAACGCCAAGCTCCCCGGATGCACAACGCCCAGGCCAATCATCCCCACGAACGCATCCGCGCCCCCTTGCAACACCGGCAGCCCTGGGGACAGCCCTAGGTGGGTCGCCGCGCGCGCTGTCAAACCGCCAACCATGGCGCCGAGCGGCAGCACTTCTTGAGGCCACTTGGCGCACAGCTCAGAGAGCCCCAGCTTCGCCAAGAGGCTCCTTGGATAACCTCCGCGATGTGCGTCGTAGTGCCAGCGGACGGCGGCGTTGTTGACGCTGGCGACCATCCGCCCTGTGAGGTGGAAGTTCAGGTAGTCTTGGAACTCACAGATGTGCTCCGCCCGCGCAAACACAGCGGCTTGGTTCTCTTTGAGCCACAGCGCCTTCGGGATCATCCACTCTGCGCTGACGGGTCCCGCGCCGTCGCTGTTGACGCGCAGCGCGGCCTCTTGTGTCGCGAGCACTCTCTCTGTCTGTGGCGCCGAGCGCATGTCCATCCAGATCAACGCGGGGTGCACAGGATGCCCGTCGCGGTCTAGCGCCACGACGCTGCAGCAGGTCGTATCAACGCAGAGACCCGCGACCTGTTTACGATCAATGCCAGACTCTTGCAGCGCCTGAGGCACGGCTTTGCCGAGCGCCTCCCACCAGTCGCGGGGGTCTTGCTCTGCCCAGCCGGGCTGTGGGAAGCGCGTTGGGTAGGCAGACGAAGCAAACGCTAGCGGCTTGCCTTGTAGGTCAAATACTCCGGCGCGGAGACCTTCGGTTCCGCCATCCACTCCGATCACATATACGGTCATGTCCCTCCTTGGGTTGGATCACAAAGCTACAAACTCACGGGTTGTCTTCCCGCAACAGACGTAGCAACAAGGAAGCCGACTCGACTTGGGGGAGGTGACCGACCTGCGGCAGACGGTGCTGCGCCACCCAGCCGGGCACGTTGTCCCAATGGGGGGGAAGCAAGAGCTGATCTTGCAGTCCCCAGAGCAACCGCACAGGCATGGCCAAAGACGCCAGCGCCGCGTAGCCGTCCCAACCCTCTGACACGGTAGGTAGCAACCACTCTCGGCTGCGGCGACGCGCTGGGTCAGCGGCTTGGGCTTGGCGCGACCGGATCAGCTCTGGCGTGACCCAATCCGTGTCATAGACCAGCCGGGACAGCAGCAGCGGCCAATTCGCCTCTGGGGTGGCCTGCGCCAGCTCACGGAGCAGCGGGCGGTTGCGGGCAGACTCCAAGCCCAGCGGCGCGAGGAGCGTCAGCCGCGAGAACAGCGCGGGAGCTTGATCGGCCATCGCGAGCGCCACACCGCCCCCCAGAGAGTGCCCGACCAGATGCACCTGAGCGACGCCGAGGCGCGGCACCAACTTCACGACCACGTCTGCTAGCTCGGAGAGCGCGCAAGCGTTGGACAGCGCAGAAGAGCCCCCGTGACCAGGGAAGTCGAGCGCGATCACCTCTCGCTCAGCGGCCAGAGCCTGCGCGTGGTAGCCCCACGCCGACAGCTCCGAAGTAAACCCGTGCAGCAGCAGCAGCGGGTTTTTCCCGTGGGGACCGCGTCGGCGCACATGCACTTGATGGCGGCCTACTTCCAGCAGCAAGCTGGCCCCTGACGACAGGAGTGTCGGCGCCGAGCGTGAGGCTCGGACACGCTGCACATCCTCCAGCTCAACCCTTCCCAAGGGGCCGCTCCCCGGCAGGTCGTCTATCCGAATCTGCTCGCGTTGCGCGAACCGACGCGCGGCGGGGCGCGCTCGCCGCCACAGCGGCGCGGCTTGTTGGGCGGCGATCCGGTGAGGAGGAGTTGGTAGGCGGTCCGCTGGCTCCTCTTCACGGGCTTCGAGGGCCGGTGTCGTGAGCGACGGCGCCTGCGCCGTGGACTCCCCGCTCACCTCAATGTGAGCCAACACCTGCCCCACCTGCACCTGAGCTTGCTCGTGAGCGACAATCTCCAGCAGCGTCCCGTCTTCTAAGGCTGGAATCTCCGCGACCATCTTATCGGTCTCCAGCTCGAGCAGGACGTCCCCACGCTGAAACCGCTCGCCGACTCCCACGACCCAGCTCACGACAGTCCCTTGTTCCATAGTCTCGCCAAGGCGTGGCAGCAGCAACTCTCTCTTCATGCGTCCTTCCGCAACAACTGGCGCAGAGCGAGCGCGATGCTCTCGGTGGTGGGAACCGCAGCGTGCTCAAGCTCAGGCGCCACCGGAATCGGGATGTCTTCGCCGGCGAGGCGCAGCACGGGTTCTTTCAAGAAGTCGAAGGCGCCTTCCATGATGCGAGCGGCAAGCTCTGCGCTGACGCCAGCGGTCAGGCAATCTTCTGTGACGACCAGAGCGCGGCCGGTGCGTTGTACAGAGGCCAGCACCGTCTCCATGTCTAGCGGGCGCAGCGTGCGCAGGTCGATCACTTCGGCAGAGATACCTTCGGCGGCGACTCGTTCGGCGGCTTCGATCGCGCGGTGCACCATTCGGGAGTAAGTGACCACGGTGCAGTCGGTTCCGGCCCGGCGGGTCGCGGCTTGTCCCCATGGCAGGGCTTGGTCTGGCGCAAACGGCATCGTCTGCGCGTAGAGCCCTTTGTGTTCAATGAACACGACGGGGTCGTTGAGCGTGAGCGCGTGACGCAGCAACACATAGACATCTGAAGCGTCGGCAGGCGTCGCCACATAGAGCCCTGGGGTGTGCATCATCCACGCTTCGAGACTCTGCGAATGCTGGGCTGCTGCGGAGCGGCCGGTGCCGCCTTGCGTGCGTAACACCAGCGGCACGCTGATCTGTCCACCGAACATGTAACGGATCTTTGCGGCTTGGTTGACCAGCTGGTCCATCGCCAGCGTCACAAAGTCCACATACATCAGCTCAGCGACTGGGCGAAGCCCCGTCATCGCTGCACCCACGGCCGCGCCCACGATGCTCTCTTCTGAGATTGGAGTGTCGCGCACGCGCACTTCGCCGAACTCATCGAGCAACCCCTTGGACACGCCATAGGCGCCCCCGTAGCGTCCCACCTCTTCGCCGAGCAGGACCACAGCAGGGTCTCGCTGCATTTGATCGCGCAGCGCCTGCCGCAGCGCGTCGCGATAGGTCAACTCACTCATGGGAACTCTCCGGCTAAGATGGGCGAGTAGAGCGCCTGCTGCATCCGCTGTGCGACCGGCTGCGGTTGAGGCTGACTTGGGTCATACACATCCGCAAACATGGTCGGCAGCGCTGGGGCTGCGGTGTCCAAGGCGAAGCGCAAGGCTTCGTCCATCTCGGTGCTGATCGTCTGTTCCCAGTCTTGGAGCTGTGACTCTCCCACCCCTTGGTCTCGCAGTCGCTGGGCTTGGAAGCGGAGCGGGTCTTGCTGGCGCCCTTGTTCTTCTTCCGCTGGGTCGCGGTAGGGGCTCTTGTCTTTGCGGGCGTGCCCGTGGAACCGATAGCAGTCGATCTTCAGGAAGCCCGGGCGGCCTTGTCGCGCGGCGTCGATGAGCTCCGACGCGGTTTGATAGACGGCCTCTACGTCCAAGCCCTCCACCTCTTGGCCACGCAGCCCGAAGGTCTCGGCCCGTTTCGCGAACTCCAACGAAGCGCTCGCGCGGTCAAGGCGTGTCCCCATCCCGTATTGATTGTTGATGCAGCAGAAGAGCACCGGCAGCTTCCAGAGCGCGGCGAGGTTCATGCTCTCGTAGAGGTTCCCTTGCTGCATCGCGCCGTCTCCAAAGAAGGCCACCGAGACCGCCGGCACCTGCAACACCTGATATGACAACCCTGCGCCGACGACATGCGGGATGCCGCCGCCGACGATAGCGTTAGCGCCGAGGTGTCCCAGCTGGCGATCTGCGATGTGCATGGAGCCCCCTTTGCCCCGACAGTAGCCGGCGGCTTTGCCCGCAATCTCTGCCATCATGAGCTGAGGGTCGGCCCCGCGCGCCAGAAAGATGCCGTGTCCGCGATGATGGGTCGTGAAGCTGTCCTGCTCCTGCATCGCCTCGGTCACCCCCACGGCGCTGGCTTCTTCCCCAATCGACAAATGCAGCATGGAGCCTGCGCTACCACCTTGTAGAAACAGCTCTCCAACGCGCTCTTCAAACACGCGCACGCGCAGCAGCTGTCGGTAGAAATGGGCGCTCTGTTCGGAAGTCATACCAAGGTTCTCCTGTGTCAGGGGCTGTCAGGTGGGCTGGGCGGCGCGTTGTAAGGATTCCAAAATGCGCAAGAAGGCGACCATGCCCGGGTCGTCGAGTCCGATGGATTTGTCGCCAAAAATGCGAGCGCGCCCGAGCTGACAGGGGCGCTCCCGAAATTCGTCTAGGCAACGCTGTGTCGCGGCGACGGCGACCGCCAGCGTGGGAGTCTCGGTGTGCGCGAGCGCCACGCGGGTGGCTTCGATGGCGTCTAAGACGGTTTTTTGTCCCAGCTCTGCTTTGCCTCGTGCCTTCATTGCTTCCAGCGCGGTTTGCAGCAGCAGCGGCCACTCCGCGGCGTGCAGCTCGGTTTGTCCTCGCTTCGTTTTCGCCATCGCCAGAATTCCCGTCGCGAGCAGCGTCCCATAGCTGGAACCAGAAGACTTAGTGAACGCTTGCGAGCACTGCAGCAGCGCTTTGCTCCAGTCTTCCGGCAAAGCCTCACGCACTTCCTGCAGGTGGCGACAGCCCCGCACCATCGTCACGCCAAGGTCGCCGTCGCCCAGCTCTCCATCCAGCGCGTTGAGTTCTTCCGCGGCGGCTTCCATGCCGGCTGTCAGGCTGTCGATGCAGGGCTTCAGCTCAGCGACTTGCATCAGGAGACCGTCCAAAAGGCGCAGGAGCAGGGGGCTCTCAGCAGCGCTTCAAGCTCGCTATCGAGGTGACAGAGCGTGAACGAGACGCCGGCCATCTCCATAGACGTCGCGTAGCGCCCCACCAGCGGCATCACGATCTCGGCGCCGAGGTCGGTCAGCCGCTGTTGCACGATTCGATAGAGGATGTAGAGCTCTTCGGGCGGCGTCGCTCCCAAGCTGTTGACTAGCACCGAGACGCGGTCTCCGGAGCCGACGGCTTTGTCCGCGAGCAGGCGATCCATCATCTCATTGGCGATGTCATCCGCAGGCTTGAGCTTGTCGCGCCACACGCCGGGCTCTCCGTGGATGCCCATGCCCATCTCCATCTCCTCCGCGCCGATCGTGAACGTCGGTTTGCCTGCTTGCGGGACTGTGCATGATGTCAGCGCCGCGCCAATTGTTCGGCAGGCGTCTGCGGCTTTCTGCGCGATGCGCGTCACCGCTTCCAGCGGCTGCATCTCCTCCGCAGCGGCGCCGGCGATCTTGTAGGCATACACCATCCCTGCGACCCCGCGCCGCTTCTGGTGTTCTTCTGGAGGAGCGGAGGCGACGTCATCGGTCAGCAGCACCGTCGTCGATCGAATGTCGTCCTCTAGCTCGACCGTTTCTCCGGCCATGTCGAAGTTCATTACGTCGCCGCCATAGTTGCCATAGAGCCGCAGCACCCCTGCGCCCGCGTGCGCTTCTCGCATCGCTTCGACCATCTGGGCGACTGAGGGTGAGGCGAAGACATCGCCGATAGCGCAAGCGTCGATCAGCCCGGCTCCGACGTAGCCTGTGAAGATCGGCAAGTGCCCCGAACCGCCACCGGAGACGATGCCGACCTTGCCCTCTCTCGTCCCCGCTGCACGCGCGATCACGCGCCCGCCGGTGCCGGTCTGCCGATAAAACACAGGATGCGCCGCGCAGAGTCCGGCCAGCATCTCATCTACATACTGATAAGGATCGTTGAGTAGTTTCTTCATGTGTCGTCTCCGTGTGGTGGATGTGCAGCTCAGACCAGCGCTTTGACCATGCCGCCATCGACGTTGATGGACTGTCCTGTGATGAATTTGGCGTGATCCGAGGCGAGGAACGCCACCAGCGCCGCGACATCTTCGGGGTCGCCGTGCTCCCCCAGCGGGATGTTCTGCTCTGCGAAAGCTTTGATCGCCTCTGGCCCCGACATGCCCAAGATGCCTCCGAGCTGTTCGCCGAGCCCGCCCGGCTCTTCCCAGAGCGGCCCTTTGATCGGCCCCGGACAGACAGCGTTGACGAGAATTTTGTCTTTGGCGAGATAGTTGGCGAAGTCTTTGGTGAGCATGTTCAGCGCAGCTTTGATGGCGTCGTAGTCCACCAAGCCGCCGGGCTGTTTGCCAAAGATGGAAGAGATGTTGATGATGCGCCCGCCTTGACGTTCGCGCATGTGCGGCACGACCGCCCGAGACGCGTGCAGCGGCCCGTAGAACATCAGGTCCATGTTGGCGCGGATGTTCGCCTCATCGAGGGACATCAGGTCGCTGAGCGCTCCGGTCCCCGCGTTGTTGACGAGGATGTCGATGTGCCCAAAGTGCTTGGCAGACTCTGCCACGAAGCGCTCAATCTCTGCTGGCTGGCTGGCGTCTGCTTGGACAGACAGCACCTCCGCGCCTTGTTCGCGCAGCGGCGCCGCGACGGCTTCCAGCCGCTCGTGATCGCGACCACACAACGACAGACGGCAGCCTTCCGCCGCTAGCATCTCCGCGCAGGTCTTCCCGATGCCTCGGCTCGCTCCGGTGATGAGCGCCACGCGCCCGCGCAAGTTCAGGTCCATGTTGCCTCCCTCGGGTGATAGTTGCAGTGTGTTGCTTCGCGCCGATCGCTGGCGCTAGCGTCCCAAATGAGCGTTGACGGCCTCGGCGGCCTCCATGTGCACCATGTGACCGCAGGCTGGGCGCACGACTGTGACGTTCGCCGGGAGCGTGTCTGCGTTTTGAACCGGCAGGATCTCGTCTTGCGCGCCCCAGAACACGGTTGTGGGGACACTGGCGGTCACGTCTTGGAGCTGCAGCTTCATCTGCCCGTGCTCGTGCATGTCGGCGGCGAGCGCGCTGAGCGCGGCCTCTACTCCGTCAAGGCGCTTGTACTTCAGCAGCTCGGCGATCATTTGGCGGCTGACCATCTCTTTGTCAGCGAACAGCATCGCCGCGAGTTTTTTCAGTTCATTGCGGCTGTTGGCCTTCGCGAAGCCGTCCACATACTCCACGTTGATCGACGAGCCGACACCCGCCGGCGCCATCAACGATAAGCTGGCCACTCGGGCGGGAGCGTCCCGCGTGACCAAGAGGGCGATCGCTCCTCCCATCGAGTGACCGGTAAGCTCCGCCTTTTCAATTTGGAGGTGATCCATCAGGGCGATGACCAAGCGCGCATACGCGGCTTGTGTCGAATATTCGGCGTTGACGCTGGAGTCTCCGTGGCTGGGAAAATCGGGAGCGATCACCCGCCGCGACGGCGCGAGGGCTCCTAGGTTGAACTGCCAGTTGTCTTTGTCCCCGCCAAAGCCGTGCAGACAGATCAGGGGATGGTCTCCGTTTTCGCTGTCCAAATAGCGGATGTTGAGCCCTTCCCAATGGAAGACGCGGCTCTCGCTGAGCGGGTCGCTCTCCGCTGCTGCCATCTCGGCTAAGGCGGCCTGTTGCTCGCTGATGAAGGCATCGAGCTCTGCCTCGCTGACGTCTCCTTCCGTAATCACGCCCAGCAGCGCAGAGACGGGCAAGACCTCGCCAGGCTGCGCGACGATGCGGCGCAACACTCCCCCCGTGGGAGCTTCCAAGACGTTCGCGATCTTGTCCGTCTCAATTTCAACCAGCTCGTCGCCTTTCTCGACCTCGGTTCCTTCTGCGACGCTCCAGTCATTGACGGTGCCCTGCACCATTGACAGCCCCCATTTGGGCATTCCAACTCTGTGAATCTGGCTCATAACCTCTCTCGTGGGTGGCAGTTTTTGAGATAACTTGAATGGTTTCGATAATTAGAATTTTCTGAGTTTCGACAAGTCGTCCTTGTCGAGGGAGGTGCTGGGGTGGTGAGGGAACATTTCTGCGTTTGTCCAAGCGTTGGGAGGAGACCACACTTGGGTCGCTCAACGCAGCATCGTTCCCTCGGCAGCAGCGACCGCGAGCGCTTGGCGCACGTCAATGACGACCGGGCCTTGGCGGTCGAGCTCAATCTCAATCTGGTCCGACGGCCCAAACTCGACCTCGCGTTCCCCGTCCATCGCGAGCACCCCTTGCGGAGTTTGGAGCGGGAGCGGCTGGGCGAGTGGGAGCGTTTGCCACGCTTCGATGCCGATGTCCCTGAACAAGCCGGGCGCGATCGGCGCGGTGATCCGTCGCGTTGCTTCTGCAGCGCAGCGCAGGTGGAGGCCGTGGTTCTCTTCGCGTCCGACGGGTTGCAGCAGCGAGGCGATGGACGAGAGCCCGATGGCTTCGCAAGAGGCGAAGGTGACGAACAGCTCGCGCAGACGATCCGTCTCCCAGACCGCCTTCGCGGCGATGAAGCGATCTGCGCTCACACCTACGTCCACCAGCGCGGTGCCGCAGATTTCGCCATTTTTCCGCACGAGCAAGCGCTTCTCGCGGCGCAGCACCGCTGGCGTGAGCTTTCCGGCGGCGACGAGCCCTGCCGCTAGGCCGCTCAACGTCGCTTCACGCAGCTCGGGGAAGCTGTTGTTGGTGCCTGTGGAGAGCGTCGCCATCGGGACGGTGCCACACTCTTCCGCGACCAGACGGTGCGTGCCATCGCCGCCCATCACCACGATGGACGAGATGCCCGCTTCCAGCATCGCTCGCACAGCCAGCCGAGTGTCGTGCGGAGCGTCTTTGATCGGCGTGTCTGTGAAGCGGAGGGTTGGCAGGTGCTCCGCCTCGGTGGTCTCGTAGTAGCGTCGAATCACCGAAGCGATCCCCCCTTTGTCGGGCATCATCCAGACCTCGCCGACGCCACACACAGCCAGCGCTCCTAAGATACGCTGGATCATGTTGCACTTTTCGGCGGTGGGAAACACAGACGCCCGCGCCACCACGCGCCGAATGTCGCGCCCAGAGGCGGGGTTGGCGAGGATGCCGACCTTCACCTCTGGGTGGGAAGGGAACACGCGCCGACCTCAGTTCAGGGAACGGACGGCGTCCATGATCTTCTCAGGGCTTGGGATGAAGAGGTCTTCTAAAGCGTCTGAGAACGGCGGCGGACAGTGCGGAGCCGTCACCATGCGAATCGGCCCTTTGAGCGACGAGAAGGCTCTGTCGGCCACCTGCGCTGAGATGTCTGTGGCCATGTTGCAGCGGGGATTGGACTCATCGACGATCACCAAGCGGCCGGTTTGCTCGACGCTCTCCAAGATCGTGTCGAGGTCTAATGGCGAGATGGTGCGTGGGTCAATGATCTCGCACTGGATGCCTTCTTTGGCGAGCTGGTTCGCTGCTTCGGTCGATTTGTGGACCATCGCGCCGAGCGCCACGATCGTCACATCTCCCCCTTCTCGCACGATGTTCGCTTCGGCGAATGGGAGCGCGTAAGAGCCTTCGGGGACATCGCCCTCCAGTCCGTACAGCGCTTTGTGTTCACAGAAGATCACAGGGTCGTTGTCGCGGATCGACTGAATCATCAGCCCTTTCGCGTCGTATGGGGTAGACGGCACCACGACCTTCAGACCGGGGATGTGCGTGAAGATGGGGTAGAGGCACTGCGAGTGCTGCGACGCAGCGCGGAGACCGGCTCCGTACATGGTGCGCACCACGAGCGGAGTCTCGGCTTTGCCGCCGAACATGTACTTGAACTTCGCGGCTTGGTTGAAGATCTGGTCGAAGCAGACGCCCATGAAGTCGATGAACATCAGCTCTGCGACAGGGCGCATCCCACAGGCGGCGGCTCCGGCGGCGGCTCCGATGAACGCTGACTCGGTGATCGGGGTGTCCATGATGCGGTCGCCATATTTGCCGTAGAGCCCTTTGGTCACGCCGAGCACACCGCCCCAGGCGTCCTTCTCTCCTTCTGCGCCCATCCCACCGACGTTGTCTTCACCCATCGCGATGACCGTCTCGTCTCGCGCCATCTCTTGGGCCATCGCTTCGTTGATGGCGTCTTTGTAGTTGATGATCCGTGCCATGTGTTTTTTTCCTCTGAAATGCGGTTATAGGTAGCTGACGTAGACGTCCGTGAGCAGATCGGCCTCGGTCGGTTTTGCGGACGATTTGGCGTGCGCGACGGCTGCGTCGATGAGCTGAGCGACATCTGCGTCAATGGCGTCAAGTTGGGCTTGAGTGAGCAGGTTCTGTGAGGTGACGCGCTTGGCGAAGAGCATCAGACAGTCTTTGGACTCCTTGATGTTCTTGACCTCGTCGATGGTGCGGTAGGTCTGCGCGTCGCCTTCAAAGTGTCCGTAGTAGCGGTTGAGCTTGCACTCTACGAGGGTGGGGCCGCCACCTTCGCGCGCCCGCTTGATCGCTTCGCCAGCGACTTCATACACCGCGAAGAAGTCGTGTCCGTCTACCACCACGCCGGGCATCCCGAAAGCGGCGGCGCGATCGGCGATGTTTTCGCAGGAGACCGACCACTTGCTGCCTGTGGCTTCTGCATACCCGTTGTTCTCGGCGACGAAGACGCAGGGCAGGTTCCAGACGGTCGCGAGGTTCAAAGACTCTAGCGTCGTGCCTTGGTTGGAGCCGCCGTCCCCGAAGAAAGCGATGGCGACGCCTTGGTTCTTTTTGAACTTGGCGGCGAGCCCTGCGCCACAGACCAAGGGTGGCCCTGCGCCCACGATGCCGTTGGCGCCCATCATTCCCTTCTCCAAGTCCGCGATGTGCATCGAGCCACCTTTGCCGTGACAGGTGCCGTTAGCGCGGCCATAAATCTCTGACATCATCCCCATGACCTCGACGCCTTTGGCGATGCAGTGCCCGTGACCACGGTGGGTGCTGGCGATCCGATCTGCGTCGTTGAGGTGCATGCAGAAGCCTACCGCTGAGGCCTCTTCTCCGGCATACAAGTGCACAAATCCGGGGATCTCTCCGGTAGCAAACTCGTCGTGCAGCCGGTCTTCAAACGCTCGGATGGTACGCATCTTACGATACGCTTCCAGCAGCTGCTCTTGTGATAGTTCCATTGTCTTCGCTCCCTAGGTGTTGGTGAACATTGGGGTTCGCCCAGAACCCTGCGACCGCTCGGTGGGACACCAGACATCGGCACGTCTAGCGTCCGCTTCGTGACGGCTGTGCCGCTCCTAATGACACTTTTTGTGCCACAAAAAATATTCGGATTTTCTGTTTAAATTTCAGAGTGTTAGAGAAATTTTTAGGCGCAGTGGTTGGGGCGTTCTGGTGGGACAGTGGGACAGCCTGTCTCACTGTGGGACAGGACAAGGTCGGGGCAGGCACGGGGAAAAAACCGATAAACAAAATCGCGGGCATCTCCGGCACAGCAAGGGCGAAAAGCCTTTCGCCCCTACCGGATCGCGAAAACGGAAAAAACGGGCGAAAACAAAAACGGGGAAAAAACCGATAAACAAAATCGCGGGCATCTCCGGCACAGCAAGGGCGAAAAGCCTTTCGCCCCTACCGACGTTGTTCGTTCCGACGGTTTTCATTCCGACGCCGGGCATGTAGGGGCAGGCACGGGGGAATCGGGCAACCACAAACGCGGGCATCTCCGGCACAGCAAGGACGAAAAGCCTTTCGCCCCTACCGGATCGCGAAAACGGAAAAAAACGGGCGAAAACAAAAACGGGGAAAAAACCGATAAACAAAATCGCGGGCACCTCCGGCACAGCAAGGGCGAAAAGCCTTTCGCCCCTACCGGATCGCGAAAACGGAAAAAACCGATAAACAAAATCGCGGGCATCTCCGGCACAGCAAGGGCGAAAAGCCTTTCGCCCCTACCGGATCGCGAAAACGGAAAAAACGGGGGAAAACGGAGGAAACTACAAACGGGGAAAAAACGGGGGTTGCCCCTTCTCTCTTCTGCCCACCACCAAACCAGATTTCTTGCTAAGAATCTCTCCTACGCAGCTTGTGTGTCGCAAATGTAAAATTTGTATCCCCTCTGATATGATTGACGATTTTCGTCTCCGCTTGTGCCTATTGTAAACTCCTCGGCTTTTTTGAGATACAAATTACAACTTAGCTCTTGTTTTCTACCTTAACCCTGCGATAACTACCGTCTCGCATTTGATCTACTGCGCGGGAGAGGTTCCAGATTGCGCGGGGGTAGCGCCTGTTTATTGGGGCGAAGTCTCCTGCTTCGCTGGAGAGACTCTCTCGTCTTCAAAAGAGTCGTGGGAGCCTTCTCGGCTCGATCTGGCGTTTTGTCTATCATTACAATCGAGCGATTCTTCAAGGTTTAATCATCACTTCAAGCAGACGCGACTCTTCTTCTCAATTTACTTAGACCGCCATGAGTGCCGATGAAAGCAAGCTATTTTAAGTATTGGGGCAAGGCGAAACCACCGATTGCCTCTGAAGAGACGTATCATTTGTTGCCTTATCATTCGTTGGATGTAGCGGCGGTGGGACAGGTGCTGCTCCAGCGAGAGCATCCCTATCTCCGTCATCTCTTACGTTTAACAGATTTGAGCGAGCCGCAATTCATTCAATGGTTTACGTTCCTGCTCGCTTTGCACGACATTGGGAAATTTGCCGACAGCTTTCAAAGTCTGAATGCGGATGTATTGGGGAAACTCCAACAGCGCACCAGCCAGAGGCAATACGGGCTGCGCCATGATTCATTGGGCTGGATTCTGTGGAAAAAACACCTTTCCCAATATTTCAAAGAGAAAGGCATGATTTCCCCCGGCACAAAGCGTCGTCCTTCGACTGCTAATGAATCTTTGGATGTCTGGATGGGGGCAATGGTCGGCCATCACGGGCAACCGCCCCAACCAAGCACTACCCGCCTACTCCGCGACGACTTTGATGAAGACAATGATTTTGCAGCGGCAGCCACGTTTGTAGCTGATTTGATCCCTATACTTTTTGATGAATCGCCCGTTTTTCCCGCTTGTCGCACAGAAGCGATTCAATGGGCTTCGTGGTGGTTGTCGGGCTTGGCGGTATTGAGTGACTGGTTAGGTTCGAATACAGACTTTTTCCCTTATCAAAGCCAAGCAATGCCATTGGATCAGTATTGGGAGCAAGCAAAGCAGCGGGCAGAACGAGCCATACAACAGGCCGAATTGCTGTCTTGTCATCCATCCAACGCTCTGACCTTAGCCGACTTGATTGAGGTTGAACCGCAGACCGTCCCAGCACCAACCCCTTTGCAGGAGATGGTCTCAGCATGGGAATTACCCGCAAGTCCGCACTTATTCATTCTGGAAGATGTGACAGGTGCAGGCAAAACAGAGGCAGCCGTACTGTTAGCCCATCGCCTGATGCAAGCTGGACAAGGCAATAGTGTGTATTTCGCTTTGCCGACGATGGCGACAGCCAACACCATGTACTCCCGCATGAAGGACGTGTACCGCAGGTTGTTTGCTGGTGGAAAAAGCCCTTCTTTGATTCTGGCACACGGCGCCAGCGAGATGTCGGCTGACTTCCGGCGATCGCTACTCCCTGAAGTACCTGCAACAGCAGACCACTACGGTGATGGTACGACCTCCGCAGGCGCGCATTGCAATGCGTGGTTGGCTGATAACCGCAAAAAAGCGCTACTCGCGGACATTGGCATTGGCACGGTGGACCAAGCCTTGTTGGCTATCTTGCCTGCACGTCACCAGTCGCTGCGTTTGCTGGGATTGATGCACAAGATTTTGTTGGTGGATGAGGTTCATGCCTGTGACGCCTATATGCACGAATTGTTATGTGCTTTGCTTCGCGCTCATGCCACCGCTGGTGGGAGCGTCATTCTCTTGTCTGCCACACTGCCGAAAAAACAACGCCAAGCCCTGTTGCAGGCTTATGCCGAAGGGCAACGTTGGAGCAAACCCGCTTTACAGGCTACCGATGACCAGTCTTATCCACTGATGAGCTGCTTAAACGCGCAAGGCTTGCGGGAACAAGTGGTGGCCACTCGCGCGAGTGTTAAGCGTGAGGTGAGTGTTCAGTTCCTGTCAGAACGGCAAGCCGTTGAGGATTTACTGAGCCGTACTCTCGAACAGGGGCAATGCGCGTGCTGGATTCGTAACACGGTCAAGGATGCGATTGAGGCTTATCAACAAATCAAAGCGAGACACCCCGATTGGCAGGTGGATTTGTTCCACGCCCGTTATGCCTTGGGGGATCGTATCGCCATCGAAAAACGGGTAGTCGCACGCTTTGACAAAAACAGCACTGCCGAGTCGCGGCGTGGGCAAATCCTGATTGCGACCCAAGTCGTTGAACAGTCTTTAGATTTGGATTTTGACACGCTGATTACCGATCTTGCGCCGATTGATTTGCTGATCCAGCGCGCCGGGCGTTTGCGGAGACATACCCGCGATGCCTTGGGCAATCGGATTCAGGGCGATGATCAACGGGGAGCGGTCACTTTGCACATTCATTCGCCCGTAGTTACGGACGCTCCCCCAGCGCGATGGATTGCTGATTTTTTTCCGAATGCACAGAAGGTCTACGACCACCACGGACAGTTGTGGTTGACCGCCAGACGGTTGCAGCGACAGGGCAAATTTCAAATGCCAGAGGATGCCCGCACGTTGATGGAAGGTGTTTATGGTGATGAAGCACAGGACGACATTCCAGAGGGCTTGCGGAGGGCAAGCAACGAAGCGGAAGGAGGAGACCGCGCTGAGGCCAGCCTTGCCCGCTTGAGTGCTTTGTCGATGGAGGTGGGCTACACCGACGCTTCTACCAATCGCTGGTGGGATGAAGCCAAAACCCCAACGCGCTTGGGTGAAGAAACGACCATGGTGTATCTCGCCAAGTGGCAGGATGGCGTGTTGTTGCCTTGGGCAGACAGCCAAGATCATGAGTGGCCCTTGAGTGCGGTCTCCATGCGCACTTACTGGATCGCCACAGAAGCCGCCATTCCGGGTCTGAGCCAAGCGGAGCTGGATCAATTTAAAGTGAGTCAATTGCCAGCCAAAGGAAAATGGGGCGTGTTGCTACCGCTGCAGCCGGTTGCAGATGGTCGCTGGCAAGGGACGGCTCAGAACGCCAAACAAGAGAGCGTAAGTTTTGTTTACAGCGAACAGTTTGGGTTGATGGCAGACGTCGAACTCGTAACAAAGGAGACAAAGTATGAATCTGATTAACGACCCCTGGATACCGATCCGTCGTAAGAGTGGAGTAAACACACTCATCGCGCCGTGGCAACTGACAGAAACCGATGACCCTGTGATTACCTTGAACGCACCAAGACCCGACTTTAATGGGGCTTTGATGCAGTTCTTGATTGGGTTATTGCAAACCACCTCCACGCCTAAACATCACCATGATTGGGCTACATGGTTAGAAGAGCCGCCCACACCAGAGGTCTTGAGAGCGCGGTTTGCCCCGTATGCAGATGCGTTTGCATTGCAAGGTGAAAAAGGTTCGTTCATGCAAGACTTCGAGCCATTGGAAGGAAGCCTTTGGTCAATTGAAAGGCTTGTTATGGAGGCTCCGGGTGAAAACACATCCAAACTTAATAAAGATCATTTTTTTAAAAGAAATCAGTATAAAAAGATGTGTTTATCCTGTACTGCAATAGCACTATTTAGCTTTCAACTAAACACACAAGGGTTTGGAGCGAGTCATAGAGTATCTTTGCGCGGGAAAGGAGCGATGACATCATTAGTCGTTCTTGATACTGAATCTTCCTTGGACTTAGTGGATAGACTTCTTTGGTCTAGCGTATGGTTGAATGTGCTTGATGAGAATTGGCTTGCGCGATTGCCTGAAGGGAAACCAGTAGAATATCAGTCTGATTTATTTCCTTGGATGGGAAGAACTAGGGTTAGTACATCCAAAAAAGTTAAGGAGGGAAATAAGAAAGTTCAGGTGTACATTGATGGCGGAGTAGGTACTTCTCCAGATGTCGTAAGTAGATTTCAAGTTTTTTGGCCAATGCCTTGTCGTATTCGGTTAGATTTATATGAGCAAGAGTGTTGTTGTGATCTATGTGGAGTAACATCTGAATCATATTCTTCGGGCTTCAAAATTCAAACTTTTGGGGTTGATTATATTGGTGATTGGAGAAATCCAATGTCTCCACATAGGTTAGACGAACAGGGTGTTGGTAGACCAATACGTGTTCCTACTAATGGTTTGCAATATCAGCATTGGTTTGGTCTTGTTCAGAAAACCGATCAACAAAATCCTGCATTAGTCGCAGAGCGTTATTCTCAACTAGCCGAAAGCTATGGGGAGCAGTTTAGACTTTTTACTTTTGGTTATGAGATTGATGGAGAAAACAAAGCCCGCTGTTGGTACGAAACAACATTTCCGCTACTGATAGTGGCAGAAGACATCCGGTCTGATTTTGCCAAACGAGTGCAAATCCTAACCGAAGCGTCTGCCGAATTTGCCAGTTTTGTGCGTTCTTGTGTGAAAGAGGCCTGGTTCAAGCGTCCGGGAGATGCCAAGGGGGATGTCTCGTTTCTGACGAAAAGTTTCTATCAGCACACTGAAACCGAGTTCTATCAGGCCGTAAAAGACCTGCAAACCAAGTTAGTCGATCACACAGATCAAACGGTTCTGCATGCATGGCACGACACCTTACGCAGCGCAGCATTCGATTTATTTGATTATTGGGCAGCACAAGGTGACATCGCACAAGCCAACCCACGTCGGGTGGCTGATGCCCGCGCTAAGCTCAGGAATTTGTGCTACAGCAAAAAAATCAAGAAAATGTTGCAGCTCCCGCTCAATGAAGAGAGAGCCCGTAAAACCCGAAAACCCAAGAAGGAGACCGCATGAAAGGTAAATTTGACGCCGACAGACCGTTAGGTGAAGTCCTGCAACAATGGTGGACGGACTTGCAAGAGCGTAACGGTGATCGAGCTGAACTGCGCCGCGCTAAAACCGTGAATGACGTGATGTTATTACCCGTATTTCACCGAGCTTGCGTACGCTTCAAGCCTTTTTTCAACGAGGAAGAGCAATGGGAATTGCGTTTAGCGGCTGTGCTGGGATTGATGGCACATATCCGCCACACCAACCCCGAACAAGCGTTAGCACGGCAAATGGCAGGCAGTCCTCCAGTGGTGAGTGAGTTGCGCTTCCGCCGATTACTTCAGCGTGACCGCGCTGATTTGTATGTCTCGATGATCCGCGTCCTGCGTATGTTGGGCAATCAAGCCAATCTGCATGACGTGGCGAACTCTGTTTATTATTGGGGGGATCATGTCAAACGCGATTGGGCCTTTGCTTACTTCCCCAACACCCCCGAAAATGTAACCGCCTAATTCCAATTTTTAACGATTCTCAGGAGATTTTTATGAGCCGTTTTGTTCAATTGCATTTGCTAACTTCTTATCCACCCGCCAACTTAAATCGTGATGATTTAGGTCGCCCTAAAACCGCGATGATGGGTGGTGAACCACGCTTGCGCGTCTCTTCTCAAAGCCTGAAGCGGGCCTGGCGCACTTCCGAAGTATTTGCTGACAATCTGAAAGGGCATATCGGCACACGCACCAAGGATATGGGCATTCAGGTGTTTAACCAATTACGCGAAGAGGGCATTGCCAAGAAAGACGCGATGGAGTGGGCAAAACTGATTGCAGAGCGGTTTGGCAAGCTCAAGAAAGCCGATAAAAACAACGAACTGCAAGAGCTGGAGATTGAACAATTGGCGCATTTCAGCCCTGAAGAAGAGCAATTGATCAATACGTTAGTTGCCACCATTGCTGAACGCAAAACTAAGCCTGAAGACAGTGAATTGGCGTTGTTACGCAAAAAGCATACGGCAGCAGATATTGCGCTGTTTGGCAGAATGTTGGCTTCTTCTCCCGCTTTTAACACCGAAGCCGCGGCCCAAGTGGCTCATGCCATCAGCGTTCATTCCATCGTGGTTGAGGATGACTTCTTCACGGCGGTGGATGACTTGAATAGCGGTGCAGATGACGCGGGCGCATCGCATCTGGGCGAGACCGAATTCGCCGCAGGCTTGTTTTACCTGTACCTGTGCATCGACAAGGATTTGTTGGTAAAGAACCTCTCCGACGATACTGAACTGGCCAATCAGACGCTGGCGGCCTTGATCGAAGCCGCAGCAACCGTGGCGCCAGCCGGGAAACAGAACAGTTTCGCGTCACGCGCACGCGCTTCTTATCTGCTCTGTGAAACGGGGAACCAGCAGCCACGCTCCCTGTCCGTGGCCTTTCTGAAACCCGTCCGCAGTGGCGACATGCTGACCACAGCGCGCAAGCGCCTTGATGACACCCTGAAGCACATGGATCAGGCCTATGGCCGCTGTGCTGAGCAACGGAGCGCTTTCTTCGTGACAGATGAAGGGGTCGAGGGGAGCTTGGCAGACGTCCTCCAATGCGCAAAGGAGGCGTGATCATGCCGGACTTTTTGGTATTTCAACTCTATGGAGCGTTGGCTTCTTGGGGCGATATCGCGGTGGGTGAAGATCGCCCTAGTCTTGGGCACCCGACCAAGTCTGCGGTGGTGGGTTTGTTGGCGGCCGCTTTAGGGATTGAGCGCGAGAATGAGGCCGCGCATGCGCAGCTGTCGCAGCAATACGCGGTCGCCGTTTGCGTAAGGGCACATGGGGAAGTGTTGCGTGATTACCACACGGTGCAAGTACCGAGCGGTAAGCGCCAATTTGCCAGTCGTCGCGATGAGTTGCTGCTGGATCAGCTCAACCTGAATACGATTTTGTCGAAGCGTGATTACCGCACCGATGCGTTTTATCAGGTGGCGGTGTGGGCTGTGGTAGAACCGCCCGTCTATTCCTTGGCGACCTTGCAGCAGCATTTGCAACAGCCGGTGTTCCACCTGTATTTGGGGCGTAAGTCGTGCCCAGTCAGTTTGCCCTTGCATCCAGTGCTCAGTGCAGCGGTGAGCTTGAAACAGGCGTTTGATGCTTATCCCTTGGCGCAAGCAGCTCCTTGGACAGGGCATCTCCCCCCGTCTGCGCTGGTCAGCTATTTCTGGGAGGAGGGCAAGCTCACCGATGAACAACGCGGCCTGAAACCAAGCATGACTTATCCGCGTCGTGATCAAGTGAGCAGCCGCAAACGCTGGCAGTTTGCCAATCGGGATGAGTTCTACACTGCTCAGCAAACAGGAGAGTGATGTATTTTACACGCCTCTCGTTCAACACCACGCTCGCCCCCCAGCGCCTGGCGCAGACTCTCGTTCAAGATGTTTACCGAGAACACCAGGCCCTCTGGACTCTCTTTGACTCCGATCCGGACGCTGAGCGCGATTTTTTATATCGGCAAGTGATCGAAAACGGGCACGTCAAGTACTATGTGGTCTCGCAACGTGTCCCCGTTGATACCTCCGGCATCTGGTCCATCGACCCTCCCAAACCCTACAACCCCCAGCTGAGGGCGGGCGAACGGTTGGTTTTCAGCCTGCGCGCCAACCCCGTCATCACGGTCACCTCCCCTGAAGGAAAGAGACAGCGCCACGACGTGGTGATGCATGAAAAGAGACAACTCAACTATGAGCGCTTGCCTCCTCGAGAAAAGCCTCCCATGCAACAACTGATTCAGCGCAGCTGCCTGCGATGGCTAGAGTCCCGACAAGCAGCGCACGGGTTTGAGGTCTTGCCAAACCAAGTCACAGTAGAGGCCTATCAGCAGCATCTCAGCCACTCCAAGCGGTCTGGGCAGCCTGTGCGGTTCAGCAGCGTCGATTTTCAGGGTGTGTTGACAATCAAAGAAGTGGATGTCTTCCGACAGACCCTCTTTCAGGGCTTGGGAAAGTCGAAAACCTTTGGTTGTGGGCTGCTTTTGATTCGACGATATTGAGAGGGTTGCCTTGAAAGATCTCTATCTCCCGCTGAAGCCACTAATGATGAAAGACCGAATCTCCCTAATTTTCTTGCAGTACGGGCAAATTGATGTGTTGGATGGCGCTTTCGTGTTGATTCAGGAAGGCGGGGTTCGCACACACATCCCTGTGGGCAGCGTTGCCTGCATCCTGTTGGAGCCAGGAACGAGAGTCTCTCACTCCGCCATCAAGCTGGCAGCAGAGGTGGGAACTCTGCTCGTGTGGGTGGGTGAAGCAGGAGTCCGGCTGTACTCCTGCGGACAGCCGGGAGGCGCTCGTTCAGACCGCTTGCTCTATCAGGCTCGCCTCGCCTTAGACGATGACTTGCGCCTGAAAGTCGTCCGCAAAATGTATGAACTTCGCTTTGGGGAACCAGCCCCAGCCAAGCGCAGTGTGGAACAACTGCGAGGCCTTGAAGGCGCCAGAGTCCGTAAAACCTATCAACTGCTCGCGCAGCGCTATGGGGTCATTTGGAAACGACGCAACTATGACCCCGATCATTGGGATGCCAGTGATCTCGCGAATCGGTGTGTCAGCGCCGCGACCTCTTGCCTATATGGCATTACGGAAGCGGCAGTACTGGCAGCAGGTTATGCCCCAGCGATTGGTTTCATTCACTGGGGCAAGCCGCTTTCTTTCGTCTATGACATCGCGGATATTTTTAAGTTTGAAACCGTCGTGCCCATCGCTTTCCAGCTCGCAGCTAAAAAACCGGCCGAGCCAGATCGAGCGGTCCGGATCGCCTGCCGAGAAGCATTTCGGAAGCAAAATACGCTCGCCAAAATCATTCCGACGATTGAGCAGGTTCTGGCCGCCGGAGACATTACCCCTCCAGCGATTCCCGATGAATCCATTCCCCCTGCGATTCCCCCAGCAGCATCGCTCGGAGACGCCGGACACAGGACGAAATAATGGGAATGCTTGTCGTTGTCACCGAAAACGTCCCTCCACGCCTACGCGGCCGGTTGGCGATTTGGTTATTACAAGTCCGAGCCGGCGTGTATGTGGGAGACGTGTCTCGCCGAGTGCGAGAAATGATTTGGGAGCAAAGCTCGCGGCTCTGTGGAGACGGCAGCGTCGTAATGGCGTGGGCAACGAAAACAGAGTCAGGGTTTGACTTCCAAACAATTGGCCAGAATCGCCGTATTCCTGTGGATCTGGATGGTCTACGGCTTGTATCTTTTTTGCCGATTTCAGGTCCAAGTGAAGACCTCTGAAACCAACCTAATTCAAGCGAATTTAATTGGTAGAAAAATTCGAGTTAATTTTTCTTTTCAATATCAATGAGTTAGAGTTGGTCTGTTCCCCACGCACGTGGAGATGAACCGCAGCGCTGGATGACAATACCGTTGAGTATTACCTGTTCCCCACGCACGTGGAGATGAACCGCCGGAGTGCTTCACATCCACCCCCTTGAGACCCTGTTCCCCACGCACGTGGGGATGAACCGTGCTGGGCGGCTCAGGCATCACGATGCTCCCCCTGTTCCCCACGCACGTGGGGATGAACCGTATCCAAATGCAAACTGCACTTAGAATCCTGACTGTTCCCCACGCACGTGGGGATGAACCGGTCTGACCATCTGATTGCTAATCATGCGCTCACTGTTCCCCACGCACGTGGGGATGAACCGGATTTCCCGCTACCAGGTTGACCGACCAACGACTGTTCCCCACGCACGTGGGGATGAACCAGAATGCCCTTCTAAACAAAATAGCGCTCTACGCTGTTCCCCACGCACGTGGGGATGAACCGGCGCTGTTGATTTCTTGACATTATTAGCAGAACTGTTCCCCACGCACGTGGGGATGAACCGCGGCCGCAGTGCTCGGTGTACTCCCGAACACTCTGTTCCCCACGCACGTGGGGATGAACCGTAGCAGCAGCTCGCCGTTCGCGTTTATTTCCACTGTTCCCCACGCACGTGGGGATGAACCGTTGATGCGGGAGAGACCCCGCAGCAGGCTGTCCTGTTCCCCACGCACGTGGGGATGAACCGGGGTCGAGCCAATACGCCAGCGATTACAACCGCTGTTCCCCACGCACGTGGGGATGAACCGTCCCATCGTAGTACCAACGATCATAGTTGTAGCTGTTCCCCACGCACGTGGGGATGAACCGCTCCGCTCATCAACGCGCATAAACCTGCAGGACTGTTCCCCACGCACGTGGGGATGAACCGCCCCGAATGACGCAGCGCGATGTCTGGGCCAACTGTTCCCCACGCACGTGGGGATGAACCCAGGGCGCGGGATCAACGGCGTGCTGACCGATCCTGTTCCCCACGCACGTGGGGATGAACCGCCTCTGCGGAGTCGTATTTGCTGCTCTGACTCCTGTTCCCCACGCACGTGGGGATGAACCGAAGGCAGACCGCCTGCGGTGCACA